>NZ_JBAKHE010000002.1:0-579578 GCF_049065885.1 Brucella sp. IR068 | reverse complement strand
AATCAAACAAGACATGGCAACTCTCTAAACTGATACACATCAATAGAGAGCCAGTCTTCCTTTCCTCGTTCGATCTGAACAGAGCACGCGACCTAAAAATGTCGCATCTCTATCTTGCCCATCTGTCGCATCTGTATATTGCTGTTATATACGTCGATTGCATAAGATAGATTATGGAACTATCCGATGTGAAGTTCGCGTGAGAACCTGACCTCAAAGCCGATGCCATTATGAAAGCTGCCCTTGCTTTCGAGGACGTGCCGCCAGCGTGAATATCAGCGACGCCGCGCGATATAGAGATGTCCTGGAACCGGCGCTCCCTGTTCACTGCGAACGACAATATCTTCGCAGCACACACAGTCCATATCATGGTTGTCGAGCATCGCACGCACATAGGATTGTGCGTGTGCAAAGCGCTGATAATTACCGACCATAAATGCGCGTCCGGCAAGTCGCGCATCGTCCAATGTCTCGCTTGAAAAGCCGAAATGTCCGCCTGACGACAGATGTGCGGCGACGCCCGCGAAGAATTTGTCGAGTTCGCCCATATATGGCAGGACATCGGTGGCGACGATCAGGTCCCATTGCGGTTCGTTGGTGGTCTCGAGAAAGCGTACGGCTTCGCCGACAAACAGCGCCTGATAATCGCCTTTCTCGTAAGCGACTTCGATCATGTTTTCAGAAATATCGACGCCCGTCTTATGTCCGGCCATGTCGTCGAGCGCGTCGGCGGATAAACCGGTGCCGCAGCCGAGATCAAGCATGCGTTCTGCGAAAAACTCCTCGTCCAGTTCAAGGAGCATTTCGCGCAGCTGCAGCGGAACGTCATAGCCAAGCTGGTCTACAAGGATTGTGTCAAACATTTCGGCGTGCTGATCGAAAAGCGTGGACACATAGGCATCCGGCGCCTTTAACGGCACAGCGCCGCGTCCCATGCTCGCAAGCCGCACGGCAGCGCCGCCATGGTCATCAGGATCGATGCGCAGCACATCCTCATATGCCTTGGCGGCAGCATCGAAATCGCCAGCCTTTTCCAGAGCGAGAGCCCGGTTATAGGCTTCTGCTAGTGCTTCCTGATCAAAAGCCTGGGCATCGTTCTTTGCCATTGATTTCTGCCTTCTCCGCCTTGCACTGCGCACGTGCAAAGACAGCGCAACAATTGCGCACATTTCGTTAGAATATTTGAAGGCCGGAATCCCGTAATCGCGGAGCCAGCCCCTGCCCGTTCTCCTACGCCGATCCAATTGCACTCGCAAGCGCATTATGGAAAGGTTTGTTTCCGTTTTAAATAAAACAGATAAATCTAATATTGTTTATAATTTCCATTGGGAAAAATAATCGATGGAAATATAAAATCGTAATGGTAGCGTCATGATACTTTACGGGCATTTACATCATTATATCATTTAACTGTAATGAGGCTCAGGTGCGCAGTTCAATTTTGAAATTATTGGTCTTTCTGGCTGCTGTTGCCGCGAGTATCAATCTCGCTCGCGCTGATGCAGAACAGGAACTGGCCAAAAAACTCGCCAACCCCATTTCAAGCCTCATCAGTGTTCCTTTCCAGCAGAATTACGACTGCTGCTTCGGCCCCAAGGATGCTTACCGATATTCACTCAACATTCAGCCTGTCATTCCGTTTTCGCTGAATGAGGACTGGAACCTTATCGTCCGCACAATTGTGCCCGTCGTCTATCAGGAGGCTCCAGCGGCCGGTTTCGACAGTCGTTTTGGTCTGAGCGACACAGAACAGAGTTTCTTCCTTTCGCCCGCGCAGTCTCTGGACGGTATAACCTGGGGCGTTGGCCCCGTGTTTCTGTGGCCGACCGCCACCAGCAGCGAGCTTGGCACCGGCAAATGGGGGGCAGGCCCGACAGGTGTCATCCTCAAGCAGCATGGCGGCTGGACCTATGGCGCACTGGCCAACCATATATGGTCCTATGCCGGGCACAGCGACCGTGAGGCTGTCAGCCAGAGCTTTGCCCAGCCGTTTCTCACCTATACTTTTCCCGATACGACAGCGCTGAGCCTTTCGTCGGAGTCCTCCTATGACTGGACCTCGGAGCAGTGGACCGTGCCGATCAACGCGGGCATATCGAAGGTTTTCAAGTTCGGAGAACAACGGGTCAGCCTCGGTGTTTCTGCGCGGTATTATGCGGAAGCACCGTCGGACGGGCCCAAATGGGGCGCCCGCTTCGTAACGACGTTTCTATTTCCGGAAAAATAGGAGAACGCCCTACTCCGCGGCAGCCGTAACACGTTCGTCGTGATCTTTATGGTCGGCCAGTTTTCTGGCGATCACTGCGCAGGCCATGAGCTGTATCTGATGAAAGAGCATCAGCGGCAAAACGATGCTGCCGACATTCGCACCGGCAAAAATGGCGCTCGCCATTGGTGCGCCGCTGGCGAGGCTTTTCTTCGAGCCGCAGAACATGATCGTGATGCGGTCGGGCCGGTTGAAGCCCAGCCATTTACTTCCGTACCAGGTCGCAAGCAGCACGGCGACCAGCAGGACGATATTGACGCCCACCATCATGCCAAGATCGTCCCAGGACACGGTACGCCAAAGGCCTTCAACCACGGCCTCGCTGAAAGCCAGATAGACCACCATCAGGATGGAGCCGCGATCGACGAAACCGAGCGCCTTGCCGTGGCGCCGCATGAAACTCCCGATCCAGGGTTGCAGGATTTGCCCGAGCACGAATGGCGCCAGCAGTTGGAGCAGGATGGATTCAAGCGCGTCGACCGATATTCCACCGCCGCCTTTGACCGCAAACAACAGGCCGACCAGCAACGGTGTGAGAAACATGCCGAAAATGTTTGACGCTGACGCCGACACGATTGCCGCCGAAACGTTGCCGCCCGCAATTGAGGTGAAGGCGATCGACGACTGGACCGTCGAAGGCAGAACGCAAAGAAAGAGGATGCCAGTAAAAAAGGCCGACTGCGACAGTCCAGGAACGGACCATCCCGCCGCCAGACCGAGGATAGGAAACAGGATGAACGTCGATGAGAGCACCGCCAGATGCAGTCTCCAGTGCGTTATGCCTGCAACGACAGCCTCTCGCGATAGCCGGGCACCATGCAGGAAGAACAGGAGCCCGACAGCAAATTTGGTCGCCAGTGCAAACCACTCTGCAAATTCACCATGTACGGGTAGCACCGACGCAAACAGGATGGTCACGATCAGCATGCTGGTGAATTTGTCAGGCAGGAAACGCATCATATCGTCCAATCTCGCGGCATTTCAAAAGTCTCGGGAGGAGTTGCAATCCCCCCGATGTCCGGAAACAGCTCGCAATTTCAAGAGCGGGCCCGAACTATGAACTAATTCGGACCTGTCCGGTTCATTCGTAGCCGTTGGGGTTCTTCGATTGCCAATGCCACATGTCCTGGCACATCTCGCGCAGGTTCTTCTCCGCTGACCAGCCGAGGAAGTCGCGGGCAAAGGTTGGATCGGCGTAGCATTCCGCCACGTCGCCAGGACGACGCGGTGCGATCTCATATTTGATCTCGCGGTTGGAAACATGCTCGAAGGCCTTGACCACATCGAGAACGCTATAGCCCTGCCCCGTGCCCAGATTGACCGAGAAGCACTGCGGCTCATCAAGCTTCTTGAGCGCTTTCAGATGCCCAGCAGCCAGATCGACCACATGGATATAGTCGCGAACGCCGGTGCCGTCAGGCGTCGGATAGTCATTGCCCCAGACATTCAGTTTCTCGCGGCGGCCGGTCGCGACCTGCGCGATGATCGGCATCAGATTATTCGGAATGCCTTTCGGGTCTTCACCGATCAGGCCGCTCTCATGCGCGCCAACCGGGTTGAAATAGCGCAGAATGGCGATCTTCCAGCTATTGTCGCCATTATAAATATCGCGAAGCATGTCTTCGATGACGAGCTTGGTGCGACCGTAGGGATTCGTCGCCGTCAGTGGCTGGTCTTCGGTGATCGGTAGTTTCTGCGGATCGCCATAGACAGTGGCCGACGAACTGAAAACCAGCGTTTTGACGCCCGTGGCCTCCATGGCTTGCAACAGTCGGAGTGTCCCGACCACATTGCAATCATAATAGAGCATCGGCTTTTCGCTCGATTCCCCCACAGCCTTCAGACCGGCGAAGTGAATGACCGCGGTGCATTTGTGATGCCGGATCACCTGTTCCAGAAAGGCGCGGTCACGAATATCACCTGCTTCACGGCGCGGCGTGCGCCCGGTAATCTGTTCGATGCGATGCAGGGCTTCCGGGTGGCTGTTATCAAAATTATCGACCACAACGACGTCGTGGCCTGCCTCGATGAGCTGAACGCAGGTGTGCGAACCAATATAGCCGGCACCGCCAGTCACAAGAATTGTCATCGTTTATGTATCCGCTTGTTGAACATACCGCCCCGATGTGCGATCCCCGGCTGACTATGCAAAATCAGTAACAGACTTCAAGCCATCCGGCACGATTCTCTCGAATTGACAGACACGGATTAGCCAAGTTTGATGGAGCGAAGATGAAACCATCCCGCAATATTGATCGCTTGCTGGAAATCATGGCAGCGCTTCGCGACCCGGAAACCGGCTGTCCGTGGGATGTGGAACAGA
This sequence comes from Brucella sp. IR068, assembly GCF_049065885.1. NCBI lineage: Bacteria > Pseudomonadati > Pseudomonadota > Alphaproteobacteria > Hyphomicrobiales > Brucellaceae > Brucella > Brucella sp. IR068. The sequence continues at coordinate 574,989 of NZ_JBAKHE010000002.1, read as the reverse complement.
GTTTCGAATCCATCATGCCCTACACGCTCGAGGAAACTTATGAGGTCCTCGATGCCATAGAGCGCAACGATATGGACGATCTGCGTGAAGAGCTTGGCGACCTGCTGTTGCAGGTGGTGTTTCACTCGCGCATGGCCGAGGAACAGGGCAGCTTTGCATTCGGCGATGTTGTCGAAGCCATCACGCACAAGATGATCAGGCGGCATCCGCACGTTTTTGGTGACGCCGAAGCCAGAAGTGCCGGCATGGCCAAGGGGTCGTGGAACCGCATCAAGGCAGAAGAAAAAGCCGAACGGGCCGAGCGGCGCTCCAAACTTGGACTTGAAACGACGGAAAAGAACGGCTTCCTGGATGATATTCCACAAGCCTTTCCCGCCCTGCTCCGCGCCCTGAAACTTCAGCAGAAAGCTGCGAAAGTCGGATTCGACTGGTCTGAAGCGGCATCGATTCTCGACAAGATCGCCGAAGAAACCGCAGAGCTCAAGGAAGCAATGGCGGCACAGGAACGCGGAAATATCGAAGAGGAATATGGCGACCTGCTGTTTGCCATGGTCAATCTTGGCCGCCATCTCGAAATCGACGCGGAAACCGCACTTGTCGCCGCCAATGAAAAGTTCAAGCGGCGGTTCCATTTCATCGAAAAGACACTCGGTGAAGCCGGTAGCGATCTCGACGCTGCTACCCTCGACGAAATGGAAGCAATCTGGGGTGAAGCGAAGAAAAAGGGTCTTTAGAGCGGGATTCTGTTTTGCTGAAGGCGGGTTCCCGCTCTCTGGAATCATGCTCTCATGACGCCTATTTCTTGTCTTCCCATTTTGGCCGGAACATCTGATAGACGCTTTCCGTCGTGGAAAAATCCATGTAGCCGAGCCTGCTAACAGGTTTGGTCTTGGCAATATCGATGAGTCCCTCGGTCAAAACCTGTTCATCGATATGGACGCCGACAACTTCGCCAATCACCATGTAATTGTCAGTCAGCCTGCCCTCTTTATCCTGCAATCGCTTGATCTGCACCGCAACGCATTCAAGCGCGGCGTAGGCTTCCTTGACGCGCGGCGCTGCGATAAGCCTGCTTGCTGCCCTCGTGAGACCCGCATAGTCAAACTCGCTGACGCCGCGCGGGGCGTTGACGGATGACGCATTCATCTGCGTTCTCAAATGATCGCTCACCAGATTTGCGGTGAACTCACCGGTTTGCTCGATGAACGAAACGCTGTCCTTCGCACCGTTCGAGGAAAACATGACCATTGGCGGCGTGTCACAGATCGCGTTGAAGAAGGAATAGGGCGCGAGATTGACTGCTCCCTCCTTCGATTGCGTCCCTATCCAGCCAATGGGGCGCGGGGCCACGATCGCCTTGAACGGATTATGGGGCAGCGGGTGCCCTTCCCTCGGTTCGTAAAACATAAGCCTGTCCGTTGATTAGCAATGGTTGTTAAAGCCGATACTAGGCTTGCTCCCACGGGCCGGAATATTCCGATACGATCTTGTCCATATCTGCTCTCGGACGTTCCGGCATCTTGTTTGCCGCCGTTCCGACATGAACGAACCCGGCAACGCGTTCATGAGGCGCCAGCCCCAGAAATGCGCGGGCGGGCGCGTCGTCGGCATACCAGTTTGTAATCCAGTTGGTAGCGTATCCGAGCGCGTTGGCAGCGGTGCAAAGGTTCATGGCTACGGCCCCGGCGGACAGAAATTGTTCCCATTCCGGAATGCGCTCGTGGGCGACGGGCGATGACACGACGCCAACAACGAGCGGCGCGCGGGAAAAGCGCGTCAGCTCTTTTTCCTTCCGACCTTCCGGAAGCGGGCCTTCAATTTCTTCGGCTCGCCGGGCCAGATATTCGCCAACCCTGACACGTGCATCGCCACGATAGAGGATGAAACGCCACGGCGTCAGACGTCCGTGGTCCGGCACGCGCGCGGCGACTTTCAGCAGTGCTGCAAGTTCCTCGCCCTCGGGTGCCGGTTCGGTAATCGCCGAAATCGGGGTGGAACTGCGCTGCGCCAGAAAATCGAATACCGGGTGGGCCACGGATAACCTCATCACTAAAATGCTGCTTATATTGCTCCACTTATTGGGCTGCCTCTTCTCGCCCGTTGCACCCAAACTGTAAAGTCAAAATTCAAGGATGGAACAATTGCATGAATTTGCAAAAATGCGGGCTCCGAAAGCGATTTGGCCTTGAATTCGCCACCCGCATGGGCTCAAAAATACAGCATGTCGGATTGCTTGAACCTGCTTTATTCAAAGAGAAAAACAGCCCTCGGGAGAGGATCGCTTCTATCAGCGATCATGCTTGCCGTCAGTGCAGTGCCATCGTTGGCTCAGGGCCTCGATCCGCAGACACATATTCCGCAATTGCAGTCCACGACGACCGGCCTGCCCGACTTGCCGCAACCGGCGCTCAATCTCCCGACGCTGAACAATTACGCCTCCCCCTCAAGTCCCGAGAACAATCCGCTTGCCCAGACGCGCGAACTCGATCTCAAGGCGCGACTGAGTGAGGACGGCGGAGACATCCCGGCAGGGCTTGTCTGGCGTGTATTCTCGCCCGATGTCGGAGCTGATGGTCAATTGCCGCTTATCGCGAGCGCACAGGGCGGCGGCGCGGTTTTCAACCTGCCCGAAGGCAGCTATCTCGTGCATGTCGCCTATGGGCGCGCGGGTGCCACAAAGCGCATCACGGTTGGAAATGCGACGCGCCATGAAGTGATGATGCTGGATGCCGGTGGGATGAAGCTTAGCGCTATCCTGCCCGATGGCGGCAAGATCAACAATGATCTCCTGCGTTTCTCGATTTATGCCGACGAGGATAATAGTGACCGTTCGCTGATCGTCCCCGACGTCAGGCCGAACACGATCATCCGCCTCAACAGCGGCACCTATCACGTTGTTTCCAACTATGGCTCGGCGAACGCCATCATCCGTGCGGATATTCGGGTGGAAGCCGGTAAACTGACCGAAGCGACAGTTCAGCATCGTGCTGCGGAAGTGACGTTGAAGCTTGTGCGCGAGCGCGGCGGCGAAGCGCTTGCAGACACATCCTGGTCTATCCTCAACGCTTCCGGCGATGTGGTGCGTGAAAGCGCCGGCGCCTATTCATCAATGGTTCTCATCGAAGGCGACTATGTTGCGGTCGCCAAGAACAAGGACCGCATTTATCAGCGTGATTTCAAGGTATCGTCCGGCAAGAACGAGGAAGTTGAAGTCGTCGCCAATGGCGAATCCGAACCTGCTCAGGACAGTATGGATTGACTCTCCCCGCCTTAAAAAATCAAAGGCCGCGCAGTGCGCGGCCTTTTTATTATCAATTGCCATTCTTCAGACGGAGCAGATCGGGCGGTGTCGCCTCTTCCACAAGGCGCGCGAGGGCTTCGTCGAGCGTCATCGATTCCTGATCCCGGGAACCGAGACGGCGCATATTGACGGTGTTTTCCTCCGCCTCGCGCTTGCCGCAAACCAGGATCACCGGAACCTTCTGCAACGAGTGCTCACGGACCTTGTAGTTGATCTTCTCGTTGCGCAGATCGGTTGCGACCTGCAATCCGGCGGCCTTCAGCTTGGCGGCAGCCTGTGCGGCATATTCATCGGCGTCCGAGGTGATCGTGGCAACGACAACCTGCACCGGCGCGAACCACAACGGCATGTGACCGGCGAAGTTCTCGATCAGAATGCCCAGAAAGCGTTCCATCGAACCGCAGATCGCGCGGTGGATCATCACCGGCTGGCGCTTTTCCGAATCCTTGTCGATATAGAAAGCACCGAAGCGTTCCGGCAGGTTGAAATCGACCTGCGTGGTGCCGCACTGCCATTCACGGCCGATGGCATCCTTCAGCGTATATTCGAACTTCGGCCCGTAGAACGCGCCCTCGCCCGGCAAGACGCCGGTCTTGATGTTGTTGGACTGCTGCTGGATCTGATCCAGCACCGACATCATCACGCTTTCTGCACGATCCCATAGTTCGTCCGACCCCACGCGCTTTTCAGGACGGGTGGACAGCTTGATGGTGATCTCCTCGAAGCCGAAATCCTTGTAGACCGACAGGATGAGATCGTTGATGCGCAGGCACTCCGCCGCCATCTGCTCTTCGGTGCAGAAGATATGCGCATCGTCCTGCGTAAAGCCGCGCACACGCATCAGCCCATGCAATGCGCCGGACGGTTCGTAGCGATGCACATTGCCGAATTCAGCAAGCTTGATCGGCAGATCGCGATAGGATTTCAGGCCGTGCTTGAATATCTGCACATGGCCGGGGCAGTTCATCGGTTTCAACGCGAACACGCGATCATCGTCGGTTTCATCCCCGGCGACGGTCACCTTGAACATGTTGTCGCGATACCAGCCCCAGTGACCGGAGGTTTCCCACAGCGACTTGTCCAGCACCTGCGGCGCGTTCACTTCCTGATAGCCGTGGCTGTCGAGGCGGCGGCGCATATAGCTCACCAGGTTCTGGAACATCTTCCAGCCCTTGGCGTGCCAGAACACGACGCCCGGCCCTTCTTCCTGGAAATGGAACAGGTCCATTTCCCGGCCAAGGCGGCGGTGATCGCGCTTTTCGGCTTCTTCAAGCATATGGAGATAGGCCTGAAGATCGTTATCGTTCGCAAAGGCAGTGCCATAGATGCGGGTCAGCATCGGATTGTTGGCATCGCCGCGCCAATAGGCGCCGGCAACCTTCATCAGCTTGAAGGAATTGCCGATCTGGCCTGTCGAGGCCATGTGCGGACCGCGGCAGAGGTCGAACCAGTCGCCCTGATAATATATCTTGAGATCCTGCCCGGCAGGAATGGCATCAACCAGTTCCACCTTGTAGTTTTCGCCTTTGTCGGCAAAAACCTGCTTGGCCTTTTCGCGCGACCAGATTTCCTTGGTGAACGGCTTGTTGCGCTGGATGATCTCGCGCATCTTCTTTTCGATCACCGGAAGATCGTCGGGCGTGAACGGTTCATTGCGCGCGAAGTCGTAATAGAAGCCGTTTTCGATGACAGGACCGATGGTGACCTGCGTGCCCGGAAAGAGCTCCTGCACGGCTTCTGCCAGAACGTGCGCCGTGTCGTGGCGGATCAGTTCGAGCGCGCGCGGGTCTTCGCGGGTCAGAATCTCGACCTTGCCGGAAGCGCCGAGGGGATCGGAAAGATCGCGCACGGTGCCATCGACGGCGTAGGCAACAGCTTTTTTGGCAAGTGATTTGGAAATCGATTCCGCAAGGCCCGCGCCGGTCATCGACGCATCGTATTCACGCACAGAGCCATCGGGAAATTGCATGGAAACGGTATTCGACATTCTAGTCATCCTTATCCAGTCCCGCCAACGATTGCGGGTGGGGTTCATGCGTATGAAATGAAGGTTGGGTTCTAGTCTTTTTCGCCCGGTCAGTAAAGCGCGACACGCTGACAGCGTCAGGCCGCGCTTATCGACGTTGAAAAGAATAAATCAGTTCCGGATCGGCAGGCAGTCAATCTTCTGCTGCTTCAGCTGAGCGCATGCCTTTTCGGCGGAGGCCGAATCCTTGAAGCCGGAGAAACGCGCGCGATAGACCTTGCGACGCTTTTCGGCCGGAGAAATTTCAGCCTTCAGACCGGGCGCGACCTTGTCGACCGCAGGTTTATACCTGGCCAGCAGTTGCTTTGCGCCGTCAAGCGTCGGCGGAGCGCCAAGCTGGATCGTCCAGGCAGATGCGCCAGCGGCAGAGGCGATCAGGAACCCGCCATCGCCCTGCTCGATGCGCGAATCGTCGATCAGCCCGGCGACAGCGTCGGCTTTGGGCTGGGCTGCGGCTGTTTGCTTCGCGACAGGCTGCGGCCTGGCCATTGCAACAAGCTGCCCCTTGGTATCGGCGCCTTCGGTGCTGAATCGTGTCAGAAGCTTCGCCATCTGGTCGTCGCGCTGCCGCGCCGATCCGGCGCCAAGAACAACGCCGACAAGATGCTTGTCGTTGATGATAGCCGAGGAAACGAGATTATAGCCGGACACGTCCGTATAGCCGGTCTTGATTCCGTCCACGCCCTGATAGCGGTACATCAGGGTGTTGTGACCGTTCAGGACGCGGTTGCGGAACGTGAAGGAGCGCGTGGAAAAAAGCGCATATTGTTCCGGAAAGTCGCGACGCAGGCTCATGCCGAGAATTGCCATGTCGCGAGCGGTGGTAAGCTGTGTGGCCTTGGCAGTCAGGCCCGAAGGATTGACGAAGAAGGTGCTCTTCATGCCGATCTGGCGCGCCCGCTGCGTCATCAGGCGACCGAAAGCGGCTTCCGATCCCGCCATATACTCGCCCATTACCGTCGCCGCATCATTGGCCGATATGACGATCATGCCATATATGGCGTCGTGCACGGTGATGGTTTCGCCCGGCTTCAGCCAAAGCTTCATGCGGACCTTGGATGCGGCGTTCTTCGAAATGGGCATTGCATCGTCCCAATGCAGCCTACCGGTCTTGAGCGCCTCAAAAGCGAGATAAAGCGTCATCATTTTCGCCAGCGAAGCAGGCGCATGCTGAATATTGGCGTCGTCCTGACCGAGAATCCGCCCGCTATCGGCATCGAAAACCACCCAGGAGGTGCTCGCCATGGACGCGGATGTACAAAGCACACCTGCACCAAGCGCAAAGGATGCAATGAGACGCGAAAGGCGGGACGATGATTTCAGCATAACAGCTCGCAGGAATATGAACGCCGAGGGGGACATGCAGGCAAATTGCGGCCCGAAAAAGACCACAGCACTGCCTTAAATTCCAATTCTCAATGAAACGTTGATATCCTTAATGAATTATAATCAGCTAACAAAAAACTGTCAGAAATCCCCACGCGGAGATGAGCACCGCCAGTAGCGCCAGGGCAGATACCATTTCAGTTCATTGGGGAGCGTTCGGGGTACGGGATCGAATCCGTGTGTGCCGAACGGCCCGCAACGCATGACGCGAAACAACCCCATCCATCCGCCGCTCCACAGTCCGTGACGTGCGATGGCTTCGTAGGCATATTCGGAACAGGTCGGCAGATGCCGGCAGGAATTGCCGATGAGGGACGATAATGTCACCTGATAGAATCGTACGAATGCCGTGCCGATCAGCCTTCCCGGCGTCTTGCGCCAGGGATCGGTAAAGTTCCTGCTATAGCGTTTTGGCGGCCCCTCGCCCGCATGATCCTTGCCGCAAGAACACATCAGGCAGCTTTGGCCTTCTCCTCTATCTGCCGGATGCAATCGACAACCGCATCGAAGGTCAGCAGCGTGGAGGCATGGCGCGCCTTGTATTCGCGCACTGGCTCGAAATATTTCAGATCGGCAAAGCGCCCTTCCGGTGCCGGGCCTTCTTCCTTGAGCATCTTGTACATTTCATCGCGAACGGCTTTCAGCTCCTCCGCGGAAGCGCCGATGATATTGCGCGCCATGACGGACGAGGAAGCCTGTCCAAGCGCGCAGGCCTTCACCTCATGCGCGAAATCCGTCACGACGCCATCAGCCATTTTCAGATAGACGGTAACGGTCGAGCCGCACAGCTTGGAATGCACCTTGGCAACCGCGTCCGGTTCGGGAAGACGCCCCAGGCGCTCCATGTTTCCGGCGAATTCCAGGATGCGTTTGTTGTAAATATCATCGATCATAGAGGCGACCTTCCGCCGTGCCGGAGAAAAACATAAATTTGTCGCCCGGCTGCGGTTTGAAGTTGCAATTTATTGTCTATATAATAGGCAAGTAGCGTCTGCGCCATGGGTAACAATAGCACAGACCCCGGGGGCAGTCGCACGAAAACCTGTCCGGTGACCGTAAGCGCCGGATCAATACATCGCCCGCTCGCAAAGCGTATCGTTGTATTGTCCGTTTAACTCGTCTCCTCCTTGAAGGAGACTACTGGAGAATACTGATGGACGCTCGCATCCTCAAAGAAGATGACGAATCCGGCCTGCCGAACAAGCAGGCAGATGTAACTCTTTTGCATGGCAAGCCGACGCAGGCCGATGCGGAAGCGGCGGTACGCACGCTTTTGCTTTGGGCTGGAGACGACCCGGAGCGCGAAGGCCTTCTGGAAACGCCGAAGCGTGTGGCCAAGGCTTATAAGGAACTGTTCGCAGGGTATACGGAAAGCCCGGAAGAAGTCCTCGGTACGGTTTTCGAGGAAGTCGGCGGCTATAACGATCTCGTTCTCGTAAAGGACATCTCGTTCCATTCGCATTGCGAGCACCATATGGTGCCGATCATCGGCAAGGCCCATGTCGCCTATCTGCCCGATCACAAGGTGGTTGGTCTTTCCAAGATTGCCCGCGTCGTGGATATTTTCGCGCGCCGCCTGCAGACGCAGGAAAGCATCACTGCGCAGATCGCCGACAGTATCCAGCGCATTTTGAAGCCTCGCGGCGTTGCCGTCATGATCGAGGCGGAGCATATGTGCATGGCCATGCGCGGCATCCGCAAGCAGGGTTCGACGACCATCACCACCACTTTTACCGGCGAAATGCAGGTAAATGCGGAGGAGCAGGTTCGCTTCATGACCCTGACCCGCAGATAAGCGGCTGAAATGAGCTTCTTTCCCGCACAGCCTTCCGACAAGAAGGCCATAGAAGAAGGCGCGGCATTCATGCCGCGCTTCGATGCATCGGGCCTCATCACCGCTGTCGTTACCGATGCGCGTGACGGCGAATTGCTGATGGTCGCCCATATGAATGAGGAAGCGCTGCGGCTCACCCTCGAAACGGGAATTGCGCATTACTGGTCACGCTCGCGTTCCACGCTCTGGAAGAAGGGCGAGACGTCGGGCAACCTGCAAAGCGTGGTCGAGTTGCGCACCGATTGCGATCAGGACGCGCTCTGGCTGAAAGTACGCGTTGCAGGCGATGGACCCACCTGCCACACAGGACGCCGCTCCTGCTTCTATCGGCAGGTTATTGCCGAGAACGGCGATATTTCCCTGGCCGTTGAAGGCTCCTGCGATCACGGGCACTAACCCCGGTCAAAAGGATGTGATGGCGCGAATATGAGTCGCGCCATCAATTCGCAGCATTTATTCTTTGGATACTATGTTTCACTAACGTGAAGCTGTTCCCGCCAAACGGAACTGTCGGAATCGTTTTAGCTATTTGCCTGTGCATTTCCTGACGCAAACCGTTTGCCCTTTTACCGGGCTCTTTTGCCGGAAGTGCTTCGGGCGGAAACGAAGAGGTGTCCATCGTGATGCTTGCATGGGGGCAGAAGCGGAAGGCTGCGAATAACGACCTTGCTCTGCCAGCAGAAGAATCCGCTGAAAAGCCTGAAATCAAGCGAGACCCGCGCCGGATAGCCCTGGCGCTGGGCGGTGGCGCTGCACGCGGCTGGGCCCATATCGGCGTGCTGCGCGCGCTGGACGAAGCCAATATCGATATCGAGATGATCGCCGGCACGTCGATCGGCGCGCTTGTTGGCGGCTGTTATCTGGCCGGAAAGCTGGACGAACTGGAAGAGTTCGCCCGCAGTCTTACCCGGCGGCGCATGTTCAATCTTCTCGACATTACATTTCGCGGCAGCGGGCTGTTCGGCGGCATGAAACTGGACGGTCGCCTGCGTGAGCATCTGGATGGGCTGCGCATCGAGGAACTGGATCGTCCCTTTGTTGCGATCTGCACCGAGTTGCGCACCGGGCACGAAATCTGGCTGTCCTCCGGCCCTCTGGTGGAAGCGATGCGCGCCTCCTACGCCCTGCCCGGCGTTTTCGAGCCCGTGCGCTGGCAGGAACGTGTGCTGGTCGACGGCGCACTGGTCAATCCCGTGCCGGTATCCGTATGCAGGGCTTATGAGCAGCGCCTCGTTCTGGCGGTCAACCTCCACTACGACCAGTATGGTCGCGCGGCGGTCATCAAACACGCGCAAACCCGGCAGGACAGTCTTACCGACGCAATCCATGGCGAGAAGGAAGCGCGTCTCGGCATTACCGGCGTGATGATGGAAGCCTTCAACATCATTCAGGATCGTATATCGCGCGCCCGCATGGCTGGCGACCCGCCGGACGTCACGCTGATGCCGATCGTGGGACAGATCGGGCTTGCCGATTTCCATCGCGCATCCGAAGCCATCGATGCCGGATATACAGAAACGCTGAAGCGCCTTGAGGATATCAAGCGCCTGCAGGGCATCGCCGGCTGATTTTCGACAGCCGAAACGAATCCGGGGGAATCGGTTTCACCGGATTCGCTTCCCGTTGCTCCCTTGAGCTTGGTCGCTGACCGCCGCGCATCCGCTTGATGACGTTTTTCAGAAATTTTTCTGATTTGTGGAAGTCTTTGAAAAAGCCCGGAAATTCGGGGTTTCTTTCCCTTCTGTCGTGATTGAGCACAAGCTTTTTCACATTCTTTTTCAAAAAGATTGCCGGAAGATGCAGATGGGGCTTGTGCACCCCAAAGTGATTTGCTAAATGCCCACTCGCCGACGGAGTTCGGCTCCTACCACGGGCGGTCGTGGCGGAATTGGTAGACGCGCAGCGTTGAGGTCGCTGTGGGGCAACCCGTGGAAGTTCGAGTCTTCTCGACCGCACCATCTTCTCTCAAGAACAATTTAAAATACTTTCCCCGCAAGGGGTTAAAGTCGTTTCTTGATTAGAAACTTTCACTTCTCTTCAATGCATTGCAAACGAAAACGCGCCCTTCAAGGAAGAGCGCGCCGATAAAGTTTCGGGTTTTCGTTCAGCTTTTTCCGATCTCCGAGAGGATCGCGTCGCTGTGTTCACCAAGCTTCGGGGAACGGTTGTCGAGCTTCAGTTCGGCATCAGAGAAGCGAATGGGTGTGCGCAGGCCGGGAACACCTTGCGGGTCTATTCTCATCCCTCTCGCCTCGAATTGCGGGTCTGCGAACACATCGGCCACCGTGTTGATCGGGCCGGCAGGCACGCCGATTCTGGCAAGCTCGGCCAGAAGATCGTCGCGCTTCCACGCTCGGGTCTTTTCTTCCAGAAACGCCGTCAGGGCCGCCCGGTTGGCCACGCGCGCCGAATTGCTGACGAAGCGCTCGTCGGTAGCGATATCACCGATACCGAGCAGTGAAGTCAGTTTTCCGAACTGTCCGTCGTTGCCGCAGGCGATGATGAAATAGCCATCGGAAACGGGTAGCGTCTGATAGGGCGCGATGTTGGGATGCGCATTGCCCATGCGCTTCGGCGATACGCCGGACGCCAGATAGTTCATTGCCTGATTGGCAAGCACCGCCGACATGCAGTCGAACAGCGCCATATCGATATGCTGGCCGGTGCCGGTGCGCTCCCGCATGATGAGGGCTGACTGAATTGCAATCACGCTGTAGAGGCCGGTGAAAATGTCGGCGAAAGCCACACCGATCTTCTGCGGCTCCCGGTCCGGTTCACCGGTCAGATCCATGATGCCGCCCATGCCCTGGATCATGAAATCGTAGCCTGCGCGTTCCGCATAAGGGCCTGTATGGCCGAAACCGGTGATCGAGCAGTAGATCAGGCGCGGATTGGTGGCCTTCAGGCTCTCATAGTCGAGGCCGTATTTGTCGAGGCCGCCCAGCTTGAAGTTTTCGATGACGACGTCGGCGTCAGCCACGAGCTGGCGGACCAGTTCCCTGCCCTCTTCAGTGCGGAAGTCGGCTGTGATCGAGCGCTTGCCGCGGTTGCAGGCGTGGAAATAGGCAGCAGACCGTTCGCCTTCCACATCGATGAAAGGCGGGCCCCATTTGCGCGTATCGTCGCCCTCGGGGCTTTCAACTTTGATGACATCGGCTCCCAGATCGGAGAGCGTCTGCCCCACCCATGGCCCGGCAAGAATGCGCGCCAGTTCTACCACTTTGAGACCGTCAAGCGGTGTGTTCTGCATTTTCTGCAATCCCATACAAAAATAAAGAGGCCCGCCCGCGAACTGCGAACGGGCCCGAATGGAAGGCTTGACTGGAGCATGTCTCCCGAAAATGGGAACCGGTTTCGGGTTAAAGACATGCGTAAAAACAAATGGATAGAGCATTTCCAACGACTGATGAAAAACAGGAAATGCTCTAACAGCTATCAGAAGAAAGCCTGAATGCCGGTCTGGGCGCGGCCCAGGATCAACGCATGAACGTCATGCGTGCCTTCATAGGTATTTACCGTTTCCAGATTCTGCGCGTGACGCATGACGTGGTACTCGATCTGGATGCCGTTGCCGCCGTGCATGTCGCGTGCCTGACGGGCGATATCCAGCGCCTTGCCGCAATTGTTGCGCTTGACGATGGAGATCATTTCCGGCGCCATCTTGCCTTCGTCGAACAGGCGACCGACGCGCAAGGATGCCTGAAGGCCAAGCGCAATCTCGGTCTGCATGTCGGCGAGCTTCTTCTGATAAAGCTGCGTGCCTGCAAGCGGCTTGTCGAACTGCTTGCGATCAAGGCCGTATTGACGCGCACGGAACCAGCAATCCTCCGCCGCGCCGAGCACGCCCCAGGAAATGCCATAACGAGCGCGATTGAGGCAGCCGAACGGGCCCTTGAGGCCGGAGACATTCGGCAGAAGTGCATCTTCCGAAACTTCGACGCCATCCATGACGATTTCGCCGGTGATCGATGCACGCAGCGAAAGCTTGCCGCCGATCTTCGGCGCGGAAAGGCCCTTCATGCCCTTTTCGAGAACGAAGCCGCGAATGGCGTTGTCGTGCGCGGCAGACTTGGCCCAGACGACGAAAACGTCGGCAATCGGCGAGTTCGAAATCCACATCTTGGAGCCGCTGAGACGATAGCCGCCGTCGATCTTTTCCGCCCGGGTCTTCATGCCTGCCGGGTCGGAGCCCGCATCAGGTTCGGTCAAACCGAAGCAGCCGATCAGTTCGCCGGAGACGAGGCCCGGAAGATATTTCTTGCGCTGTTCGTCGGAGCCATAGGCGTAAATCGGATACATCACGAGCGACGATTGCACGCTCATCATGGAGCGATAACCGGAATCGACCCGCTCGACTTCACGCGCTACCAGACCATAGGACACATAGCCTGCATTGGCCGCGCCGTATTCTTCAGGAAGCGTCACGCCCAGAAGTCCAGCCTGCCCCATGAGACGGAAGAGTTCAGGATCGGTCGTCTCATCCAGATAGGCCTTTTCGACACGAGGCAGCAGAACATCCGTTGCGAAAGCCTTGGCCGAGTCGCGGATCATGCGCTCGTCTTCGTTCAGCTGGTCATCCAGCAGAAACGGGTCTTCCCAGCTAAAAGCCGCACGTGACATCAGTGTATTCTCCTCAATGAAAATTTGCAGGAAATATGGACTGTGCCGCAGTTCGGTGCAATCGACGTTTACTCATCGATCTATTCCATTTAGTAATGGATGATGACTTCGATCTCCCGACGCCTGCTTCCTTCCACCAGTGCGCTTGCCGCCTTCGATGCCGTTGCGCGGCATGAGAGCTTTTCGGCTGCGGCCGAGGAGTTGTCGTTGACGCAAGGCGCGGTGAGCCGACAGATTGCAACGCTTGAAGAACAGCTCGGAACAGCACTTTTCGACCGCACCAGCCGCCATGTGGTGTTGTCGGATGCCGGACGCGCCTATCTCAAGGCCGTGGGGCCGGCGCTCGCGTCCATTCGGGCCGCCTCACTGCAAGTCATGTCGCAGATGCGCGGCACTACGCTCAATCTGGCCTTCCTGCCGACATTCGGGACACGCTGGCTGATACCGCGCATACCGCGTTTCGTGGCAAAATATCCGGATATCATCCTGAATTTTGCGACCCGTATCGGCCAGTTCGACTTTGATCGCGAAGGGCTGGATGCGGCGATCCATATCGGCCAGCCGGACTGGCCCAATGCCGACAGTGTCTTCCTTATGGATGAAACGGTGGCGCCTGTGTGCAGTCCCGCTTTTCTCCAGCAACATCCCGTGCAGGCGCCGACCGACCTTCTGCCGCTCCCTTTGTTCAACATGGCGTCACGCCCCGGCGCATGGGATCATTGGTTCAAGAGCCTCGATATCGCCGCCCCGGTTTCTCCGGGGATGCGTTTCGAGCAGTTTTCAAATGTCTCGCAGGCCTGCATTGCCGGTCTGGGCGTGGCACTGATGCCGCTTTTCCTCATACGGGCTGAAATCGAGAACGGACAGCTTGTGGTCGCCTGCCAGCATACGGTCAGAAGCCCGAGCAGCTATTACTTTGTGACGCCGAAGGCTCGTTCGAGCACTCCGGCTGTATCTGCTTTCCGGGATTGGCTGCTGGCGGAAATCAAAAGCGAGAATGCGGCTCACCCGGCCACGAAACCTGCATAGCCGTCGTTCAGGGTCTTGCGCAGGATCGCCGCATAGTCGGCGAAGGACTGATCGTCCGCGCGTATACGCCCGAATGAGGGGCTAGTGAATTGCCGCATGGGCACGAGCGCAAGCGGCGTCGAAACGGGTGTCAGATGTGCGCCCTGCCCGGCCCGCAACGTCGTCAGGATACCAAACATTTCACCCGTGATGCTGGGGCGGGAGAGGACGGCCATGCGATATTGGCCGGACGTATTCGTGACCAGATAGATGTGCCCCGAAAGGTGCGGAACGGAGACCGCTCCCTGTTGCGAGAACGAAACGTCGGAACGTTCCCGCTCACGAAAATTGAGATGTCCGGCGTCGAAATCCCAACCGATCTCCGTGATGTAGGCGAAGAGCGCCTTGTCCTCGCCGAAGGACGGACGCAAGGTGAGGTAATCGCCTTCGAGCCATGAAACCGAGGCGCGCGAATAGGCCCCCAGTTCTTCCGCTGCGTGGCTGTTGCCATTTCTGGTCAGTTGAGGAGCTTCACCCGCCTGCTCGCGCAGGGCGACGCCCATTGCCTGTTCGAGCCGGATGATCGTTGCGAGCGTGAAGGGCCTGTGGCCCGACAGCGCCTTTTCCAATGTCGAAAGACTGATCCGCGCTTCATCGGCCAAAAGCTGGCGCGAAATTCGCCGTCTTGCGATTTCCTCACGAACCCGAACGGCAACGCGGGTATTGATCTGGTCGGGAAGGTGAGAGTCCTGATCGGACATGGCTTATCCTGAACTGCGTACTTTTCTTCACAATTCCACACATATGCGTAACGGGCAAGGCGGTTTGCGGAAAGGGACGGCTGAAACTTGGCAAAGCTTACGCTGGAGTGGAAACAGCCGCTCCGGCGACAATGGCTCCAGTTCTTCGAGGTGAACAAGGAGCATGTCATGTCACCCGCGACAAGTCTTTCAAATCATAGCATTAGAGGTGGGGTACTCTCCCGCTTCTGTTCGTTCGTCTGGTTATGCAACATGGCGTTGCTGCCCGCGCTGGCCGTCATTTTCTGCCTGTTGCAGATAGTCCAGACGCGCGCCGAGACAGCCGCCCTGGTCACCCCGAACGAGGTTCAATCCGGCAGCCTTCTGCTGGAAACAAGCGAAGCCGGGCGTTATGTCGAAGCACCCCGGCTTGCGACGGACGTCAACCTCGATGTGAGCGGGCCGACAGCCCGAGCCCGGCTGACGCAGGCATTCGAGAACCCGACCGACAGTTTCGTCGAAGCCCTGTATGTTTTTCCGTTGCCCGAAGAAAGTGCAGTCTATTCGTTGAAGATGGTTATCGGCGATCGCGTGATTGTCGCTGACATCAAGGAGAAGCTGGCAGCCCGTGAAATATATGAAAAGGCGAAAAGCGAAGGCAAGAAAGCCACGCTGATCGAACAGCAGCGGCCGAACGTGTTCACCAATGCGGTTGCCAACATCGGCCCGCACGAAAAAGTTGTCATCCAGATCGAATATCAGCAGGCGGTGCGGCTTGCCGATGAGCGTTTTTCGCTGCGTGTGCCGTTGGTCGTTGCACCGCGCTACAATCCGGACATTGCCTCACCCGTTGTCCAGCAAGTCGAAATGCAGAATGGCTGGGGCAAGTCGAGCGACGCTGGCAAGCCCGATCCTTATAATGCGCCGATTGTAACGCCACTAGCTCCCCCGGCTGAACTGCCGACCAATCCTGTGAGCATCTCGGTCGAACTGAAGCCCGGCTTCCCGCTTGGCAAGGTTGAAAGCCTTTACCACAAGGTCAGGATCGATGCGGCGAATGACGCCATGCGAGAGATTACGCTGGACGGCACCGCTGCTGCAGACCGCGATTTCGTTCTGGAATGGAGTGCTGTTACAAATGATGCACCGCAGGTCGGGCTGTTCCGCGAACATATCGGCAAGGACGACTATGTGCTTGCCTATGTCACGTCACCGGCTGTTGCCAGCGCAAAAAAGGCACAGCGTGAAGTCGTCTTCGTGATCGACAATTCCGGATCGATGGGCGGTACTTCCATCGAACAGGCAAAGGCCAGCCTGGATTATGCACTGTCGCATCTTCAGCCCGGAGACCGGTTCAACGTGATCCGCTTCGACGACACGCTGACCAGGTTCTTCGAGGATTCGGTCGAGGCCAATCAGCAGAATATCGCCTCCGCCCGCCGTTTCGTGACCAGCCTTGAAGCGCAAGGCGGTACGGCAATGCTGCCAGCCCTTCATGCAGCGCTTGATGACAGCCATCGGGGTAACGGATTGCGCCAGATCGTGTTTCTGACCGACGGCGAAATCAGCAATGAGCAGCAATTGCTGGATGCCATTGCAGCACGTCGGGGGCGCTCTCGTATCTTCATGGTCGGTATCGGCTCTGCCCCCAACTCCTATCTGATGAACCATGCGGCGGAGCTTGGACGCGGAACCTTCACCCATATCGGGTCGGCGGCGGAAGTGGACGAACGCATGCGGGCTCTGTTCGACAAGCTTGAAAACCCTGCTGTTACCGATCTGAAGGCCAATTTCTCGGAAAAGAATGTAAGCATGACCCCATCCATTCTGCCCGACCTCTATCGTGGCGAACCACTGGTTATCGCTGCACGGATGGGCAAGGCAGCCGGAAACCTTGTCATCGAAGGCCAGATTGATGGCCGTCCATGGACAGTCAATCTGCCGCTCGATCAGGCAATGGATGCGGATGGCATTTCAAAATTGTGGGCTCGCCGCAAGATTGATGACGCCGAAGTGGAACTTACCCTTGGCAAGATTTCTCAGGACGCCGCCGATGCGCGCATTCTTCGCCTCGCACTGGAACATCATCTGGTTAGCCGGCTGACGAGCCTCGTGGCGGTCGACAAGACGCCGTCGCGACCGGCCAACACACCGCTCACCCGCGCCGATATTCCGCTGCAACTGCCTGCTGGCTGGGATTATGACAAGCTGTTCGGCATCCGTGCGGAACGCAATGTCGAGGAGCATGCAAGTATGGATGTGAAGGGCGTGAGCGCCCCTGTTCGCAGCCATGAGCGCCTTGCTTCACCTTCATCGCCATCGCAGCCCCTTCCGCTGCCGCAGACGGCAACGCCGGCGACGCTCATGCTCATGCAAGGCCTCGGTTCGATGCTGGTTGGGCTCTTCGTCCTCTGGTTCTTCCGTCGCAGGGAGAATGTGTGATGGCTGTCAGTCAGTTTGTTACGGGGAGCGCGCTGAGGCGCTCCCTTCTCCCCGCGCTTGGCATGATGCTTGTCGCGATGGGGTTGGTACTTTCCGGTCAGGGTATCTGGATACATGCCAAAGCGTTTGTCGCACAAATCCTGCTTGAACGGGCTTTTGCGGAGAGCATTGAAACAGGCGCTCCCGTCAAACCGTGGAACTGGGCGGATACCTGGCCGGTAGCCCGTATCGAAGTCCCGCGGCTTGAAGAATCAGCCATTGCCCTGAAAGGCGCCAGCGGGCAGGCATTGGCTTTTGGCCCCGGCCATCTGGACAACACGCCGATGGCGGGCGAACGGGGAACGGCCGTCTATGCCGCGCATCGCGACACGCATTTCGCATTTCTGAAGAATGTCGAGGAGAACGACCAGATACTCGTCACTCGCAGCGACGGAAAGACGGTTTCCTATCGCGTCAGCCACATGGCCGTGGTGCGGTGGGATGAGGCGAGGATCGCGCCGGACCGCGAAGGCCGCCACCTCGTGCTGGCGACCTGTTACCCGTTCGATGCGATTACTCCTGGCCCGCTTCGCTATCTGGTCTATGCAGACATGGAGACTGGCAAGTCAGGCGATTGATCGACTTGCGATCTCGTATGAACGCAGGCGTTTCTTGTGATCGTGGATCATGCCGGTCAACATCAGCTCGTCGGCGCCGGTGCTCTCCGCAAAGGCCTTGATGCCTTGCGCCACTGTCTCCGGTCCACCGACCACGCGGCATGACAGCATCTGGCGCACAAGCGCCTGTGCTGCCGGATCAAGCCGTTCCATATAGCCTTCGACGGGTGCCGGAAGCTTGCCGGGGCGGCCGCTGCGCAGGTTCACGAAAGCCTGTAGCTGCGAGGTGAAAAGATATTTCGCCTCTTCGTCCGTATCGGCAGCGATGACGTTGAGGCCCAGCATCACATAAGGCTTCTGCATATATTCCGATGGTTCGAACCGCTCGCGATAAAGCGCAATGGCGCGTTCCATCTCGGCAGGCGCAAAGTGCGAGGCGAATGCGTATGGCAATCCCAGCATGGCGGCAAGCTGCGCGCCGAACAGGCTGGAACCGAGAATCCAGACAGGCACATTCAGCCCCTCACCCGGCACGGCGCGCACGCGCTGGCCCGGTTCGGCAGGTTTGAAATAGTTGAGCAACTCGACCACATCCTGCGGAAAGGCGTTTGCATCGCTGTCGAGATTGCGTCGAAGGGCATGGGCGGTGATCTGGTCGGTGCCGGGAGCGCGTCCAAGACCGAGATCGATGCGGCCCGGAAACAGCGACGCCAGCGTGCCGAACTGTTCGGCAATCACTAGGGGTGCGTGATTGGGCAGCATGACGCCGCCTGCACCGACGCGGATGGTCGAGGTGCCGTTCGCGACGTAACCAATAACCACGGATGTCGCCGCGCTGGCGATGCCCGGCATATTGTGGTGCTCGGCGAGCCAGTAACGGTGAAAGCCGAGCCGTTCGGCATGTTGCGCAAGTTCCAGTGTGTTGTGCAGCGACTGCGCTGCATCACTGCCTTCGGGAACGGGCGAAAGATCAAGAACGGACAAAGGTATCATACTGGCTCATATGGGTTGGAACGCCGCATTCGCAACGTCAGCAGAACAAAAAAGGGCGGCCTATTTCTAGGCCGCCCCTTGTCGTTGGTTCAACGCAAGTTTCAGTGATGTTGCACTGGAGCCGGTTCGCCGCCCTCTTCGGAGGACGCGACATACTCGCCTTCCACATCCTTCTTCGCGATGAAGGTGTAGAACATAGGCACCACGAACAGCGTGAAGATCGTACCGATCACGATGCCGGTGAAGATCACGAGGCCCATCGAATAACGAGCAGCCGCACCGGCACCGGTCGCGATGATGAGCGGCACGACGCCGAGCGCCATGGCCGCGGTGGTCATCAGGATCGGACGCAGGCGGGTTTCAGCCGCGACGATGATTGCATCCCGGCGTGACAGGCCATGCAGGCGGCGCTGCTGATTGGCGAATTCGACCATCAGAATGCCGTGCTTGGTAATCAGCCCGACAAGGGTGATGAGACCGACTTGCGTATAGATGTTGAGGGTACCGAGGCCGATATTCAGCGGCACGATGGCACCGAAGATCGACAGCGGAACCGACATCATGATGATGAACGGATCGCGGAAGCTTTCGAACTGCGCCGCAAGCACGAGATAGATCACGATCACGGCGAGGCCGAAGGCGATCAGGATCGTGTTGCCCTGCTCCACTTCCAGACGCGACTGGCCGGAATAATCCAGGAAGAAGCCTTCCGGCATCTTGGACTTGGCCAGATCGACCAGGGTTTGCAGGCCCTGCCCGGTGGTGACGCCCGGCAGTGGCAGCGCCGAAATCGTTGCCGAATTCAGCTGGTTGAACTGTTCGATTGCGGCAGGCGATGCGTTCTGGCTGACCTTGATGACCGAAGACAGCGGGATCATCGAGCCGGAGACGCTGCGCACATAGAAGTCGCCCAGCTTTTCCGGGTTCGAACGGTAGACATCAGGCACCTGCGTGATGATGTCATAGCTGTTCGAATCGCGGTCGAATTTCGCCACCGATGCGCCACCGGTCAGGAGACCCAGTGTCGAGCCGATATCGCTGATCTGCACGCCCAGCGTCGCCGCACGGTCACGGTCGATGGTGATCGTGATCTGCGGTGCGTTGAAGGAGAGCGAGTTCTGCACGATGATGTACTGGCCCGAAGCCTGCGCTTCGTTCTTGATTTCCTCGGCGAGTTCGAAGACCTGATCGGCCGGGCCGGTCGATTGCAGCGCAATCGAGATCGGCAGACCGCCACCCGTTCCCGGCAGGGACGGAGGCGCGAAGATGAAGGCTTCGACACCTGCGACCTTGGAGATACGTGCGGTCAGGTCTTCCTGGATCTGCTTCTGCGAACGCGTGCGCTCGTTCCAGTCCTTCAGAACCCATAGCGCGATACCGGACGTCGTGCCGCCGTCCATGCCGACGATCTGGAAGCGGGTCTTCAGTTCAGGAAGATCCTTGGTCAGTTCGTCGATCTGTTCGGCGTAGAGATTGGTATAGGCCGAGGTTGCATATTGCGGAGCCTGGAACATCGAGAACAGCGCGCCGGAATCTTCTTCCGGTGCCAGTTCGCTCGACGTGTTCATGAACAGGAACCCCGTCAGGCCCATCAGCGCAATAACGATCATCAGCGTGATGCCGCGATAGTTGAGCGAGTTGGAGACGCGGCGGTGATACCACTTCTCGAAACGCGAGAAGGTCCGGTCGATGAACTTCTGGAACCGGCTCTGGTCGCCGTGCTTGAGCATGCGGGCGCACATCATCGGCGAAACCGTCAAGGCGGCAATACCGGAGATGATGACGGCACCGGCCAGCGTGAAGGCAAATTCCCGGAACAGAGCGCCCGTCAGGCCGCCCGTGAAACCGAGCGGTGCGAACACTGCCGCCAGCGTGATCGTCATGGCGATGATCGAGCCGGTGATTTCCTTCATGCCCTTGAACGCGGCGTCAATGGGCCTCAGGCCCTCCTCGATATGCCGGTGGATGTTCTCCAGAACCACGATGGCGTCGTCGACCACAAGACCGATGGCGAGAACCATGGCAAGCAGCGACAGGAGATTGATCGAGAAGCCGAGCACATAAAGGAAGAAGCACACGCCGATCAGAGAAATCGGGATCGTGACAATCGGAATCAGCACCGAACGGAACGATCCGAGGAAGACGATGATGACCAGAATGACGATGGCCACGGCTTCGCCGATGGTCGTGAAGACTTCCTTGATCGACGAGCTGATCTGTTCGGTTGCGTCGTAGACCAGAACGAGCGACATGCCTTCCGGCAGCGATGCCTGGATGGACGGAAGCTCCTTGCGGACAGCCGCCGCCATGTCGATGGGGTTTGCCGCCGGTGTCGGGAAGACGCCGAGGAATGTACCCGCTGAGCCGTTGAACGAAACGATGGTGTCGGTGCTTTTCGCCGCGAGTTCGACCCGCGCCACATCACGCAGGCGAACGACGTCATCCCCCGATGCCTTGATCGGCATGGCGCCGAAGGCTTCCGGGGTCTGCAAGGTCGACTTCAGCGTGATCGAAGACGCAACATATTCGTTCTTCGTCGTGCCAGGAGCCGACAGGAAGTTGGAGGCCTTGATGGCCGCCAGAACTTCCGGCGCCGTGATCTGGCGGGCCGCAAGCTGGATCGGGTCCAGCCAGACGCGCATCGAATAGACCTGGCCGCCGAGGATTTCAGCCTTTGCAACGCCCTGAATGGTGGACATGCGCGGCTGGATAACGCGCTCCAGATATTCGGTGATCTGTTCGCTCGTCATGTTCGGGTTCTGCGCCGCCAGATACATGGTGGCGAAGTTCTGGCCCGTGCCCTTGACGATGACCGGATCATCGGATTCGTCCGGCAGGTCGCCGCGAACCTGATTGACCTTGGCGATGACTTCCGTCAGCGCCGCGTCAGGGTTTGCGCCGAGCTTCATCTGCACCGTCACGGTGCTTGACGAGGGACGGCTCGAAGAGGTCACGTAATCGATGTTTTCGGTGGTCGCGACCGCTTCTGCAATCGGAGCGGTGATGAAGCCCTGAATGAGATCGGCGCTCGCACCGGCATATGTGGTCGTTACCGTAATGACGGTTTCGTCGACCTTCGGATATTCACGCACCGTAAGCTGCGCGATCCCCTGAAGGCCCAACAGAATGATCATGAGGGCGACCACCGTGGCAAGCACGGGGCGCCGGATGAAGATATCGGAGAAGCTCATCGGGTTCGCCTATTGCTTGTCGGCCGGCTGGCTGGCCGGAATCGGATTGACGGTGTTGTCGATTTTCACCGGAACACCGGGCGAAAGCCGGTTCTGGCCTGCCGTGATGATGATATCGCCGGCCTTGAGACCGCTCGTTACCTCGACCAGACCGGAATAACGGCGTCCAAGCTTGATGAAGACCTGCTGCGCCACCTGCTTTTCACCCTCTTCCGGCTTGGCATCAGCTGCCGGAGCCTTGGCGGTGCTGTCGCCTTCGGCGGCCTTCGCGCCCTCCGGCTTCTGTTCCGGACGGACAGCATAGACATAATCGCCGTAAAGGCTGGAGATGATCGTGGTCTGCGGAAGAGCGATGACATTGTCTTCTTCCGGCAGTTCGACACGAACCTGCACGAACTGGCCCGGCGTCAGCTTGTGATCCGGATTCTGCACTTCGGCACGCACGGAAACGAGACGGGTGGTCGGGTCGATCTTCGGATCGATGCCGACAATCTTGCCCGTAAAGTCGAGCGCGTCCGCCGTCGAACCGACCTTGACGGTCTGCCCGAGCTTGATGGACGTCAGCGATTGTTCAGGAACCGTGAAGTCGATACGCATCACGTCGGTGTTCTGCAGCGTGGCGATGACCGTGCCGGGGGTCAGATACTGGCCGAGATCGACTTTGGAGATGCCGATAACGCCGGAAAACGGAGCCTTGACCGACTTCTGCGCGAGCGTTGCGCGCATTTTCTCAACGCGTGCGCTTGCAGCATCGGAGGCCGAAGCTGTCGTATCGACATTCGATACCGCACCCACGCCACGGGTGCGCAACGTATCAGCTCGCTTCAGGTTCTGCTGGGCAAGAACGGCTTCGGCTTCAGCGGCTGCGAGGTCCGCCTTCTGAATGCTGTCTTCCATCTGAAGCAGCAGGGCGCCTTCCTTGACTTCCTGATTGGCCTTGAAGTTGATCTTCTGCACGACGCCGTCGAGCTGCACGGTCAGGTCAACACCATTGAGCGCGTTGGCCGTGCCGATGGCCTCGACACCCGGCTTCCAGACGCCTGGCTCCACCGTGACGGTCGAAACCGTCTGGGCGGGCTGCTGCATGTTGGCGAAGAAGTCCTTGATGGCCTGTGATCGGAACAGGTTAAAGCCGACGAGGCCTCCGACGACGATCACGAGGAATATTATTGCCAGTATAAGGCGCTTGATCATTGCGGATGCACTCCAGATGGCTCCCTGATCGATCAGGGTTGGGGGATTGGCCGCGGCGCCTTCTTTCGCATTCACGCAAAGGTCGCGCGTATTTTACTTGAATGAAAGTGGCGAATAACTGTACCGTCCAGACGGTATTGTCAACACTCGAACTGTCAGGAGACACCAGTAAGTTGCCAACTAAAAAGAAAGTCTCGTCGCGCGAACGTATTTTGCGCGCTGCTATCGAGCTTGCCCGTGAGATCGGCCCTGCTCACCTCTCTCTCGATGCCGTAGCAGCCCGTGCGGGGCTTTCAAAAGGCGGATTGCTTTATACTTTTCCGACCAAGGCCAAACTGCTCGAAGCGGTGGTCGAAGAATACATGAAAGAGCATGAACACGCCATGGAGGTTCATGAGACACTTCAGAAAGGCGATAAAAACCGTGTGGCGCGGGCATTTCTGGATGTTTACCGGGTGCAGGCCGATGAGGAACCTCCTGCCTGTGGCGTTCTTGCCGCGCTTGCCGAAGACCCCGGTTTCATGGTGCCTGTCCGACAATATCACAGGGCTTTCCTCGACCGCATGATCAAGGACACGACCGATTCCGATACGGCGCTGATCGTCTATCTGGCCGTCGCCGGGCTGGAATGCTCCAAATTGATGGAATGTGAAATTCTGGACGATGAAGAACAGCGCGCCGTTCTCTGTCGTCTGGAGAACATGTTGACGGTCGGATAGGCCGCTTGCCTGAGACGCATCGGCGAGATGCGTCCCGGTGGTTTTTCTTCCTCTGATTCGTATCATCTTGCGGCCGGAGAAAATACGCGCAGGCGATGTCCGTCTGGATCAATTGCCACAAACGAGCGTCCAAACTCCAATGTTTGCGGCTTGGACAAGTTGGAAATCCCGCGCGCGGTCCAGTCTGCATATATCTTGTCGATCTCTTCATAACTCGCGTACCGGAAAGCGATCTCACCACCAAACGCGCCGGAATCAGCAGCCGGTTCTACCGTGTGCCTGGACCACAGTCCCAGCAGCAGACCGTTGTTCAACAGAAAGAGCACAAAAGTCGGTGAGGCTTCGATAGGCTCAATCCCAAGCAGTTCTGTGTAAAAGCGACCGCTCGATAGAGGGTTCTCTACGTATAGAATTGTGAAATTCGGATGGTTCATTGTTGTCGCTCCTTGGTTGGATACGAGCAACACTACGAAGACACACTGTCAGTTTCCGGCAGTATCAATCGAAATTCCGGACGATCCCCTGACGGGTCTTCCACTCTTTAAGGAGCGCAGAACGTCGTTTGGGGTAGCGATCGCTCTCAACGCTCAATCTGGCGATGCGATCAGTACGGAAATGTCGGAAATCCTGTCGCATTTCTCACCAAGCGAGCACTACCCGCACCTGATCGAAAAAAGTCAGAGCGAACGGCCAGATCAGGCGCTCGGTCGAAGTACTGGCCGCATCGTTATAGAATATGGTGATTTTTCTTTCCGAGCGAATGGCGCTACGAAGAGCGGCGGCATCCACCTGATCGACCGCATCTTTCTTGCTGGGGCCGACAAGAAGGCTTACCGCTTCGAGCGTAACGCGTAAATCCTCCGGCATTACTGCTGCCACTTTGGCAAGAACATTGCGTGCAGCTGCGCCCAGTTCGGCGTCTCCCCTGTCCGCAACCCATCTCGCGCCCAGAACCAACGCTTCAATTTCTTCCTGGCTGAACATGATAGGCGGCAACATGAAGCCGGGACGCAGGATATAACCCAATCCCGGCTCCCCTTCGATAACTGCGCCCTGCGCCTGAAGGCTCGCGATATCCCGATACAGCGTGCGAATACTGATACCGAGCTCCTGCGCCAGCGTCGCCCCGCTTACCGGGCGACGATAGGTGCGGAGTAATTGCAAAAGCCCAAGGAGGCGTTCAGAGCGGGACACCGGGATGCTCCTCCTTGTGTAGCATGGAGATATTACAGAAGGGCCGGAATATCGCCCCTCGCCCATCCTTCCGAGGTTTCGGTGGAGAAATCGGCAAAGCGTCCCCCGGCAATCGATGCGCGGATGCCTTTCATCAGATACTGATAATAGGCCAGGTTGTTCCATGTCAGGAGCATGGCGCCGAGCGCTTCCCCCGATTTCACCAGATGATGCAGATAAGCGCGGCTGTAGTCGCGCGATGCCGGGCAATCCGATTCCGGATCGAGCGGGCGATGATCGTCGGCATGGCGTGCATTGCGCAAATTCACCTTGCCGAACCGCGTAAACGCAAGGCCGTGGCGGCCTGCCCGCGTCGGCATGACACAATCGAACATATCGATCCCGCGTGCCACGGATTTCAGAATGTCATCCGGCGTACCGACGCCCATCAGGTAGCGCGGTTTTTCCGATGGCAGGATCGGACATACGACTTCCAGCATGTCGAGCATGACCTGCTGCGGTTCGCCGACCGCAAGCCCGCCGACCGAATAGCCCTTGAGGTCCATGGCCTTCAGCGCTTCCGCCGATTTTTCGCGCAGACGCGCAACATCGCCGCCCTGCACGATGCCGAACATCGCCTTGCCCGGCTGATTGCCGAAAGCGACCTTGCAGCGCTCGGCCCAGCGCAGCGACAATTCCATTGCGCGCTCGGTGTTCTTTTCCGGCGAAGGCAGCGCCACGCATTCATCGAGCTGCATCTGGATATCGCTATCGAGCAGTCCCTGTATCTCGATGGACCGTTCCGGCGTCATCTCATAAGGCTTGCCGTCGATATGCGAGCGGAATGTCACGCCATTTTCGTCAAGCTTGCGCAATTGCGCGAGCGACATGACCTGAAAACCGCCCGAATCGGTGAGGATCGGGCCTTTCCAGCCGCCGAACTCGTGCAGGCCGCCCAGACGGGCCACACGTTCAGCGCCGGGCCGCAGCATCAGATGATAGGTGTTGCCAAGGATGATATCCGCGCCAAGCTCTTTCACCTGGTCCATATACATGGCCTTGACCGTGCCCGCCGTACCGACCGGCATGAAGGCAGGTGTGCGAACCACGCCGCGCGGCATGGAAATCTCGCCCTGACGAGCGGCGCCGTCGGTTGCCAGCACCTTGAATTCGAAGTTTTCGCTTGTCTTTAGGTTTTCCAGAGTCATGCGGTGTCTTTAGCTTTGTCGGCTCGCTCTAGCAAGCTGCCGTCGCCATAGGAGTAGAAGCGATAACCGTTACTGATGGCATGGTCATAGGCGGCGCGCATCGTGTCGAGACCGCTGAAGGCAGATACGAGCATGAACAGCGTCGAGCGCGGCAAATGGAAGTTGGTCATCAGCAGATCAACTGCCCGGAACTTATAGCCGGGGGTTATGAAAATATCGGTCGCACCCGACCATGGACGGATGATACCATCCTCACCCGCCGCGCTTTCGATCAGCCGCAGGGATGTGGTGCCGACGCAGACGATCCTGCCGCCCCGCTCGTGAACGGCATTGAGCGCATCGGCAGTGCGCTGCGACACATGGCCGATTTCCGAATGCATCTTGTGGTCGGCCGTGTCATCGGCCTTGACCGGCAGGAAAGTCCCCGCCCCCACATGCAGCGTCACGAAATGTTCTTCAACGCCCTTGGCCTTGATCTTTTCCAGAAGCTCCGGCGTGAAATGCAACCCGGCCGTGGGGGCTGCGACCGCGCCTTCTTCCCGCGCATAGACCGTTTGATAATCCTTGCGGTCGCGCTCGTCTTCGGCGCGCTTCGATGCGATGTAAGGCGGCAGCGGAATGTGCCCGACCGAAGCAATCGCCTCGTCCAGCATGGCGCCGGAAAGATCGAACACCAGAAGCGCCTCGCCCGCATCGCCCTTTTCCGCCACGGTGGCATCAAGCGTGCCGAGGAAGCAGCTCGATCCGGAATGGCCGAAACGGATGCGGTCGCCTTCCTTCACGCGCTTGGCCGGACGGAGGAAAGCCTTCCAGCGATCGGCGCCGGTACGCATATGCAGCGTGGCGCTGACCTGGCTTATATTGCCGTCGCGCTCGCGCATGCCTTCAAGCTGTGCCGGTATCACTTTGGTATCATTGAAGACAAGCGCATCGCCGGCTTGCAGCAGATCAGGCAGTTCGAATACCTGTCGATCCTCGAATGGCTGGCCGGGACGGACACGCAACAGTCGGGCGTGGTCACGCGGCTCGACCGGGCGCAGAGCGATGCTCTCTTCCGGCAAATCGAAATCAAAAAGATCAACACGCATGATAGACCTCATTATTACGGCCCCGGCATGAACCGGAGCCGTAATTTTTCTTTGAAACAGGCAGGATCAGATGTCGGCAGCGATACGCGCCGTCACGATCTGGTCCGGATCGGAGACCGGTTCGCCGCGCTTGATCTTGTCGACATTGTCCATGCCTTCGATGACCTGACCCCAGACACTGTACTGGCGGTCGAGCCACGGAGCATCGGCAAAGCAGATGAAGAACTGAGAGTTGGCCGAGTTCGGATTGGCGGAACGCGCCATCGAGGCGGTGCCGCGCTTGTGCGGCGTGTTGGAGAATTCCGCCTTCAGGTCCGGCTTGTCCGAACCGCCCATGCCAGCGCGCGAGCCGTTGAAATGAGCGCCGCCCGTCTTGCCGAACTTCACGTCGCCGGTCTGGGCCATGAAGCCATCGATCACGCGGTGGAACACAACGCCGTCATAAGCGCCTTCGCGCGCCAGTTCCTTGATACGCGCAACGTGGTCCGGCGCGAGATCCGGATAAAGCTCCAGAACGACATTGCCCTTGGTGGTTTCAAGAACGAGCGTGTTTTCAGGGTCTTTGTAAGCCATTGGGCCTCTCCTTGTATTTACTTCTTGGTGGCCTGAAGCGTGGCCTTGATGATCTTGTCGGGGTTTTTCACGGCGCCATTATCGGCTTCGCTGCCCTTCTTTATCTTGTCGACGACATCCATGCCGCTGACAACCTTGCCGACCACCGTATACTGGCCGTTGAGGAATGAGCCGTCCGCAAACATGATGAAGAACTGCGAATTGGCCGAGTTCGGATTCTGGCTGCGGGCCATGCCCACCGTGCCGCGAACGAAAGGTTCCTTGGAGAATTCTGCCGGAATATCCGGATAGTCAGAGCCGCCGGTGCCGACGCGTGATGCATCGAAGTTCTTGTCCATGTTGCCGAACTTTACATCGCCGGTCTGGGCCATGAAGCCCGGAAGGACACGGTGGAAGGCGACGCCGTTGTAAGCGCCCTCGCCGACCAGCTTTTCGATCTGCGCAACATGCTTTGGCGCAAGGTCGGGACGAAGCTCGATGGCCACGTCGCCATCCTTCAGCTTGAGAACCACGGTGTTTTCGGCGGCAGAAGCGGTATGGACTGCGCCTTGCGAGAGCGCGAAGAAGGCGGCAGCGGCTAGCGCTGAACGAACGAAAGACATGATCGAAAAACTCCCTGTGGTCAGGATTTGAATTTGGCGTTCAGGGCGGCAGCGACAGCCGCCGGAACAAAAGGCTTTATATCACCGCCCATGGAGGCAATCTGTCGAACCAATGTGGCGGTAATCGTGCGCACTGCCGGGTCTGCCGGAAGAAACACGGTCTGCAATTCCGGCGCCATGGTGCCGTTCATGCCTGCCATCTGCATTTCATAGTCGAGATCGGTGCCGTCGCGCAAACCGCGCACCATCAATTGAGCACTGTGCATGCGGGCCGCGTCGATAACAAGACCGTCGAAGGAAATAACGGAAAGCCGGCCTGCGTCCTTCCCCAGCACGGCCTTGCAGCTTTCATCAATGAGCGCCACGCGCTCCTCAAAAGTGAAGAGAGGCTTTTTTCCGGGGTGAACGCCAATCGCGACAATAACCTCATCGGCAAGGCGCAGGGCACCTTTCAGGACATCCATATGGCCGTTGGTCACCGGGTCGAAGGAACCCGCATAAATCGCGATTGTCATTTCTTCCAGCTAGCCTTTTCTGACGGGATTTTCAACAAGAACCACAGCGCTAAGGAAACAGAAACCAAGAAAACAGATGAACGCGATATGAACCGCAATTTCACGGCAAATTCACAACCGATTTACCAAAATAGGCGCAAGTTTGGTGCAACCTTTTCGCTTTTGAAGCGTATGTATGTCGAAAGGATAACACGATGATGATCTTTCTTCTGGCATTATCCATGATGGTCGCAATGGCTGCCTCGGCAATCATACTGCTTCTCGAAGAGAATGAAGCCAAGCGTCAGCGCGTGCGTCATGTCGCATTCGACATCAATACTCTGCGCAACATGCGTTCGCGCTAGGAGTTAGCTGAGCTCACGCGATAGTGTTGGAGCTTGCTGGATAAGAGTTTGTGTGATCGCCAATTCCTCCAGTCTTGGCATCTGAAAAAGGCCGATGGTTCCCGCCATCGGCCTTTTTCATTGATCTATACCAAAAGCCCGGTTCCGTTGTTTTGTTGCATTATCCGCCGCAAAACCGCCAGACCCGGGCTTTCAGCTTATTCTTCGCTGCCCGCGACCGGTGCTTCACCTTCCGGCAACGCATCGCCCTCACCGCCGTTTTCTTCGTCGCTGTCCGTTTCGGAAATGCGTTCGACCGAAACGACCTTTTCGCCGTCCGCCGTGTTGAAGATCGTGACGCCCTTGGTGGAACGTCCGGCAATGCGGATGCCGTCAACCGGCACACGGATAAGCTGTCCGCCGTCCGAAACGAGCAGAATCTGGTCGCTTGCCTCGACCGGGAACAGGGCGACGAGCTTGCCGATTTCGTCGGTCTTCGACGTATCGGTGGCGCGGATGCCCTTGCCGCCACGACCGGAAACGCGGAACTCGTAGGACGAGGAGCGCTTGCCGTAACCATATTCGCTAACCGTCAGCACGGTCTGTTCGCGCGCTTTCAGCTCCTGATAGCGTTCTTCGTTGAGCTCGGTTTCGTTTCCGACCTCCTCGCCAACCACCACGATATCATCCGCGTCATCCGCGCCCTGGGCACGGCGTTCGGCAATCGAACGCTTCAGATAGGCCGAGCGTTCAGCCGCGTCCGCATCGACGTGATGCAGGATCGCCATGGAGATGACCTTGTCGCCATCGGCCAGATTGATGCCGCGCACGCCGATGGAGTTGCGGCCCGCAAAGACGCGCACATCGGTGACGGGGAAGCGAATGCACTGGCCACCGGCGCAGGTCAGAAGCACGTCGTCGAATTCCGTACACGTATCGACCGAGAGGATTTCATCGCCCTCGTCTTCGAGCTTCATCGCGATCTTGCCGTTGCGGTTGACCTGAACGAAGTCCGACAGCTTGTTACGGCGAACCGTACCGCGCGTGGTCGAGAACATGACGTCGAGATTTGCCCAGGAATCCTCATCCTCAGGCAGCGGCATGATGGTGGTAATGCGCTCGCCCTGCTGCAATGGCAGCATGTTGATGAGCGCTTTACCACGCGACTGCGGCGTGCCGACCGGCAGACGCCAGACCTTCTCCTTGTAGACGATGCCACGCGAGGAGAAGAACAGAACCGGCGTATGCGTATTGGCCACGAACAGGCGGGTAACGAAATCCTCGTCCTTCGTGGCCATGCCGGAGCGGCCCTTGCCGCCGCGGCGCTGCGCACGATAGGTCGTCAGCGGCACGCGCTTGATGTAGCCTGCATGGCTGACGGTGACGACCATATCCTCGCGGGCGATCAGGTCTTCGTCATCCATTTCGGCGCCGCCGAAACCGATTTCGGTGCGGCGTGGGGTTGCGAACTCGTCGCGAACCGCAATCATCTCTTCCTTGACGATGGTCATCACGCGCAGGCGCGAACCAAGAATGTCGAGATAATCGCGGATTTCCTCGCCGATCTTGTTCAGTTCGTCCGCCACTTCGTCGCGACCAAGCGCGGTCAGGCGCTGCAGACGCAGATCGAGAATGGCGCGAGCCTGTTCTTCGGAGAGGTTGTAGGTGTTGTCTTCATTGATGGTGTGGCGCGGATCGTCGATCAAACGGATCAACGGTGCGACATCTGCCGCCGGCCAGCGGCGTTCCATCAACTGCTCACGCGCCGTCGTCGGATCGGGAGCGCGGCGGATGAGCGCGATGACCTCGTCGATATTGGCGACGGCGATTGCAAGACCAACCAACACATGCGCGCGGTCACGCGCCTTGTTGAGCAGGAACTTGGTGCGGCGCGTCACGACTTCCTCGCGGAAGACGACGAAGGCGCGCAGCATGTCGAGCAGGTTGAGCTGTTCCGGCTTGCCGCCGTTCAGCGCCACCATGTTGCAGCCGAACGAGGTTTGCAGCGGCGTGTAGCGATAAAGCTGGTTCAGCACGACATCGGCAACGGCGTCACGCTTGAGCTCCACCACGACGCGATAGCCTTCGCGGTCGGACTCATCGCGCAGATCGGAAATGCCCTCGATGCGCTTGTCGCGCACCAGCTCGGCCATCTTCTCGATCATCGAAGCCTTGTTCACCTGATAAGGTATCTCGGTGATGATGATGGCTTCGCGGTCGCCGCGCATCGGCTCGATCGTGGCGCGCCCGCGCATGACGACCGAACCGCGTCCGGTCGTGTAGGCGGAATTGATGCCGGAACGTCCAAGGATGATGCCGCCGGTCGGGAAGTCCGGTCCCGGAATGATTTCCATCAGTTCCGCCAGTTCAATGGCCGGATTGTCGATCAGCGCAACGCAGCCGTCGATCACTTCGCCCAGATTGTGCGGGGGAATGTTGGTCGCCATGCCGACAGCGATACCGCCCGAACCATTGACAAGCAGGTTCGGGAAGCGCGCAGGCATGACCACAGGTTCCTGCTCGCGACCGTCATAGTTGTCCTGGAAGTCGACCGTGTCCTTGTCGATATCCGACAGGATGGATTCGGAAAGCTTTTCCAGACGGCATTCGGTGTAACGCATCGCCGCCGGCGGATCGCCGTCGATGGAGCCGAAATTGCCCTGCCCGTCGACCAGCGGATCGCGCATGGAAAAATCCTGCGCCATACGCACGAGGGCGTCATAAATAGAGGCGTCGCCATGCGGGTGATACTTACCCATCACCTCACCGACCACACCCGCCGACTTGCGGTACGGGCGGTTATAGGCGAGGTTCATTTCATTCATGGCGTGGAGAATGCGGCGATGCACGGGCTTCAGGCCGTCGCGCACATCGGGCAGCGCACGGCTCACGATAACGCTCATCGCGTAATCGAGATAGGAGCGCTGCATCTCCTCGATGATGGAAATCGGTTCGATACCGCTAGGGCCGCCGTTTGGGCCACCATTCATATCGTCGGAACCGGGTGGAGGCGTTTGATCTGACACTATTCAGATTTCTTTCTCAACAGAATCGATAAAGTCACTTTATAACGGAAACCAGCAAAAAACGCCAATTTCACGACCTTTTCGGCGGGCTATTTCCGCACGTCAATTCAATGACTTAAAAGATATTCACATAAAGATTGAGCAACGGTGTTGCCCGACCTCGCGCTTTGCATCGACCATGTGCTCGTGATCGTCTACAATCCATGTATCCGATCGAGCATAACATGCCAACAGGAAGGGCGCGTGCAGTATGGGGTTCTACGATACGGTTTTCAGCGCCTTCGTCACCCTGCTTGTTACAATCGATCCGCCCGGACTGGCGCCGTTGTTCCTGGCGCTGACGCCGGGCATGGAGCGGCACCATCGCGGACAGGTTGCGCTTCGCGCCTCCATCATCGGTTTTATCGTGATGGCGCTCTTTGCCATTGCGGGCGCGCAGATACTCGGCATGTTCGGCATCACCATCGGCGCGTTCCGCGTCGCGGGTGGCCTGCTCCTCTTCTGGATCGCCTTTGAAATGATTTTCGAGAAGCGGACGGAGCGCAAGGAAAAGAGCGCCGAGGTTGCGATCACCAAGGATCACATCCGCAATATTGCCGCCTTCCCGCTCGCCATTCCGCTGATTGCGGGTCCGGGTGCGATCTCGGCTATCGTGCTGACGTCAAATTCCTTTGAAGGCGTAGGGCCGAAAGCGGCCCTTCTCGGGGTCATCTTCATCTGCCTGTTCATCACCTATCTTGTGCTGCTGCTGGCAGAGCGCGTCGACCGGTTTCTTGGCGAAACCGGCCGTTCCATCCTCACTCGCCTTCTCGGCGTCATTCTGGCAGCGCTTGCCGTTCAGTTCGTGGCTGACGGCATCAAGACACTTATCAGTGGTTAAGCCGATTTCTGCGCCTTCTTGCCGATCATGGCGTGACGGAGCTTCGACGAGAACCAGTCGATGAGGGCAACAGCGATCAGGATCATGATGATCAGGAAGGAGACGTCCTGAAGGTTGAGAACCTTGATCTGTTCGGCCAGATGCGCGCCGATGCCGCCTGCCCCGACAATGCCGATGATTGTCGCCGAACGCGTGTTTGACTCGAAAAAGTAAAGCACCTGACTGCCGATCAGTGGCAGAACCTGCGGCAACACGCCGAAGCGATAGCCGTGCAGCCTGCCGCCGCCCGATGAGACGACGCCTTCGACCGGCTTCTTGTCGGCGCCTTCAATGGCTTCGGAGAACAGCTTGCCGAAAGCACCGAAGTCCGAGCAGGCAATCGCAAGAATACCGGCGAACGGTCCAAGCCCCACGACCGACACCCAGATCAGCGCCCAGATAAGCGTGTCGACGCCGCGAATGGTGTCGAGGAAGCGGCGAATGCCGAAATGCAGGAACACATTGGGAATGATGTTCTTCGCCGCCAGAAAGCCGAACGGAAAGGCGAGGATCGCGGCCAGCAATGTGCCGAGATAGGCAATCGCCAGCGTTTCCATCATCGACCACAGATAAAGGCTGAAACGCCCGCCGGAGGATGGCGGCATCATCATCAGCGCGAAATCGCCGAGGCGACCAAGGCCGTTCAGAATGCGCAGCAGCGAAAAATCGAGCCAGTAAAAGGCGAACCAGACCGAGGCGATAAGAGCTACGGTCAAGATCGCCAGATTGCGCCATGTGCGCCCATTGCCGAACAGATCGGCATATTCGGCCCTCAGTTCCTTTTCGTGCGCGTGTGCCTCACGGGAGAGACTTTGTGCAATATCGGTCATAGTTCTCTCCTCAACCAATACGGCCAAGCAGTGCGTGACGCACGCGCTGGGTGACAAGATCGATCACGAAGATCGTCACGATGATCAGAAGCAGGATGGCGCTGACATCGCTGTAATAGAACTGGCGGATGGAGGTGAGCAGTTCCTGCCCGATACCGCCTGCCCCCACAAAACCCATGACGGAAGCGCCGCGCACGTTGATTTCAAAGCGCAGCAGGCCATAGGAAGCAAAATTCGCGGCCACTTGCGGCAATACGGCAAAGCGGATGACCTGCAGGCCGGAACCGCCGGATGCGCGAATGCCTTCCACCGGGCGCATGTCGATATTCTCGACGACTTCGGAGAACAGCTTGCCCAGCGCGCCTGTGGTGTGCAGCATCAGCGCGAGAACACCGGCCATCGGCCCAAGGCCGAAGGCGATGACGAAAAGCAGCGCGAAGACGATTTCCGGAACAGTGCGCAACAATTCCAGCCCGCGACGGACGATGAAGCGAACCGTGGAATTGGGGGCCATATTGGATGAGGCTGCGAAGGATGCAGCGAAAGCGACGACCGCCCCGATCAATGTCGCCAGATAGGCGATCAGCAGCGTCTCGAACAGCATCTTGAGCCAGCCGCCGAGGTTCCAGTACCAGGCAGCGAGGTCGCCCCAGAAATTGGCGATGGTCAGATCCGGCAGAATGCGGCCGAGATAGCTTGTGAAGCGAAAAAGATTTTCGACCAGGGTGCCGGGCCGAACATCGGCAACGACGGAGGCGGCAATGGCGACAAGGACAAGCGCAAGGAGAAGCGCGATACCATAGAGCCGCCGTTTGCCGACTTCCCTGCGGTAATCGGCGAGCAGGCTTTTTGCTCCACTGCCGTCGAGTGAGGATACCGTCATGCGAAATTCCTTTGATCAAGCCTGATCCCGAGAACCTTTCGGAATCATGCCCTAAAAAAATGCCCGGAACGGGTTGCGTTCCGGGCACTTCAATTTCTCACGGATCAGGACTTGCGAGCCTTGTCGTTGAACTTGAGCATTTCGATGATCGGCTCATAGTCCTTGGCTTCGGTGGCTACGAATTCCTGATCCTTGCCGTCGGAAAGAGCGTCAAAGCCAGCCTTGTCCTTCTTCGGCATGTCGAGGAAAGCCTGCTTGATATCGGCCTTCAGCTGATCCGGCAGGGTGCTGAGAACGGCGAACGGGCCTTCAGGAAGGAAGTCCGACTTGAAGATGATGCGGAAGTCGTCCTTCGTCAGTTCCTTGCCGTTGGCATCCTTCAGAACGCCGCGGCTGACCATGCGGGTCAGGTTGGAATCGTTTTCCGAGTTCCAGGAGTTGGCAGCGGCATCGGCGGTGCCCTGCGCCAGAGCGAGAACTGCGTTTTCGTGGCTGCCGGCGAAGAAGTTCTTACCGAAGAACGTGTCTACGCTATAGCCTTCGCGGTTGAGGAAGAAGCGCGGTGCGTTGTTGCCCGAGGTCGAGTTCGGATCGACGAGAGCAATGGTCTTGCCCTTCAGGTCGTCCATCTTCTGGTACGGGCTGTCGGCGCGAACATAAACGACCGAATAATAGCCGTTGACGCCGGTGTCGTGACGCTGGTTGACGAGCGGCGTGGTTTCAACGCCGGTCATGACGGCGCGGGCGTAGGAAGCCGGGCCATAGAATGCGATCTGGATGTTACCGGCGCGCTGGCCTTCGATGACGGCTGCATAGTCGTTGGCGACGCGCAGCGTTACCTTGGTGCCGAGTTCCTTGCCGAGATAGGCAGCCAGAGGCGCATAACGGTCGGAAGTGGTCGAGGCGTTTTCAGCCGGGATCACGCCCAGAACGATTTCCGGATAATCCTTGCTCCAGTCGGCAGCCTGGGCATTGAAGGTCATCGTAGCGGTGAGCGCAACAGCCGCCAGAAAGGTTCTACGGTTAAGCATGGGTATCTCCTGTTAATCCTGAGTTTGGAGCGTGTTTCTTTTCCGGAGCTTTGTGCGCTCAGGCGGAAAGCTGGCGCAGAACGGCTTCGGCCGACTGCGGAACTGGCATCGGCATCGGTGCGTCCAACTGCTCATCGGCATCGATGACGTCAGCGGCTTCCATGCCGTAAAGGTCGCGTGATGCCATATCTGTCAGCATCGACGGTGTGCCGCGGAATACGATCTTGCCGGCGGACATGCCGACGAGACGGTCGCAATAGCTGCGCGCAATATCGAGCGAGTGCAGATTGCAGAGAACCGTGATGCCGTATTCGCGATTGATGCGGCGCAAAGCGTCCATGACGCTGCGCGTGTTGCGCGGATCGAGCGATGCAATCGGTTCGTCGGCGAGGATGATGCGCGGCTGCTGCACGAGCGCGCGGGCAATCGCCACGCGCTGCTGCTGGCCACCCGAAAGCTCGTCCGCGCGATGCGCTGCAAGATGCGCAATGTCGAACTGCTGCAAGGCCGAAAGCGCGATCAGGCGCTCCTCATCGCTCCAGATACGCAGGAGCGATTTCGGCGTCGAAACATAGTTCAGACGGCCCATCAGGACGTTAGTCAGGACATCCAGACGGTCGACCAGATTGAAATGCTGGAAAATCATCGCGCATTGCGCGCGCCAGTCCCGCAGGCCCGAGCCTTTTAGCCCGGTAACATCGCGGCCATCCCAGTGAATGGTTCCCTCTGAAGGCTCGACAAGGCGATTGATCATGCGCAGAAGCGTCGACTTGCCTGCGCCCGAGCGCCCGATAATTCCCACAAACGTGCCGGGTTCGATTTCGAGATCCACACCCGAAACCGCCACCTTGTCATTATAGCGGCGCGTTATGTTTTTCAGTTGAAGCATGAATTCGTCTCCATTCATGCTTACTCTGAATGGCTTCCATGACACTGCAATGAAAGCCCCATGACGTTTGTGTAAATTTAGATATTGCTACAAGAACCTTACCTAAGCGACTGTTTTGACGCTGACTTCCTCCAGGTGACGCAGGAAGGCTTTTGTGGACAGGCCGACTTCGCCGGAATTGTCTATTGTGACAACATCGCCCGCCCCGTCATCGAAGCTGACTTCACGTGCAAGCCGCGCGACGATTTCCTCCCGGCTTTCGCGGCCGCGCGATGCGAGCCGCTCCGCCAGAACTTCCGGCCGGGCCGTAATCACGACCACCGAGCGCGACGGGTAGAGCCTGCGAACATCACCCAGAACCCGGCGCGAAACATTGGCGATCACCACCGTTCCGTCCGCGATTTCATCCTCCAGCGATTTCGGCAATCCGTAGCTCAGGCCATGCGCCTGCCAGTGCAGGGCGAAGGCGCCCTCGCCCGCCGATTTTGCAAATGCTGCTTCATCCAGACTGTCGTGATCTTCCGTTCCCGGCATTTGCGGGCGGGTGATGATGCGACGCACAAAGTGAAAGCGCGTGTCGCCCGCCAGAGCCACACGCGCCGCATCCATGATCGTATCCTTGCCGGCCCCGCTGGGGCCGACAACGGCGACGAAACAGCCTTTCGGCCTGTTGGATTGCATCTGCATCAGAGCACCCGTTCGCCTTCGCGCCAGACGGTGCGGACAACCGGGATTGCGCCCTTCGGACGGACACGGACCAGATCGGCCCGCTTGCCGATGGCAATCTCACCGCGATCATCCATAGCCATGGCATCGGCGGGATTCTTGGTCACAAGCCGGATCGCATCCGGCAACGCAATCGGGCGTTCGCCGGAAGCCAGACCGAATGCCGACTGAATGAGACTGAACGGAATATAATCCGACGACAGGATATCCAGGCTGCCATTGTCCACCAGATCGCGTGCGGCGATGTTCCCGGAATGCGAGCCGCCGCGAACGATATTCGGCGCGCCCATCAGGATCGAAAGGCCAGCGCCCTTTGAAGCATTGGCGGCTTCCATCGTGGTCGGGAATTCGGCGATCCGCACCCCATGGTCGAGCGATTCATCGACATGCGCACTGGTTGCATCGTCATGGCTGGCCAGAACGATGCCACGCGTTGCCGCCAGTTCGGCAATGGAGCGGCGGTGCCTGGCCGAATAGGCGTCCGAATCCGCCATGCGCTTTTCACAATGCACCCGGAACTCCTCATCCGTGAGCTTCATCTTGCGCATGTAATAGGTGCGATAGGTCTCAAGATC
Source organism: Brucella sp. IR068 (assembly GCF_049065885.1). Taxonomy (NCBI): domain Bacteria; kingdom Pseudomonadati; phylum Pseudomonadota; class Alphaproteobacteria; order Hyphomicrobiales; family Brucellaceae; genus Brucella; species Brucella sp. IR068. The sequence goes on along the minus strand of NZ_JBAKHE010000002.1, from coordinate 536,578 downwards.
AACGAATTGCCGCTGTCCCGGTGCGTGATCCATCAAGGAAGCGAGTTTTACGCGGTCATCGTCTGCGAAAAGCTCGAATGTTTCGAGGCAATCGGCAGAGGAGACTTCGCAGCGCAGATGCAGGAAGTGGTCTGCACGCAGGCGATTTTCGCGCACGCCGCTTTCAATCGCATCGGCAAGCATGCGCATATCCTTGCCGACGAAATCGCGGTCATAGTCGGAGCCGACGCGCATCGCATCGAATACCGTGGTGATGCCCGAGGCCGCGACCTGCGCATCGTGTGCCTGCACGGCGGCATCGACATTCCAGCGCACCTTCGGACGCGGCGCATAGTGGCTTTCCAGCTGGTCGGTGTGCAGCTCGATGAGGCCCGGAATGACGTAGTCGCCATCCATGTCGTCGCCGCCATTGCTGTCGCCGTGGTCGATTGCTGCGATCTTGCCGTCCCGGATCAGGATGGAGCCGGAAACAATCTCATCGGCGAGCACGATCCGCGCGTTTTTCAGAACGATTTCATTAGCCATTGGACAGCTCTTTCATGACCGCATTTGTGTTCGCGGCTGTTTCATATTTCGAGAGGAAGGCTTCGATATCGAGCGCGCGGAAATCATCGAGCGCCTGGCGCAGACGATCATGGCTCCAGTCCCACCAGGCCAGCCGGTCAAGGCGATTGCCGGTTGCAGCGTCGAAGCGTTCGCGAATGAGACGTGCGGGCACGCCGCCCAGGATCGTATAGGGCGCGACGTCCCTGCTCACCACGGCTCCGGCACCGACAACCGCACCATTGCCGACCGTCACGCCCGGCAGGATTGTCGAGCCATGGCCGAGCCATGTGTCGTGGCCGATCTTCACCGCGTTGCCGCGACGCCACTCGAAAAACTCCGTCTCATCCTTTTCTTCCGGCCAGTAATCACCGGCGCGATAGGTGAAATGGTGCAGTGTGGGACGCCATGTCGGATGGTTGGTGGCGTTGATACGCACGTGGCTGGCAATATTGGAAAACCTGCCAATCTCCGCACACCAGATTTCGCAATCGACGCCGAGATAGGAATAATCGCCCAGCACGGTTTCCGAAACGCGGCTGCGCTCGCCAATCTCGGTATAGCGCCCCAGCGTGCAGCCGTTGACGATGGCCGTTTCGTGAACCAGCGGTTCCACCGAGAGCTTGGTCATGCCAGCCCCCGCGGAGAGAAAGCCGTCACGTCGACGATCCGGTCGGCAACGACCGAACGCACGTCTTCATCGTGGAAGATGCCGAGCATGGCGACGCCCTGCTCCTTCTTGGCCTTGATGAGGTCGACCACGACCGCGCGGTTCTTCGCATCGAGCGAGGCTGTCGGCTCATCGAGCAGCAATACCGGATGATCGGTGATGAAGCCGCGCGCGATATTCACGCGCTGCTGTTCGCCGCCGGAGAAGGTCGCAGGCGGCAAGGCCCACAGCCTTTCCGGAAGGTTGAGCTGCGCCAGAAGTTCGCGGGCGCGGTTGAGCGCTGTCTCACGGTCGACGCCACGCGCGACCAGCGGTTCGGCAACCACGTCGATTGCCGCAACCCGCGGCAGCGTGCGCAGAAACTGGCTGACATAGCCGATCGTATCGCGGCGCACCGCCAGCACTTCACGCGGATCGGCAGTGGCAAGATCGACAAACCTGTCGGCATGGCGGATCATGATCGAGCCGCCATTGACCGCGTAATTGCCATAGACCATCTTCAGGATCGAGCTTTTGCCCGCGCCCGAAGGCCCGCCCAGCACGGCGCATTCACCGGCATTCAGTTCGAAATTCACGCCGCGAACGACCGGAAGTTCGATGCCGCCCTGCAAATGCATGACGAAGGTCTTGGTAACGCCGGTGACGGCAAGCGGGGCTGATGTTTGCAACATAGGCATTTTTCACCTCACGCATGAAGTTCGGCTAATTTAGGAACAACATGCAATAAACATCTGTTTTAATTTACTAAACTTGCAGGATAGACGACACAAGCAGCTGCGTATAAGGCGCCTGCGGGTCATCCAGCACACGGTCGGTCAGGCCCTGCTCGACAATATGGCCGTCTTTCATGACCATGATGCGATGGGACAGAAGCCGGGCCACGGCGAGATCATGCGTCACGATAATCACCGAAAGGCCGAGATCGCTGACAAGACCGCGCAGAAGGTCGAGAAGGCGCGCCTGCACCGACACATCAAGACCGCCGGTCGGCTCATCCATGAAGACCAGACGCGGCGCCGTCACCAGATTGCGGGCAATCTGCAGGCGCTGGCGCATGCCGCCGGAAAAGGCGCGTGGCTGATCGTCGATACGGTCAGCGGCGATTTCGACGCGTCCCAGCCATTCGGTTGCTGTGTTGCGGATATTACCGTAATGGCGTTCGCCGACCGCCATAAGGCGTTCGCCGACATTGGCACCAGCCGAAACCGTCATGCGCAATCCGTCCGCCGGGTTCTGGTGCACGAAACCCCAGTCCGTCCGCATCAGGAAGCGGCGTTCCGCCTCGCCGATCTTGTAGAGATCGCGGAATTCACCGTCGCGCATCCGGTATTCAACGGTGCCGGAGGTTGGTTCCAGACGGGTTGCCAGACTGTTCAGCAGCGTCGTCTTGCCGGAACCGGATTCACCGACGATGGCCAGCACTTCACCCGGCCACAGATTGAAGGAAATATCCGCGCAGCCACGACGATTGCCGTAGAATTTCGACAGGCTGTTCACTCTCAGTAGAGGTTGCTCGCTCATTGTGCGGCCTCCTTGTTCGCTGCCAGATGGCCGAAATGGCCGTTTGCCTGACGGTCTTCGCAAAAATCGGTGTCGGAGCAGACGAACATCGAGCCGCCGCGATCATCCAGCACGACTTCATCGAGATAGACGCCCTTTGCGCCGCAAAGCGCGCACGGTTCTTTGAACTTCTGCACCTCAAATGGGTGGTCTTCGAAATCGAGGCTCACAACATCCGTATAGGGCGGGACGGCATAGATGCGCTTTTCGCGCCCGGCGCCGAACAGTTGCAATGCCGGAGACATATGCATTTTCGGATTGTCGAATTTCGGCGTCGGCGAAGGCGCCATCACATAGCGCCCTTCGATCATCACCGGATAATCGTAGGTCTTGGCGATATGGCCGTGCCGCGCAATGTCTTCGTAGAGCTTCACATGCATGAGGCCATATTCGGCAAGCGCGTGCATCTTGCGGGTTTCGGTTTCACGCGGCTCCAGAAAACGCAGCGGTTCCGGGATCGGCACCTGATAGACCAGCACCTGTCCTTCCGTCAGCGGATATTCCGGAATGCGGTGACGGGTCTGGATGATCGTCGCTTCGCCCGTATGGGTGGTGACGGCGACATCGGCCGTCTTCTGGAAGAAGGCGCGGATGGAAACCGCATTGGTCGTGTCGTCGGCACCCTGGTCGATGACTTTCAGCACATCATCCGGCCCGATGATCGAGGCCGTCACCTGCACGCCGCCCGTGCCCCAGCCATAAGGCATCGGCATTTCACGGCTGGCAAACGGCACCTGATAGCCGGGAATGGCAATGGCCTTCAGAATGGCGCGGCGGATCATCCGCTTGGTCTGCTCGTCCAGATAGGCGAAGTTGTAATTGGCCAGATCGCTCATTCCGCGGCCTCCTTTGCCAAACTTTCGGTACCGTTGTTCGCTTGCTCATATTCCGCGCGCATACGGCGGATGAGTTCGAGTTCTGCCTGAAAATCCACGTAATGCGGCAGTTTCAGATGCTCGACGAAGCCGGTCGCCTGCACATTGTCGGAATGGGAAATGACGAATTCCTCATCCTGTGCGGGTGCGGTCACATCCGTATCGAATTCGCGCACGCGCAGCGCACGGTCGCAGAGCGACATGGACATGGCCTTGCGCTCACTCTGGCCGAACACCAGCCCATAACCGCGTGTAAACTGCGGCGGCTGCTTGGCCGAACCCTTGAACTGGTTGACCATCTGGCATTCGGTCAGCTGTACGCGACCGAGCGAGACGGCAAAGCCAAGCTCCGGCACATCGAACTCGACCTCGACTTCACCAATGCGGATTTCGCCAACGAATGGGTGGTTGTTGCCGTAGCCGCGCTGGGTGGAATAGCCGAGCGCCAGCAGAAAGCCCTCGTCGCCGCGCGCCAATGCCTGCAAGCGCAGGTCGCGCTCCATGGGAAATGTCCATGGCTCGCGGGTCAGGTCGCCCGGTTCGTGACCATCTGGCAGCGAACCGTCTTCCTCGATCATGCCGTTGACACCGAGAATATCGGTCACACGCGGCGTTTCTTCGGGTTCTGCGGGGCGCAGTTCCGGTTCCGGCACAGCCACATCGCCAGCCAAATCGGGATCGAGCAGCCGATGGGTATAATCGAAGGTCGGCCCCAGAAGCTGACCACCCGGCAGATCCTTATAGGTCGCCGAAATGCGGCGCTCGATCAGCATTTGCGCCGTTTCCATCGGACGGGAATAGCCGAAACGCGGCAAGGTGGTGCGATAGGCGCGCACCAGAAAGATTGCTTCGATCAGATCGCCACGCGACTGGCGCACGGCAAGGGCTGACAGTTCACGGTCATAGAGCGAGCCTTCCGCCATGACGCGATCGACCGCCAGCGCCAGCTGTTCGGCAATCTGGTCTAGGCGAAGCGCTGGAACCGAACGGTCGCCGCGACGGCGGTCATCGAGAAGACGGTGGGCATTGCGGATGGCCGTTTCGCCACCCTTTACGGCAACATACATTTTCAGCCCTCCAGAGCAGAAATTCTGGTTGTGCGGGGAAGTGCTGCAACAGCGCCGTCGCAGACCAGAACAAGATCAACGCCAAGCGGATATTGCGCACCGTTTTCACGCCATTGCTGGATGAAATCCTGGGGCAGACCATCGACGTGGAGCGAGCGCTCGCCGTCAATGCCGGGGCCTTTCAGCACAAAGCCCTGCCCGCTTTTCAGCGACGCGACAGCCAGCACGATGGTTGTGGAACGATCAGGAAACTCGGCATTGCCTTGCGAAAAATCGGCCAGGGACGGCAGCCGCGACACATCGCTAACGAGAGCAAATTGCGCGGCGTCGGCATTTTCGACACGCGGCGCACCGGTGTGGAAAGTAAGCCAGGCGGTTGCATCTTCATTGGCGGCTATCGCCGCATCGCACCACACCGTCGCATCATGGTCGAGCAGGGTTGCCGAGATAACACCCAGTTCCGGCGTCAATGGCTGCGGTGGCGTGGCCGCTGCGGCCAGCGGATAGATGCGGCCGGGATTGGCCATGGCGTGCATGACGGCATGAAAGACCGACTGTGCATCCGTCACCGGATCAGCCAGACCGCCTTCAAATGCTGGAGAAGAAGGAAGCATCAATTGTCTCCCCGAACCATTGTAAAGAAATCGACCTTGGTAGCAGCCGCTTCGCCGCGCAGCGTGGCGTCGGCATCGTCGTGCCGTTTGCGCAGGACGCCCAGCACCTGCGTTTCCACCGCGTCGCGGCGGGTTTCGTCCAGCCAAAGTGCATCGAAGAGAGCGGCAAGGCGTGCCTTTTCCTGATCGCGGCCAAGCGCATAAGAGTGACCGACCGAACCATCGGAAAGCCGCACAGTGGCGCGTGTCACGGTCGCCTCGCCCACATTGAAGGGAGCGCCGCCGCCGCCGATGCGTCCGCGCAGCATCACAAGGCCGGTTTCCGGCCCGCGCAAAACCTCAAATTCCGGCTTGTCGGACCATGCCTGCCAGAAGGCCTGCAATTCTTCGCCGCTGGCGCGCGCAAGAACCGCCATGCTTGCCTGCCGTGCGAGCTGCACTGCATCCGGTGCCTTTTTGCTTTCAGTGGCGGAACCGGCTCCGCCTCCCTTCGCACCATGCTCCGTACCGTACATGAGCTTCCCTGCCTTCAAATCCTGTTGACGCGATCTTTTAAATTGTCTAGTTATATAGACAACTATACAATACCAGAATGAATACACCCTGCCAATGACAGGACGATGACAGTTGATGGCAAAGACCAGACACATTGAGAGAAACAGCGGCGTTGCGATCTGGCGGCAGATTGCCGATGAGATACGCGGCGACATCATGGCGGGTAAGCTTCAATCCGGCGCGCGCATGCCTGCCGAGATGGAACTGGCCGACAGGTTCGGGGTCAATCGCCACACGGTGCGCAGCGCCATTGCAGCGCTGACGCAGGAGGGCGTACTGCGAGCCGAGCAAGGACGCGGCACCTTCGTCGCCAACGCAAGGCGCCTCACCTACCAGATCGGACGCCGCACCCGCATTTCCCAGTCGCTCGCTTCGCAAGTGCGGGAAATGCAAGGGATTTTGCTGGCCTCAGGCAGGGAAATCGCAACCCGGGAAGTCGCGGACGCGCTTGAACTGCATGCGGGCGACGAGGTGATCCGGCTTGAAACGATGCACAACGCCGATGGTTATCCAATTTCGATTGCGACTCACTGGATCGATGCCGCGCGCTTTCCTTCCTTTGCAGAGGATTATGCTGAAAGCGGCTCGATAACGGCTGCGTTCAAGGCTGCGGGGATCGCCGATTACCTGCGAAAATCAACTGTCATATCGGCCCGTCATGCCGGTCCGGAAGACCTGAGAATCTTGAAACTCTCTCCGGGTGCCATCGTCGTGACAGCGCGTGCGGTAAACGTCGATACGGACGGAAAACCGATTCAATATTCCCTGTCGCGATTTTCGGCGGATCGCATGGAGTTCTCCATCGAGAATGACGAAAACAGCTGAGGTGTCCGCCATGCAATTTTGGTTAAGCCTCTGGGCCGATTAGGCATTATCCGGGCTGCGTTTGCATCACCGCGCTGACATACGACTTAACTGCTGGATAGCCGCTCCAGATCGCAGCTTGACGTGCATGTTATATCCATTATTCTGGATATATGGAAAACGACTCTGCAATCCTGGCTTTGGCCGCTCTCGCACAATCGACAAGGCTTGATACCTTTCGATTGCTGGTCCGACACGAACCTGCCGGAATCAGGGCGGGCGAGTTGGCCCGTATGCTGGACATTCCGCAAAATACGATGTCCGCCCATCTGGCCACCCTGTCACGGGCTGGTCTCGTGAGGAGTGAGCGGCAAAGCCGCTCGATCATCTATCGCGCGGATCTGGATCAGTTTCGCGAACTGACGCTTTTCATGATCAAGGATTGTTGCGGCGGCAGCGCCGAACTCTGCGCGCCTCTGCTCCAAAGCCTGACACCTTGCTGCGAGCCCAAGACGGCTGACGCCGCTCAATAACCATGTTCTGGCGACGCCAGTTCACCCCAACGGACGTTAAAATGACAAATCGGTATCAACTGGCGCCCGGCGCGCGCACGGGCAGGCAGTCGCCCATGAGAAACACCCTCACGCCGACATGGAAAGGCATGTGGAGCAACGCTGATGTCTGTCTTTGAAAGGTATCTGACTGTCTGGGTTGCCCTTTGCATTGTCGCGGGCGTCGCTCTGGGGCATCTTTTCCCGGCACTGTTCCACGCTATCGGCTCCACCGAGATTGCCAAGGTCAATATTCCCGTCGCCGTTCTCATCTGGCTGATGATTATTCCCATGCTTTTGAAAATCGACTTCGCCGCGCTTCGGCAAGTCGGTCGGCACTGGCGGGGCATCGGCGTCACGCTGTTCATCAACTGGGCCGTCAAGCCGTTCTCGATGGCGCTTCTTGCATGGCTGTTCATCGGCTGGTTTTTCCGCCCGAACCTGCCTGCCGACCAGATCGATTCTTACATTGCAGGCCTTATCATCCTTGCCGCGGCACCCTGCACGGCCATGGTCTTCATATGGTCCAGCCTGACCAAAGGAGAGCCACACTTCACCCTGTCCCAGGTCGCATTGAATGACGCTATCATGGTCATAGCCTTTGCTCCGATCGTCGGGCTTCTGCTTGGGCTTTCGGCGATTACGGTTCCATGGGATACGCTCGTTCTTTCCGTTGTCCTCTATATCGTCATTCCGGTGATCCTTGCGCAGATCATCCGGCGAAACCTGCTGGCGGGTGGCGGACAAAGCGCGCTCGACAGGCTGCTGAAGACACTGCAACCGCTCTCCCTTGTGGCACTGCTCGCCACTCTCGTCCTGCTCTTCGGTTTTCAGGGCGAACAGATCATCGCGCAGCCGCTCATCATCGCCATGCTGGCGGTGCCGATCCTCATTCAGGTCTATTTCAATTCGGGGCTGGCCTATCTTCTCAACCGCCTGTCCGGCGAAAAGCACAGCGTTGCCGGACCGTCGGCCCTGATCGGCGCTTCGAATTTCTTTGAACTTGCCGTCGCCGCTGCAATCAGCCTTTTCGGCTTTTCATCCGGCGCGGCGCTCGCAACCGTGGTGGGCGTTCTGGTCGAGGTGCCGGTCATGCTGTCGGTCGTCTGGATCGTGAACCGCTCCAAAGACTGGTATGAACGCGGCGCCGATCAGAAGCCTGCAACACAAACAGGAAACTCCCGATGACTGTCACTATTTTTCACAACCCGAAATGCGGCACCTCGCGCAATACGCTGGCTATGATCCGGGCGAGCGGCGAAGAGCCTGTGATCGTCGAATATGTGCAGAACCCGCCCACGCGGGAACGTCTGGTCGGCCTGCTTGCGGCGATGAATCTGACGCCGCGCGAACTGCTGCGCGAGAAAGGTACGCCCTATGCCGAGCTCGGCCTGTCCGATCCGAAATGGACTGATGAGGAACTGATCGACTTCATGATGGCCCATCCGATTCTGATCAACCGGCCGATTGTTGAAACTCCGCGCGGCACCCGGCTTTGCCGCCCTTCCGAGCTGGTTCTGGATATTCTGGAAAACCCGGTTGCATCCTTCACCAAGGAAGATGGCGAGCAGGTCACCTATGGAGAAAGGAAATGACTGCCGCAGACTTGCCCAACCTCGACCGGAAATCCTTTCTCCTGCCGGATGAGAATGCTCTTCGCGCACCTTTCCCGGAACATAAGCCTCGTATCCTGCTGCTCTACGGATCGTTGCGCGAACGTTCCTATAGCCGTTTCCTGACGCTGGAAGCGCAGCAACTGCTTGATGCAATGGGCGCGGAAACCCGCGTTTTCCATGCCGATGGCCTGCCTTTGCCGGACCATGGGACGCCGGATCACCCCAAGGTGCAGGAACTGCGCGAGGCGATGCTCTGGTCGGAGGGGCAGGTCTGGACAAGTCCTGAACGCCATGGCGCGATGAGTGCCGTCATGAAAGCGCAGATCGACTGGATTCCCCTGCCCGGTGGCGCGATCCGCCCCACGCAAGGGCGAACACTGGCCCTGATGCAGGTCTCCGGCGGTTCGCAGAGCTTCAACGCCGTCAACCAGATGCGCATTCTGGGTCGCTGGATGCGGATGATTACCATTCCCAACCAGTCATCGGTCGCCAAGGCCTGGCAGGAATTCGATGATGCCGGCCGCATGAAACCTTCGTCATTCTATGATCGCGTAGTCGACGTCATGGAAGAACTGATGAAGTTCACCTTGCTGACGCGCGGTATTTCAGACCATCTGACGAACCGTTACAGCGAACGGAAAGAAGCCGCTGCCCTGCTTGAAAAGCGGGTCTCGCTGCAATCGATCTGACATTCCGGCAGTCTGGCGCTCGGGCAGCGGGATGCTTCAAGTTGAATCGCCATTCCGCCGCAAGCTATTGTTTGGGCGTGATTTTCATCCGACCGAAGCAGGATCAGAATTCAGTTCGATAGACTGATTTCGCTGCATAGGCGGTTCACCTTTTCGGAATCATGCTCCAATTTCGGGCGCAGGTATTTCTGCCGTTTTGGACGCCAGAACATCAGTTTAAAAAAACAGAAAAGGCGCTGTAAAACAGCGCCTTATCGCATTTCACTAATAAATTGGGTTATACGCGCACTCAGAACGGAATTTCGTCGTCCAGGTCGCGGGAGAAACCGCCGCCGCTGCCGCCACCCGAAGACGGGCCGGACGAACCGAAGTCGCCGCCGCCACCGGAATAATCCGACATCTGGTTGCGATTGCCGCCACCGCCGAACGAACGGCCCTCACCGCCACCTTCGCCACGGCTGTCGAGCATCTGCAACTCGCCGCGGAACTTCTGAAGTACGACTTCCGTCGAGTAACGGTCATTGCCGTTCTGGTCCTGCCATTTGCGGGTCTGGAGCGCGCCCTCGATATAGACCTTGGCGCCCTTCTTCAGATATTGCTCCGCGACCTTGGCAAGGTTCTCGTTGAAAATGACGACGCTGTGCCACTCGGTGCGGTCCTTGCGTTCGCCGGTCTGGCGGTCACGCCAGCTTTCAGACGTTGCAATGCGCAGATTGGCAACCACGTCGCCCGAGTTCAGACGACGAATTTCCGGATCGGCACCAAGGTTGCCGACCAGAATGACTTTGTTGACGCTACCAGCCATCGAAAAATTACTCCGGGTCTCGCATGCACACTCTTTCCGCACAGCTTCGCACGGACAAGAGGCGCTTTCCAATTGAAAGCTCAGGCGCAGCGATGCGCCATCACCAGAAACTCATATGCTCACCTTACAGGACTGGCTCAATGAGCGCTCAGTCCGGCGCGGTGAATTTGTCAATGTCCACAGAGTTTATGTTCTTGTTTTGTTCAAAATGCAACCTTCGACACGAAAAAGACATGCGTTCGCCACAAATTTTCATGGGTTTTTGCACCGTTTCCCGTGCAGAAAATGCAGTTTTGCACATTTCAGGCCCAAAAACTGCATCTGCCTTAATTTGAAATCGGCCTTCCCTCCACCCTTCCTGAAGCGACGGCCACAGGCGCTGTGTGAATAGGATCGGGCTCCAGGAAAAAGCCCTGCCGCTCACTGTATCTTTGGCGCGCAGGGCTTGGGTTTTGAGCAATGCTCTTGTGCCGACAATAATTCGCCAGCAGATATTTTCGGACGGCGATGACGCGCGGTCATTTGCCTTCCGCGCAAATTCAGATTTTCGGCAATCGCAGTTTCAGTCAACGAGGCATCATTCCTTGCGAAAAGATGCTGCCGCGACCGAAATGGATTGTGCTTTCATCGTTGTGAAAGCTAGGCAACGTAGTCAGGTGGACTCATGCTCCTTACCTCCCTACTGGGTTTCCCGCCTCCTGCGGACCTCTTGCCGATGCCGCGTCATCCCACCACGACACCTCTCCGCCATCAGCGAGCAAGGCCAGTCTGCTCCTGTCAGGAGTGACAGTCAACGCTCTTGCGTTCACATTTCGTATCGCCTATCAGAAGGCTGGTTGTTCGATATTTGTTCCAGTGATAAGAGTGCACCGATGAATGACCCGAGACCCCTTCTTATCGGAGGGTTCCACCCCATATTAGAAACCGGCGCGACGGGTTTCACCATTCGGCGCCCGTTTATCCATGGCATCATGAGCAGGCAGGACGCGGAATGAGCGATCAGAAATTCATTTCCATACGTGGCGCGCGCGAACACAACTTGAAAAATGTCGATCTCGATCTGCCTCGCGACAAGCTGATCGTGATGACAGGCTTGTCCGGTTCGGGCAAATCCTCGCTTGCCTTCGATACGATCTATGCGGAAGGCCAGCGCCGCTATGTCGAAAGCCTTTCGGCCTATGCGCGCCAGTTCCTGGAAATGATGCAGAAGCCGGACGTCGACCAGATCGACGGCCTGTCGCCAGCCATTTCCATCGAGCAGAAGACGACGAGCCGCAATCCGCGTTCGACGGTCGGCACCGTCACCGAAATCTACGACTATATGCGCCTGCTCTTTGCGCGCGTGGGTGTACCCTATTCGCCGGCGACCGGCCTTCCCATCGAAAGCCAGACGGTCAGCCAGATGGTCGATCGCGTCATGGCGGTTGAGGAAGGCACGCGCCTCTATATCCTCGCGCCCATCGTTCGCGGCCGCAAGGGCGAGTACAAGAAGGAACTGGCGGAGCTTCAGAAGAAGGGCTTTCAGCGCGTCAAGGTCGACGGCACCTTCTATGAAATCGCCGATGTTCCGGCGCTCGACAAGAAATACAAGCACGATATCGATGTGGTGGTCGACCGAGTGGTGGTTCGGCCTGACCTTTCGACCCGCCTCGCCGACAGCCTTGAAACCTGTCTCAAGCTTGCCGAAGGCCTGGCCGTTGCCGAATTTGCCGACAAGCCGCTGCCGCCTGAAGAAACGGCTGAGGGCGGCGCTGCCAACAAGTCGGCCAACGAAACGCATGAACGCATTCTGTTTTCGGAAAAGTTCGCCTGCCCGGTCTCCGGCTTCACTATCCCGGAAATCGAGCCGCGCCTGTTCTCGTTCAACAATCCCTTCGGCGCCTGCCCGACCTGCGACGGCCTCGGCACGCAGCAGGCCATCGATCCCAACCTGATCGTTCCCGACGAAACGGCAGTGCTGAAGGACGGCGCGATTGCCCCGTGGGCGCGATCCTCGTCGCCCTACTACAATCAGACGCTGGAAGCGCTTGGCAAAGCTTATGGCTTCAAGATCGGCGCAAAATGGGCTGATATTCCGGAAGAGGCCCAGCAGGCCATTCTTTACGGCACCAAGGGCAAGGAAATCACCTTTCAGTATGATGACGGCTTGCGTTCCTACCAGACGACGAAAGCTTTTGAAGGTGTGATCCCCAATCTGGAACGCCGCTGGAAGGAGACCGATTCCGCCTGGTCGCGTGAAGATATCGAGCGCTTCATGGCCTCGACGCCCTGCCCGGCCTGTAACGGTTTCCGCCTGAAGCCGGAGGCGCTAGCGGTCAAGGTCGGCATGAAGCACATCGGTGAAATCACCGAAATGTCGATCCGCAAGGCCGATGCCTGGTTCCGCGATATCGACAGCAGCTTCAACGACAAGCAGCGCGAAATTGCCGCCCGCATCCTCAAGGAAATCCGCGAGCGCCTGCAATTCCTCAACGATGTGGGGCTCGATTACCTGACGCTGGCGCGCAATTCCGGCACGCTTTCGGGCGGTGAAAGCCAGCGCATCCGTCTTGCCTCGCAGATCGGCTCCGGACTGACCGGCGTGCTCTACGTGCTGGATGAGCCGTCCATTGGCCTGCATCAGCGCGACAATGCCCGCCTTCTCGACACGCTGCGCCATCTGCGCGATCTCGGCAATACGGTCATCGTGGTCGAACACGATGAAGATGCTATCCTGACCGCCGATTATGTTGTCGATATCGGCCCGGCGGCTGGTGTCCATGGCGGCAAGATCATCGCGCAAGGATCGCCGCAGGACGTGATGTCCAATGCGAACTCGCTGACCGGCAAATATCTGTCGGGTGCGATGGAAGTTGCCGTCCCGGCGGAACGCCGCAAGATTTCCAAGTCCAAGCGCATTCGCGTGGTGGGCGCGCGCGGCAACAACCTGAAAAATGTCTCGGCGGATATTCCGCTCGGCACCTTCACTGCCGTTACCGGCGTTTCTGGCGGCGGCAAGTCCACCTTCCTGATCGAAACGCTGTTCAAGGCCGCTTCGCGCCGCATCATGGGTTCGCGCGAGCATCCCGCAGAGCATGACCGTATCGAAGGGCTGGAATTCCTCGACAAGGTGATCGATATCGACCAGTCGCCGATTGGGCGCACGCCGCGCTCCAACCCGGCAACCTATACCGGTGCCTTCACCCCGATCCGCGACTGGTTCGCGGGCTTGCCGGAAGCCAAGGCACGCGGCTATCAGCCGGGCCGCTTCTCGTTCAACGTGAAGGGCGGGCGCTGCGAGGCCTGCCAGGGCGATGGCGTCATCAAGATCGAGATGCACTTCCTGCCGGATGTGTATGTGACTTGTGATGTCTGCCACGGCAAGCGCTATAACCGCGAAACGCTGGAAGTCCTGTTCAAGGGCAAGTCCATCGCCGATGTACTGGATATGACTGTCGAGGAAGGTGCGGAGTTCTTCTCCGCCGTGCCTGCGGTGCGCGACAAGCTGCAAACGCTCGTCAAGGTCGGTCTCGGCTATATCAAGGTCGGCCAGCAGGCGACGACGCTTTCCGGCGGCGAAGCGCAGCGCGTGAAGCTGGCCAAGGAACTGTCGCGCCGCGCGACGGGCCGCACGCTCTATATTCTGGACGAACCGACAACCGGCCTGCATTTCCACGATGTGGCGAAGCTCTTGGAAGTGCTGCACGAGCTGGTGGAACAGGGCAACACGGTCGTGGTGATCGAGCACAATCTGGAAGTCATCAAGACGGCTGACTGGGTGATCGACCTTGGACCGGAAGGCGGCGATGGCGGCGGTGAGATTGTCGCAGTGGGCCGTCCGGAAGACATTGTGAAGGAGAAGCGCTCCTATACCGGCCACTTCCTCAAGGAACTGCTGGACCGCCGCCCCAAGCGCAGTTCAGAGGCGGCTGAGTAGGCAGTAGATTGATTATGGGAAGTATTGGAAGTAAGCCGGACCTAGTGTCCGGCTTTTTATTTCCAAGGCAATGCATACTAATAGATTCAATCGAACCATCATCGTTTCGATTCTTAAAAATAGTACAGGCGAGAGCGAAAATGAACGAAGAAGTTGCCCCTAATAGTTTAAGCGAAGAAAATGACGGAGAAACGTTCTATTTTCCACCAGTCAAAACGTTAGTAACTAGAAATATGAGCTTATTCCTCTTTGATTATCACTCTATCGTGGATTTATTCTTTTTTACAGTTCACTTAGCCCACACTGCAGACAATGTATCATTGCGCGCTAGCACAGCTCTATTTGAAATAGCGAGCAGTGAAAGGGAGAAAGAAAAATATGAACGATTAATGACTAACCCAGGTAAGGTGGTGAAGAAACTGAATGAATTTGCTTCTGTTAATTCACGAAACTTAACAGTGACAACGGTTGATACTTTTTTTTGGTTTATTTCAGCATCTATTCAAAGTGCGATGCGTAAACGACCAGAATTGGTAAAGTCTAGCGAAAATCTTCGCATAGAAGATATTTTTAAGTTTAGGAGCAGGAAAGAAATAATAAACTATCTTATCGACAAAAAGGTCAATTCTTTATCATACGGTGGGATGAGCAGAATTGAAAAATTCATCGAAGAATCCTTGGGCGTTTCACTTTTTGCGAAGGACGAGGATCGCCAGCTTATGCAGCTATTTGCAGAAGTTAGGAATATCCACGTACACAATCGAGGTTACGTCAATCGCGTGTTCTTAAGCCGAGTCCAGAACTCTGTTCCTTTTAGTTTTGAAGAAGGAAGTCGTGCTCATCTCCGTTTCGACGATTTGGTGAAATTAACAAAGGTGTGTGTCAAAACAGCATTAGAGCTAGACGAAGAAATTTCTAAGAAGTTCGCATTAAAACGTAAGCGTTTCAGCACGTGGAAAGAAGAGATTATCCCTGCGACTTCGTGAAATAGATGAAGGTAATCGAGCACGATTCGTGGTGATCCGATTTCCTGTGCTTATTACCAGGTATTGTAAAGCGAAAAAAGCCCGGATAAACCGGGCCTTCTCGACAGCCAATCGCAATCATGCCGCGATGGGCTGGAAATTTAATGTCACGATCCGTTCGAAGAGCTTTCACTCTCCAGATCATGATTAGCCGTTTACGGCGTCCTTCAGGCCCTTGCCAGCCGAGAACTTCGGCACGTTGCGAGCCGGGATAGCAACTTCCTTGCCGGTCGACGGGTTGCGGCCGGTCGAGGCAGCGCGATGCGAAACGGAGAAAACGCCGAAGCCAGGCAGACGGACTTCTTCACCAGCCTTCAGGGCGCCGGTAACAGCAGCGAGTACGGCGTCAACAGCAGTACCGGCGTCAGCCTTCGTCAAACCGCCCTTTTCCGCAACTGCGGCAACCAATTCGTTCTTGTTCATTGGCATTTCCTTTCTTTATCTACCGGAACGGATAACGTGACCGGATTGGTCGGAGTTTATTCAAATCGTTTCACAAACCAAGCCTGTCAACGTGAAAAAACCCCGGAAACCGGGGTTAAACACAGAAATGCCGGGCAAATTGCCCGGCATTTCGATTGTTGGTCCTGATAGACAGCTTCCGGCAGGACTATCCGACTGAATCAGAATCGCCTGCCGGAAGTTCATTTCAGCGCATTGCCAATAAGCAAACTCTTTCGAACGTTTGCCGGAAATGCCTTAATGGGCCATCGAGGCGCCAGCTTCTTCCTCGACCGAAGGGACGGGTGTCGCGTTTGCGGGCTCCGTCCATTCAATCGGCTCGGGTTCGCGAACCAGAGCGTGCTTGAGCACCTCACCTACACGGGACACCGGAACGATCTCAAGACTGTTCTTCACATTGTCCGGAATATCCGCCAGATCCTTGGCGTTTTCTTCCGGGATCAGAACCTTCTTGATGCCGCCGCGCAGTGCCGCGAGGAGCTTTTCCTTGAGGCCGCCGATGGGCAGGACCCGACCGCGCAGCGTGACTTCGCCCGTCATTGCGATGTCCTTGCGAACCGGGATGCCGGTCAGCACGGAGACAATCGCCGTGACCATGGCGATGCCTGCGGACGGACCGTCCTTCGGCGTCGCACCTTCCGGCACGTGCACGTGGATGTCGCGCTTGTCGAACAGCGGAGGCTCGATGCCGAAATCGATTGCCCTGCTGCGGACATAAGATGCCGCCGCCGAGATCGATTCCTTCATCACGTCGCGGAGGTTACCCGTGACGGTCATGCGGCCCTTGCCGGGCATCATGACGCCTTCGATGGTCAGCAATTCACCGCCGACTTCCGTCCAGGCAAGGCCTGTCACGACGCCAACCTGATCCTCGCCATCGATCTGGCCGAAGCGGTACCGCTCGACACCCAGATAGTCGGAGAGGTTCTTTTCGGTGACTTTCACCGACTTCTTCTTCGACTTCAGAATGTCGGTCACGGCCTTGCGCGCCAGCGTCATCAGTTCGCGTTCGAGGCTACGCACACCTGCTTCCCGCGTGTAGAGGCGGATAACATTGCGCAACGCATCGTCCGTGACCGAAAACTCCTTCGGCTGCAGGGCGTGATCCTTGATCGCCTTCGGCAGCAGGTGCCGCTTGGCGATCTCGAGCTTTTCATCCTCGGTGTAGCCGGCAATACGGATGACTTCCATACGGTCCAGAAGCGGGCCGGGAATGTTGAGCGTATTGGCCGTCGTCACGAACATGACGTTCGACAGATCGTATTCGACTTCAAGGTAGTGATCCATGAAGGTCGAGTTCTGTTCAGGGTCCAGCACCTCGAGCATTGCCGATGACGGATCGCCGCGGAAATCCTGGCCCATCTTGTCGATTTCATCGAGCAGGAAGAGCGGGTTGGACTTCTTCGCCTTCTTCATCGACTGGATGACCTTGCCGGGCATCGAGCCGATATAGGTGCGGCGGTGACCGCGGATTTCGGCCTCGTCACGCACGCCGCCGAGCGACATACGGACATATTCACGGCCGGTAGCCTTGGCGATCGAGCGGGCGAGCGAGGTCTTGCCGACGCCGGGAGGTCCGACGAGGCAGAGGATCGGGCCCTTGATCTTGGTCGAGCGAGCCTGCACCGCGAGATATTCGACGATGCGTTCCTTGACCTTGTCGAGGCCGAAATGCTCGTCATCGAGCACTTCCTCGGCGAAGTTCAGGTCCTGCTTGATCTTCGACTTCTTGCCCCATGGAATGGACAGCAGCCAGTCGAGATAGTTGCGGACGACCGTTGCCTCGGCCGACATCGGGCTCATGCTGCGCAGCTTCTTCAGCTCGGCCTGTGCCTTTTCGCGGGCTTCCTTGGAAAGCTTGGTCTTGTTGATGCGTTCTTCGAGTTCTGCCGCTTCATCGCGACCGTCCTCGCCATCGCCAAGCTCCTTCTGGATCGCCTTCATCTGCTCGTTGAGATAGTATTCGCGCTGCGTCTTCTCCATCTGGCGCTTGACGCGGCTGCGGATACGCTTCTCAACCTGGAGAACCGAAATTTCGGCTTCCATGAAGGAAAGCGCCTTCTCGAGGCGCTCGCGCACCGAGAGGATCGACAGCATTTCCTGCTTCTCGGGAATCTTGATCGCGAGATGCGAGGCAACCGTGTCGGCAAGCTTCGAATAGTCGTCGATCTGGCTGGCGGCGCCAACCACTTCCGGCGAAATCTTCTTGTTCAGCTTGACGTAGTTTTCGAAGTCGGAAACCACCGAGCGGGCGAGCGCCTCGATCTCGACGGCATCTTCGTCAGGCTCCGGCAGAGCCGCAGCATAGGCCTCGTGATAGTCTTCGCGGTCCGTAAACTTGGAAACCCTGGCGCGCGCCGTGCCCTCGACCAGCACCTTGACGGTGCCGTCCGGCAGCTTGAGAAGCTGCAGCACATTGGCAATCGTGCCGATTTCATAAATCGCATCCGGTGCCGGATCGTCATCGGCGGCGTTCTTCTGGGTGGCAAGCAGGATCTGCTTGTCCACGCCCATCACTTCCTCCAGCGCGCGAATGGACTTTTCGCGGCCGACAAAAAGCGGAACGATCATATGGGGGAAAACGACGATGTCACGCAACGGCAAAACGGCATAGAGCCCGTCTGCACCGCCCGCTTCAGAGCCACCCAGCGGTGTCTTCTGTTCAGTACTCGTCATAGTTCAAGTCCTTTCTCAGGTCTTTCAACCTGACTGCCACATCCGCGCCCCCTTTCGTCATGAGGCAGGTCACGAATGTGCTTCGGTCCATACTTGGAGAGCCGACCCCGGCAATTCAATAGGCTTTATCGGGCCGGCTTTCATAGAATCGTCATCTATCCTGCGCTGTGCCGCGCATTAGTACAATATCCAGCTTGGCCTGTACCCCGATTGCTGCCCTGCAATAGTGACAGGTTAAGCCCCACGCAAGCCTGAAGCATGTCATCTCCCCGGCCTGCACTTTTCCGTGACATGGCTGGCATATGGCCCGGCACATGAAAAAGGCCGCTTGCGCGGCCTTTCTTGAATAATTGCTGCCGCGAATATTGCGCATTATCCGACGCAAAACCGCTACGCACTTTTGCCGGAAATGCTTCAGGCGGAAACATTACCCTTTTCGTCCTGCCGCTCGGCATAGATATAGAGCGGACGGGCGCTGCCATCCACCACATCGCCGGAAATAACCACTTCCTGCACGCCTTCCAGCGTCGGAAGTTCGAACATCGTGTCGAGCAGGATCTTTTCCATGATCGAACGCAGGCCGCGTGCACCCGTCTTGCGCTCGACCGCCTTGTTGGCAATCGCCCGCAGGGCGTCGTCGTGGAAGCTCAGCTCGACATTTTCCATGTCGAACAGGCGCTGATACTGCTTTACGAGCGCGTTCTTCGGCTCGGTCAGGATCTGCACCAGGGCATCGACATCGAGGTCTTCGAGTGTCGCGATCACGGGCAGACGACCGACGAATTCCGGAATGAGGCCGAATTTCAGAAGGTCTTCCGGCTCCAGTTCCCTGAAGACGTCACCGATGCGGCGTTCATCCACCGACTTGACGGTGGCGCCGAAGCCGATGGAGGTCTTTTCGCCGCGTGCGGAGATGATCTTGTCCAGACCGGCAAATGCGCCGCCGCAGATGAAGAGGATGTTCGTCGTGTCCACCTGCAGGAATTCCTGCTGCGGATGCTTGCGGCCACCTTGCGGCGGCACGGAAGCGACGGTGCCTTCCATGATCTTCAGAAGCGCCTGCTGAACGCCCTCGCCCGACACGTCGCGCGTGATGGACGGGTTATCCGACTTGCGGCTGATCTTGTCGACTTCGTCGATATAGACGATGCCGCGCTGTGCACGTTCCACGTTGTAATCGGCAGCCTGAAGCAGTTTCAGGATGATGTTCTCGACATCTTCACCGACATAGCCGGCTTCCGTCAGCGTCGTCGCATCGGCCATGGTGAACGGCACATCGATGATGCGGGCGAGCGTCTGGGCAAGATAGGTCTTGCCGCAGCCCGTGGGGCCCACGAGCAGAATGTTCGACTTCGCAAGCTCGATGTCGCTGTTCTTCGACTGATGGGCGAGACGCTTGTAGTGATTGTGTACCGCAACCGACAGAACGCGCTTGGCATCCTTCTGGCCGATGACGTAATCGTCAAGGACGGCCATGATTTCCTGCGGCGTGGGCAC
Organism: Brucella sp. IR068; assembly: GCF_049065885.1. Taxonomy (NCBI): domain Bacteria; kingdom Pseudomonadati; phylum Pseudomonadota; class Alphaproteobacteria; order Hyphomicrobiales; family Brucellaceae; genus Brucella; species Brucella sp. IR068. The sequence continues at coordinate 516,653 of NZ_JBAKHE010000002.1, read as the reverse complement.
GCCCTCGCGCGACTTCACCATGGAGGATTTGTTTTCCTCGCGGATGATGTCCATGCAGAGTTCGACGCACTCGTCGCAGATGAAAACGGTCGGGCCTGCAATCAGCTTGCGCACTTCATGCTGGCTTTTGCCGCAGAACGAGCAATAGAGCGTATTCTTGGAATCGCCGCCGCCGTTGCTGACTTTGCTCATTGCAGTTTCCTTTCAGTTGATCGAAATGAGCCTTGGGCGCTTCAGATCGATCGTTTCTTCCGGTTCGGACCCAGTGCTGGAGGAGAAACGCGCCTCCCGCCGGTCACAACAGCAGCAGATACGCGCTGCCTATAGTCCTGGACCTGTAATCAAGGGCCAGTAGTCTCAGGATTCGTCACCGTATGGCTCCCCGACCGAAGGAACCATCTGGCGACTTTTGCAGAAGCTGCACCGCCGAACAAATGAAAAATATGTTCCCGGCAAAGATTCGGCATAATCTGACCAAGTTTAGCGCCCCGAACCCCAACAGATGCTTAACGCGGCGCGTTAACCATCACGTAGGTGCAAGAATTGGGCCCCTTTTGTGGCAAAGGGCGCTAAAAACAGGTGCGAGCCGGAGAATCCGGCTCTTACTTCGATTCGTCCGCGCTCACGTCGCGCGCTTCGACCACCTTGTCGATGAGGCCGAATTCGAGCGCTTCCTGCGCGGTCATGAAATGGTCGCGGTCGAGCGTGCGTTCGATCGTCTCGTAATCGCGGCCCGTGTGCTTGACGTAGATTTCGTTCAGGCGGCGCTTCATCTTGATGATGTCCTGCGCATGGCGCTCGATGTCCGAGGCCTGCCCCTGGAAACCGCCCGATGGCTGGTGGACCATGATGCGCGCGTTCGGCAGCGCATAACGCTGGCCGGTGGCGCCTGCCGTCAGAAGCAGCGAGCCCATCGAGGCGGCCTGGCCCATGCAAAGCGTGGAAACCGGCGGACGGATGAACTGCATCGTATCATAGATCGCCATGCCGGACGTCACCACGCCGCCGGGCGAATTGATGTACATGTTGATCTCTTTCTTCGGATTTTCCGCTTCGAGAAAGAGAAGCTGCGCGCATACCAGCATCGACATTCCGTCTTCAACCGGTCCGTTCACGAAGATGATGCGCTCCTTCAGAAGGCGCGAGAAAATATCATAGGCCCGTTCGCCACGGTTGGTCTGCTCAACCACCATCGGGACGAGGTTCATGACGGTTTCGATCGGATCTCTCATTATGGGCCTCTGGATATATTTATGGCGAAGTGAATAGTTTTGAATCGTCGGTGTTTCATACATAGGGCGTTGCGCCCCTGTTTCGCAAGTGGCGCAGCACTTCCCGCCTCAGTCCCAATCGGACTCCGGCTTTTCAGGACGGATGCCGCGCTTCTCGTCCAGCGATTTGCGGGCCACTTCGGTCAGCCGGGCCTTGATGCGAACGGAGCCGTCTTCCAGGTTCTCACGCTCCACATTGCTGCCATGCTGGTAAATCCAGTCGAGCAGATGAAGCTCGAAAGGAGACAGCACGACATCGACCGCGCCGAGCGAACCCGCTATCCGCGTTTCGATAAGCGAAAGCAACCTGTCAACGCCTTCACCGGTAATGGCCGAAAGCGGAATGGGACGTCCCTCCTCGCTGCCGGCAGCAGCAAGGCGCAGGGCGGCCTCGCGTCCGCTTTCGTCAAGATTGTCGATCTTGTTCCAGATTTCGACGACGCGCTTGCGGTCCTGCGGCTCAATGCCCAGCCCGGCAAGAATGCTTTCCACGTCTTCGGCCTGCGCGGCATTGTCCGGATCGGAAATGTCGCGGACATGCAGGATCAGGTCGGCCTCGACCACTTCTTCAAGCGTGGCGCGGAAGGCAGCGACCAGATGGTGCGGCAGGTTGGAGATGAAACCCACCGTATCCGACAGGATGACCGTCTCGCCGTGCGGAAGCCGGATGCGGCGCAATGTCGGGTCGAGCGTGGCGAAGAGCATGTCTTCGGCCAGTACTTCCGCGCCCGTCATGCGATTGAAAAGCGTGGACTTTCCGGCATTGGTATAGCCGACGAGCGCTACAATCGGATGCGGCACCTTGCGCCGTTTCTGGCGATGCAGCGTGCGGGTACGCACCACCGTTTCAAGTTCGCGCTTGATCTTCAGGATCTTGTCCTGCAGCAGACGGCGGTCGGCTTCGATCTGGGTTTCACCCGGACCGCCGAGGAAGCCGCCACCACCGCGCTGTCGCTCCAGGTGAGTCCAGCTTCTGACCAGACGGCCCTTCTGATAGTTCAAATGCGCCAGCTCGACCTGCAATGCACCTTCCTTGGTGCGCGCGCGCTCGCCGAAAATTTCGAGGATAAGTCCCGTGCGGTCGATGACCTTGACGTTCCATTCCTTTTCGAGGTTGCGCTGCTGCACCGGGGTCAGGGCGTGATCGACGATGACCAGCCCGATGGCCTTTTCCTGGACGGTTTCGGCAATGGATTCCACCTTGCCCGCGCCCAGCAGGGTCGCCGGACGCGGATTGGCGACAATCGCGATTTCGGCATGTTCGATATCGAGCGCAATCGCCCGGGCAAGCCCCATTGCTTCCTCAAGCCGCGCTTCGTTCGAACGCTGGAACTGCGGACGCGCGCCTTCCTCGGCGGTCGTGCCTGCACTATACCGCTCCGGCAGGACGGGAACGATGACGGCTGCCCGTGTGGGCTCTGGCTCTGAAAGTCCGAAACCCTTGTCTGCATCGGCAGATGACGGCTTCTTATCCTTGAATTTGGACAATGTTCACTCCGGGGACACGGAAACGTGTTATCTACGGCTGCAGATAAGTCACCGCTAAAGCTGTTTCAAATGAAAGACGCCCCGGATCGTTCAAACATGACGAACCGGACAGGCAATGCGTGTCCGGTTATCATCAGCAGAAACAAAATTTGGAGCGACAACCAAAGCCAGTGCGCTCCAATGGTATTGGGAAAGCGTCAGGCTTCTTCGCCTTCGAACATCTGCACAGGCTGGCTCGGCATGATCGTCGAAATCGCATGCTTGTAGACAAGCTGCGAATGACCATCACGACGCAGAAGCACGCAGAAATTATCGAAGGACGTCACAATGCCGGTCAGTTTCACGCCATTGATAAGGAAAATCGTCAGCGAAATTTTCTGCTTGCGTACAGAATTCAGAAAAAGGTCTTGTAGATTTTGCGATCGTTCAGCCATTGTTTTTATTCCTTTAATCGATCAGCAGCCAGCTCGCGATGTGTTAAACGAACACGCGCATGCACATAAATCAAGCACCGGAGCGTGCAAAACCGGTACCTGACTGCAATTGCTGTGGAAAGACAACTGCTTCGCTATTCAGCTTCGGTTAACAGGATGGGAATCTTTGTGCAACCGTCAATTTCATTAGCCTCGCGGCAAATTTCAGGCGTGCCCCTTCATCAGGCATGCTCCCCAATGCGTCAGTGAACGACTGGACGGAAAAGCGTACCCAAATCTGAAGGGTACACGTTCGATTGTATACTACTGAAATGAAACAGGCATCCCAACAAAACCTGTCACTTTTTCTTGAGCATTTGACTTTAGTAAAAAATATCGTAATCTGTAATACGTAAGTATATTTATAGAATGTTATAAAGGAAAAATTATGTCTGGCATTTCAGAACCCGAAAAACTTGCAGAAGATGCTATATATACGAATATTGATAGAATCGATATAATGGCAATTTTTAACGCAACTCCGCGAGAAAATGTAATTTACTTTAACTTTACATCAGATAATTCCGTTTTTACATGCAAAATCAGAAACAATGAAAATCAAGACAAAATTATAAGCGCGCTAATGTCGGCGCAAATCGCATTGACGCAAAAGTATCGCGTCGATATTGCGACAAAAGACGGCACCTTATACACAGTTACCGTTTGGAACTCCTAATTTCAATAATTACTATATATATAGGAAATAACACGAATAGAAATTGATCGATGATTCATCTACTTGAGTGGATTGTTTCTTAAATTCTATCGATCAGTTGGATAGGCTTGACGGACAACCAAGGGGGATGGACAACCCGACGTTCTCCCTTGGTCTTATGCCAATAGAATTAAAGTGAGTTTCTGCAATTACCAGTCAGTTTTCTTCTTAGAATTGATTTTCTGCATCCACCGATTTCACAATATTTTTTCAATAACAATTGATAATCTTAAATAGGAATATTTATTATGGAGAATACTGTTGTTGTTAATGAATCCGTAGAGGATGGAGTATATGATCACGTAACTAACCTTGCGTTGATTTCTTTTTTAGATGATAATCCTAGACACACAAATAAAGCTTATCTAATTTTTACCGACAGTTCCGGCACAAAAACCATTCCAATAAAGCAAGATGAATACCAAGAAAAGCTGTCATTGACTGCAATATCTGCGCAGATTGCTCTGCAGAAGAGTGGAAACACAGTTTCTGTTCAAGTATCTGCTTCATATTTAATTGGAATACAAGTATTTTTAGTTAAAGATTAAACAGTTTTTATAGCATAACTAATAAGGCTTCATTGGAAGTCAAAAGCCCATCCGCTTTGGTGCGACGGGAAAGACGGAAATTGTTCCATTTCCCCCTTTCAACAAAGACACTCGCCGGATGGGCGCTCTCCCTCACGGATGGCGATGAACTCAATCATCTCACGTGCGGTATTGTAAACCGAAGACTGGCAGATTTGTCATTCTGGTGGAGGAAACACCCGTCACATTTTTCAAACACCGCTTAATCTTATTGCGAGTGTATCCTATTGGTGCCTTTACTATTCAGAAGAATTCAAGACTGACGCGGAACATCTGTTCCACATGCTTTACGGCGTCAGATGTCGCGAAGATGACGACGCGGTCCTTCGGCTTGATGCGGACATCGCCGTTCGGACGGATCACTTGTCCGTCACGGTAGATCGCACCGATTCGCAGACCTTCCGGCAAGTCGAGATCGCGCAACGGCGCGCCAACCAGCGAGGATGTTTCCAGAGCTTCGGCTTCGATCAGTTCGGCCATGTCGCGATAAACGCTATAGACCGCCCGGATGCGGCCTCGCCGGACATGCTGGAGGATTTTCGAAATCGTCACGGCCTTCGGGTTAATATAGGCGTCGATCCCCACCATGTGGGTGAAGTCCTGATAGGCAACCGTATTGAGCAGTGCCATGTTGGACTTGCAGCCCAGCCGCTTTGCCATGATGCTCGACAGGATATTGACCTGATCCTGATTGGTGAGCGCGACCATCAGGTCCGCGTCCTGAATATCAGCTTCCTGAAGCAAGTTCTGGTCGAGCGCGCTGCCGTGCAGCACCATGGTGCGTTTGAGCTGGTCGGCGATGGCGAAGGCACGCTCGTGCTCGCTTTCGATCATCTTGACGCGCGTATGCCATTTGCGGTCCTCGATGGCCTTGGCCACGTACAAGCCGATATTGCCGCCGCCCGCGATAACGATGCGGCTGGCTTCCGGTTTCTCGTGGCCGAACAAGGAGAGCGTGCGGCGCACCTGCTCGCGGGTCGTCACGACATAAGCGAGGTCGCCGGCATTCAGCTCGTCCGAAGATCGCGGGATGAAAAGGCTGTCATTGCGCACCACGCCGACGACGGTGGCCGCAAGATCGGGAAACAGATCGGTCAACTGCTTCAGCGGCGTATTGATGACCGGGCATTCCTCCAGGCATTCGATGGCGAGGCCGATGATCTTGTCGTCGGCAAAACGCAGCACGTCCGTTGCGCCCTGCAAGGCGATGCGCCGCAGAACCACCTCACCCACTTCAAGCTCCGGCGAGATAATCACGTCGATCGGCAGGTTTTCGCGCAGGAAAAGATCCTGATATTCTGCCTTGAGATAGGACTGCGCGCGAATGCGGGCGATCTTGGTCGGCACGTTGAAGACCGAATGCGCCACCTGACAGGCCACCATGTTGACCTCGTCGGACAAGGTGACGGCAATGATCATATCCGCTTCATCGGCGCCAGCGGCGGCAAGCACGTCCGGTTGCGAACCGTGCCCGACAAAACCACGGACATCGAGCGTGTCGCGCACGATCTCGATATGGCGGGCCGAGGTGTCGATGACGGAAACATCGTTCTCCTCGGCGGCAAGCCGCTCAGCGATGCCGTATCCGACCTGCCCTGCTCCGCAAACGATTACCCGCATGACACATCCGCCCGAGACACTTGACTATTTATACGCCGAGAGATTTCAGCTTGCGATGCAGCGCCGAGCGCTCCATGCCGACGAACTCCGCCGTGCGCGAAATATTGCCGCCGAACCGGTTGATCTGGGCGATCAGATATTCCTTCTCGAAACGCTCGCGCGCCTCGCGCAACGGAAGCGCCATGATGTGCTGGTCGGATTCCGTCGGTGCACGCGGCAGCGTGTCGCCGATTTCAGCGGGCAGGAGGTCGGCCGTCACTGGCGCCTCCGGATCATCGCCCCGCGCCAGAATCATCAGGCGCTCGACATTGTTGCGAAGCTGGCGAAGATTGCCCGGCCAGCTATGCGCCTGCAAAACCGCCATTGCATCGGATCCAATCTTGCGCGGCTTGATGCCCGCCTGTTCGGCGATCTGCTTCATGAAGTACTCGACCAGTGACGGAATGTCCTCGCGTCGGGCGGCAAGCGGCGGCACCTGCACCGGAACCACCGAAAGGCGGTGAAACAGGTCTTCGCGGAACGTGCCTTCCGCAATCATGCCTTCGAGGTTCTGCGCCGTGGAGGAGATGATGCGCACATCCACCTTCACGCGCTTGGTGCCGCCCACGCGTTCAAACTGCTGGTCGACAAGCACACGCAAAATCTTGTTCTGCGTCTCGCGCGGCATGTCGGCGACTTCATCGAGATAGAGAATGCCGCCATGGGCTTCTTCCAGAGCCCCGACCTTGCGCTCGCCGCCGTCCATTTCGGTGCCGAAAAGCTCGATCTCCATGCGCTCCGGCGTGATGGTCGCGGCGTTGACGGTCACGAACGGCCCATTGGCGCGGCCCGACTGCGCGTGGATGGCGCGGGCGGCAAGTTCCTTGCCAGCGCCCGACGGTCCGGTAATCATGATGCGGCTGTTGGTCGGCGCGACGCGCTCGATGGTCTGGCGCAACTGGTTCATGGCCAGCGATGCACCGATCAATTCCAGATGGTCGCCGCTGCGCTTGCGCAGGTTCGAGACTTCGCGCTTCAGCTTCGAGGTTTCAAGCGCCCGTTCCGCGATGAGGATGAGGCGGTCCGCCTTGAACGGCTTTTCGATGAAGTCGTAGGCGCCGCGACGGATCGCAGACACCGCCGTTTCGATATTGCCGTGACCGGAGATCATCACCACCGGCAGTTCGGGGTGCTGCTTCTTGATTTCATCGAGCAGCGCGAGGCCGTCCAGACGGCTGCCCTGCAGCCATATATCCAGAAAGACCAGCCGGGGAACGCGATCGTTGATGGCGGCGAGCGCGCTGTCCGCATCGAAGGCCGTGCGGGTTTCGTGGCCTTCATCGCTCAGAATGCCTGCAACAAGTTCCCGGATATCCGCTTCGTCATCAACCACAAGAATATCGGCAGCCATATCAAATCACCTGTCCAGCTATGTTCTTTTCGTCATTTCCCGCATCTGCTTCGATCTCACCGGTAGAACCGGCATTCACGCCAGCTTCGTTGGTGGGCGCTTGCGGAAAGACCATACGTATCATTGCGCCCCGTCCTCCGTGGAAATCCGAAGGCGCATCATGCAATTCCAGATGCCCGCCATGATCCTCGACGATCTTGCGGACAATCGCGAGACCAAGGCCGGTGCCCTTCTCGCGCGTCGTCATGTAAGGTTCGAGCAGCTTCTGGCGGTCGTCGCCCGGCAGGCCCTTGCCGTTATCGATGACATCGACAAACAATTGTCCATCCGCCTGATAGGAACGGATGAGGATATGCCCGCCCTCGCCTTCCCTGGCGCGATCTTCCTTCGGAAGTCCGTCAATGGCTTCGCTGGCATTCTTGATGACATTGCCGAAGGCCTGTCCGATCAGGCGGCTGTCAAAGGAACCGACCAGCTTTTCCGAGCCGAAATCGTTCTGGAAACGAATATCGCTGCGGCTGACTTCGACCAGGAAGGAGGCTTCGCGCAATGCCTCGCGCATATCCATAACCCGCATTTCCGGCTTCGGCATGCGGGCGAAGGCGGAGAATTCATCGACCATGCGGCCAATGTCGCCGACCTGACGGATGATCGTATCCGTGCACTGATCGAAAACCTCGCGGTCCTCGGTGATGACCTTGCCGTAACGGCGGCGGATGCGTTCGGCGGAAAGCTGGATCGGCGTGAGCGGGTTCTTGATTTCATGCGCGATGCGGCGCGCGACATCCGCCCAGGCGGACGAACGCTGTGCCTGCACCAGATCGGTGATGTCGTCCACCGTCACCACATAGGAATGATCTTCGGATTCCGTGTCCTCGACAGTAACCTGCACGTTGAAGGTGCGCGCCACGCCGCCACGGGTCATGCTGACCTGCTCGCGATGCACCGCGCGCCCCGTCGAGCGGGCGACCTCAAAAGCCTGCCCGATCTCCGGCGCGATGCTTGTGAGGTTCTTGCCGACAGCATCTTCCGAGGTGACGCCGAACATATGTTCCGCCGAACGATTCAGGATAGAGATACAGCCATCGGTCTCGATGCCGATGACGCCTGCCGTCACGCCGGAAAGCACGGCTTCGGAGAAGCGACGGCGCTCATCGATCTGGTCCTTGGCGGAAAGCAGCTCGTTGCGCTGGCTTTTCAGCTCCGCCACCATGTTGTTGAAAGTGCCGGACAACGCGCCCACGTCACCATCCGAAGTGCGCACCGGAACCGACACGTCGAGATTGCCGGCTGCCACATCGTCGGATGCGCCGATCAAAAGCCGGATCGGACGCACCAGCCGGTCGGCGACGGCAATACCGGTCCAGATAGCCGAAAGCAGCACGATCAGCGTCAGGCCGAAATAGAGCAGCGCAAATGCAATCTGCGTTGGAATCCGGTTCGCATCCATTTCCTGATAGCGCTGGGTATTGGCTTCCATCAGACGCATGGCATCGAGAATCTGAGGATCGACTGCGCGAACCGTGTAGAGATAGACGTCCGGTATCTCGCGCATCTTGATGATTGCGCCGACGAAATTACTGTTGCCCGGCGGGATGATAACCGGCTTGCCATCCGGTGCCGTTTTCAACGCATCTTCGGTTGGCGGCGGCAGACGATCTTCAACTCCAGTATCGCTTTTGACAACGACGTCGCCATTCTCACGCACAAGAAACGCACCGAGCAGAGCGCGGCCACGCGTCTGTAATGTCATCAGCTGGATGAAGCCGCCACGGTCAAGACTATAAATGGTGCGCTGCGCATCGAGATCCTGCAGCATCGAATAGGAGGTGCTTTGCAGGTTGAGCGCGGTTTCGCGGATATAGGCGGTGGTCAGGCTCTGCGATGAACTGACAATGTCGCGGGTGTTGGTATCGAACCAGCGGTCGAGACCGAGGTTGAGCGTGACCGACGCAACGATGGCAACCACGATGGCGGGCACCGCCGCGATAAGCGAAAACAGCGCCACAATACGGACATGCAGGCGCGAAGCCGCCTTCCCGAGCCGCCGGGCCATCACGATGCGGTAAACTTCGCGGCAGATCAGCAGGATGAGGAACAGAATCAGCGCGACATTGATGATGACCAAGGCCAGCGTGACGGTCCGGTCAGGCGTGATCGGTGTAATGCCGATCAAAATGGCAAAGGAAATCGAGGCGGTGACAAGCGCCGAAATGACCGTGATAATGCCCGGCAGGGCCAGAAGCCTGCGCCCCTCGCCGCTTTGCGATGATTGTTCCTCGCCGTTCATGTTCGCCGTCAGATTCGCCGTGTTCATATTAACCATGTTACCCAATAGCGTTGCATCTATGCAACGCATTGTGGCGAAAATGCAACGTTATTCTGTGCGCTCTGCTGGATCGGACTTTGGCGTGCCCGAAGCGAATCCGGAAAGTCGGTTCTCCGACACTTTGAGGACTTCAATATGGTGCGATTTCGCTGCATAAGAGCGCGCGCCGATTCCGGGATTTCCGGGCTCTTCGAAACCGGGATGGGGGATTCTCCGACATGCAGGACAACACGCTGGGTTTCTACAATTCTAATGCGATCGACTATGCAGCCGACGGCGAGACGCCCAACCCGAAACTGTTTAGCTTTCTGAAGCGCTGCAAGCCAGCGGGACGAATCCTGGAACTGGGAACGGGTTCGGGCACCGATGCGAGTGCCATTCTGAAGGCCGGATTTCAGCTCGATGCGACGGATGGCTCCTCCGAACTGGCGGCAATCGCTGCAAAACGGCTGGGGCAGCCCGTCCGCACGATGATGTTCGATGAACTTTCCGCAGTCGAGGAATATGACGGGATTTACGCCTGCGCCTCGCTCACCCATGTGCCCAGAACCGCACTTGGTCCTATCATAAGACGCGTTCACAGCGCCTTGGTGAAAGGCGGGATCGTGTGGGCCAGCTTCAAGACCGGCACGGCTGAAGGCCACGACGCGCTTGGCCGCTATTACAACTATCTGTCGCCGGAAGAATTGCAGGAATACTGGAGCGATAACGGTCAATGGTCCGGCATCGAAATTGAATGCTGGACCGGCAGCGCCTACGACAAACGTTCCACTGACTGGGCCGCAGTTATAGCGGTGCGATAATCGCGAAAGAACGGCGTCAGAAGTTGAGCCTGGCCATTGCGAGCGAATCGACAAACTCACCGGCCCGGAAAGCATCTTTCCGGCGTATGCCTTCCGAAACAAAACCGAACTTTTCATAGAGGCGGATTGCAGGGGCATTGTCGACGTAAACGGTGAGTTCAAGCCGTTTCAGGTCGAGCCAGTTGTCGGCAATGTCGATCAGTTCGGCCATGAATGCCGTGCCGATGCCCTTCCCGATATGGTCGTCATGTATGCCCATGATGATTGCCGCGCTATGACCACGCCGTCCTGCGTGCCGGAGCAAGCCGTTTCCGACAATCTCTTCATTGATCGTCGCAACCAGAATCGTGGCTTCCGGCCCGAGCGCTTCCAGCCACTTGCGTGTCGTCTCGAGGCGTTGAAACGGAGTGCGCAAAGTACCGAACCGAAATCCCGGCATGTTCTGCAAATGGGTGAGTCCTTCCGCATCCGCAGCTTCCACTGCGCGAATGACGAGATTTTCAGGTCGCATTATTTCTCCGGGATGTTCTCAATTCCTCATTAAATTCAGTTGGTCCACTGGCAAACATCCAGACACGCAGAGACCGGCTGGCGGTTCTTGTCACAGATACAGCCCTTTGTTGCAGCATATGATACGGCCGGCATATCCTGCCGATAGTATGAAGACATATGCGCAAGCGCGAAACCGGAAACCATCAGGCACAGTATTCGATACATCTGGAACTCCCGTGCACGGCAAGATCAGGCATTGTCCTTGCCGGCACGAGAATTCTCAACTCCAACAACTGCCTCATGATTATATGGAGGCACAGTCTTGCCGCCATCATGGCTGCCAATAGCAATGCCGCCGGTGACGGCATTGCCATTATCGGTGGACCAACGTCCTTTTGTACTTATTTTTCAGGGCCGTAGGCGTCGAAATCAAAGTATTTGTCGTTGACTTCCTTGTACTTGCCGTTGGCACGGATGGCCTTGATCGCCTTGTTGAACTTTTCGACCAGTTCCGGGCGTCCCTTCTTCAAGGCAACGCCGACGCCAACACCATGGATGTTGTCATCGGGCGGATAGGTGCCGACCATCTTGCAGCAGGCGCCATCCGGCGTCTTCAGCCACTCGCTCAGCGTTACGCTGTCATCGTTGACGGCATCCAGGCGGCCATTGGCCATGTCCAGGCGATATTCTTCCGCTGTCGGATAGGCCTTGATGGTGCTCTCGGTGAAGGCGTGTTCGGCATAATTCGCATGCGTCGTGGACACCTGAACGCCGATCGTCTTGCCTGCCAAGTCTTCCTTGGTCACGCCCTTGATGTCGGTGTCCTTCGGCGCGGCAATGCCGGGTGGCGTGTTGTAGTATTTATCGGAAAAATCGACCTGTTTCTTGCGCTCTTCCGTGATCGACATGGAGGAAACATAAGCGTCAAACTTCCCGGCCTGAAGCGCCGGAATAGTGCCATCCCACTCCTGTGTGATGAATGTGCACTCGGCCTTCATCTCCTCGCAAAGCGCCCGTGCGATATCGACATCGAAGCCGGAAAGAGAGCCATCCGGATTGATGAAATTGAACGGCGGATACGCGCCTTCCGTTCCGATAATCAGTTTCAGCGGTTCTTCGGCGCTTGCTGCGCCAATTGCAAAACCACCTGTCGTGGCCACGATCCCCACCATCGAAGCTGCCACAGCGATACGCTTTAAAACGCGCATTCCAGTTCCTCCCATTTCGTACCGGCTCGCTCCGGAATTGTTCTTCCGGTCCGGCCGCTTGCAAAGGGGGAAGATTCACGCGGGCAATGCGAATTGCCGACTCGTCATAATTTCTCCCCCGTCGCTATCATTAGATGGTTCGGCGCGGCTTGCACACTGTCTTTTCGCTTGCGCGCACCGGGCCCTCCAAGCCATTTCAGTTCTCAACCGACGGCGTTCATATTCCATCGATCTTTGAGGTTCCCGTAATGTCCGTGCAGTCTGATGATCTGTCCCGCGAGGGCTTCGTCCTCGCTCTGTTTTTTCAAGAACTCGGAGGGTGAAAGGGAGAACTGGTGCTGGAAGCTTCTGGCAAACCGGCCCGTATTCGAGAAACCGTATTTGTTAGCAACTGCCTTGATGCGCAGCCCTTCATCCTCCTTGCGCCTGATCAATTCATTGCGTGCCAGTTGCAGCCGTTTCTTCCTGATCAATCCGGCAGCACCACCGTCTGCTTCCAGCAATCGGTAAAGATGCGAACGGGATATGCTGAACCGTTCCAATATGAGGTCGACGTCCAGTTTCGGATCGTTGATGTTCCTGTTTATGAACTGGAGCACCTGATTTCGAAGCTGTTCCGATGGAGCGCTTCGGATATTGTCGTGATCGTATTTCACGGCAGAGGCAAGCAAGTGTAACAGGACATCACCACAGGCAGCGCCCTCCTTGAACGAAAGATCACCTGCCTCGCGATATGAACCCCGAAACAGCATTCCAAGAAGCTCGCCCAGCGCAGTGTTGCCCCGGATAACCTTCCCATTCAGATTCGAAACCCCGCAGATATACTCCAGTTCGTCCTTGTCGAGCATTAAGGATAAAGTTGCGGTCGAGTTGCTGCAGGCCGCATCAAAAACGGCAGTCACCGAACCGATATGAATATCTCCCGGGGAAAGACTGATCTCACGTCCCTCAAATGATCCAAAGCACAGACCGCTGACGCAAAGCTGGACATAGTAATAATCATAGGTGCTTCGCTTGATCCATTCCCGGGTTCTTACGCAGCGATGCCCCCCAAACGCCGCGAACATAATCACCCGCTCTCCCAACAGGAGCGAATGAATCGCACCTTCTATGGAAGTTGCTCCTTCAACGGGAGCTTCCAGCGCTTCATAGAGAGGTGAGACGGCCTCGCGCCAATTCTCGGTGCGATCCTTTTCTGGAAGGTTCCTGTTCGAGACGTAAAAGCCTTTTGGGGGCTCATTCGAAGAGAAACCCATGCCTTGCCCTTCCACCATAAATCGGTCCGATTTCGGACGATTACGACTTGCGCGCACTTTGCCGAACAAGCAGGGCGAACGCAAGGGGATGCCTTTGCTGGCTATTTGACTAACCCTTCCCCTTGGCCTCGGCTTTGGCCGGACGGCGAAGTGATCCTGACCTGTTCCGGGCTTTTTGAAGCTTGGAGGCTACTGCCCGTCAGACGAGCCTTGTTCGCCGCTGTTTTGCGGACTTACGCCATAGTAATAAGGCGTTGCGAAAATGAAGCCCAGGATAACGGCAACGGCCAGAATAAAAAACAATAAGGACTTTCGCATTCAATTCTCCTGTTCACGACAGACGAAACGAACCTCCGGCGATCGAGTTCCGTCTCTCGACAAACAACTGCGACGCTCTATCTGCCGAAATCGAAACAGTGAGGGGATCGCCATGTCCAATCCGGAAGAGACAGAACCGACTGCGGATGGACTAAAAGAAGTTCTCCCGTCGAAATCGGCGGCAATACACGAGCTGATCCGGCGCGACGGAGAAAAGGAGATCAATCGCGAAGCTATGGCGCTGCTCTGGTCTGCCATTGCGGGCGGTATATCCATGAGCACTTCGATGATCGCTCGCGGCATTCTGGAGACCTATCTCCCCGATGGGGACCTGTTCTTCCTGATAAGTTCCGCAGGTTATACCGTCGGTTTCATAATCGTCATCATCGCCAATCAGCAACTATTCACCGAAAATACGATCACTCCGGTTCTGCCGTTCATGGTTGAACCTACTTTGTCCCACTTTCTGAAGATGATCAGGCTCTGGGGAATAGTCCTTTTCGGCAACCTGATCGGAGGCGCCATTGCGGCCTACGTTATGGCCTCGATGCCTATTTTTTCAGACGAGGTGACAAAGACCTTCATCGGCATGGGAAGGCACCTCATGGCCAACACCAGCAATGAGTTGTTCAGCAAGGGCATTATGTCGGGGTGGCTTATCGCGACGCTGGTCTGGATGCTCCACAGCACCAAACAAGGTCACATAGCGTTGATATTTCTCGTCACCTACCTCATTGCGATCGGCGATCTGACACACATCATCGTTGGCTCGATCGAGGTGTTGTTTCTGCTGATAATTGGGGAAGTTTCACCATTTGACAGCATCTTTAAGTTCGGCCTCCCCACATTGTTGGGGAACGTCGTCGGCGGAACATTCATATTCGGGTTAATTTCACACGCGCAGGTACGCGCGGACGAATGATGAGATTCCGAATATCTGGCGCGCTCTTCTCGGCAATCACGGTCAAGGCGTGCGCCCGATTCTCACCGGATTATCTGCTCAAAGCAGCATCGGCATCGAACTTCCAGACTCAATTGAACCCGTAGTCGCTGCCAGTTTGCTCTATCGGGCATATTCCAGTTGCAGTGCGACCAGGTCTGCGGTTGCGTCGCCATAGCGTGCTGCAATCTCCTTAAGAGTGTGGTCTAGAGCCTTCGCCGAGGCAATTGTCTGATCGAGAGATAGCTGGCTTTTGCCTGTATCCGCATTCTGATCCGGTATCAGGGCAAGACCGTAACGCGATTCGACAAGTGCCTTTCCGGACGTGGCGACCGCTTGCGAACGATAAGTTCTCGACCATGCGTCGGCGCTGAGCGCAAGCGCAATTTCGTCAAAGCCGTCGGTGACCGGGATCGATAGGGTCTCACGGTTCCAGAACGAGAGAAAGTTGCGAGCAACGAGCCACATGCGACGCGCCGTAAGATGAAACGATGCGGAATCATGGGCCGAAGTCCAATTTCCGGCACCGAGTTCGGCCGCCATCGCTTTCGCTTTTGCACGTCCCGCCAAGGCTTCAACCAGGGCAAGGCTTGTGGGAATCGAAGCGGTGACGCCGGTGGTGGTCATGACATTGTCATCAAAAACATAGCGCTGGTCCCGAACCCATCGTGCCCTGGGAAAATTTCTTGCGATCTTGTCGAACGCGTACCAATGGGTGGTTGCCGCCCTTCCGTCGAGGATGCCGGCGCGAGCGGCTATCCATGCACCCTCGCAGATGGACACGACGACTGCTCCCTTGCCGGACTGATCTCGTACCCACCCGATCACGGCTTCGTTCCTGCTGTCATGCATCGCCGGCACGATAATGATGTCAGCACCCTCCGGATGGGCCACGTCAAATGCATGTATGGTCGTATCCGGCTGGATTTTAAGCGCGGGCATCAAGCTGACTGGACCGGCGTGAGGCGAGACAATGGCGACATCCGCAACATCCGCCCCCTTCAATACGCCATAAGGCACAATGAGATCGGTTGTCTCCGTGCCTCCATTATCAGCCACAATCGCAACGAGCGGCCGTCCTCGTCCGGGCTTCACAGGCGGCAGATGAATGGAGTTGGCATCGGCAGCCACAGCACTTCCCGCCCCCGAAATGCAGGAGGCGACCAGAAAGACCGCAAGGAGAATTTTCATAAGACGGCACATGAGGTTTATCCGTGTTTGATAGAAACGCCTCAAATAGCCGCTGAAAGTTATGGCGGAAATGTCAATTCTATCGCATTTTACGCCAATGATGCAAAAGACCAGGCTGATTGTCGTAATCGGGTATGACGGGGTGCAGGCCATGGACGTGGTCGGGCCTATGGAAGTTTTCGCGGCGGCGAACCTCTACCTCTCACAACCCACACCGCAGTATGTTGTTACATTGGCTTCTTCGGCCGGTGGCTGCGTGAAATGCAATTCAGCCGGCGGATTGCAATTGGGAAATGCCGTGGCGTTGCACAAGCTGCCGAATGAGATCGATACGATCATCGTGGCCGGCGGCAGCGAAGAAGCATTGCGCAGCGTTATCTTCGGCACGACATTGGTCGAATGGCTGAAGTCACGCAGTAGCACAACGCGTCGACTTGTCAGTGTTTGCACCGGCGCGTTCGTGCTCGCTGCTGGTGGGTTCCTGGACGGGAAGCGTGCGACCACGCACTGGAATTCCGTCGGCCTCCTGAAGGAGCTTCGACCGCAGGTCAATGTCGAACCTGATGCTATATTCGTCGCTGAGCCGCCGACATATACCTCGGCAGGCGTCACGACAGGTATCGATTTATGCCTGGCATTAGTTGAAGCCGATTGCGGGGCGCAAACAGCATTGTCCGTCGCTCGACAGTTGGTGCTGTTCATGCGCAGGCCGGGAGGGCAATCGCAATTCAGTCCGGTTCTGGCGACCCAGGTCGACGCCACGCCGCGCCTGCGCAGGCTATTGGACGAAATCATCGAGAATCCGACCGGAGATCTTTCCGGTCCCGCTCTAGCGGACCGCGCGGGAATGAGCGAGCGGACCTTCTCGCGCTCCTTCCACAGGGAAACCGGCACGACACCGGCACAATTCGTGGAAGCTGCACGGATTGAGCGTGCGAAGGCGCTTCTTGAGACATCGGACTGGTCTCTGCCACGCATCGCCGAGCGCTCAGGTTTCGGCAGCCTCCATTCCTTGCACCGCGCATTCCAAAAACGCTTGGGAGTTACGCCCCGCTCTTATCGTGATCGCTTTGGGGTGGGGTAGGAGATATCCGGGAGGAATCGCGTATCTCTATTCCCTGCCCGTCGTCATCTCCAGGCATCGGGGTGAAGAAGGGTGGACAGCGGCATGCGCACGACCTTCCCACCGAGGTCGTTGAGAAGCTAAAGACGTTTGGGCCTGAGAATTCTAGAAATATTTGGCGCACCCGACAGGATTCGAACCTGTGACCTCTGCCTTCGGAGGGCAGCACTCTATCCAGCTGAGCTACGGGTGCATAGCCGGAAGGCTCGAAGCCTTTGCATGCGCGTTTCTAACCGAACCGCGCATGTGCATCAATGGCTTATTTGATTAAACGACGCAAATCTTGTCGTAAATCATGCGTCACGAACGCAAGCCCGGGGCCTCCTGCCCCGTCCGCTCGACATATTCCGTATAACCGCCGCCATATTGATGAATGCCGTCCGGCGTCAGTTCCAGAACGCGGTTCGACAAGGCACCGAGAAAATGCCGGTCGTGCGATACGAACAGCATCGTACCCTCATAGGCGGCAAGCGCCTTGATGAGCATTTCCTTGGTATCGAGATCAAGGTGGTTGGTCGGCTCGTCCAGGACCAGGAAATTCGGCGGATCGAACAGCATTGCCGCCATGACCAGGCGGGCCTTTTCCCCACCTGAAAGCACGCGGCACTTCTTTTCGATATCGTCGCCGGAAAATCCAAAGCAGCCGGCGAGTGCACGAAGCGGAGCCTGCCCAGCCTTGGGAAAGCGCTCTTCCAGCCATTCCAGTATGGTCGCGTCCCCGTCGAGCACGTCCATCGCATGCTGCGCGAAATAACCAAGCTTGACGCTGGCACCGATATTGACATTGCCTTTGTCCGGCTCGGCAGCGCCCGCGACCAGTTTCAGCAGCGTCGATTTTCCCGCACCGTTGACGCCCATGATGCACCAGCGTTCGCGGCGGCGGACCATGAAGTCGAAGCCGTCATAGATCGTGCGGCTTCCATAGGTCTTGTGCACGCCCTTGAGGCTCACCACGTCCTCACCCGAACGCGGCGCCGGAGCGAAATCGAAGGCGACGGTCTGGCGACGGCGTGGCGGCTCCACGCGATCGATCTTCTCCAGTTTCTTCACGCGGCTCTGGACCTGCGATGCATGGGAAGCACGCGCCTTGAAGCGCTCGATGAACTTGATTTCCTTGGCAAGCATCGCCTGCTGACGCTCGAACTGGGCTTGCTGCTGCTTTTCGTTCAGCGCCCTCTGCCCCTCATAGAAAGCATAGTCGCCGGAATAGGTGGTCAGCGAGCCGCCGTCGATTTCAATGATCTTGGTGACAATGCGGTTCATGAATTCCCGGTCGTGCGAGGTCATCAGCAGCGCGCCGTCATAATTCTTCAGGAACGCTTCCAGCCAGATGAGGCTTTCGAGATCGAGATGGTTGCTCGGTTCGTCGAGCAGCATCACGTCCGGACGCATCAGCAGGATGCGCGCCAGCGCAACGCGCATTTTCCAGCCGCCGGAAAGCTTGCCGACATCGCCATCCATCATTTCCTGCGTGAAGCTCAGGCCCGCCAGAACCTCGCGCGCGCGGCCGTCCAGACCATAGCCGTCCAGTTCCTCATAACGCGCCTGCACTTCACCGTAGCGCTCGATGATCGCATCCATCTCGTCCATGCGGTCCGGATCGACCATAGCAGCTTCAAGCTCGCGGAGTTCCGCTGCCACCACGCTGACCGGGCCAGCACCTTCCATGACTTCCGCCACGGCAGACCGTCCGCCCATTTCACCGACATTCTGGTCGAAATAACCAACCGTCACGCCTTTTTCGACGGAAACCTGTCCTTCGTCGGGCTGTTCGTCACCCGTAATCATCCGGAACAATGTCGTCTTTCCCGCCCCGTTGGGACCGACAAGGCCGATCTTTTCGCCGCGGTTCAAAGCGGCGGACGCCTCGATATAGAGAATTCGATGGCTGTTGGACTTGCTGATATTGTCGATGCGGATCATGAAACGGAAGAACTTTGTAAGAGGATGGAACGTAAGGCGGTCGCGTTGCGGCCTCCCTATGCCATGACGGCACGGTCAAGTCACCCTGCTTCGCGATTGTGAGCGTGACAGAATGTTCAGGGAATGTTGTGCAGCCAATGCTCGGTCGAGAATTTCTCGACCACGAGCTTTTCCGCAGCCGCGTATTCCTCCGGCGTAATCGTGCTGCTGACGCCGCCATTGAGCGACACGAAGGTTTCCTTCATGCGCTTGATGACTTCCTCTCGCGGCAGGCCCGTCTGACTGCGCACCGGATCGACGCGCTTGACGGCACTTGCCGTGCCCTTGTCGCTCAGCTTCTCACGCCCGATGCGCAGCACCTTCACCATCTTCTCGGCGTCCATGTCGTAGGCCATGGTTACATGGTGAAGGACCGTTCCCTTGGAAAAGCGCTTCTGCGCCGCGCCGCCGATCTTGCCTTTGGAACTCGAAATATCGTTGAGCGGCTTGTAGAAAGCGTCGATGCCAAGCGAATTGAGCGCTTTCAGCACCCAGTCGTCCAGAAATGCATAGGAATCAGCAAAGCTCATATCACGCACGAGTTCGCCCGGCGCATAAAGCGAATAGGTGATGGTGCTGCCAGGTTCCACGAACATGGCGCCGCCGCCGGTCACGCGGCGGACGGTCTCGACGCCGAATTCGCGTGTCGCTTCCATATCGACTTCGTTGCGCAGCGACTGGAACGCGCCGATGATGATGGCCGGGCGCTCCCATTCCCAGAAGCGGAGTGTAGGCGCGCGGCGCCCCGCGGCGACTTCCTGTGCCAGGACTTCATCCAATGCGAGATGCATGGCGGGCGAAACCGCAGGCATTTCAACGATCTGCCACTCGAAATCCCGCCATGTGCGCGCAACGCCCAGTGCTCGCCTGACGGCTATCGCCACCGCTTCGGGGCTGAAACCCAGCATCATGGCATCCGGGCGGAGGCCCGCCCTCACCGCGTCTGCGATTTGCTCCGACGATGCATCGACTGAAAGGCCCTCAATGGCATTGCAGATGTCCTGCAGGGCCTCGTCCGGCTCAAGGAAGAAATCTCCCGCAACCTGCACATCGCTCAGGCGTCCGTCGCGGACATCCAGATCGACAACGACAAGTTTTCCACCGTGGACTTTATATTCGCCATGCATGCGGGCAGCCTCCGAAGAGTGAAGGTGAGTGTTTCACTCTCATTTCATGAAACCTGCGGGAAAGGAAGCTCGTTCCGAGCAAAAGAGCGGGACTATTCCAGCTTCAGATGGCGCGGAACGTTGAACAAGCGATGTCTGGCGCGCCTCTTTCGTTTTGTGGCCGACATAAAACCCGACGGCAATCATGCCCGCCAGCACGACGATGATCGACGTGAAACGAAAAGGCAGTCGGTGCATTTCAGAACCTCATTCTTGCCGCAGCAAACCAGAGCGGAAAATGTTTGTCGACCCCACCTCATGGAATTCTTAACCACCCGGCAAAATTCCCATTGGTCACAGCACATTCATCCTCTGTTCAAGATACCGGAACTAAAGCATATTTCACCGATATCAGAGGGACACATCATGATACCTGCACTCAAGACGACCATTGCTTCAATATGCCTTGGCGGCCTGGTAACCGTCCTCGCCCCGCTTGTTGCACCGGCATCGGCAGCACAGCTGCAGCGTTGCGCAAGCGAGAACGGAATTTGCCAGCTGCCCTACCCGGCCGAAGTGGTTTACGGCACTGGCGGACGGAATACCTCGCGCTTCATCGACCGCCCGCAGGTCAACTGCTCCAACCGGGTTTTCGGCGATCCCGCGCCGGGCCAGAAGAAGAGCTGCTCCTTCGTCGTTCAGGATCGCTGGGACAGGCCAGATCGTCCGGGCCGTCCTGATCGCCGCGATCGTCCGGGCCGGTATGACCCGTATGACCGCTACGAAGATCGCGACCGTGACCGTGACTGGAGCCGTTGCGCGAAGGAAGGCGGTTTCTGTGATTTTTACGGGCGCAAGCGCGTCCGCTACGGCGCTGAGGGCCGGTTCACGGAAGGCGTCTTCCGGAATGGCGTTCGCTGCGACAACCGCGCCTTCGGCGATCCGGCACGCGGCAAGGCCAAGGCCTGCTACGTTCTCGACTAAAAACCAGCCATGAGCATCCAAAAGCCCGGAACGAACAGTCCGGGCTTTTTTAGTTAAAGCAGAATCTCGAATATACTTCTAACTTGTTGTTTTCTTGTATTCTTCTGCAAATTCATGGACTGAAACACAAAAAGGCGGCGACCGCTCAGGTCGCCGCCCCTGTCGCTAGAAACATGGACTGGAGGTCATCATAGTTCTACGACAATGCTTGTGCCGTTGGCGGCACTATCAGCCAGTCTGTCAGAACGAGCGCTGGAAACGGATCTTGCCCTGCCAGGCGTCCTTGCCGTCCATGCTGGTGTTCTTGTCCTGCCACTTGGTGTAGGAAACTTCAGGTGTAATGGTGAAGCCCGGAACCAGCTGGTAGGCGACGTTGGCGGTTGCGGCGAAGGTTTCGCTGTCGTCGTAAGCGGCCTGCACGTTGAAGGTCGCCTTGCTGGTCGCCTTGAACGCTGCACCGCCCCAGACTGCCCAGTCACCGCCCCACGTGCCGTAGAACGAGTCGACGATACGCACGCGATAACCACCCGACGTGCCGTAATGATCGTCGTTGGACTTATAGGCGCCCTGCAGCCAGACCGAGAACTGATCGGTGATGTTGACATCGCCGCGGACCTTTCCGGCCCATTCCTCATTGCGGGCGTCATAGGCTACGACGCCTGCGATCTTGCCCCAGCTCTGCTCGTATTTGAGACCGCCAACCACATGGGGCATGTAGTCCTTGATGGTGACGTCCACGTTGGAGTCGGAATTGCCGCCTTCTTCGAGCGAGACGATGGCCGAGAAGCCGTTTCCGCCCTTGAAGGTATAGCTGATGAGGTTGGTGCGATAACCGCCGGCGAGGATCACGTCGTCGCTGATGACGTTGCCGAGATAGCCGGTGAAGGTAACGAATGCCGATTCATCCAGACCGACACGCAGGCCGCCAAGCTGGATATAGGCATAACGCAGCGAGGTGCTGGTGGAGCCGCCATTGTAGTTGTCGGCCTTGCCGTTTCCGTCGCCGTTCCAGTCATAGCGCAGTTCGCTATAGGTCTTGAGCGTGCCGAGTTCCGTTTCCGAAGCGGTGGAGAAACGCAGGCTGACGCGGGCCAGCTTGTTCCAGGTGTCGCGCTCCAGCTGTGCCGGGGTGCGAGCATAGTTGTTGTCGCCG
Source organism: Brucella sp. IR068 (assembly GCF_049065885.1). Taxonomy (NCBI): domain Bacteria; kingdom Pseudomonadati; phylum Pseudomonadota; class Alphaproteobacteria; order Hyphomicrobiales; family Brucellaceae; genus Brucella; species Brucella sp. IR068. Next base: position 494,244 of record NZ_JBAKHE010000002.1, on the reverse strand, counting down.
CCGCTTGCATCATAGCGAACATAGCCATGAATGCGCAGGCAGGTTTCCGTTCCCGGAATGTAGAAATAGCCAGCGCCATATGCATCGCATACGCGAACATATTCGACTGCTTCGGGTTCAGGCGCCACGATTGCATCGGCTGCCTGCGCGCCGGAAATCGCTACGAGCGATGCAGCCGAACCAAGAAGAATTTTTCTGATAGTCATAAAATGCGTCTCCAGTGGAAGAGTTAGACGCCACCGCTATATTTATTCACCAGAATTTGATCAATGTTTATTCGATGTAAGTTTTGTGAATTATTCATATGCGATATAAAAACTACTTCATATAGCATTATATGTACTTCACCTATTCAGAAATAGACAAAATAATTCTTTTCATCGCCGCAACATGCAACGAATCCACCATTCCAGCGATTTTGTTAGTCTGCCCCTTAATGCCCGTCCGATCCGCTCAACAAGCGGTCGCCCTCGCCTAACCGGCGACGGTGAAGGTTTTATAACAGCATGAAGAAATATACGTCGTAACGCCGATAATGGGCCGTTGTTGCGGCCTTCCGCGAAAACCGCGACTCGTCAATTCAACTGTCAAAAATGTTGATTCGTCATTGCGGACCTGACGAAGTGAATTTCCTCGGTCATTCTCCCCTCCGATAAAGAAAACAAACGGAACAGGGATAATGCAATGGTCTTATTCTCTATTGTCATAGGCGTTCTGACGTCTGCGGTGGTGATTGCAGCGTGCATTATGCTTTGGAGATATGAACGTTCCTGAGACCGATGAAGTTTGACGCGCTGCCGCCGCCTTTCGACAGAAAACTCACGTAAGCCCGACAGAAAATTCACACGATCTTCACAAACGCAGGGCCATGCTCCGGAAAACTGAGCAAGAATTGGTGCTGTCGTGTTTTCTGATACCGTGAACAATTATTGGCGTGACACCTTTCGTGGGGAAGGCGTCGTGTTTGAAGACAAAGACTTTTCGATCGCCACCACGCCGGCGCTCGAGATTGAAGCCGATGGCGCCATTCTTGAGATGGCGGATAGAACGCTGGTCGTTCTGCGCGAGGCGCTGGCCAGGCAGTTGCTTTCGGACACCCCGTCAAGCGCACCGGAATTTCACCGCCGCCTTGATAGGGCTGGCATAAAATGCCACGGGGCAGACCACCTGTTCTATTTTCCCGCGGCGGAGCTGAAAAACATCGCCGAAATGGACGTTTCTCCCGATATACGTCTGCTTACGGAAGAAGACGCCGCGCTCTTCAATGCATTCTGCGATAAGGCCACCGAGGATGATCTCGACGCCGCGTCTGTGGAACTTGATCACTGGCTTGTCGCTGGCGCATTCGATAACGGCGAGCTTGTCAGCGCTGCAAGCATGTATCCATGGGATGACATGAAACTCGCGGATACGGGCGTGCTGACCTTGCCTCATGCAAGAGGCAAGGGATATGCATCCAGATTGTTCCGTGGGATTAGCCATTTTGCGATCAAACGGGGCTTTGAACCGCAGTATCGATGCCAACTCGACAATTTGCCGTCCGTTGCGCTCGCCAAAACCTGCGGCCTCGTAGAGTTCGGCAAATGGGATGTCATCCTGTCGCGATAGACCATCCGCGCCGGTTTGCGATAAACTCGCAATCGACAAGCCGGAATTTTCCGGCTTCTTTCGTGCGCGCTCGCGGCAAGTGCGGCGAGCCGGATCATTCGGCGTGGAAGTAAGGAAATGGTGGGCGTGACAGGGATTGAACCTGTGACCCCTCCCGTGTGAAGGGAGTGCTCTCCCGCTGAGCTACACGCCCGATGAGCAGTGCTCAATCAAGGTGGTGCGGATATACTGGCCTGCGCCTGCATAAGTCAAGCGTCTGGTGTGCCACTTCCCAAAGAGATTTTATCTTCTGCCTGTCTGTCCCGAGCGACAAACAAAAACGGCAACCATTCTGCAATGGTTGCCGTTCTGTTTTGAATGGCAAAGGATTTCAGAGCGCTGCCAGACGCGAACCCGCCGTCTTGTCGAATGCCTTCTGCAAGCCGGAATCACGGTCATAGACATCGCCATAATAGCGAATCTGGCCGCTCGCATCCGGCCATGCCGTGAAGTAGGAGATATAGACAGGAACCGGTTCCTTCACCTTGATGCCGCGTTCGTTCTTGCCGAAATACTTGTCCAGATCCTGCACGGTTGTTCCCATGACGGCAGCGGCCATGTCGCGCGGGCGTTCCAGACGGATGCAGCCGTGGCTGAGCGCCCGCATGTCGCGACTGAAATAGGACTTGGCCGGAGTGTCGTGCATGTAGATGTCATGCGAATTGGGAAACAGAATCTTGAGTTCGCCCAGCGCATTGTCGAGGCTCGGCTTCTGACGAATGCCGACATGGGCCTTGCCTGCGGCAACCGCGCTCCAGTTGACGGCGCTGGCCGAAACCTTCTTGCCGTCCGCATAAACCTCATAGCCGTTGCGGTCGAGATAGCTCGTGTCCCGCATGACCTTCGGCAGCATCTCGTTCAGGATGATGGAGCGCGGCACGCCCCATGACGGGTTGAAAACGACCGTCTGCACCTTGTTGTAGAAGAAATAGGTCTGGTGGCTCGGAGAGCCGATGACCACATTCATGGCCAGCTTTTCTTTTCCATCCTCGAAATATTCCGCACGGTAAGCCGGCTGATTGACCATCACGTAGCGCGTGCCGAAATCATGCGGGAGCCAGCGCAGGCGTTCCATGGAATAAAGGATACGGTCGCGCTTGACGGAGGACTGCTCGCCCTGAAGGGCAGAAAGCGTATTGCGGCCAATGACGCCGTCCGGCGTGCTGCCGGAAAGCTTCTGGTAGTCCTTGATGGCCGCAACCAGTTCCGGATCGTAAACGTCGCCGTTTGCATGGGCGTCCAGCACCTGCCTGTGCTCTGCCAGATAGCTGGCGGGCGCATGTCTCGAAATGAGGGCGACCACCTTGCCAAGCTGCGGGTTGGCATCGCCGGGCTTGATGACGCCATTCAGCGAGATACGGATCGGTTCAGCAGAGGGCGGCTCGGTATTCGCCAGTTCGCGCTTCAAGGCCGCATATTGCTCGTTGTCCGGCTGGAAGCCATGGAGATAGGCAGCCGGATCGCTTTCCGACGCCAGTTTTTCGAGAACGGTTTTCGGATCGACGCGATCGCGCGGCAGGTCGTGGAAACCGCTGAGGCGGTCGGCGATCACCCGCCCCTCGCCTGCATCGATGGCATAGCGCAGAGCGCGTGCCGACATGCGGATTTCAAATTCTGCAAGTTTCTGCTGGCGCTCGGCTTGGGCCGCAGCGTCGAAAGTATCAGCCGGAATCGTGACCGCATATTCGTCGGGATTGAGCCCGTCTTCATCGGCACGGGCAAAGAAAGCAGCGACGTCCTTGGCGCGGTCCAGCACCTTGTCATCGGCCGACCACATGAAGCTGCGCTTGTTCGAATAATAATCGACGATAGCCTGCGCTATCTTTTTTTCGGCTTTGACGTTGACGGATTTCAGATAGTCCACCGCTGCATCGAATGCACGCTGCCCAGGGGTTTCCTCGTGCATCTTCGGGCGGATCGGCGACATGCCCGATGTCAACGGATCGACCGTAGCAGGTTCAGTGGCCGCCGTGACGCCCATGTCGAGCGCGCTGAAATCGACATTGACCAGAGCATCGGGCTTGTAATCGTAAATCTGCGGGCCCTTCACCGTCACGCGCTGGGCTGGCGGAACGCTGCGCGCGGCCGTGTTCGGCGTAGACGGGCGCGGGGCCGCTACTGCTTTTGGCGTCGCAGCTTTTGGAAGCTCCGGCTGGGGCGCAATCTGTGGCGCCTGCTGCTGGCGGCGCTGCTGAAAAAGCTCCAATAACGAATTCGCGGCTTCAGCCTGCGCCGTGGGTAGAAACACCGAAGCTGCCAGAGCCAGCGCCGCTGCGCGACGGATAGTTAGTCCGCGCCCAGCGCTGCTCTTCTCATCTGTCTGCGAGTGTCTGGGAAACTGCATTTCAAACCGCCCAAATTGATGCGTTCGCTGAACAAGCGAATCCGTCCGAATCTCGCACGTAGAATTTACCAATCTCGTATAGAAACTTTTAACGCTAATGCTTCGGGAAGCAATTTCGCGTTCCACACCTATCACAATTGTTTGAGGCACCTTCTTGGGAGACCGACCCGGATTGCCCTGATGAACAAAGTGACGCAGTGGCATCCATCCCGCATCGCGCTAAAAGCCCCTCAGACTTTGGTTCCGGAGCTGTCTTCGGGGCTTCGATCAACCTATCGCGCGAGCCGGAACGGTGACCATTTCCGGCTGGCGCAGCTGGCAAGCAAGCGAGGTACCGCGATGGCAGAAGCAAGCGCCGCCGATCTTTTCCCTCTTGGCGAAGACGACACCCCTTACCGCAAGCTGACTTCGGATCATGTTTCTGTCGATACGTTCAAGGGACAGGAAATCCTGACGGTTGACCCGGAAGGGCTTCGCCTGCTTTCGGAAGCGGCTTTTGCCGATATCAACCATCTGTTGCGCCCCGGCCATCTTCAGCAGCTTGCCAGGATTCTCGAAGACCCGGAAGCGACCGACAACGACCGGTTCGTTGCCTACGACCTCCTGAAAAACGCCAACATCGCCGCTGGCGGCGTGCTGCCCATGTGTCAGGACACCGGCACGGCCATCATCATGGGCAAGAAGGGCCGCCGCGTGTGGACCGAAGGCGGCGATGCCGATGCGCTGGGCGCAGGCGTTCTCGACGCCTACAACAAGAAGAACCTGCGTTATTCGCAGCTGGCACCCCTGTCGATGTTCGAGGAAAAGAACACCAAGAACAACCTGCCCGCGCAGATCGATATCTATGAAGAAGGCGAAGACGCCTACAAGTTCCTTTTCGTCGCCAAGGGCGGCGGTTCGGCGAACAAGACGTTTCTCTATCAGGGAACGCCATCGCTCCTCACCCACGACCGCATGATCGATTTCCTCAAGGACAAGATCCTGAGCCTCGGCACAGCCGCCTGCCCGCCTTATCATCTGGCGATCGTCATCGGCGGCACTTCCGCCGAGATGAACCTGAAGACGGTCAAGCTCGCCTCGACGCGCTATCTGGACAGCCTGCCGACCAAGGGTTCGGAAACCGGGCACGCCTTCCGTGATCTCGAAATGGAAGCTGAAATCCACAAACTCACGCAGTCGCTCGGTGTCGGCGCGCAGTTCGGCGGCAAATATTTCTGCCATGACGTGCGCGTCATTCGCCTGCCTCGCCACGGCGCTTCACTGCCGATCGGCATTGGCGTTTCCTGCTCTGCGGATCGTCAGGCCAAGGGCAAGATCACCAAAGACGGCATCTTTCTGGAAAAGCTGGAAACCAATCCCGCCAAGTACATGCCGGACATTGACGAGGAAAAACTGTCGTCGCATGTGGTCAAGATCGACCTCAATCAACCGATGCAGGACATTCTCAAGGAATTGTCGAAGCACCCGGTCAAGACGCGCCTGTCACTCTCCGGACCGATCATCGTGGCGCGCGATCTGGCGCATGCCAAGATTCGCGAGCGGCTTGAAAACGGCGAAGCCATGCCGGATTATTTCAAGAACCACCCGATCTATTATGCAGGCCCGGCCAAGACGCCTGCCGGGTACGCGTCCGGCTCGTTCGGCCCGACCACGGCTGGCCGCATGGATTCCTATGTAGACCAGTTCCAGTCCTTCGGCGGTTCGATGGTGATGCTCGCCAAGGGCAACCGTTCGCGCCAGGTGCGCGAAGCCTGCGGCCAGCACGGCGGCTTCTATCTGGGTTCCATCGGTGGCCCGGCTGCCCGTCTGGCGCAGGATTGCATCAAGAAGGTCGAGGTCGTCGAATATCCGGAACTCGGCATGGAAGCGATCTGGCGCATCGAAGTGGAAGATTTCCCGGCCTTCATCGTCATCGATGACAAGGGCAACGATTTCTTCAAGGAGCTCAATCTGGGCTAGGCAGTTCAAGCAAGAGACAGAAAACAAGGGCGGCGCGAGCCGCCCTTTTCGTTTCAGGCGTTGGCTCCACCGTCGACGGTGAGCGAGGCTCCCGACACGAAGCGTCCTTCGGGGCTGGCAAGCCAGGCGACCAGACTTGCAATATCGTCGGGCGAACCGAAGCTGCCGGTAGCGATGCGTTCGCGCTGCTGTTCCGCATGGTCGCCTGCTGCCGGATTCATGTCGGTATCGGTCGAGCCGGGGTGAACGACATTGACCGTGACGCCTTTGGGGCCGAGATCGCGCGCCAGCCCTTTCGTCAGACCGATCAGCGCCGCCTTGCTTGCCGCATAAAGGCTGATGCCCGGCCAAGGCACGCTTTCGGCGAGATTGGAGCCGATGGTGATCACGCGTCCGCCAGTACCGAGATGCGGAACGGCTGCGGAAACGGCCGCAAAGACAGCGCGGAAGTTTACCGCCATTACGTCATCGAAATCGGCAAGCTTGACCTGTTCCAGCGGGGCAGCATGCCAGATGCCGGCGCTGTTGACCAATATATCCAGACGGCCGAATTCCTTGACGGTATTTTCGATGGCCGCTGCAATCTCGCTGGCATCGCGATTGTCGGCCTTCAGCGCCAGCGCCTTGCCGCCATCGGCCAATATCCCGGAGACCACTGTATCGGCCTTTTCCTTACCATTCACATAGGTGATTACGACTGCCGCCCCATCTTTCGCGAGCCGCCGCGCAATTGCGGCTCCGATGCCACGGCTTCCGCCAGTGACGAAAGCAACCTTCCCGTTCAGAGCTTCTGCTGGCATGTCATTTCCTTTCTGTATCAATTGATACATAATTGCTGACAGGCTTGCGCTGAGCGGTCAAGCGATTTATTTATTGATCGATACAGAAAGGAGGGAGCATGGCAGACAAAGGACGCCCCCGCAGCTTCGACCGCGAGACAGCGCTGCGTACTGCAATGCTCAAATTCTGGGAAAAAGGTTTTGATGGCGCGTCGCTGGCCGACCTGACAGCCGCCATGGGCATCAATGCTCCCAGCCTCTATGCAGCTTTCGGCAGCAAGGAAGGGCTCTATCTTGAAGCCCTCACCCTTTATTCCGGTGAAGTCGGGGTAGAAATATGGTCGACGCTGGATAAGACGCCGGAGGTCCGCCGGGCATTCGAGCAGTTTCTCTACGCCACTATCGACGCTTATTGCCAGGAATCGGTGCCTCGCGGATGCATGATCGCGCTGGATGCGCTGCACCGTACACAGTCAAGCGACAAGGTCTGCACCGTGCTGCGCAACTGTCGCCAGGCCAATATCGAAATTTTGAAAAAGCGGCTCGAGCGCGGCATTCGCGACGGCGACATAGCCATGTCGGTCAACTGCGAAGCGGTGGCAACCTTTTACGCAACGGTACAGAACGGCATGTCCATTCTTGCGCGCGACGGTGGAACACGAGCAGACCTTACTGCAGCGGCGCAGGGCGCCATGGCGGCATGGGACAAACTTGTTCCCGGCGAAGCACGATCAGGCGACGAGCCTTAACCCCGGAGCATCATCAAGATAATCCGCCACGATGGACGCTACTTCCGCACTTGCGATGATCCGGCGATGGCCAAGGCCGTCGGCCCAGCGCACCGTGACATGGGAACCAGCTTTGCCAACCATTTCCGCGCAAATGGCGGGAACTTCCTTGTCGTCATGCGCATGAACGACCAGCGTCGGTATCGTCATGCGGCGCAGGAGCACATCGGTATCGAAATCCGTGATCGGACGCGCCGCGATGTAGCGGACCTGCTCCTTCATGGCGTTGCGCGCATCGCGGCCAAGCCCGAGCACTTTGCCGAAACCGTCGAAAACGCCCGCCATTGAGTGCGGAGAGGCAATCGTCACCAGCTTTGCCGGGCGGTGTGACCGGTAGCAACCGACGGACCCCGCCGCCGCATTGATGATGACCGCGCCGCCAAATGAGTGACCGATCATCGCGTCGAACGGGCCGTACTGGCGCCATGCCACATCAACGGCGGCGATTGCCTGTATCATGTTGAGCGTGTGGCCCGCTGATGCACCATGTCCCGGCAGGTCGAGGGAAACGACCCGTTCGCCGCGTGCGACAAGCTCACGAATGATCGTCATCATGTCGGCAGTGCGCGATCCCCATCCGTGGACGACGAGCGAGGTGCGCCCCACCGGAACCTTCGGCTCGAACAGATAAGTCGCGATCAACCCGCGATCGATAATCAGATCGAGCCGCTTTGCCTGGCCAAGTTCCGTGTTCGCTTTTTGAAGGCGCGCCGCATAGGCCTTCGTCTTCGGCTTGCGGCTTGGCGTCCGACAGAAAATCCTGAATGCCGCGCGGCCCGCCTTCTCGGCATCAATGCGTCCGAGCACACCCAGGCCGAATCGCGTAACCTGCAAAGAGAACGATGTCATGACAGGGCCTCAATTATGTTCAATCCTGAACAAATAATTGTACAAGAATGAACAAAATGCAAGACGAGACTCAAAAACTGCCGTGGGATAATCCCCGCTTCAAGAACTGGATTGCCGTCGCGCGCGCCGGCAAGGCGGTAGAACGCGCCCTCGCCCAAGGGCTATCGACCTTCGATCTGAAGATCGCGGACCTCGATGTACTGATGAATATCTATCGCCATCCCGGCGAATCCCAGCACGATCTTGCGCGCCGCATTCTTGTCGGGCGCTCAAACATCACCATGCTGCTGCCAAAGCTGGAAAAGCGTCGCTTGCTGGTGCGCGAAGGCGACCCGACGGACAAGCGTGTGATGCGCCTGACCCTGACTGCCAAGGGCGAAAAGCTGCTGGGACACGCGCTGACGGTCTATACGGAACTGATCGACCGCGTCATGGCGCAGTCGACAGCCGCGCAATGCAACGCGATGGGCGACGTGATGCGCCGCATCTGCGAAATGCTGGAGAAGGAATAGGTCAGCGGTCCCGCTTGAGCCCCTTCCCGGCAAGCTCATCGAGATAGGTTTGCCACAGCGTCTCCTTCTCGGTGCCGAGCTTGTGGAGATAGGTCCACGAAAACAGGCCGGTGTCGTGCATGTCGTCGAAAGTTATTCGAACGGCGTAATTGCCGACCGGCTCGACCTTCATGATTTCGACATTGCGCTTGCCGCCAACCGTCACGCGCTGTTCCGGCGAATGGCCCTGCACTTCCGCCGAAGGCGAGAGCACACGCAGCAATTCGGCGGCCAGCTCGAATTTCTGGCCATCGTCGAATGCCACCGTCAGCAGCCTGCGGTCGTGCGAAACGCGCAATTCGGTCGGCCAGACTTCGCTCATAACCATTCTCCAGCTTGGATATTCGCCAGCTTTGATAGGCCCCGCGTTAAAATATCGCAATAGGCGCGATCATTATTGAAAGAGCTTCGTGCGCGCGAAACTGGACAATGAAGTCCGTAGGTCCTATCTCTAGAGAAACGATGCGGACATTCTTGCGCAACAAGCGGAAACAACGGCTTATGATGCACACAAACCAAGCCCAGCCACTTGTTTCCCCGACTGGACCCATGATCGATCCTTTCGGGCGCGCCGTCACCTATCTTCGCGTTTCGGTTACAGATCGCTGCGATTTCCGGTGCACCTATTGCATGGCGGAACATATGACGTTCCTGCCCAAGAAGGATTTGCTGACGCTCGAGGAACTGGACCGGCTTTGCACCGCCTTCATCGACAAGGGAGTGCGGAAACTGCGCCTGACCGGCGGCGAGCCATTGGTGCGCAAGAACATCATGCACCTGATCCGGCAGCTTTCGCGCCATTTGAAATCAGGTGCGCTGGATGAACTGACCCTCACCACGAACGGATCGCAGCTTTCACGCTTTGCCGACGAACTGGCGGAGTGCGGGATACGCCGTATCAATGTCTCGCTGGATACGCTCGACCCTGAAAAATTCCATCAGATCACCCGTTGGGGCGATCTGCCCCGCGTTCTTGAGGGGATTGAGGCTGCACAGCGTGCGGGTATCCGCGTCAAGATCAATGCGGTCGCACTGAAGGATTTCAACGAACATGAAATTCCTGAACTGATCCGCTGGGCGCATGGCCGCGGCATGGACATGACCCTTATCGAAACAATGCCGATGGGCGAGATCGAGTTCGACCGCACCGACCAATATCTGCCGCTGTCGCAGGTAAGGGAAGACCTGTCGCGTCAGTTCACGCTATCGGACATCCCGTACCGCACGGGCGGCCCTGCCCGCTACGTGACGATTGCCGAGACAGGCGGGCGGCTGGGTTTCATCACGCCGATGACCCATAATTTCTGCGAAAGCTGCAATCGCGTCCGGCTGACCTGCACGGGGATGCTCTATATGTGCCTCGGCCAGAACGACGATGCCGATCTGCGCAAGGCGCTGCGGGAAAGCGAAAGCGACCTGCTGCTCGGCCAGGCGATTGACGAAGCCATTTCGCGCAAGCCGAAAGGGCACGATTTCATCATCGACCGCGATCATAATCGCCCGGCGGTTGCGCGCCACATGAGCCTTACCGGCGGTTGAGCCGCCTATACTTGAAAAGCACAAATCACCTGAAATAGTTGTCGCGAGATCGACTTTAAAACGGTATGCAATCCAAGGCTCAGGCCCAAAACGGATTCTGTATCGTGCCGCAATCAGCGAATTTTCGTGCAAGTATTTTCATGCTTCTCGCCATGGGGACCTTCACCATCGGCGATACGATCACAAAATATCTCCTGACCGAGATGAACAGCGGGCAGTATATGCTGGTCCGCGGCATATTCGCGACGGCGCTGATCGGTTTGCTGGCATGGCGCCACGGCGCGTTGCGCAATCTTTCGCTGGAGAGGATGACGATCCTGCGTGTTGTGGGCGAAGTCGTCGCCACGATCACCTATATTTACTCCCTCGGTCATCTTTCGCAGGCCTTCTGTTCCGCCGTCTTTCAGGCAACGCCGCTTGTCGTGACGCTCGGGGCGGCGCTCTTCCTGAAGGAAAAAGTGGGCTGGCGTCGCTGGTGCTGTATCCTTGTCGGGTTGGTAGGCGTTCTCATCATCATCCGGCCTGGAACGGATGGCGCGGCGAGCCTGGCCGCTGTCGCCGTGCTTCTCGCCAGCGTGTGCTTTGCCGCAACACGAGATATCGCGACACGCCGCGTGCCGGCGCATGTACCGACCCTCTTTCTGTCGACATTGACCGCAGGCGCGATAACATTGACGGGCGGCGCGCTGACAGTTCCCATGGGCGGATGGCAGCCACTCGGGATGACCGCCGTCGGCGCCATGGCCATTGCCGCCGTTTTGCTTCTCGTGGGTTATCACTTCATCATTCTGGCGATGCGCGAAGGCGAAGTCTCGTTCGTTTCACCGTTCCGCTATTCGAGCCTGCTCTGGGCGATCGGCCTCAGCACTTTGATCTTCGGTGAAGCGCCTGACATATATACGATCATCGGATCTATTCTGGTGGTCGGAAGCGGCGTCTACATGGTCTATCGCGAAAACGTATTGAAGAAGCGCGAACGCAACAAGAGCACGCTCGCGACGATCCCGACGGGCGTGGAACCGTCATGATAGCAGGGGCCATCATCGCCGGGGGGCTTTCCAGCCGCATGCAGGAAGGTGGCGTTGCGGGCGACAAGTTCCTTCAGCCACTCAACGGCGAGCGCTCGATCATCGCCCACGTCATCACGCGCATCAGCCCGCAGGTCGAAACTCTCGTTGTCAATGCGAACAGCGATGATCCCCATCTGGCCAATCTCGGCGTACCGATCATAAAAGACCTGCCTTCAAAACATGGCGGCCCACTTGTCGGCATCCTGTCGGCTTTGATCCATGCGCGGGGGGCTTCCCTTTTACTGACAACGGCAGCCGATACGCCGTTCCTGCCTCACGATCTCGCCGGCCGCCTTCTTTCGCGTCGAAATGAAAGCGGAGCGCGTATCGTTCTCGCCAGTTCCCTTGACCGGGTGCATCCGATTTTCGGCCTGTGGGAAACGGGGCTGGCGCATGAACTGTCCGCCTGGCTCTCCGAAACGAACAGGGCGAGCGTGCTTGCGTTCGCTGAGTATATAGGTTTTGAGACCGTCGATTTTCCGCTTGCCTTCGCTGGCGATAGTCCGGAAACATATGATCCGTTCTTCAACATCAATCGGCCCGACGATCTTGTCGCGGCCCGAAAACTGGCTGAGTCGATGGAATGAACCAGAAGCTTTTCGGCATTACCGGCTGGAAAAACTCCGGCAAGACAACAATGACCGAACGCCTGGTGACATGCCTTACCGCCCGCGGATACCGTATCGCCACGATCAAGCATGCCCATCACAATTTCGATATCGACCATGAAGGAACTGATTCCTGGCGGCATCGAAATGCGGGAGCGGTGGAAGTCGCCATAGTCTCGTCGCAGCGCTACGCGATCATGCATGAGAGCACAGGCGAAGAAGAGCCTTCCCTGCGTGAGATTGCCGCCAAACTGGCGCCCTGCGATCTTGTCCTGGTCGAAGGCTACAAGCGCGAAACACACAAGAAAATCGAGTTGCGTCGGCAGGGGAGCCATGAGGGGCCCGCGCTTTCCCGCGACGATCCGACCATCGTCGCCATCGCCAGCGACCAGCCCCAACCCGACGAAGCAGTGCCCGTGTTCGACATCAATGATATCGAGAAAATAGCCGATTTTGTCCAACGCGAGATGGCGTTCTGAGCAACTCCCTAAATTTTATGGTCAAAATAGCGATTTCCATTATAACGAGACAAAAACATGCAGAAAATGCAGACGAATTCACTCTCAAGAGACACAATTTAATTACACGGACCATCTTGCCAATCGTCTAAAAATGGTGGGAATATCGCCGACAGACCTGATGGTGGAGATGGAAGCGCGAAAAAATATTGCGCATGATCGGCTCAACCATCTATTGGTAGGGACAAGGGGAATCCGCTGCCAAACGTGCAATTTAAAGTTACACGGTCGTGAGTGCCCCTTAAGCGGCTGAACCAGAAGAAATAATCAGGGAACCAGCCAAAACAAACGAGAGGACTGAAAATGCGCGTATTGAAGCGTATCGCCACTGCAGCATCGGTCGCAGCACTGGCAATCACAATCGGCAGCATGGCTGCTGGCGTTGCCAATGCAGAAGAACCACTCAAGCTCAAGATCGGCACCGAAGGCGCCTATCCTCCCTTCAACTTCATCAATCCGGACGGCACCCTCTCGGGCTTCGACGTCGATATCGCCAAGGCGCTCTGCGAGGAGATGAAAGCCGAGTGCGAATTCGTTACCCAGGAATGGGACGGCGCTATTCCTGCGCTTCAGGCAGGCAAATTCGACGCCTTCATCGCATCCATGTCCATCACGGACGAGCGCAAGAAGCAGGTCGACTTCTCCAATAAATATTACAACACGCCTCCCGGCATTGCGGCTCCTAAAGACACCGACATCAAGGGTGTGACCAAGGAAGACCTCGCAGGCAAGACCATCGGCGTGCAGGTTTCCACCACGCATTCCAACTACTCTGAAAAGACCTTCACCGACAGCACGATCAAGGCCTATCCGACGGCGGAAGAATATCGCCTCGATCTCGCCAATGGCCGTCTCGATGCCGTCAACGACGACAGCGTCACGCTGGCCCAGTGGCTGAAGTCCCCGGATGGGGCTTGCTGCAAGATGGTCGGTACGTTCCCGCCAGTTATCGAAATCCATGGTCCGGGCGCTGGCGTGGCCTTCAAGAAGGGCCGCCCCGAACTGGTTGAAAAGTTCAACGCAGCCATCAAGGCCATCCGCGCGAACGGCAAATACAAGGAAGTCAACGACAAGTACTTCGACTTCGATGCTTATGGCGCCGAAAACTAATCCAAATTGATAGACATGCGCCGGTTTGCGTTTTGGCAAACCGGCGCAAAACATTTGTACGGGCATGCCGCACAAGCCTCGCCGGGTTGATGCCCGCAGGCGATAAAAAGCACAGGCAGTTGCCTTCAGGAAAAAGAATAGGCGCATGGAACATTACGCCACTTTGTTGAGTTTCGGCCCGGACGGTTGGGGGGCAAGCATTGCCTGGGGCCTTCTGGTTACCGTCTCGCTGGCCCTCGCAACACTTCCCGTCGGTCTCGCACTTGGATTTCTGGTTGCCGTCGGCAAACAATCCAGCGAACCCTCGATACGGCTGGCAGCAAACATCTACACGACGATCTTTCGTGGTTTGCCTGAACTTCTGACCCTCTTTCTCGTCTATTTCGGCGCATCGCTGGGACTGCAGCGGCTCTTGAGCCTGTTCGGCGTGGAAGCCAATGTCGAAATCAATGCGTTCGGCGCGGGTATGGTCGCGCTGGGCTTCGTCTTCTCATCCTATTCGAGCGAAGTCTTCCTCTCGGCATTCCGCGCCATCCCGCGCGGGCAATATGAAGGCGGTTATGCCGTCGGCCTGTCGCACTGGCAGACCATGCGCAAGGTCATCCTGCCGCAGCTGATCCGCATCGCCCTGCCCGGTCTGGCCAATCTGTGGCTGGTGCTTCTCAAGGATACATCGCTGGTTTCCGTCATCACCCTGTCGGATATCCTGCGGCAGACCTCCATCGCGGCGCGCGTGACCAAGGAACCGTTTCTGTTCTTCGGCATAGCCTGCCTGCTCTATCTGGTTCTCGCAATCATCTCGTCCTACTTCATCGACCGCATTGCCCGCTGGGCCGATGCAGGCGCCAACCGTTCGCGAGGTGCATGATATGAGCCAGACGGCTTCCAACACGACAGTCCCGGTGATGGCCCCGCCGCCAGTGGTAAAGCAATGGACGCGGATGCGCGTCGCAGGCCACGTCATCGTCGCCTTATGGTTCCTTCTCTTCGCCGGCCTTGCGATCTATCTCTACAACGCATGGCGCGTCGATCTGTTTGAAACCTACGGGCCGCGCTACTGGTCCGGTCTTCTTATCACGCTGAAGCTGGTCGCTGTTTCTATCATCATAGGCGCCCTGCTCTCGCTGCCGATCACGGCTGCGCGCATGTCCAACAATCGATGGCTTCGCGGACTTGCCTTCGGCTACGTCTATTTCTTCCGGGGCACACCACTGCTCGCGCAGACATTCCTTATCTATTACGGTTTTGGCACCTTCCGTCCGTTTCTCGAAAGCATCGGGCTTTGGGTGTTTTTCCGCGATGCATGGAATTGCGCGATTCTGGCGTTTTCGCTCAATACGGCGGCTTATCAGGCTGAAATCCTGCGCGGCGCCATCCAGAGCGTGGCGCTCGGCCAATGGGAAGGCGCCGCGGCTCTTGGCATTTCAAAGCGTGTGACCTTCTGGAAGGTCATTCTTCCGCAGGCGCTTATCGTAGCGCTGCGCCCTTACGGCAACGAAATCATCCTCATGATTAAGGGTTCGGCCATTGTCGCCATCATCACCGTGCTCGACCTTATGGGCGAAACGCGCCGCGCCTATTCGCGGACCTTCGATTTCCAGACCTATCTCTGGGCAGCGGTCATCTATCTGGTGATCGTCGAGTGTCTGCGGCACGTTTGGGATTTTCTCGAACGACGACTGACACGTCATCTTGTTCGCTAGAGATCACTAAATAGGCATAAGGCAAAATATCGTCCCCGGAAGTCTTGCGACTTTCGGGGACGATCTGTTTAGAATGCATTTTTCGACAGTAATGCAACAGGCTGAGTCATGCTGAAAATCTGGGGTCGTATCAATTCCACAAATGTGAAGAAGGCGCTCTGGATAGCGCGGGAACTTAATCTCGACTATGAGCAGATCGATGTGGGCGGCCAGTTTGGTGGCCTGAAAGACCCCACATATCTTGCGCGCAATCCGAACGGGCTGATTCCGCTACTGGAAGACGGCGACACTGTGTTGTGGGAATCCAATACCATCACCCGTTACCTTGCGGCAGTCTATGGCAAGGGAACGTTCTGGATCGAGGACCCGGCCATGCGCGCGCAGGCTGAAAAGTGGATGGATTGGGCCTCCACCTCCCTCGCCTCCAATTTCAGCGATGTCATCAAGCATCTGATCCGGTTGCCGGAAGCGGAACGCGATCCGGCCATTCTGGAACGCGGTCTTCAGGGGCTGGCTCATTCGATGCAGATTGCCAATGACGGCCTCAAGGATGCCGCCTGGTTTTCGGGCGACAATTTCGGCATTGGCGACATTCCCATCGGTTGCTATGCCTATGCGTGGTTCGAGTTCCCAATTGAGCGCCCCTCTCTCCCACGGCTCGAAGACTGGTATGACCGTTTGAAACAGCGTCCGGCCTATCAGGCAGCCGTTATGACGCCTCTCACCTGATTGCTTACATCTATCCAGAGGAATGAACGAATGACGACACCCGCTAAAGTCGCCTTTCTGGGTTTGGGCGTCATGGGCTATCCCATGGCCGGACATCTCAAGAACAAGGGCGGTCACGACGTCACGGTTTATAACCGCACGACGGCCAAGGCCGAAAAATGGGCAAAAGAATTCGGCGGCAGCTTTGCTGCCACGCCGGCCGAAGCCGTTCGCGATGCGGATTTTGTTTTCGCCTGTGTCGGCAATGACGATGATCTTCGTTCCATCACCATCGGCCCGGATGGCGCATTCTCGACCATGAGGAAGGATGCGATCTTCATCGACAATACCACGGCCTCCGCGGAGGTTGCCCGCGAACTGGACGCCGAAGCGCAGAAGCGCGGCTTTCACTTCATCGATGCGCCTGTCTCCGGCGGGCAGGCAGGTGCCGAAAACGGTGTGCTGACGGTCATGGTTGGAGCGCCGGAAGCTGTTTTTGAGCGCGTCAGGCCAATAATCGATGCTTATGCGCGCATGGTCGGCCTCATGGGCCCGGTCGGCTCGGGCCAGCTTGCAAAGATGGTCAACCAGATCTGTATTGCCGGCCTTGTTCAAGGACTGGCGGAAGGCATCCATTTCGGCAAGAAGGCTGGTCTCGATATCGAAAAGCTGATCTCGGTAATCTCCAAGGGGGCAGCGGGTTCCTGGCAGATGGAGAACCGTTCCGGCACCATGAACCAGGGCAAATACGATTTCGGCTTTGCGGTCGACTGGATGCGCAAGGACCTTGGCATCTGTCTTGAGGAAGCGGACCGCAATGGCGCGCTTCTGCCGGTTACGGCTCTCGTGGACCAGTTTTACAAGGAAGTGCAGAAGATCGGAGGCAACCGCTGGGATACGTCTTCGCTGCTTGCGCGGCTTGAACGGTCCTGAGCCCAAGCGGTTTCCAACAAAAAGCCCGGCAACGCCGGGCTTTTTTCGTGTCTTAAATGTCGAGCTTAGAACTTGACCTTCGCAGTGAGTGACAGACCGCCGACAAAGTCGTTACCGAACTCGCCTTTGGAACCGGTCAGGCTCGGCTTGCCGCCGACAACGGTATCGTCGAGTTCACCGGAAGAAAGCCAGCCAGCAGCACCGGCCAGGCGAACTTCGAACTGATCGTTCGGCTTGTAGTTGGTACCCAGGCCAAACAGCCATACGTCAGTCTGCGACGTCATGCCTGTGCTGGTGCCACGATCCCAGGTTACGGTACCGGCCACCGACCATTGTTCGTTGAGCTTATGGCCAACGCCACCGCTTACCGTCCAGCCATCCTGGTAATACAGGTTCAAGCTCGTGATCGTCCTGCCCTTGGGAGCAACTCTGCTGTCAGACGCGTTGAAATCCACGTGGGAGATGGATGACCAATCGGTCCACTTGACCGAGCCGAAAGCAAGCCAGTCTGGTGCGATACCGGTCTGGAACTTGAATTCAACCGACTGAGGTGTCGCCACATCGCTTTCAACATTGATCGGCACTGCGCGTCCGCCGACAATTGCCAGGTTATCAATCGTGCCTTCAAGGTTGTACTTGACCTTGGACTGATAAACGAGCGTTGCGCGCATTGCATATTCAGGGATTTCGTAGGCCGCACCGAGACGCCAGCCCACAGCTTCATCCTCTACATCCAGAGATGCAATACGAAATGGGCCGGGGAATGGGAAATTCGTCGGGTTATTTCTTGGATCAATCCCCGGAATCATGCGGGTTTGTTCGCCCTTGAGTTCTTGGTAGCTCACACCGCCTAAAATACGGAAGTAGCTTTTTTCGCCCGCTGCAAAACGGTACGAACAGTTCACGCCGTAATCGTGCGAAGAAATCTTCTGCTCGATCGCCGTATACATGCGAACCGTATCAACGCCGACGTCGGTGTGAATACCCCAAGGCTGACGATACTGTGCCGCACAAGCAAAATCGTCGGTCAGATCAAACTTCGCAGATGCCTTTGGTACCCAATAGCCCTTGGCTTCATCGACCTCGGTTTCGTAAGCCCGCTTGGTGATTGGATTGATCCCGCCCGTCATTGCACCAATAGGCGAACCATGAATATTCTTCAGTTTACGCTGAGGAGCGACATAAGTGCCGGTCGTATCAACGACATTGCCTTTTTCGAAAAGAATATCGAAATCCTGCGAGCTGCGCTCGAAGCCGCCCGCATGGGCAGCGACCGCGCTTCCGAGGAAAGCTGCGACCATCCCTGCCATTTTCACGCGCTGTACACTCATAAATGTCCTCCCACACAGCAACGGTATTAACGTTGACGAAAACGTAAATCAGGAAGGATTCAGCCCGCAAGATGCATTAATTTGGATTAGCGTTATGGAACTTTCGACACATATGCGGAAAATGGCTAAAACACCGATCATATCGTCGTTTCATTAGTAAAATTAGACCAAGCACATGGCAAAACATGCCTGAATCGGCCAATTTTCGGCCGCTTTTTCGCCTTGTTGCGAAAGCGCAACATTGCTCAAAAACAATCGAAACGCCAGTTCGATCACTCCCTCTGCCGCTTGAAACGCGCCGAAATGCGACTACCGCGCAACAAAACACCCGACAGCGGAGGCTGCCGGGCGTTTGATTCGACCGAAATCTGTTTTCTTACGTCAGGTCAATTCAGCCTGCATCACGGATGCGTGACTCGGCCGTTGCCACACGCTGCGCGGCTTCCTTCAGTTCCGCAAGCCGCTCGCGCTCCGCTTCAACGACTTCTTCACGCGCATTCGCAACGAATTTCTCGTTGGAGAGCTTTTTCTCGATGCGGTCCATTTCGGCGGCAATCTTGCCAGCTTCTTTGGCGAGGCGTGCGGCTTCCGCCTTCAGGTCGATCAGATTGCCAAGCGGGATGCAGATTGTCGCCTCACCCAGCAGCATCTGTGCCGAACCTTTTGGAGCCTGTGCCTCGAACGAAACATTCTCGACACGCGCAAGACGCTTGATCGCAGCATCGTGACGGGCAAAGCGGTCAATACTTGCCGCATTCGCATCCAGAACGACAACAGGAGCGATCGCCCCAGCTGGCACATTCATTTCCGCGCGAACCGAACGAATCCCGGTGACGAGATCAACCAGCCAGTTGATGTCAGCCGCTGCTTCCTCGTCCTCGAACGACAGTTCCGGCCAGGCTGCAAGCGCCAGCACCGTATCGCGCTTCTGCCCCTCGCCTGCGGTCAGGGTCCAGAGTTCCTCCGTCATGAAAGGCATGAACGGGTGCAGAAGCTTGTAGATCTGATCGAGGCAATAGGCTGCAGTAGCCTGGGCTTCAGCCTTCGCAGCTTCATCGTCGCCCATGAAGATTGGCTTCAGCAGTTCCAGATACCAATCGCAGAACTGGTTCCAGACAAAACGATAGGCGGCGCCCGCCGCTTCATTGAAGCGATAGTTGTCGATGCCCTCGGTCACGGCGCGCGTGGCCTTGGTCAGCTCCGTCAGTATCCAGCGATTGACGGCAAGGCTGGCGTTTTCCGGCTTGAAGCCGGCGTCGAGCTTCACGCCATTCATCTGCGCAAAGCGCGTCGCATTCCAGAGCTTGGTGCCGAAATTGCGATAGCCTGCAATACGAGCCGGATCGAGCTTAACGTCACGCCCCTGAGCGGCCATGATCGCAAGGGTGAACCGCAGCGCGTCGGCGCCGTATTCGTCCATCAACTCCAGCGGATCGATGACATTGCCCTTCGACTTCGACATCTTCGCGCCATGCTTGTCGCGAACCAGAGCGTGCAGATAAACCGTATGGAACGGGATTTCCTCCATGAAATGGAGACCCATCATCATCATGCGGGCAACCCAGAAGAACAGGATATCGAACCCGGTCACCAGAACGCTGGTTGGATAATAGGTTGCGAGTTCCGGCGTCTTGTCCGGCCAGCCGAGTGTGGAGAACGGCCACAGCGCAGACGAAAACCATGTGTCGAGAACGTCGGTATCACGCTCGAGCGCAACATCTTCGCCATAGTGGGCGCGCGCAGAGGCCTTTGCCTCTTCTTCGCTCTTTTCGACAAAGCATTTGCCGTCCGGGCCATACCAGGCCGGAATCTGGTGTCCCCACCAAAGCTGGCGCGAGACGCACCACGGCTGGATGTTTTCCATCCAGTCGAAATAGGTCTTTTCCCAGTTCTTAGGAACGATCTGCGTGGTGCCGTCGCGAACAGCCGCCATTGCAGGCTTGGCAAGTTCGGCAGCGTTCACATACCACTGGTCGGTCAGGTAGGGTTCGATCGGCACGCCACCGCGGTCACCGTGCGGAACGGCGTGCGTGTGGTCCTCGATCTTTTCCAGATAGCCGCGCTCGTCCATCAATTCGACGATGCGCTTGCGAACCGCAAAGCGATCCTGCCCATCCAGCTCGTTGATGAGCGCCTTCAGTTCGGGCGTCAGCTCAAGGCCTTCCAGGAAGTCATTGTTGCCCTTGAGCGTAACTGCGGCCTCGGGCGTCAGGATATTGATGGCGCGCAGATCGTTGCGCTTGCCGACCTCAAAATCGTTGAAGTCATGCGCAGGCGTAATCTTGACCGCGCCAGAACCGGCTTCCGGATCGGCATAATCGTCGGCAACGATCGGAATGTGGCGACCGACGAGCGGGAGCACCACGTCGTTTCCTACCAGAGCATGGTAACGCCCGTCCTTCGGGTTGACCGCGACACCGGTGTCGCCCAGCATGGTTTCCGGCCGCGTTGTCGCCACGACGATGTAAGTGTGCGGGTTTTCCGGGTCGAACGGAACGTTCTCAAGCGGATAACGGAAATGCCACAGATGGCCTTTCGTTTCGCGAGACTCGACCTCAATGTCGGAAATCGCCGTCAGCAGCTTCGGATCCCAGTTGACCAGGCGCTTGTCACGATAGATGAGGCCCTGCTTGTAAAGCGAGACGAAAACTTCCAGAACCGCGCGCGAAAGCCCTTCGTCCATGGTGAAGCGCTCGCGCGACCAGTCACACGAGGCACCAAGACGGCGCAGCTGGTTGGAAATCATGCCGCCAGATTCAGCCTTCCACTGCCAGATCCGTTCGATGAACTTCTCGCGGCCCATGGCATGACGGTTTGGTTCCTGCCGTTCAGCCAGCTGGCGCTCGACCACCATCTGGGTGGCAATGCCTGCGTGGTCCATGCCGGGCTGCCACAGCACATTCTTGCCGCGCATGCGTTCGAAGCGGACCATGATGTCCTGGATCGTGTTGTTGAGCGCGTGGCCCATATGCAGCGATCCGGTGACGTTCGGCGGCGGAATAACCACGGCAAACGGATCGGCTCCCGGCTTCGCGCCTGCACCCGCCTTGAATGCACCCGCTTCTTCCCAGCGTTCAGCAATTTTCGGCTCTATCGCCGCGGCGTCATAGGTCTTCTCAAGCATGGAATTATCCGGTCTTTATGCGCGATGAATGAATTGAAGGCTCAATAGCAACTAACAGCTGACAAATCACTTTAAAAGTGACAGCGCCGCCGTCGGTCATTCTAAAAGTGAAAACCCGCCTGCTGCACAGACGGGTCAGATTTCAACGGATCGGGCCGGTACGCTTATCGCTCGCCGCGTACCACGCGTTCGATCTCTTCCCGCACAAGCCGCTCAACGAGCGTCGGCAAATTGTTGTCGAGCCAGTCCTGCAGCATCGGGCGCAGCAGTTCCGAAGCAATATCATCGAACGAGCGGCGCGGTTCAGCCCTAACCGCATGATTCAAATCCTGAAACGCAGCAGCTACCTGACGTTCCGCGATCTGCGACAACATATGGGCAGAAGGCTGCGGCTTTGCAACGGCTTCTGTAACCGGGGCGGCAGCCTTGGGCTGGACAGGAACTTCCTGCTCGATTTCCGCATCGGATTCCGGTTCCAGCAAGGTATCGACCGCCTTTGCAATCTCCGCCTCAACCGAAAGGTCCATTTCTTCCAGCGAAATATCCGTTGCCGCGGGCTGTAGCGGATGTGCCAGAGGCTCCGGGTTGGAATGATCGTCATTCTCGGCGTTGAGAACAACTTCATCCTCATCCTCGGCCTCGATTGCCGGTTCGGGCGCTGGCGGCACCGGCTCGCTGATCGGGCCGCGCAATGTCGGTTCGTCCTGGAACACATTGCGCATCATTGCGGGCCTCTCCGGCTGCGCAACGGGTTGCTCGGTGACCGGACGACGAAACTCGGCAACCTCTCCACGAACCTGAGATGCCATCGGTGCGGGCTGGCGGGTGACATCGCTGTCTTCAATGATCCTGCGGATGGACGCGAGAATCTCTTCCATCGACGGTTCACGTGTTGCGCTGGATGTCTGTGCCATGGCTAATCCGCTTTCCTGTATTGCGACATTGTCTGCAAAAGACAGAGAATCAATGGATTAAGGGTAGCGGACGATCCCCCGTTTGAGAATCCCCACGCAGGAAACGTGCTCTCAAACTCACAGCTTTATGGATTTGTTAAGGATTTGCGATACCGCGAGAATCCCGAATCGACGGCAAAATAAAAGGCACCCGAAGGTGCCTTTCAATTCTCATTCCACACAAATGATCAGCGGCCGTCCGGTGTGCGCAGGCCGAACCACTTGTCCTTGACGGCGTTGTAGTGCTCTTCCGGCTTGTACTCGGCAACCTGCAGCCCCATCTGGCTGGCGGTCATGCGACCGGTCGCGTTCAGGAGCGCATAGCTGGCAACAATGACGTTACGCTCGGATTCGACCAGAGCGATCTGCGCCGTGATGAGATCGTTTTGCGCATTCAACACGTCGAGCGTGGTGCGCTGCCCCACCTTGCGTTCCTCGATGACGCCATCGAGAGCAAGCTGTGCGGCAGAAATACCGTCCCGATTTGCCTTGACCGACGCACGGGCAGCTTCAAGCTGCGACCAAGCTGAGCCTATCGCTTGCCGAACCTGATCGCGAACCACGTCGACTTCGATACGCGCCTGACCAAGCTGCTCCTTGGACTGGCGGACCTGTGCCGAAGTGCGGCCACCGGTATAGATCGGAATGCTCACACCAACACCGATGGAAGCCGAATTACCGTCGGTCTGCGAACCGCCCTCACCGGCATAAGTATCGAGGCGGCTGGCGCTTGCCGTAAGCCCGACGGAAGGAAGCAGAGCGCCTTCCTTAGCCTTTACATTATATCCGGCAGCGTTGACGGCGTACTGCGTCGCGAGGATGCCCGGATGGCCAGCAATCGCAATGGAGAATGCCTGATCCGGCGAGGCTGGCAGATTTTTGGCTGCCGCAGCCGTTGCAAGCTTGTCCGGCTGAACGCCGATCACCTGCACGTAGGTTGCTTCTGCCGACTTGACATCCGCACGCGCAGAATTGAGCGCAGCAACCGCATTCGAGCGGCTGGCGTCTGCCTGGGCAACGTCGGTGCGCGTACCCTCGCCCACGTCGAGGCGAGCGCGGGCTGCACGAACCTGTTCGTTCAGGGCTGCAAGGTTGCGTTCACGCAGGGCCGCGATCTGGCGAGCGCGATAGACATCCATATAGGCGGTCACCGCCTCATAGAGTCTGTTCTGCTCTTCATTGCGGAGGTTCTCGCGCTGGGCAAAGACCTGTGTCTCGGCGGCGGCGACGTTGTTCTTGGTTTGAAATCCATCGAACAGCATCTGATTCAGCTCAATGCCGAATGTGCCTGTCGTACGATATCCTCGGCTTGAAGGGGTCTTGCCGCGCCCTACGTTATAAGAACCCGTAATCTGTGGGCGATAACCGGACTTGGCAATCGCCACGCCTTCATCCGTAACGCGGACGCCTGCGCGGGAGTAGTTCAGGTTAGCATTGTTCTTGTAGGCCTTGACGAGAGCGCCGGTCAACGTCTCCGAGAACGCCGCCTGCCCCGTTAAAATGGTGCCAGACAACAATGCTGCGGCCGCTACCAGTCCTTTGCACGTTTTGAACACCGGGTACCTCATTATAAGAACAAACGAATCCAACTATCGAACCGATTGGTTCGGGCAAATCCTAATAACCTCTAAATTCGGTTATTTCCATTGCCCCCGCCAGAGCTTGCACAAACAAATTCCACAGCGTTGCAGAATTGTATCATCCGCTAAAATTAAAACTCGAACTGCGGAATCCGTTCAAAGCCCGGTAGCGGACGAACCGCAGTGTTGAACACACCGCGTCCTGATGCAACACCATTTTCTTTAACGTAAATCCGCGCAACTCCGGCATTCCCGCGCCCTTCAACGGCAACGAGACGTCCGCCGTCCCTCAACTGGGCGAGAAGTGCGTCCGGGATGAAGTCGACGGCGCCCTCAATGACGATCACGTCATAAGGTGCTTCCGAAGGATAGCCTGCCTGCAGTTCGCCTGAAACGATCACAACATTGTCATAGCCCAATTCTGCGAGACGGGCAGTGGCGGCAGCCGACAATACGGAATCACTTTCGAGGCCGATGACCGAACCGGCCAGCTTGGAAAGGATGGCGGCGGAATATCCGGTGCCGCAGCCGACATCGAGAACGACGTCCGTGTTCTTGATGCTTGCGAGCTGCACCAGCTTGGCGAAAGGCGAAGGCTCCATCAGATAGCGAGGCTGCTTGCCTTCGCTTTCAAGAAGCTGGTCTTCGTCAATATAGGCAAGGACCTGACGTGCCGCCGGAACGAACGCCTCACGCGGGACGGTCAGGAAAGCATCGATCACTGCCAGATCGGTTACGTCCGTCGTGCGGATCTGGTTGTCGACCATCTTTGTGCGAAGATCCTGGAAATCGGCTGCCATAGCCCTAAACCCTTCCTTATCGCGAAGTGCGATGTTTCATGCCATTGGAGCGCCCTGCATCCTGCCGGAGCACCATAAACGAGATTTGCCGTTGATGTGGCAAAAATCGCGGGTCCAGTCAATGAAACACAGCATTTGCGGCATTTATGCTCACTGTTCCCCGATCACCGCGCCGGAGTTCACCGGGCGCGCCCGAGGTCACTCCATTTGAGTGCTACGGCGCGTCGGGACATGAAAATGCCGGAAAGCCCTTCGCTTCCCGGCATCTGTTCTCGACGTACAGCCTAGCCGGAACTGCATCATGCTTCCGGGGACGGCTCTATCTTCTGCAGCGCATTGAAACAAGCGCAGCCGAAATCACATTATTGAGCGTTTGCCGCTGGAAACCCGGCTGCAGCCAGGGCGGAGAGCACTCTGTCCTGGGGAACGTTGCCGCCGAACTCGACTTCCTTCTTTTCGAGGTCGATTTCGATGGGAGCCGTCGCATCAAGTCCGCGCAAGGCGGCTGTAACGCTATCGGCGCAACCGCCACATTTCATCTTGGGAATGGAAAACTTCATCAAATCAATCACTCCTTCTAGGGATGGCCATAAGATGGAGCTTCCCATCGTGGTAAGGTCAAGGGCCTTTTTGCCATTTCGAGTCAAGGCGCTTCGCAGGTCTCGGGCACGCTTTTTTCCAGTTCAAGCGGGGATTTGGTGAGCGAGCCCGTCATGATCTGCATCGGCTTGAAGGGCGGGTCCTCCTGCATGGCAGGATTTGTAAGGTGAATCGTATAGCAGCCTGTGAAGACTTCCTTCTTGCCATCCGCCGTTTCCGCTTCGATGGCCACCGGCTGGCTCCAGTAAATCTGCCCCGCCCCCGGGTCGGGATCGGTCTTTCGCAACGCCACCTTCACGCTCTTGGTGTTTTCATAACCTTTCAGGAAGGTCTTGAAGTCCGGTTCCCGCCCCTCTTCGGAATAATAGCCATAAGCCCGCGCATATTCCTTGCGGTTGATCGCATTGTAATAGGATTCGATGAGCGCCTGTGGAGTGGAACGATCGTCGCGATAATCCGGAACCGTCACGCCTCCCGCGGCGTCCTGCGTCTGTTCGGAAGGCTTGGTTTCCTGAACTGGCTCGGGAGCATTATCGTGCTTTTCCTGGACGTTTCTCGGCGTTTCTTCAGGCGCGCCCTTCGGCGGATTCTGCGCCAGGGCGCCTCCGGCTGCAAAGCCTGCTGCCCCTGCACCCAGAAGGCCGATCACGGCAGCGAGCATGAGAGGTTTCATCCGGTCATTCGACATACGCTTCTCCTCTTCCGAGCAATATTTTGCAGAGCGCTTCGGGACGCTCCCGATTTGGTGTATTGCAGTAATGATGTTACAACACTAACTATAGTGAAAACGTGGCAATCGCAGAGGAAACTCAGCCTGTTGCGACAAGACTGGACGATTCTCCGTCCATAAGCCAGCACGATACCGGAAGAGAGAAAATGGGCCGTTTCGCAGTCATGACGCTAACCGACAAAGCAGCTGATCGCGTACGCGAGATCATCGCATCGCGGGACGGCGCCCTGGGTATCCGGGTAGGCGTGAAAAAGGGCGGCTGCGCCGGGATGGAATATACCATCGATCTCGTTACCGAAGCCAAGGCTGGCGACGATGTCATCGAAAAGGATGGTGCGAGGGTTTACATCGCACCGGAGGCCGTTCTTTTCCTGCTCGGCACCCAGATGGACTTCGAGGTGACGACCCTGCGCACGGGTTTTGTCTTCAACAATCCGAACCAGACCTCGGCTTGCGGATGCGGTGAGTCTGTTGAAATCAAAGCCGCCTCTCCGGAAAGCCTGCGCCAGATGCAGGGCGCAGCCTGACGCCAGACAAAGGTCCGCCTGCCGATGGATGACGAAGTTCTCCGCGATCTGTTGCAGGACTTTGGTCCCGTCACCATCCGCCGCATGTTCGGCGGCAAGGGCATCTATCATCAGGGCATGATTTTTGCGCTCGTTGTTCGCGACGAGCTGCTCTTCAAGGCTGACGAAGCAACCATTCCTCAATTTATTGACGCTGGCGCGGCCCAATGGACCTATGAAGGACGCAAAGGCGGCGAACCTGTCGCCATGCCCTACTGGAGCGTGCCAAGTGAAGCTTTCGATGATCCGGAAGTGATGACGCGCTGGGCCCGCCTCGCCTATGACGCGGCCTTGCGAAGCGAAAAAACCAAGCCCAAAAAGAAATCGGCTGCAAAGCGCTCGCTTGCAGCCGATTGAACATTCTCAGTTTTCTCCCATCAGATTCCGGTCGGAATCAGCATGAAGGCCGGGATATCGTTGCCGAAGCCAACAGGCGACGGGCCGTCATCGTCACGATCACGACGGCGCTTCTGTTCGTGCTGCGGCTTGCCGCGGCGCTCGTCATTGGAAGCGCGGATCGCATCGCGGCGGTCACTGGTTTCAATGACCGGCTGGGGCTGCTCGGCAGGATCAACGATTTCCGCAGGCTTGGCCTTCGCCTTGTCCTTCGGCTTTTCCTTGCCCTTGGCGTCCTTGCCTTTGCCGCGCGCATTCTTGCCCTTGCGCTGATCGTCCGCCTCGTCGGAGGCCGGCAGGGTGGACAGATCACCGTCCAGCCATTCGATCTTTTCACCGATCATGTCTTCGATAGCAGCCAGATATTTCGTATCCGAAGGCGTCACGATGGTGAAGGCCTTGCCGGAACGGCCCGCGCGACCAGTACGGCCGATGCGGTGAACATAGTCTTCCGAATGGATCGGAATATCAAAATTGAAAACGTGGCTCACATCAGGAATATCGAGACCACGGGCAGCCACGTCGGACGCGACCAGCAACTGCAGTTTGCCGTCCTTGAAATTGGACAGCATGGTCATGCGTGCGCGCTGATCCATGTCCCCATGCAGGGCTCCGGCGTTGAATTCATGCCGCGTCAGCGAGCGGAACAACTCCGATACGTCCTTCTTGCGGTTGCAGAAGATAATTGCGTTCTTGAGCGTATCGCCTTCGGCGCGGATGAGATCGCGCAGCACCGCGCGCTTGTCCCAATCCTTCTTGGTGGATTTCACCAGGCGCTGGGTGACGGTCTTGGCCGTCGATGAGGCCTTTGCGACCTCGACGCGCGTGGGAGAATGCAGGAACTGTTCGGTCAGCTTGGTGATTTCCGGCGGCATGGTGGCCGAGAAGAAAAGCGTCTGACGCGTGAACGGGATGAGCTTGCAGATGCGCTCGATGTCTGGAATGAAGCCCATGTCGAGCATGCGGTCGGCTTCATCGATGACGAGAATTTCGACACCGGTCAGGAGCAGCTTGCCGCGCTCGAAATGGTCGAGCAAGCGGCCAGGCGTCGCGATGAGGACGTCCGCACCGCGCTCCAGCTTGCGTTCCTGGTCATCGAATGAAACGCCACCAATCAGAAGAGCCACATTCAGCCGCTGATTGATGCCGTATTTGGCGAAGTTTTCCTCGACCTGCGCGGCGAGTTCACGGGTCGGCTCCAGAATGAGCGTGCGAGGCATGCGCGCCCGCGCCCG
The DNA here is from genome assembly GCF_049065885.1 of Brucella sp. IR068. Lineage (NCBI taxonomy): Bacteria > Pseudomonadati > Pseudomonadota > Alphaproteobacteria > Hyphomicrobiales > Brucellaceae > Brucella > Brucella sp. IR068. Next base: position 465,823 of record NZ_JBAKHE010000002.1, on the reverse strand, counting down.
GCCCTTTTCCAGAAGCGTCAGCATGGGAAGCACGAAAGAGGCCGTCTTTCCGGTTCCCGTCTGCGCGATGCCCAGAACATCCTTGCGTTCAAGGGCTGGAGGAATGGCTCCGGCCTGGATGGGCGTGGGCGCAGTATATCCTGCCGCTTCAACAGCGGCGAGCACTTTCGGGGAAAGACCGAGTTCGGCAAATGTCGTCAATGGAGGCGCAGCTCTCTGGTTTGGAAATGGTTTCCACCCATCCTGTCATTGCAGCCGCGTCATCGGGCGCAGGAACCAAGGCAGAATAAGGCGTCTGCAACGCAATATGCGTTTTCTTGCAGCATCGCCTACGTCTACAGCGTGCAAAAGTCAACTAAAATACCATCGAAAGATATCAAATTGCTTCAATCATGCTGCAACAATCGAAATCAACGTCGAACATGAACAAATTTATTCAAATTATCAAAAGCTAAAAAGCAATCGGCACTGCTCAGGTCGCGCGCCCTTTTCCTGCCAGAGCTAATGCCTGAACTGTTCCGTCAGGATGCGTTCATCCCATGAATGATTGCGATCGAAAAGAATGGCGACCTGGCTGTTCGGCGCTTCCCGCACCGTGACGGAACGAACCGATTTGACTTCATTATTGTCCGCGACTGCGTTGACGGGACGCTTTTCGGTTTCCAGCAGATCCATACGAACGGTCACATGCTTGGGCAACAGCGCCCCACCCCACCGACGCGGGCGAAACGGGCTTACCGGGGTCAACGCCAGAAGCGGCGCCTCAAGCGGCAGGATCGGCCCTTGCGCCGAGAGATTGTAGGCGGTGGAGCCTGCTGGCGTCGCGACCATCACACCATCACAAACAAGTTCATCGAGCCGCACCTTGCCATCGATCGTTATCCTGATCTTGGCGGCCTGATAGGACTGGCGGAACAGGGAAACTTCGTTGATCGCCAATGCTTCGAACGATTGTCCGGATTCCGTTTCTGCGACCATGACGAGCGGGCGAATGGTTTCCATCTGAGCGGCCAAAATACGGGCTGGCAGGTCGTCCACGCTAAACTCGTTCATGAGAAAGCCAACCGACCCGCGATTCATGCCATAGATCGGCGTGCCGCTGCTCATGAAGTCGCGCAAGGCTTGCAACATGGTTCCATCACCGCCAAGCGCGACAATGATGTCGGCATCTTCCGCCGCTACATGGCCGTAGCGAGCCACCAGATCCTTTTGTGCGAGCAGTGATTCTTCGGTTCCTGATGACAGAAAATGCAGCGCGAGCGATTTATCTTCCATGTTTACAGTCCCGAATCCGGCCCAACTCTGACAAGTTTGCCACTGTTTTCCCAACCCGCTATTGGCTATCACATGAAAAACCCGGTTGCCATGACCTGCTTGCGACGAATTTTCGTTTTACAGTCGCTGCATTTGTGCTAATCGGGCGCAAGTGCCCTTATAGCTCAGTTGGTAGAGCACCTGATTTGTAATCAGGGGGTCGGGAGTTCGAGTCTCTCTGGGGGCACCAACATATCCTCATAATCGGAGGATTGTGCTTTTGTTACAATGACATAAGCTGGCAATAACACCTCCCACCTAGATCCTCATCGTTATTATTACAGCGCTGCGCAAGGCGGATTGTTCATTGTGGAACATTCTCCACAACTGGCCACATTTTTGATTTCTGGATTCGAGTGCGCCTCCGCTTCGAGCTTGATTACTGCCGGTTACACAGGGTCTCGGTGCAGGATTCCCCCGCAATTTCGCTTACTTAATTCTGCCTAACTTTAACCATAGTAATACTGAATATTTCTTTATTATATTTCCATACCTCAAATTATTTAGATATATCTATAATAGAGATTTATAAATGGAAAAAGTTAGTATTATTATTGCGACTATTACGCGCAATAGACCAAGAATGCTTGCAAATCTTTATTTGTCTTTATGCGATTTGGACTTTCCGGATTCTTTAAGAATCGAATTTCTGGTTGTCGAGAATCATACGGCCAACACCTTGGATGGCTGGCTTGCCGAAATGAGGCCGAAAATTTACCCATACCCGGTGCTTTATTTGCTCGAAACACGCATCGGCATTTCGTCTGCACGTAATCGCGCCCTTGATTTTGCTGAACAGGCGGGAGCGGACTTTCTTGTTTTTGTAGACGATGACGAGACTGTCGCAACCGATTGGCTGAAGCAACTGCTGGCCGAGCAGCAGCGCATGAATCTCGATATCCTTGGCTCGCCGGTACGGCCAAGGCCGTTCAATCCGCAACTGAATATCTGGCAAAACCTGATCTGGTCCGGCGTTGAGAAGAACAGCGTCAAAGCTGAACTGCGTGCGCGTCAGAAGTGGCAGGAAAACAAGGCCGACGCCATCAAGGTTGCAACCGGCAGCTGGATGGGAAGGCTCGACTTCTTTCGAAGAACGGGGTTACGGTTTGATTCGCAATTGGGTCTGACGGGTGGAGAAGACTGGAACCTGTGGCTTAAAGCCAAAAAACTCGGCGCCAGGACCGGCTGGGCGCCCGACGCGATTGTCTATGAAACCGTCCCTTGTTGCAGAATAAGCTTTTCTTACCATTTCCGTAGGAACCGGGATCATAATGCGAGTGAATTCGCGCTCCAATACAGAGTGAACCGCTGGCGGGCAATAAAGCAGTTCCCAGTCAGGTTTCTTAGCCGATTATGGAAACTGCTGAGCGCAACCTTTACCCTGCCCTTCAAGGGGGGACAGGGACTGGTTTCATTCGCTACGGCATTGGGAGGCGTTGCCGGGCTGCTTCAGGCATGCTGGGGCAAGCAATCCCTGCATTACTCGAAGACAACCGGATTTTGAAAGCGTTCCTCCCGGGGCCGGCTCTCGACTTCGGGAGGAGCAGAGACTGATTTCAGTACCAGCCGACGGCTACCTGTGCCTCTTCGGACATACGGTCCGCGGTCCATGGCGGATCGAACGTCATGGTGACTTCCACCATTGACACACCTTCGACCGCGCCGACGGCATTCTCGACCCAGCCGGGCATCTCGCCCGCCACCGGGCAGCCGGGAGCCGTCAGCGTCATCTCGATTTTCACGGTGCGATCATCTTCGATGTCGATCTTGTAGACGAGGCCCAGCTCGTAGATATCGGCTGGAATCTCCGGATCATAGACCGTTTTCAAGGCCGCAATGATGTCATCCGTCATGCGCAGGAGTTCTTCCTGCGGGATGGCGGAGGCAGAAAAGACGGTTCGATCCTCAGTTTTCTGTTCCATGTCGGTCATCCGAAAAACTTCCTTGCCTTTTCCAAGGCTTCCGCCAATGCATCCACTTCAGCGCGGGTATTGTACAGGGCGAAGGATGCACGGCATGTAGATGTAACGCCGAAGCGTTTCAAGAGCGGCTGCGCGCAATGCGTTCCTGCACGCACCGCAACCCCTGCCCGATCAATCACCATCGACACGTCATGCGCGTGAATTCCTTCAAGCGCAAATGAGATGATGGCTCCCTTGCCCGGCGCATTGCCAAAAATGCGCAAGCTGTTGATGCGTCCAAGCTGTTCGTGGGCGTAATCACGCAAGTCCTCTTCGTGAGCGAGGATCGCGTGACGGCCGATCTTTTCCATATATTCAAGTGCTGCGCCAAGACCGATAGCCTGAACAATCGGAGGCGTGCCTGCCTCGAAACGGTGCGGCGGATGATTATAGGTGACGTATTCTTCCGTCACCTCTTCGATCATTTCACCGCCGCCCTGGAAAGGACGCATCTTCTCGAGCATTTCCGACCGGCCATAGAGCACACCAATGCCGGATGGGCCGTAAACCTTATGGCCGGTAAAGACATACCAATCGCAGCCGAGATCCTGCACATCGACAGGAAGGTGCACAGCGCCCTGGCTTCCATCGACCAGAACGGGAATACCGCGCGCATGGGCAAGTTCAACGATCTTCTTGATCGGCGTCACCGTTCCAAGCGCATTCGACATATGCGTGATCGCAACGAGCTTGGTGCGTTCCGTCAGGCGCTTCTCGAATTCTGCGATGTGGAAGGTGCCTTCGTCGTCCACCGGTGCGAACACGAGCTTCGCACCCTGTCTTTCGCGAATGAAATGCCACGGAACGATGTTGGAGTGATGCTCCATGATCGACAGCAGGATTTCATCCCCCTCGCCGATATTCGGCATGCCATAGCCGTAGGCGACCGTGTTGATCGCCTCGGTCGCATTTTTTGTGAAGACGATTTCGTCAACCGAACCGGCGTTCAGGAAACGGCGTACCGTCTCACGCGATTTTTCATAGGCATCGGTTGCCGCATTCGACAAAAAATGCAGCCCGCGATGAACATTGGCATATTCGTTGGAATAAGCGTGAGCAACCGCGTCGATGACGCTCTGCGGCTTCTGCGCCGATGCGCCATTGTCGAGATAGACGAGCGGCTTGCCGTGCACTTCGCGCGAAAGGATCGGAAAATCCCGGCGGATCGCTTCGACGTCATAGCGCGCTAAAAGCGGATTCTTATGGTCCATGATCGTTCCTCTTGCCGTTTCGGCAGGAAAAGGCGGAGCGCATATTCACACGCTCCGCCTCAATCAATCAGGCATGGCTGGCGAGCCAGTTGGACAGCACTTCTTCCAGTGCTTCAACCAGCGTTTCGTCTTCCAGCTCTTCGATAATCTCGGCGATGAAAGCCTTGATCAGCAGGCCACGAGCCTCGTTTTCCGGAATGCCTCGGGCCATCAGGTAAAACAGATAGTCCTTCGACAATTCGGTAACCGTCGCACCATGGCCGCAGGCCACGTCATCGGCAAAGATTTCGAGTTCCGGCTTGGCATCGAACTCGCCTTCATCCGACAGCAGCAGCGTGTTGCAGGCCATGCGGGCGTCGGTCTTCTGAGCGATCTGCGCAACGCGGATCATCCCCTGGAAGACGCCGCGCGCGCGGTCCTTGACCACATTGCGGACGATCTCGGTCGAACGGGTGTTCTCCACAAGATGGCCGACCGTCATGGTCACGTCGGTATGGCTGTCGTCAGCCAGCAGGTTGAGGCCGCGCAGTTCGAAGTCGGAATCTTCTCCGGCCACGTTGACGTGCACTTCCTGACGCACGAGCTTGCCGCCCGCATTGATGATGTAAAGCGTCAGGCGGGAACCCTTGCCCATGGTCGCATTGAACTGCGAGAGCTGCGTTGCCTGGCCGAAATCTCGCAGGATAACCCAGAGAATTTCGGCGCCATCGCCAACGGTTACATGGTTGACAGAAGTGGAGAAGGCATCGCCCTCGCCGCCATTCTGGCGTTCCACGATCGTGGCCTTGACATTGGCACCAATGCGAACCGGGAAACGTGTGTGTCCCTGTCCGGCCTTCTGGATATTCTGGAGTTCCAGCGGAGCTTCCAGTTCGGTGCCATCTGCAACCGAAACCATCCAGCCATCGCTGACATAGGCAGCGTTGATCTGGCCAATCGTATCGTCGAAGCCCCGTGACCGGAGCTGGGTGACGAGCGAGCCGTCAGCCAGCGCTTCGCGGACCGGCGTCAGCGACACGCCTTGGGGTGCATTCGCAGCAAGAGCAACGCCGTTGCTCGCAGCGACAATCGACGAACCGGCGATCAGCGCGGGCAATGCCTGCGTTCCCGCGGAGGTATCGAAGGGCGCCACGCCTTTCAGAAGCGTACGGAAATCCGTGTAGTGCCAGCTTTCAACGCGACGGGACGGAATGCCGTTTTCCTTGAGCGATTCAAGGGCCGCATCACGTGCAACGACAACGTCGCCATTGCCCGGCAGGTCGCCCATGCGGTCGGCAAAGCTGTCGATCAGCGCAGTTTCAGCCGGCGTTCGCGGCTTGGCAGCCGGGGCGGTCTGGATATTCATGATCCATCCCTCCTCAGGCAGCTTCGCCGATTACGTCGGCATAACCATTTTCTTCAAGATGCAACGCAAGGCTCTTGTCACCGGACTTGATGACCTGGCCCTTGTACAGAACGTGCACGCTGTCCGGAATGATATGCTCGAGCAGACGCTGATAGTGCGTAATGACGACCACGGCGCGATCTGGCGAACGCAGCGCGTTCACGCCTTCCGAAACGATCTTCAGCGCATCGATGTCGAGACCGGAATCGGTTTCGTCGAGGACGCAAAGGCTTGGCTCCAGAAGCTGCATCTGCAGAATTTCAGCGCGCTTCTTTTCACCGCCCGAGAAGCCAACGTTGAGCGGACGCTTGAGCATGTTCATGTCGATGTTGAGGCCGCCAGCGGCGTCCTTCACGCGCTTGATGAATTCAGGAATCTTCAGTTCCGGCTCGCCACGCGCCTTGCGCTGGCTGTTCATCGCAACCTTCAGGAATTCCATCGTGGCAACGCCCGGAATTTCCATCGGGTACTGGAAAGCCAGGAAGATGCCCTTGGCGGCGCGTTCGGCCGGGTCGAGTTCGAGGATCGACTCGCCGTTATAGAGAATGTCGCCTTCCGTCACTTCATAGTCCTCGCGACCCGCGAGGATATAGGAAAGCGTGGACTTGCCCGAACCGTTCGGACCCATGATCGCAGCAACTTCACCCTTGTTCACGGTGAGGTTCAGGCCACGGATGATCTCTGTATCCGTGTCGGCGATCTTTGCATGGAGGTTCTTGATCTCAAGCATGAATGTAAACCTTGTTCTAATGCCAGGAAAAGGCTGGCCAGAAAATCTGATGCGAGATGGAATGGGCGCGTCGGTTAACCGACGCTGCCCTCAAGCGAAATGCCGATAAGCTTCTGGGCTTCGACGGCGAATTCCATCGGCAGTTCCTGAATGACTTCCTTCACGAAGCCATTGACAATGAGAGCGATTGCCTCCTCTTCCGGAATCCCGCGCTGCATCACATAGAACAGCTGGTCTTCCGAAATCTTGGAGGTGGTTGCCTCGTGTTCGAACTGCGCCGTGGCGTTCTTCGCCTCGATATACGGCACCGTATGCGCGCCGCAATCATTGCCGATCAGGAGCGAGTCGCACTGGGTAAAGTTACGGGCATTCTCAGCCTTGCGATGGGCAGAAACCTGTCCGCGATAGGTGTTGTTCGACTTGCCGGCCGAAATACCCTTGGAGATGATGCGGCTCGACGTGTTCTTGCCGAGGTGCAGCATCTTGGTGCCGGAGTCTATCTGCTGATGGCCGTTGGAAACGGCAATCGAATAGAACTCGCCGCGGGAATTGTCGCCACGCAGAATGCAGGACGGATATTTCCACGTGATTGCGGAACCGGTTTCTACCTGGGTCCACGAAATCTTGGAATTATCGCCACGGCAATCGCCACGCTTGGTAACGAAGTTATAGATGCCGCCCTTGCCATCCTTGTCGCCGGGGAACCAGTTCTGGACCGTCGAGTACTTGATTTCGGCGTTTTCGAGCGCAATCAGCTCAACGACAGCCGCGTGCAGCTGGTTTTCGTCGCGCTGCGGTGCGGTGCAACCTTCGAGATAAGAAACATACGCGCCTTCATCGGCGATGATGAGCGTCCGTTCGAACTGACCGGTGTTCTTTTCGTTGATGCGGAAATAGGTCGAAAGCTCCATCGGGCAGCGAACGCCCTTCGGAACATAGACAAACGAACCGTCCGTGAAGACAGCCGAATTCAGCGTCGCATAATAGTTGTCCGAAACGGGAACCACAGAAGCCAGATACTTCTGCACCAGTTCGGGATGCTCGCGGATCGCTTCGGAAATCGAGCAGAAAATCACGCCAGCTTTGGCGAGTTCTTCCTTGAAGGTCGTGACGACCGAAACGCTGTCGAACACGGCATCAACGGCCACGCGGCCCGACGCATAGACATTATCGGACGGGTTGCCGTCGATTTCGCTCGGCTCGCCCTGCTTGCGAACGCCAGCAAGAATTTCCTGCTCGCGCAGCGGAATACCAAGCTTTTCATAGGTCTTCAGCAATTCCGGATCGACTTCATCGAGCGACTTCGGACCGGACTGGTTTTTCGGCGCCGCATAGTAATATGCGTCCTGGAAATCGATCTTCGGATAATCGACACGAGCCCAGGTCGGCTCTTCCATGGTGAGCCAACGTTCATAGGCCTTCAAACGCCATTCCAGCATCCATTCCGGCTCGTTTTTCTTGGCGGAAATGAAGCGGATGATATCTTCGTTAAGGCCCTTGGGGGCCTTCTCAGCTTCGATCGTCGTCTCGAAGCCATACTTGTACTGGTCCACGTCAAGGCCGCGGACCTGATCAATGGTCTCCTGCACTGCAGGCATCGGCGTTCTCCATCCTCGTCGGGGTCAAGGCCCGACAGTTGCAAACGTCAAGGCGATAATAGTCTTGATTACCGTCTCGATATAGTGTGCGTGGCCCTTCTTTAAAACCTCTCTAAACTGAATTTCAAGCGCCGGGTGCAAATTTGCCCGAAAAAATGCCGATTAAAACAATCAACTTATAAAACTCCCCCGTGAAACTGCGCTTGCAGGTAACATACGTCCCCGGGGCGGAACTTCAATTTCGGCTTGGGTCAGGCTCTTTTAGCGCGGCGCTCGACAATTTTGCGAAACACTTCGAGAAACGCATCGACCTGATCGGGCGTTGCGGTCGGCTCCAGTGAAACGCGGATCGCCCCCAGACTGTCTCCGTATCCCATTGCCGACAGGACATGACTGGGACCGACTTTGCCAGACGAGCAGGCCGAACCTGCTGAAAGAGCGACCCCGCCAAGATCAAATGCGATCTGCACGGTTTCGGCCTTCTGTCCTTCAAGCGAAAAGAATGTGGTGTTCGGCAGTCTGTTGACCGACTGGCCATAGATCACCGCGTCTGGTGCAATTGCGGCCAGCCCTGCTTCCAGCCTGTCCCGCATTGCCGGAGACCAGCCATCTCCGTCCAGCCGCGCTTTGGCGACATCAGCCGCGGCCCCGAAACCGGCGATCAGCGGCAGGGCTTCGGTTCCCGCTCTATGCCCCTTCTCCTGCCCCCCGCCGCGAACAAGCGCGCGCGGCATCATGAGATCGGAAATGGCAATGATGGCACCGACACCTTTCGGTCCGCCGATCTTGTGTGAGGAGATTATGAGATAATCACCGCAATTATCTGAAATGTCTAATTTAATGCGTCCAGCAGCCTGCACGGCATCGACGATGTAAATACCGCCAGCAGCTTTCACAATAGCGGCAATTTCGGCAACCGGCTGAATGATCCCCGTTTCATTATTGGCAGCCTGTATCGCCACGAGTGGCAGTCCGGCGCTTTTGTCGTGACGGCCGAGGGCAGCCTTCAGGGAATCAAGCTCCACGATGCCGTTTGCGTCGACCGGCAGCACCGTGACGTCCTGCGGGGCAAACTGGCCACCGGACAGCATGCATGGGTGTTCCGTCCCGCTCACATAGAGATGCGACAGGCGGACCGGCGACCGTCCCATCATGTAGTGCGGTGTCAGCAGCGTCGAAGCGGCTTCTGTTGCACCTGATGTAAAGAAAACATGGTCCGGCCTGGCATTGACGAGCGCGGCAACGCTGCGACGCGCTGCTTCAACGAGCGCGCGTGCGGCGCGGCCTTCACGATGCACGGAGGATGGATTTCCGGTAATGCCGAGTGCGTTGACGACCGCATCCCGCGCCTCTTCAAGCAACGGAGCACTGGCATTATAGTCCAGATAGAGCCTCTTGCCGCTCCCGTTCACCGTACCTATCTCCTAAACAAAATTCTGGAAGCGCAATTTTCTTGAATTTTCAATCAAGAAAAGCCTATTAAGCCCCCATAGGAACTGAAACTCGCTTTCAGTCTGTCGAAATTTCAAACCGGTTCTAGAAGCGGCGTCCAACAACGTCAAGTTTCGCCGTCCAGATCCGGTCTTCCCGTTACGAGCGGAGTACACATGCCAGAAGTCATTTTCAACGGCCCTGCCGGACGCCTCGAAGGTCGCTATCAGCCTTCCAAAGAAAAGAATGCTCCAATCGCGCTCATCCTTCATCCGCATCCGCAGTTCGGCGGCACGATGAACAACAAGATCGTCTATGATCTTTTCTACATGTTCCAGCAGCGCGGCTTCACGACGTTGCGCTTCAACTTCCGCGGTATTGGACGCAGCCAGGGCGAATTCGACCACGGTGCGGGCGAGTTGTCGGACGCGGCAAGCGCTCTCGACTGGGTGCAGGCGCTTCACCCCGACTCCAAGACGTGCTGGGTCGCCGGTTACTCGTTCGGTGCGTGGATCGGCATGCAGCTTCTGATGCGCCGCCCGGAAATCGAAGGCTTCATTTCCGTCGCCCCGCAGCCGAATACCTATGATTTCTCCTTCCTGGCGCCCTGCCCGTCATCCGGCCTCATCATCCATGGCGATAACGACAAGGTCGCGCCGCCGAAGGACGTGCAGGCTCTGGTCGACAAGCTGAAGACCCAGAAGGGCATCACCATCACCCAGACCACGATTCCGGGAGCAAACCACTTCTTCACCGGTCAGGGCGATGAACTCATCGAGGATTGCGCCGAATATCTTGATCGCCGTCTGGCTGGCGAACTGGTGGAAGCGCGTCCGAAGCGCCTTCGCTAACAAGCAATCCGGCAAGTCGTTTTCCCGATTTGCAGCGTCTCATCCGGCGGGTCTCCCGCCGGATTTTTCATGCGATGTTACCATCGCCGTCAAATGATTCGTCCTTTCATCTCCATCTCACGAGCGTGACATGCCGGTTTATGCTATCCTCGCTATCGCCATCGTGTCCGAAGTCATCGGAACGCTCAGCCTCAAGGCGTCCGAAGGCTTTACCCGGCTGGGACCATCCATGATCGTCATCGTCGCTTATGGACTGGCCTTCTATTTTCTTTCCCTGACGCTGAAGAGCATCCCCGTCGGCATCGCCTATGCGATATGGTCTGGAATAGGCGTGACGCTCGTTGCTTTGATCGGGTGGCTATTGTTCGGCCAGAAGCTCGACCTCGCCGCCGTGCTGGGCATGGGATTGATCATTGCCGGTGTCATTGTGCTCAATCTGTTTTCAAGCACCGCACAACACTGAGGCCAACGCCAGTCCCCCCAATAGATGAAGCCAAATTACCGGTTCGCAATCCGCCAATTCGGGAGTTTCCTTGTTATTGGCGGTTGATTGGTGCTAAAGGCGGACTTATCACATGGATGTAAGCAGCCGCTTGCGACCAGTTTCAACTTCGCCTTATCAGTCAGGGAAAAGGAATGTCCGGTTTCAAATCCGATTTTCTTCGCACGCTTTCCGAGCGTGGCTTCATTCATCAGATTTCCGATGAAAGTGGCCTCGACGAATTGTTGGCCAAGGAAACCGTGACGGCCTATATCGGCTTCGACCCCACGGCTCCGAGCCTTCATGCAGGCGGACTGATCCAGATCATGATGCTGCACTGGCTCCAGCAGACCGGCCACAGGCCCGTCGCGCTGATGGGCGGCGGGACTGGCATGGTTGGCGACCCGTCCTTCAAGGACGAAGCCCGCAAGCTGATGACCGAGGATACGATTGCCGAGAACATCGCCGGCATCAAGCGTGTCTTTGCCAACTACCTTACCTTTGGTGATGGCCCGACCGACGCCCTGATGGTCAACAATGCCGACTGGCTGCGCAACATCAACTATCTGGAATTCCTGCGCGATGTCGGCCGTCATTTCTCGGTCAATCGCATGCTTTCGTTCGATTCGGTGAAGACGCGCCTCGATCGTGAGCAGTCGCTCTCATTCCTCGAATTCAACTACATGATCCTTCAGGCCTACGATTTCGTGGAACTGAACAAGCGCCATGACATTCGCCTCCAGATGGGCGGTTCGGATCAGTGGGGTAATATCATCAACGGTATCGATCTCGGTCACCGTATGGGAACCCCACAGCTCTACGCCCTCACCTCGCCGCTGTTGACGACGGCATCCGGCCAGAAGATGGGCAAGTCGCTTGGCGGCGCCATCTGGCTGAACGCCGAAATGCTGAGCGCCTATGATTTCTGGCAATACTGGCGCAACACGGAAGATGCGGACGTGGAGCGGTTCCTGAAGCTCTATACGGCACTTCCGCTGGACGAGATCGCCAAGCTGGCCGCTCTTGAAGGTGTTGAAATCAACGAGGCGAAGAAAATCCTCGCGACGGAAGTAACGGCCATGCTGCACGGTCGTGACGCAGCCGAGGAAGCCGCGGAAACGGCGCGCAAGACCTTCGAGGATGGCGAACTGTCGGAAAACCTCCCGACGGTCGGCGTTCACAAGGCAACGTTGAACAGTGGCATCGGTGTTCTGGCATTGATGGTTCTCGCTGAACTGTGCACGACCAATGGCGAAGCCCGTCGCCATGTTGAAGGCGGCGCGGTGCGCATCAATGACGAGCCGGTCAGTGATCCCCGCATGATGGTCGACGCTGGTGCTCTGAACGATCAAGGCGTCATCAAGCTGTCGCTGGGCAAGAAGCGTCACGTGCTGATCCGTCCAGCATAAACCGGACGATCATGGAATGAACAAAGCCGGGCCTTGCGCCCGGCTTTATTGTGAGGGGCATCGTTAAAGCGGGAAAGCTTGTCGGCGGATCACCGTTCGTTGTATCCGAGCAATTGCTTGGTACGTGCTTCTATGACTTTCGCCCGGCAAGCCGGAAACGAAAGCACCTGTCCTTCACGTCCCCAATCGCCATTCGCGTAGAATTTGCAGGACGCTTCCTTGTAGCTGTTCCAAAGGCGCTGTTCGGCCAGCAAATCAGTCTTTGTCTGCCCATCAGCCTGACCGTAGGTCTTCTTCCATGCCGCGTTCAGCGCACTGTCGGCCCGCTTCACCCACGCGCCACCACACTCCGCCCAAGCGGAGTTTGTGCCATCGGATTGTTGAATGCATTTGTCGTAGAGAGAGTCCGCATTCGCATGCACCGCGGGCAGCAAGAAAGCCAGTGTCAGAAGGAGACGTTTCATCGTGCGCAACCTCGTTCAGATCGGTCGTTTTGCATTAGAACTCGAATATGGAGCGGAATATACCGGGAGCGATGACTGAAATCGGGTTGACGATCACCTGGGGCTGCTTGGCGCTTCCAGCAAGCTTGTAGGTAATTCCAATCAAGCCACGGTCGCGTCCGTTGCCGAGCAACGCACCCACGATAGGAAGCTCGCCGAACAGCCGGTTGACGCCGTAAGCGGGCATGAATGTGCCGGTGATGGACATGTTGCCTTGCTGGTCATAGAGCGTTCCCTGGAAGGTCGTACCGACGGCGGGTCCTCGCACAACTCCCTTCGACAGGTTCAGGTAGCCATTGCCCTTTTCGATCAGCGAGAAACCGCGCTCCACGTCAACACGTGATACGTCGATATCGCGTTTTACGGCCTGGTTGAGACTTGTGCCCCCATCTGAGGGTGGACTGGAAACGATCTTGGCCAGACGCGGTTCGTTGATAATGGCAAAGTTGCGTGCGTCGATCTGGCCGCGCAAAGGACCGTTGCCCTGTGCTGCAAGCCCGACTGTGATCTTGCCGCCGCGCATCTTGTCATAGAAGTCGAAAAAGCGAAGAACCGCGCCAGCATCGTTCGACTGAAGCGAAATGGAGCGCGCATCGCCCTGATCGTTGTTCGTCGCCACGAATGACTCACCGGATGATGTAACAGCGTTGACCGATACGCCCGAAACCTTGCTGCCAGCACTTTCATAGGAAACATTGACATTGCGCAGCGTTTCGCCGTTAAAGCCCCCGACCTCGTCGATCTGGGCGCTTACAACCACGCGTGGATTGCTGGATTTGCTGCCGCTTCCGCTTTTTCCCCCAAGGTCCGAGACCTGTTTGATCAGGGCGCGCGCATCGAATTGCGAGCCGCGCACATTGACACGATAGCTGTTGCCGCTCTTCGTCGCCTTGACCGCGAGGCTATCGTTTCTGTTCAGGCGTATGTCGCTGAAATTCGCGGACTGGAAGTCGCCTTTCGCGATCGAGAGATCGCCCTTGGCGCCGAAAGCATCCCCGGAAAAAACAAGATTATGGATGTCCATCTTGCTTTTGTCGTCAGGGCTCTGGACCAAATCGAAGGTGGCTTTCGCGGGTATGCCCGCACCCTTGCGCCATCCGAGCCAGGGAAGGTCAATCTGGGTCTTGCCGAGATCGGCCGAAACATGGCGCTTCCCGCCGTCCTCCATTCCGAGGTCAACCGACATCGGGCCCGAAAAGATGGAGTTCAGCCCCGGAAAGACCGCGTTGCGGGTCTTGTCGTCAATATCCAGCCGGACCTTCTGCTCGCGCTTGACCGAACCGGACCGATCGACCGGCTCGACCAGATTGATCTTTGCAGGAACACCGTCGAGCATCGCATCGGCGGTGATATTGGCGGCTGACTGATCGACCTTGATGCTGCCCGTCGCATCGCTGACGGACGAGCCCGCTATCGGCTTAGAAATATTGAGACCAGTAAAGCCAATATCGGCATTCCAGCGAAGCGTGCCGGGCGGCGGGTCCTTGGACACGGCAAAGTTTACTTTGACGCGCGATTTCACATCGCCAGTCACATCGCCGGGCTGAAAAGGCACACTCTTCAGGACGTCGATGGGCTTGTTCCCAGCTATTTCGGCAATGGCCGCCGCTTCGCCGGAGACACCGAGATCCAATTCGGCGATAACCGGGCGTTGCGGTCCCCACGGAATGATGAGCGTACCGTCCGACACATCAACCTTGCGGTTGTTCGGCGTATAGGCCACGCCTTTCAAAAGCTTGATCGTCGTATAGGCCCCTCGGACCGATATTTCACCCTCGGCGTCCCGCACGGGGGGCAGTTCTCCCACCACATCAAAGCGTGTGTCGACTACCCTGAAATCCGCCTTGATTTCATCGCCCGTCAATGGCGGCGGAAGGCCCGGCCCGTTGAAACGGCCGCCCGCAAGCGAAATATCGATGCGGCTATCCTTGAGCGTTCCGCCGAAAAGGTTTTTGAGCACCCATTCTCGGGCACCGTCCGCAACATCGATGGGCCAGAGATGCTTGGCGTCGGCCACAGGCATCTGGGGAATACGCAGCAAGAAGATCATTTCCGGCGAACCGGCCCCGAATGCCATGCTTCCCTGACCAAAGAGCTGACCGTTCTCCGTCTGCACATCGAGATTTGCAAACTGGATGCGTTGCTGATCGGCCATGTAGCGCCCCGCTATCCGTGTTGCGAAGGATAACGGCGGATCGGTCGATTCCGACGGCATGCTCGTCGCCGAAGTGGTGAGCACCTCAAAGCGATACGTAGGCCCGCCCGTATTGCTTTCGGTTTCCGGCTCGGGTCCAAAAGCACCGTTGAACTGTGCCTGCAAACCGCCAAGCTGCAGGCGGGATGACTTGATCTCGATTTTACGGCTTCCGACCGCATGCTCAAGATTAAGGCGAACACCCCCGCGCACGTCCTCGACCTTGCCAAGTTGCATATCCAGATCATCAATGGCGAGTTCGGTCGCGAGACGTTCGGGCTTGTCACCGTCTGCGGCTGACCCCATCAGGGACAAGCGGGCCGATGCCTCAAGTTCGAAATGGGCCGGATTGACACGGTTGCCGTTTATGAGGGGAGCAACTTCCGGCGGAGAACCCAGTGCTATGGGAATGTCGCGAATATTCAGCTCAAAGCCTGCCAGGCTGTTATCGCCTGCATGCTGGTCAATCTTGCCATCCAGCGCAATTTTCTTGCCCTTCCAGATGACACTGCCGGTGATGCCGATCTTCCCGCCTTCTTCGATCAGGCGGGCCTCCTCGATATTCAGAACCTGCTGCTCATCGCCAACCTTGAATGCGACGGTACTGTTGAAAATGCCGATGACATGCGTGTCCTGCGCGCGCAAAAGCTCCAGGCTGCGGCGCATGGCAGCAAAAAGCTCGCCTGAAACCGCGTCGAAATCGAGAATGCCGTTTTCATCGTAAGGCAGCGACTTCCAGAAACCCGGCCCCTCCGTTTCCGGCATTTCAAAGGACACACCGTCCACTTCAAGCTGGGCGACGCGCACCTTGCCGGTCAAAAGCGGCAGCGGCGCCAATCCGAGACGCACCGACTTGATTCCGCTGATTTCAACACCCTGCTTTGGATCGGCGATCGACACATCCCGGGCCTCGAGCGCAACATGGCTGTCCTGATCCAGCGACAGCGCCGCACTACCGATGGAGGCCGATGCGCCTTCTCCGAGAATATGCGTCAGGCTTTTCTGCGCTTCGTCACGCAAAAGATTGCTGTCAACGCCGCTGCGAAGGATGACGAAACCGGCACCTGTGATGAGAACCAGAAGAATGCAGACCGATAGAACTGCATGGGAACAGCGCGATAGAAAAGAGCGGCTCGAACGTGCCGGGCCGGGCAAAAAGCCTCCCTCGCCATCAGCGGCGAGACGCTCGATTCTTTTCATCTCCCGCTTGCTGAAGCGGATCTTCTGCGGTTTCTCTGTCAACAACCCAGCCAGAAAAAGAGTGCCATGCCAAACGATCCCTTAGAATTTACTTTCGTAAGTGATCGTAATCACCTGTTTTATAAGCAGTTCGTCACTTGTGCGACATGCATGAACTGGCAGCCTTGCGCTTATCAACTACCGTCACGATGACGCCGCGAATGGTTGCACAAGCCTTGCCCGAATGCGATAGCTCAGACTGTAACAGGTGGTTTCCATCCTAATCCATAAAAGAAAGGCGCAGATATGGCTCATCCCCAAGTTGGCGATCCGGCACCCGATTTCACTCTGCCTTCGGATAATGGCGAAATCTCCCTGTCATCCCTTAGGGGCAAGCCGGTGGTCATCTACTTTTATCCGAAAGACGACACTTCCGGCTGCACCAAGGAAGCGATTGCCTTCTCCCAACTGAAGCCGGAATTCGACAAGATAGGGGTTCGCGTCATCGGCCTTTCTCCCGACAGCGCGACGAAACACGCGAAATTTCGCAAGAAGCACGACCTGACCGTCGATCTTGCCGCGGATGAAGACCGGGTAGCGCTTGAAGCCTATGGCGTATGGGTGGAAAAAAGCATGTACGGCCGCAAATATATGGGCGTGGAACGCACGACGTTCCTGATCGATGCGCAAGGAAAAATCGCTCAGGTCTGGAACAAGGTGAAAGTAGACGGTCATGCCGATGCGGTTCTCGAGGCTGCACGCGCGCTTTGAACGATGACAAACAAGCCATCTTACGAACAGACGCTGCGCGGCAATGCCATCCGCGCCATATCCGCCAGCGATCTTGACGAAAAGGTCCGGCTGACACGAGAAACTGCGGCCCGCTGGTTTGGCCGCACATTGTCGGTTCGCAGTCCGCTCGATCCGCCCTTGCCCGAGCGTCCCGGACGGCCTGAAAAGCCGGAACTCGTACCTCCGCGGATGCTGAAGAAGCGATCGCTCAACACGGAACACGGGCGCATCGCCTTGATGCACGCCCTCGCCCATATCGAGCTGAACGCCATCGATCTTGCGCTGGACATTGTTGCCCGTTTCGCCGCCAAACCGATACCACGCAGTTTCTTCGACGGCTGGATGAAAGTCGCCGATGATGAAGCCCGGCATTTCACACTGCTGCGTGATCGCCTCAAGTCGTTGGGTGCGGATTACGGCGACATGCCCGCCCATGATGGACTCTGGCAATCCGCCCACCAGACCCGCAACGATCTCGAAGCCCGTCTCGCTGTCGTACCGCTTATTCTCGAGGCTCGTGGGCTCGATGTGACCCCATCCTTGCTGGAGAAAATGATCGAGACTGGCGATCATGAGACCGCTGCAATTCTGGACGTCATCTACAATGACGAGAAAACGCATGTCGCCGTCGGCGCCAAATGGTTTCGTTTTTTCTGTGCCCGGAACAGAATCGACCCGGTCGCGAGATTTCAGGAGCTGGTGCGTGCAAATTTCCGCGGCGACCTGAAGCCGCCCTTCAACGAACTGGCTCGTGCCGAAGCGGGCTTGACCCCGTCCTTCTATCGTTCGCTGTCCCCGGTATCCATCTAGCCCTTATCCCGCCGACCCCTTCGGCAAAAACAAACCTCGTCGCACGGCCCGCGCAAGCTCCGAATGTAAAGGTCTGTTAACCCTAATAAGTTGTAATCAAGTAAGGGAATCGAGAAGGGGCATGCGGCTGGCATGACTGGGAATCAGGCGAAAACATCCACGAAAAAGGTGTTCGGAGAGCGCAAGGAACCGCCTGTCCTGATTATTGCGCGCGGCGAAAAGATCAGCCATTTCACGTTGCGCCCCTGGATGACAGTTCTTGGCGGCGCGGTGTTTCTCGCTCTCTCGGCAGGATATCTTGGCGCGACGGCTTACCTGGTGCTTCGCGATGATCTCATGAGCGCCGGCATCGCGCGCCATGCCCGCAACCAGCAGCTTTATGAAGACCGCATTTCAGCGCTTCGCACCGAAGTTGACCGTATCACCAGCCGACAGATGCTGGATCAGCAGGTGATGGAGAACAAGGTTGCTGAACTGATGCAGCGTCAGCAGACATTGAGCGCACGTGACGGCAAACTTGCGCCACTGCTGGAACGGGCTTCGCAATTGCAGCCAATGCCGGAAATGCCTGCGGAAACGGCGCCGGATATTGAGCAGCACAGCCAGTATATCCCCAATGAAGCCCTTGCCGGACGCGATTTCCCCGGCATCGATCCAATCATCACCGGTCCTGTGCCCGGAAAATTGCCGACTGGAGAGCCTGATCGCCGTGCGGATGCCGGTTCGGTGGGATTGCGCCTTTCTGGCGGGATTTCGGGTGAATCAACGCTTGAAACTTCCGACAAGATACTTGCCACCATCACCCATAACCTTCATCGCATCGAAAGCGAGCAGAATGGCAAGGTGCGTGTGCTGGCCGATGCCGCCTACGAAAAAGCAGACAGCATTCTCGACACTTTGAACGCCGCCGGACTGCGTATCGAAACGCCCGGCAACGCATCTGTGGCGATGGGCGGACCGCTTATCCCGGTTTCGTCGCCCGGCACAGTGGTTAATGATTTCGACATGCAGTTGCGTAATCTCGATAGCGCGCTTGACCGGCTCGATCAGGTCCGCAAGCGTGTGAGCGCCCTTCCCCTTGCCAATCCGGCTCCAGGGAACCCCCTAACCAGCCTGTTCGGCGTGCGCCGTGATCCGTTTCTCGGTACGGTTGCTTTTCATTCCGGCATCGATTTTCGTGCAGCCTACGGCCAGACCGTAAAGTCCACCGCAGCGGGCAAGGTCGTGAAGGCAGGCCGTTTCGGCGGGTATGGCAATATGGTCGAGATCGATCATGGTAATGGCTTCTCGACCCGTTTTGCGCATCTAAGCCGGGTCCTTGTACGCGACGGGCAGCAGGTTGCCGCCGGAGTTGTTGTCGGCGAAGCGGGAAGCTCCGGACGTTCGACCGGCAGCCACCTGCATTATGAAGTCCGTGAAAACGGACGTGCGGTCAATCCGGTCAATTTTCTCAAGGCCGGAAAACAGATAGAGCCGTTACTCTGAGTTTCTGAAACGAAAACCCGGCCGGAGCCGGGTTTTTTTGTTCTGTGCCGTGCAGATAGTGAGCAATCAATCGATATCGTCGATCAGTTCACCGCCGCCCTGAATACGGTGCGCGAGCGCGGCTTCCATGAACGGCGTGACGGAACCATCCAGCACTTCCTGCGGGTTGGTGCTTTCCACACCGGTGCGCAGATCCTTGACCAGCTGATAGGGCTGCAGGACGTAGGAGCGAATCTGGTGTCCCCAACCGATATCGGTCTTGGTGGCATTCGCTGCATCCGTCGCCGCTTCGCGCTTTTTCAGTTCCTCTTCATAAAGGCGAGCGCGCAGCATCGACCATGCCTTTTCGCGGTTTTTGTGCTGTGAGCGTTCCGCCTGGCACTGCACCACGATCCCGGTCGCAATATGCGTGATACGCACTGCCGAGTCGGTCGTATTGACGTGCTGCCCGCCAGCACCCGAAGCGCGGTAGGTATCGATGCGAACATCTGCTTCCGTGACCTGCACGTCGATATTGTCATCGATGACTGGATATACCCAGATGCTGGCGAAAGACGTATGGCGACGGGCGTTGGAGTCATACGGCGAAATACGGACCAGACGATGTACGCCCGATTCGGTCTTCATCATGCCATATGAGTTGTGCCCCTTGACGAGAATGGTCGCGGACTTGATGCCCGCTTCTTCGCCTTCGTGCACTTCCATCACTTCGACCTTGCGGCCATTGCGTTCCGCCCAGCGCGTATACATGCGCAGCAGCATCGACGCCCAGTCCTGGCTTTCGGTGCCACCGGCACCGGCGTGCACTTCGACATAGGTGTCGTTCGCATCGGCTTCGCCCGACAGGAGCATATCGATCTGGCGACGGTCGATCTCTTCCTTCAGTTCGCGGATGGTGTTTTCCGCATCCTGAATGATCGACTTGTCATTTTCTTCCTCGCCCATGGCGATCAGTTCGATGCTGTCGTTCAGCGTCTGGGTCAGATGATTGATGCCATTGATGCTGTCTTCCAGCTGCTGGCGCTCGCGCATCAGCTTCTGGGCTTCCTGGGCATCATTCCAGAGTGTGGGATCTTCAGCTTTCTGGTTGAGATAGCCGAGACGTTTTATCGCCTGATCCCAGTCAAAGATGCCTCCTCAGCAGGCTTATGGCCTGCTGGATTTCGTCAACCAGCGTCTCGATTTCCGCGCGCATGGGCAAATCGTTCCTTCAATATCATTCTATTCAATTGAGAAGCTGAGCCGGTCGTTACGAGGCCCAGACTTTCGGGCATGGACAGACAGTCCAGGCGCCGCGGACCATAGTGAGCACGCGGCGCAGTGTAAAGGGTAAAGCCCCGTTTTTCCCGGTCAGTAAAGTCCGCCCGAACCTGAGTTGATAGCGCGGGTTGCCTGCGGCGACTGCGGCGCAACCGGAGAACCTTCGCGGAAGGAATCCATGCCGATGACAGAATAGCTGTCGGATGGTCCCGTACCCGGCTTGAAAGCTTCCATGATCACATTCGGATCGCCCTGATTGGCACGCATACCGGTCTTGCGGTTGATAGCGATGACCGTCATGCCCTCAGGTACGCGGAAATCCACTTTCGGCGTTCCGGCCAAAGCCTGCTCCATGAAGGACTTGAACACAGGCGCTGCGAGACCGCCGCCCGTATTGCCGCGGCCAAGCGGTGTGGGCGTATCATAGCCCATGAACACGCCCACTACGAGATCGGGCGTGAAACCAACGAACCAGGCGTCCTTCTCATCGTTGGTCGTACCGGTCTTGCCAGCCATCGGGCGGTCGAGGCTCTTCAAAATCTGCGCCGTGCCGCGCTGAACGACGCCTTCCATCATCGAGGTGATCTGATAAGCCGTCATAGGATCGAGTACCTGATCCCGATTATCGATCAGCGTCGGCTCGTCCTGATTGGCCCAGTCCTGTGCATTGCAGCCTTCGCACTGGCGCGCATCGTGCTTGAACACGGTCTTGCCATAACGATCCTGAATGCGGTCGATCATCGACGGCGTTATGCTCTGGCCGCCATTCGCCATGATGGAATAGGCCGTCACCATGCGCAGAACGGTCGTTTCACCGGCACCAAGCGCCATGGAGAGAACGGGCAGCATCTTGTCGTAGATGCCAAAGCGTTCCGCATATTCAGCGACGAGCTTCATGCCCATGTCCTGCGCGAGACGCACGGTCATGACGTTACGTGACTGTTCGATACCGTAGCGCAGCGTGGACGGGCCAGAGAACTTGCCCGAATAGTTCTTCGGCGCCCAGACGCCCAGCGTACCGCCCTGATTGACTTCCAGCGGGCCGTCCAGAACCACGGAAGCCGGCGTATAGCCATTATCGAGGGCCGCAGCATAGACGAACGGCTTGAACGACGAACCGGGCTGGCGATAGGCCTGCGTTGCGCGGTTGAACTCCGATTCCGCGTAGGAAAAGCCGCCGACCATGGCCAGAACACGGCCTGTGTGCGGGTCCATGGCAACAAGCGCGCCCTCGAGTTTCGGCGGCTGCTGGAGACGGAAACGAGATTCGCCGGACTTGGAGACATAGATAATGTCGCCCGCTTTCAGCACGCCTTCCGGTGATTTGGCGCTGGTGCGCTTGCCACCGATATTCACGATGCGCATCGCCCACTTCATATCATCGGCCGCGATAAATGCGCGCTTGCGCTCCTTGCTGCGCGAGCCCGATGCCTCAAGCGGCGGCTGCAGACCGATATCTGCGCCAGCGGCGGAAACATTGAGCACGATCGCAAGCTGCCACTCGGGCACATCCGCATAGGACTGCATGTCGCCGAATGCCGTACCCCAGTCGTTGCCAAGTTCGACATTCTTCATGGGGCCACGCCAGCCGCGAGCCTCGTCATAGCGCAGCAGCGCAGCCTGCAAGGACTTGCGCGCCTCGACCTGAAGGGTCGGGTTCAGCGTGGTGCGAACGGAAAGGCCACCTTCGTAAAGCGCATCGACGCCATATTTCTGGATTATCTGGCGGCGAACTTCTTCGGTGAAATATTCCGAGGCAAACACGTAATGGGCGTCCGAACGCTCCTTCACGCCCAGCGGCTGCTTCTTGGCTTCGGTCGCTTCTTCCGCGGTGATGTAGCCGTTTTCACTCATCCGGTCGATGACCCAGTTGCGGCGCTCGATGGCGCGCTCTGGCTGGCGGAACGGGTGATAATTGTTCGGGCCCTTCGGCAAGGCGGCAAGATATGCGCTTTCGGCGATGGAAAGTTCGCCGACCGATTTGTCGAAATAAGTCAGAGCCGCGCTGGCAATACCATAGGAACCAAGACCGAAGAAGATTTCGTTGAGGTAAAGCTCGAGAATACGGTCCTTGGAATAGGCCTGCTCGATGCGCATTGCAAGGATGGCTTCCTTGATCTTGCGATCATAGGTCTGTTTCGACGTCAGGAGGAAGTTCTTTGCAACCTGCTGCGTGATTGTGGACGCGCCTACCGGACGGCGACCGGACCCCATATTCTTGACGTTCGTCAACATGGCGCGGGCAAGGCCGGCGAAATCAAGACCATGATGCTCATAGAAAGTCTTGTCTTCAGCCGAAACGAAAGCGGCCTTCACGCGGTTCGGCACCGCCTGAATAGGGATATAAAGACGGCGCTCACGGGCAAACTCCGCCATGAGGCTACCATCGGAGGCATGAACGCGCGTCATTACAGGCGGCTCGTATTTTGCGAGCACCTCGTAATCTGGCAGATCCTTCGTGAGACTTCCGACGTAAAGGGCGACGCCACCTGCCACGAGGAGCATCAGCACCGTTCCGATCCCGAAGAAATATCCGATAAGCCTTACCATAAATGCGGAATCCTGCCTTCAGATTATTCACATGATAAGGGTCAATGCACGAACAGCCAACCCTTTAACCCAATTATGCCATGAGGCAATCACTGGCTTAGTGACCAGCAAATGAGTCAAAGGCAAGATGGTTTACGTGTTTTTACCAATTTAACGCTGCTGCTTTCGCCTGCATGACGAAAATCCGTTAAACTGTTGCAAGCCTGCATCTTATAAGATGTTGCGCATTTAAGAGACATCGCCACAGTTCTCCATATTTCAGGGTCCCTACCCTTTGCTGAGGCTTGCGGGATGTTTCAGCGCTTCAAACGCCTTGATCGCAATCGCAAGCCTGTCCGCGAGCTTCTTGCGCCACTCGGGGTTGCTGATAAGCTTTTCGTCCTCGGCATTGGACAAATATCCGATTTCGATCAGCACGGATGGCACGTCCGGCGCGCGCAGTACCTGAAAACCGGCAAAGCGATGCGGATTGTTGATGAGGTTCACCTGTCCTTGCAGGGAGTGAATCACCTTTTCGGCAAAGCTCAGCGAAAATGTGTGCGTTTCACGCCTGGTCAGGTCCAGAAGAATATCGGTAACCTCGGGCTGCTCCTCGGGCGCCGCACCTGCAAGGGTGTCGGACTTGTTTTCCCGCTCAGCCATGGCGCGCGCTACAGAGTCCGATGCCTTGTCGGAAATCGTATAAACCGTCGCGCCGCGAATATCGTGCTGGTTGATCGTATCGGCATGGATGGAGATGAACAAATCCGCTTCGTGCTGGCGGGCGATCCTCACCCTTTCGGAAAGGCGCAGAAAAGTGTCGTCCTCGCGCGTCATGAGAACCTTGATGTTCTTGTCCTGCGCCAGACGATCTCTGAGAGCCTGCCCGAAAGCGAGCGTCAGGTCTTTTTCCTTGATGCCGCTAAGGCTTTCCGCGCCACTGTCAATTCCACCGTGGCCGGGGTCGATCATGATCGTGAACGGGCGAGCCGTCCCATTCTGCGACGCGGCCTGGACCGGCTTTTCATCGCGATCGGTGGAACTGGTTATTTCCTTGCGGCCCTGCAACTGATCCGCAAATTCCCGGTCCGAGGTCGCAACAATATCCGCCACAAGGCGATAGCCTGATGCGCTTTCATTTTTCAGAACGCGCAAATCCTCAACCTTGAACGGACCGCGGAGTGTCAGGATGAGGCGCGAACGCCCCTTGCCCACGAGGCCGTAGCGAACGCGAGACACGAGACCCCGGGGCTCCAGACTCTTTTCATCGAAACCGAAGCGTGTTTCAGGCAGGTCGACGACAAGCCGATGCGGATTATCGAGAAGCAGGGTCGACAGCTTGGGCTCCCTGTCGAACATGACGACGATGCGCGTCCGCAAATCGTCGCCCGCCATCCGGAAAGTCAGCGCAGCCAGCGGCGAGGCCACGCGATCGGCCGCATAGACGGAGACGGACTGGACCAGCAGAACCGACAAAAGGGCCAACAACGCCAGAAGGCATCGCAAATTCAGCAATCGTGTCATCGCGTTTTCAGCGCTTCGAAAATGCATCGGCTGCCACAATCAGGAACATCATTTGGATGACTGGTATCAATAATCGCGATACCGGCACGTTTGTCCTGCACCCTCTCGCTCGAATACCCATTGAAACACTCGTACAGAACTACAGTTAATGAAGGATTTCCAGCCGTATTTCGACCTTGAATCGGGCCTATACTCAGCTTTCGGCGAAATTGCGATGCGAAAGTCAAATGATATTCGCACTTGTCATCGTTCAAACGACGCCATAAAAGCTATGGAAGGTTTTGGGTGAACTATCAGAATCGTTTGCCGGTTCTCTAAACGAACCGCAAGGAATGGTAGCGAAAACAGCGGCATATTCATTCGTCGCCCCCAATAACCGGCACAGAATTCAGCGGAGATGTGGCTCCCCCGCCCTCCGTTTCCATCGGCCGACTGCGCATCTTTACGTGCTGTCGCCAACGCTCGAAAAGAGCAAAGAGGTCGGCCCGGCTTTCCCGGGTCATATATGAGGTCGTTTCGTTCGGAACAGCTATGGGTCAAGCAAGACTGACCATTGCGAGCCTGAAGACCGTGATCGCCACGAGGCCATCGCGCGCGGAGGCAGCAGCTTTTATTCCGACGAACCCAGAACCATCCGGCAGATGCAACGCAATGAGCACGACAGCCCGCAGGGTTTCGTCCGGCGCACGCGTTTTGCGTCTTCGCGCCGGCAGGAAAGACAATAATGTCCAACAAAATGCTTATAGATGCCTCCCACCCGGAGGAGACCCGGGTCATCGTTACTCGGGGCAACAAGATTGAAGAATTCGACTTTGAGTCGGAACATAAGAAGCAGCTGAAAGGCAATATCTACCTCGCACGCGTCACTCGCGTCGAACCTTCGCTTCAGGCTGCGTTCGTGGAATATGGCGGCAACCGTCATGGCTTCCTCGCATTTTCGGAAATTCATCCCGACTACTACCAGATCCCGGTAGCTGATCGCCTTGCGCTGCTTGAGGCGGAAGCCAAAGCCGCACGTGCGGAAGACGACGAAGACGAGCCGCGCGCCAAGAGTGAGCGGAGCGAGCGAAATGATCGGAATGACAGGTCTCGCCGTAACCGGCGTCGCGGACGCCGTGACGGCCAGAACGGCGACGCGCAGGCCAATGCGTCCGACAACGGATTGCCGGCGGCCGAGCCGGTTGGTCCGGCATTTGAAAATTACGTGCCCGGCACACCGGCCATGGCCCTCTCGCAGAAAAGCGATGTGATCTCAGAAGCCCTCGATAACGGGGATGAGGATGACATAGAACATGAAGAGGACATGGTCGAATCCGTTGGTTCGGAAGACGCGCTTGAAGAGCTTCCGACGCATGCGCGCACCAATCGCCGCCAGTACAACATTCAGGAAGTGATCAAGCGTCGCCAGATTCTTCTGGTTCAGGTCGTCAAGGAAGAGCGCGGCAACAAGGGCGCGGCTCTCACCACCTATCTCTCGCTTGCGGGACGCTATTCGGTTCTGATGCCGAACACTGCGCGCGGCGGCGGCATTTCGCGCAAGATCACCAACCCTCAGGACCGCAAGCGCCTCAAGGAGATCGTAAAGGAACTCGAAGTGCCGCAGGGCATGGGTGTGATCCTGCGCACGGCTGGCGCAAACCGGACCAAGGCCGAAGTCAAGCGCGACTACGAATATTTGATGCGTCTTTGGGAAAATGTGCGCACGCTGACGCTGCAATCGACGGCGCCTGCCCTCGTCTATGAGGAAGGCAGCCTGATCAAGCGTTCGATCCGTGACCTTTACAACAAGGACATTTCGGAAATCCTCGTTTCCGGCGAAAACGGCTACCGCGAGGCCAAAGACTTTATGCGCATGCTCATGCCGAGCCATGCCAAGGTCGTCCAGCCTTACCGTGAGCAGGTGCCCATCTTCACACGCAACGGTGTGGAAGCCCAGCTCGACCGCATGTTGCTGCCGCAGGTCACGCTCAAATCGGGCGGCTACCTGATCATCAACCAGACGGAAGCGCTGGTTGCCATCGACGTCAATTCGGGTCGCTCGACACGAGAGCATTCCATCGAGGACACGGCGCTCCAGACCAACCTGGAAGCTGCCGAAGAGGTTGCGCGCCAGCTGCGCCTGCGCGACCTTGCCGGCCTGATCGTCGTCGACTTCATCGACATGGAAGAAAAGCGTAACAATCGCGCTGTCGAAAAGAAGATGAAGGACTGCCTGAAGGATGATCGCGCCCGCATTCAGGTGGGTCGCATCTCGCATTTCGGCCTTCTGGAAATGTCGCGCCAGCGTATCCGTGCATCCGTGCTTGAAAGCACGATGCAGGTCTGCCCGCATTGCGGCGGCACCGGCCATATCCGCTCGGATTCCTCCATGGCGCTGCACATCATTCGCGGCATCGAGGATTATCTGCTGCGTCATTCCGGTTTCGACATTCACGTCCGCACACCGGCTTCGTCGGCGCTTTATGTCCTCAACCACAAGCGACAGCTTCTGGCTGATCTGGAAGGACGCTTTGGTGTAGCGATCAGCATTGACGCCGATGAGAGCGTCGGCCACCAGCATTTCGTCATCGACAAGGGTGCGCCATCCACACGGCCTATCACCCAGCCGCCGGTGCAGCCGATGGCCTATATCGAGGACGATATCGAAGATCCGGAAATCCCGGTCGATGAGGAAGAAGCCGAAGAAGAAACGAAGGCTGATGTTCAGGCTTCTGAAGAGCGCGGTGAAGAAGGTGACCGCAAGCGCCGTCGCCGTCGCCGTCGTCGCGGCGGTCGTGATCGCGAGGGCCAGGAGCAGTCCGCGAAGTCCGACTCCGTCTCTGAAGAATCGTCTGACGAAGACGATGATGCAGATGAGTCTCAGCAGACATCTTCCAATGCTTCGTTGAGCGAGGAAGATCGTCGCAAGAAGCGCCGCCGCGGTCGCCGGGGCGGTCGCAAGAATCGTCGCGACGATGAACCGCGTGCGCGCAAGGTTCCTGATCCCGAGTTTGTCGGTTACACGCCGGTCCTGCCGGTAAAGATCGAGGAAACAGTAGTCGAAGAAATAGCAGCCGTAGCGGTCGAACCAGCCGCAGAAGCCGCGGAAACGCCTGCTCCAGCGGTAGAACCGGTGGCCGAAGAGAAGCCAGCCAAGCCTGCACGCAAGCCCCGCGCCCGCAAGTCTGCTAAGACTGAAGATGCGGCTGAGGAGGTTGTTGCAGCAGAGGCAGAAGAAAAGCCTGCGAAGCCCGCCCGCAAGACCCGTGCTCGCAAGAAGGCGGTCGAAGAGGCTCCTGCCGAACCGGTGGCGGTTGAAGCCAACGGCGAACCCGAAGCAGCAGCGGAAAAGCCCAAGCGGCGTACCCGGCGAGCAGCGGCAAAGCCAGCGGCCGAAGTCGAAGACACGGTGGCGGTTGAAGCTGACGTGGCGACGATTGCCGAACCGGAGAAAAGCGCGGAGCCTGTTGTGACCTCAAGCGAAAGCGAAGAGCAGAAGCCCAAGCGCGCCGGCTGGTGGCAGAAGAAGGGCTTCTTCTGAGAACCGCTTCAGGATTGAAATGAAAAAACCGGCGGAAACGCCGGTTTTTCTTTGCTTTAGAGCGGTTCCTGCTCTGACAGAGTCGCCGGAACCGCTCTAACTATTTGTTTTATCGCATTATCCAACGCATCGTTTCACACTTTTGCTGGAAATGCTCCAGAAGCTTAGTTTTCCAGGGCCCGAACCGGGATTCAGGCTCTCTGCTGTGGCAACCAGTCTTCTAACCGGCGAACAGCTTCTTCCATTTCCTCGATTTTGCCCGCATAGGAAAAGCGCATCGTCCGATGGCCGTCCAGCGGATCGAAATCGCGTCCCGGGGTTGCTGCAATGTTGATTTCGGCGATCATCCGGCGGGCAAATTCCATACTGTCGTTGGTGAAACGCGATACATCGCAATAAGCATAGAAGGCCCCATCCATCGGCGCAGCAAGGCTGAGGCCGATACGTGGGAGATGATCCAGCAGGATCAGCCGGTTCTGGCGATAGCGATCCTTCACCCGTTCAAGTTCCGCCGTTGCATGGAAGGCTTCGATGGCGGCGCGCTGCGAAAGCTCCGGTGCGGAGATATAAAGGCTCTGGCTCAGTCGCTCGATGGCGCGCGTATCGCTTTCGGGCAAAACCATCCAGCCGATCCGCCAGCCGGTCATGCAGTAATATTTTGAGAATGAGTTGATGACGGTCACATCGCTGGAAATCTCCAATGCGGTGACATCATCCGTCTCATAGGAAAGCCGGTGATAGATTTCATCCGAGATCACCCGGATACCCAGATCGCGAGCCGTTTCAATGATCGCCTTGAGCTCCGGCTTGTCGATGACAGCGCCGGTAGGATTGGCCGGGCTTGCAAACAGAACGCCCTTCAAAGGTTTCTCGGCATGCGCCGCCGCAAGCGCTTCGGCGGTCAATGACGCCGAGGTTCCATTGCCCGTCGGTATTTCCACGACCTCAAGGCCAAGCGCGGTCAATATATTACGGTAAGCGGGATAGCCGGGGCGTGTAATGGCAACCCGGTCGCCCGGATCGAAATAGACGACAAAGGCCAGATTGAAGGCAGCCGATGAGCCAGTGGTTACGGCAATGCGTTCCGGCGAGACCGAAATCCCGTAGTGATCGGCATAATGCGCAGCAATCGCCTCCCGCAGTTCAATCAGCCCCAGAGCGTCCGTATAGCCGATGCGCCCGTCCTTCAAGGCGCGTTCGGCAGCTTGCCGGACGGCGGCAGGTGCGGGATCGGCTGGCTGGCCTACCGCCATGGAAATGATCGGATGCCCGGCTGCACGACGGCGGTTGGCCTCTGCCAGAACGTCCATGGCGTGAAAGGGCTCAACTGCGCTGCGGCTGGAAAGAGTGACCACCATTACCTCCAAAAAATTGCGAATGTCGCTTTCTGAACCCGCCGTATAATCGCCGGATTGCTAAAGCAACAGCACCTTTCGAGAAAATACGACCAAATAGATTATCCCAACCTCCGCCTATCGGTGATTGAAAGCAAAGGCTATAAGATTCGCGCCGGTTTGAAGAAGGAAGAGCAGCACGATGGGGATGATGACTTCACCTTTCCCAGCCAGAAGATTTTCTTTCCATAAGATGATCAGACGCTCGGTCGCCGTAATGGCCGCGGCGTCCATAGCCGTCACCAGTGCCCTGCCCGCATTCGCGCAGTCGCGCGGGGGTGGCGTTCCCATCGTTCGAGACGCGGAAATCGAGGCCCTTGTTGCCGATTATGCCGCGCCGATCCTCAAGGCGGCCGGACTGGGCGGCCGCGGTATTCGCGTCATCCTGGTCAATTCGCCAAGTTTCAATGCCTTCGTTGATGGACGCCGTATTTTCATCAACACAGGCGCAATCATGCAGGCGGAAACACCCAATGAAATCATCGGTGTGATCGCGCACGAATCGGGCCACTTGGCCGGCGGCCATCAGGAGCGCCTGCGCGAACAATTGAGCCGGGCTCGCAATATGGCGATCATCGGCATGCTGCTTGGCGTTGGCGCGGGTGTGGCCGGTGCCGCAAGCGGTAGCGGCAACGCGGCAGGCGCCGGCGCGGGCATCGCAATGGGTTCGGGCGAAATGGCCATGCGCAGTGTGCTGAACTATCAGCGCACCGAGGAAATGACCGCCGATCGCCTCGCCGTGAACTATCTCAATGCCACCGGGCAATCCACCAAGGGAATGCTCGACACTTTCGAGCGCTTTGCATCGGCCTTGTCGCTTACCGGCACACAGATCGATCAGTACCGCATCAGCCACCCGTTGCCGCGTGAGCGCATTGCCAATCTGGAAGAGCTTGCGAGAAAGAGCCCCTATTTCAACAAGACCGATTCACCGGCTCTGCAGCTGCGCCACGATATGGCGCGCGCGAAGATCGCCGCTTATTCGGGCAATATGGGCGCGCTTCAACGCATGTTCCGCAATAATCCCGGCGGCCTCCCTGCCCGTTATGGCAATGCCATCACGACATTCCTGAACGGCTCCGCCCGCGCCGCACTGCCCAAGTTCGACGCCTTGGTCAAGGAGCAGCCGAAGAGCCCATATTTCCAGGAAATGCGCGGCGAAGTCCTGCTGAAAGCAAACGATGCTTCGGGAGCGGCAAAGGCTTTCCAGAAGGCTGTTTCGCTCGATCCCCGTAAATCGCCGCTGTTGCGCATGAGCTATGGGCGCGCCCTTATGCTCACCGGCGCCAAGGCGAACATGCCGACGGCGATCAAGGAGATCAAGGCCGGCATCGCATCCGATCCGGAGTTTCCGGGCGGCTATGCCTATCTCGCGCAGGCATACGGCCAGCAGGGCGATATGGCGCTCGCAGACCTCGCCACAGCCGACATGAACTATTATTCTGGCAAGCTTCAGCAGGCCCAGATATTCGCCATCCGCGCGCAAAAGCAGATGAAGCCCCGCTCTCCGGAGTGGCTTCGTGCGCAGGACATCATCAATGCCAAGAAAAGCAAGTAAGGCGGCAATTTACGCCTGACGCCGATATTCAAGACAGATTGGAATTTGGAATGAAGAACGCAGTTTCCATAACAGTTGCCAGTGGCATTGCGGGCATTGCCGCCCTTGCATTAGGTTATTACGCGGGAACCGCCCGGCAAGCTCCGGCGCCCGCCCCCGTGGAAACCCCTGCCGCGGCGCCTGTGGCGATGAACCAGCAGGCCATCGAGAATGTCGTGCGCAATTATCTGATCCAGAAACCGGAACTGATGCTGGAAGTGCAAAGTGCTCTTGAAACCAAGCAGGCACGTGCAGCCCAGGAACAGATCAAGCAGGTATTGGCCGCCAATCGCAGCTCCCTTTACGATCCGAAGCATGATGCGGTTTTCGGTAATCCGGACGGCGACGTGACTGTCTACGAGTTCTTCGACTACAATTGCGGTTACTGCAAGCGGGCCCTGCCCGACATGGAAGCGATCCTGAAAACCGACAAGAATGTGCGGTTCGTCATGAAGGAATTCCCCATCCTCGGACCGGATTCCGCCAAGGCGCATGTCGTGGCACAGGCGTTCAGAGCGTTGATGCCGGAAAAATATGCTGAGTTCCACGAAGTACTGTTGGGCGCGCAAGAGCGCGCTACGGAAGATTCCGCCATCGCCGATGCCGTGAAACTGGGAGCCGATGAAACACAGCTGCGCGAAAAGATGAAGGACCCGGCCATTACCGGCGCATTCCAGCAGACCTATCAGCTGGCTCAGCAGTTGAACATCACCGGCACGCCATCCTACATCATCGGCGATGAACTGGTTCCCGGCGCAATCGGCGTGGATGGACTGGTCGAGAGAATCGCCGCTGCGCGCGCCGGCGCGAAAAAGTAGGCAGCGGGCTCGCGGCTTGACGGATCACATTTGTGAAACAGTTTAAGCTGCGGCATTCGACAGCTGTATCAGATGAAGAGAATTGCCGTGTTGCCTGCCTTATTTTGCAAAGAATAGCGGGAAAAACCGGTTCGGCAAAACATCTGCAATGATTTAGAGGGTTTCGGCTTGCGTCCAAGCCCTCTATATGGAATGCGAAGTATACCGAAATTTCGTGGTAGTGCGTTATCAGTCGCGGACGGATATGGCAAAAACGGTTTTTGTTTTGAACGGCCCCAATCTCAACCTTCTCGGCAAACGAGAACCGGGGATATACGGTATTGCAACGCTTGAGGATATCGAAGCGAGTTGCAAGCGTGAGGCTGAACAACTCGGACTTGATGTCGATTTCCGTCAGTCCAATTACGAAGGCGATCTGGTGACCTGGATTCAGGAAGCGGGCGATAAAGACGCCTATGTCCTCATCAATCCGGCCGCCTATAGCCACACTTCGGTTGCTATTCACGATGCGATCCGCTCGGCCAAGGTAAAGGCTGTGGAAGTGCATCTTTCGAACATACATGCGCGTGAGGCTTTCCGGCATCACTCCTATGTATCCGCAGTCGCCAAAGGCGTTATTTGCGGCTTTGGCGCGGAAGGATACCTGCTCGGTCTGCGCGCGCTTGCGGCAATTGCCAAAGAAGAAGAAAACAACGGGCAAAGCGTTAAAGGGGCCTGATATGTCCAGCAAAAACTCCGTCATCGACAAGGAAACGATCCGCGACCTGGCGGATATCCTCAATGAAACCGACCTGACCGACATCGAAGTCGAGCACGGCGACCTGCGTATCCGCGTTTCACGCAAGGTTACGGTTCAGGCCGCAGCGACTGTTATGCCTGCCGCAGCACCTGTTGCAGCCGCTCCTGCGCCGGTTGCAGCCGCCGCCGAACCGACAAAGGCTGATCTGTCGAAGAACGCCGTTCCGTCACCGATGGTTGGCACCGCTTATCTCGCTCCGGCTCCGGGCGCCCGCAACTTCATCGAGGTTGGCGCGCAGGTGAAGGAAGGCCAGACGCTCCTCATCATCGAAGCCATGAAGACGATGAACCAGATTCCGGCCCCGCGCGCCGGCACTGTGAAGGCCATCCTCATCGAAGACGCTCAGCCGGTTGAATTCGGTGAGCCGCTCGTCGTAATCGAATAAGATAGCAGATTACGGCTTATTCAATGAACGGGCAGCAAAGCGCAATGTTTCAAAAGATACTCATAGCCAATCGTGGTGAAATCGCTCTTCGCGTGCTCAGGGCTTGCAAGGAACTGGGCATCAAGACCGTCGCCGTCCACTCCACGGCCGACGCCGACGCGATGCATGTGCGCCTGGCAGACGAAAGTGTGTGCATCGGCCCGCCGCCATCGCGCGACAGCTATCTGAACATCCATCAGATTGTTGCTGCCTGCGAGATCACCGGCGCCGACGCAATCCATCCGGGTTACGGCTTCCTGTCGGAGAACGCCAAGTTTGCGGAAATCCTCGAAGCACACGGCATCACCTTCATCGGCCCCACCGCTTCGCATATCCGTATCATGGGCGACAAGATCGAAGCCAAGCGCACTGCAAAGCGCCTCGGCATTCCGGTTGTTCCGGGTTCCGATGGCGGTGTGACGGACGACGTGGAAGCTGCCCGCATCGCCAAGGAAATCGGCTATCCGGTCATCATCAAGGCTTCGGCCGGTGGTGGCGGACGCGGCATGAAGGTTGCCCGCAGCGAGGAAGATCTTTCCATCGCTCTTGCAACCGCCCGCTCCGAAGCCGGCGCAGCCTTCGGCGATGACGCAGTTTACATCGAGAAATATCTCGAAAAGCCGCGTCACATCGAAGTCCAGGTCATGGGTGACGGGGCTGGCAATGCCATCCATCTGGGCGAACGCGACTGCTCGCTGCAGCGCCGCCACCAAAAGGTATGGGAAGAAGCCAACTCACCGGCGCTCAATGCCGAGGCACGCGACAAGATCGGCATGGTCTGCGCCAATGCCTGTGCGGAACTGGGCTATCGCGGTGCGGGAACAATCGAGTTCCTCTATGAAGACGGCGAATTCTATTTCATTGAAATGAACACGCGTCTGCAGGTGGAGCACCCGATCACGGAAGCCATCACCGGCATCGATCTTGTTCACGAACAGATTCGCGTTGCTGCCGGTCTCGGCCTGTCGGTAAAGCAGAAGGATATCCGCTTCTCCGGCCATGCAATCGAGTGCCGTATCAACGCGGAAGATCCGCTGACATTTGCGCCCTCGCCGGGCCTGATCACCCATTATCACACGCCGGGCGGCCTTGGCATCCGCGTGGATTCGGGCGTCTATTCCGGCTATCGCATTCCGCCATATTACGACAGCCTTATCGGCAAGCTCATCGTGCATGGTCGCAACCGCGTTGAATGCATGATGCGCCTGCGTCGTGCGCTGGACGAGTTCGTGGTGGATGGCGTGAAAACCACCCTGCCTCTCTTCCAGGACCTGATTGCCAATCAGGATATTGCCAACGGCGACTACGACATTCATTGGCTGGAAAAATATCTGGCCAAGAAAACCAAGAGCGAAAGCGCCTGACGAAGGTGACCGCAGGAGTGTCCCCGGACGACTATTCAATCGAACCGGAGCTGCTCCTGCGAGCCTACGCCACGGGAATATTTCCCATGGCCGAAGAAGCCGACGATCCGGAAGTCTTCTGGGTTCGTCCCGAGCGGCGCGGCGTGATCCCCCTCGATGGCTTCCATATTCCCAAAAGCCTCCAGAAAACGATCCGACAGGGCATTTTCGATATAAAGCTCGATAGCGATTTCGATGGCGTGATCGAAGGTTGTGCCAGCGGCACCGGCGAGCGCGCGCGCACGTGGATCAATGGTCCAATTCGCGAAGCCTACAGAAAACTGTTCGAAATCGGGCATTGCCACACGGTCGAAGCGTGGCATGACGGCAAGCTTGTCGGCGGACTTTACGGCGTCACGCTCGGGCGCGCCTTTTTTGGCGAGAGCATGTTTACGCGCAAGCGGGATGCGTCCAAGGTCTGCCTGGCCTATCTGGTCCAGCATCTGGTCAGCCGAGGCTTCGTTCTTCTCGACACACAGTTCACCACGCCGCATCTTGAGAGATTCGGCGCCGTGGAAGTTCCACGGAAGAAATACGAGAAACTGCTGGAAACAGCGCTCGACGGAACCGCGCGTTTCTAGAGCACACCGCCTACGGCTTGCAGAGAATGATGCGCAACAAAAGGCTGGTTTATTTGCGCTGATCCGGCGGAGGCACTTCCGACTTCTGCTTGCAGTCCTTCAGCCAGACGTCATAGATTGGGTGCTCGACAGCATTGAGGCCGGGGCTATCGGCAAACATCCAGCCGGTAAAGATACGGCGTATTTTCCGATCCAGCGTAATCTCATCGACCTGAACGAAGCCGTCCGTGCGTGGCGCTTCATTCTCCGTACGCGAATAACAGACTTTCGGCGTCACCTGGAGCGCGCCGAACTGAACGGTCTCATTGATGTACACATCAAAGGTTGTGATGCGGCCTGTGATTTTGTCGAGACCCGAGAACTCCGCAACCGGATTGGTAATGCGTTCGGCCATCGCTGCCTGAAAGCAGCTGGCAGTCGCCATGAACGAGATCAGGGCAAGCTGAACAGCCCTTTTGATCGAGTTTTTTCCGTTGCCGGGAGATTGCTTCGTCAAAACGGAGATCCGCATCCAAAGGGTTAAATTAAGCTGGAACAATTCCTAAGCATGAATTGTGACGATTCGTTGCCCTGTCGCAAGCCGCAATGCAGCCCCGGGGCGTGAAGCAAACCATCTATCCTCAGGCCTTTTCGCGATGGCGTCAAAAGGCGGACATAAGAAATCCGGCGCGGATTAACGCGCCGGACAAGAACCGAAACAGATTATCAGTTGCCCGGCGTCCAGGCATCGTACTCGCCGGTCACACGCGGACGTTCCGCAGGCTCCGCACCCGGACGGGCAATGGCGCCCTTCGGGCGATAAGCCAGCGGAGAACCGGTGAGGTTCTGCAGATGCGGCTTCTGCCATTCGCGCGGACGATAGTCTTCCTTGGACGGCGGCGTATCGACCCGATGATGCATCCAGCCGTGCCAGCCGGGAGGAATAGCGCTTGCTTCCGCATAGCCATTGAAGATTACCCAGCGGCGCGTGCGGCCTTCGGAATCCTTGCCGCCCTGATAATAGATATTGCCGAACTCGTCCTCACCGACGCGCTCGCCCTTGCGCCACGTATGAAACCGCGTGCCGAGCGTCTGACCGTTCCACCAGGTGAAAACTTGCGTAAAAAATTTCTTCATGACCTATTCCAGATCCATCATTGCCACGGGTGATCGGAACCACCGGGTTTTCTTGCTTATGGCCCTATCGCCCGGCCATGGCAAGGGTCAAGTTGCCGCTGTCACAAGAGTATGAAGAGCCAAAGCGCTGCGCGCTTCAGGCTTTTATATTTCCGCATGTCCTGATCCCCAAAACGGTTCCCGCTTTGGAGAGACATGCTTTACATGTTCCAGCCTTCGAGTGACTTTTCCATCACCAGCACAGGTTCCTTGCAATTGGGATCGCCCCAATCCTCATTACGGCCGACCTTGCTGTAGCCCTTGCGCTCATAGAAATTCACCGCTTTGGTGTTTCTCTCGATCACTTCGAGCTTCATCGTCCGGACACCGGGAAAAGCCATCTCGATTTCAGCGAGAAGCATCGTCCCGATACCCTGAACCTGTACATCGGGGCGAACATAAAACTGATGCAGCGAAGCCTTGCCTTCTTCCGACTGACTGGCAAAAGCCATTCCGTCGATGCCGCCATTGCCATTATCGGCAACAATGAACTCCGAGTAAGGCTTCTTGAGATTGGCCTTCAGCACGGCGATGCTGTGCCACTGGGCGGTAACGGCATTCACCATTTCCCGCCCGAGAAGATCATCGAAGGTCGCGTGCCAAGTCGATACGAGCAGCTCGTTTACTGCCTTGAGATCGGCTTCTGTCGCGCTCCTGACCCACATTACTCTTCGATCCCGAGCTTGGCCTTGACCAGTTCATTGACTGATTGCGGGTTGGCCTTGCCACCCGTTGCCTTCATGACCTGACCGACGAACCAGCCAGCCAGTGTTGGCTTGGCTTTCGCCTGCTCGACCTTTTCCGGGTTGGCGGCGATAACATCGTCCACGGCCTTTTCGATGGCGCCGGTATCCGTGACCTGCTTCATGCCGCGTTCTTCAACGAGCTTCTTCGGGTCTCCGCCTTCATTCCAGACGATCTCGAAAAGGTCCTTCGCGATCTTGCCGGAGATCGTGCCTTCCTTGATGAGATCGATGATCGCGCCGAGCTGATCAGGAGTAATCGGCGATTCCTCGATGTCGTTGCCCGCCCGGTTCAGCGCGCCAAGAAGATCGTTGATGACCCAGTTTGCAGCAGCCTTCCCGTCGCGACCCGCAGCAACTGCCTCATAGTAGTCAGCAATCGCCTTCTCAGTCACTAGGATGGAGGCATCGTAAACGGAAATGCCCTGCGTTTCCACGAGGCGCTGCTTCTTGACGTCCGGCAATTCCGGCAGTTCTGCGGCCAACGCGTCAACGAAGGCCTGATCGAACTCGAGCGGCAGCAGATCGGGATCGGGGAAATAACGGTAATCATGCGCTTCTTCCTTGGAGCGCATCGAACGTGTTTCACCCTTAACCGGATCGAACAGGCGTGTTTCCTGATCGATGGAACCGCCATCCTCAAGAATCGCTATCTGGCGGCGTGCTTCATATTCGATGGCCTGGCCGACGAAACGGATCGAGTTGACGTTCTTGATTTCGCAGCGCGTGCCGAATTCGCCACCGGGACGACGAACGGAAACGTTCACGTCGGCGCGCATCGAGCCTTCGTCCATATTGCCGTCGCAGGTGCCAAGATAACGGACAATCGTGCGCAGCTTGGTGAGATAGGCGCGCGCTTCATCCGACGAGCGCAGGTCCGGTTTCGACACGATTTCCATCAGCGCCACGCCTGAACGGTTCAAGTCGACATAGGACATGGTCGGATGCTGATCGTGCATGGACTTGCCCGCATCCTGCTCCAGATGCAGGCGCTCGATGCCGATTTCCACGTCTTCGAACTGGCCCTTATTGTCCGGGCCGACCGAAATCATGATCTTGCCCTCGCCGACGATCGGCTGCTTGAACTGCGAAATCTGATAACCCTGCGGCAAATCCGGATAGAAATAGTTCTTGCGATCGAAAACCGACTTCAGATTGATCTGGGCATTGAGCCCGATGCCCGTGCGAACCGCCTGCTTGACGCATTCCAGATTGATGACCGGCAACATGCCCGGCATGGCCGCATCAACCAGAGAAACATTGGAATTAGGCTCCGCACCAAACGAAGTGGAGGCGCCGGAAAAAAGCTTGGATTCTGACGTGACCTGCGCATGGACTTCCATGCCGATGACGACTTCCCAGTCGCCCGTGGCGCCGGAAATGAAGCGTTTCGGTTCCGGCGTGCGCGTATCAATAAGGGTCATAGTAACTCGTCTATCTCTTCCTGTGCGACGCAATGCGCAGCAAAAATTCTATCTGACTTTGGCTAAAACAAACGGCGAAGACTGGCAAGCCTTCTCTGCCCTTCAGCGTGATTTGCTCAAGCTTTCGTATGCAGCTTCGCAGCCGGGACTTCGCTAAAACCTAGACGCCTGTAAATTCTTTCGGCGCCAGAAGGGTTATTCCGCTCCACTTTCAAACTAACCTTTGTCTGACCGCGGTGGAATAAAAGGCGAAGCACATGAACCAAAAGCGCTTCCCCCAAACCTTCCCGCCGCCTGCCTGGATCCACAACCAGATCCTTAATGAAAGCACTATTCCAGCACTGCACAAATGCGACAGACCGATGGGCCTGATCGAGAACCAGAACGGCCAGCTCGGGATCGTACTCATTATCGGTTATCAGCCCATTGTACCAGTTGTCGAAACCGGCAACCGAACCGCCACCACCGGCATAGGCACGAACCAGCAAATCATGGGTGGCGCGTGCATATTCGTGAGAGAACGCGGCTATGCTGACATCGGCTGGCCATGCAGGTTGGCATGGCTCTTCGTGCATCGTCAGTTCCAGATGGAGATATGGCAGCCCCATTCATGTCACACCCTCGACTGCGAATTGCACTTGAAATGAAAAGGCCGCGCAGTGCGCGGCCTTTCATATAGATCAAACCAGAAAGAATTAAGCCTCTTCGGACTTGTCTTCGTCGGCCTTCTTCTTGGGAGCAGCCTTCTTCTTCGCCGCAGCCTTCTTGGCAGGCTTTGCTTCCGAAGCTGCATCTTCGTCTTCAGCCGTCAGCTCTTCCTTCGAAACCTTCTTGTCGGTCACGCTGATGTTAGCGAGCAGATGGTCGACGACCTTTTCTTCGAAGATCGGGGCGCGCAGGTTGGCAACGGCATCCGGCGTCTTGCGCAGGAATTCGTAGATTTCCTTTTCCTGGCCCGGATAGCGACGAACCTGGTCGTAAACAGCGCGCTGCAGTTCTTCTTCCGTGACTTCCACGCCTGCCTTCTCGCCGATTTCGGAGAGAACGAGGCCAAGACGAACGCGACGTTCAGCGAGCTTGCGATATTCTTCGCGAGCAGCTTCTTCGGTGGTTTCTTCGTCTTCGAACGTGCGGCCAGCCTGCTGCAGGTCGAAATTGATCTGCTGCCAGATGTTGTTGAACTCAGCGTCAACAAGCTTCTGCGGCGTTTCGAACTGGTAGTCGCCATCCAGTGCGTCGAGGATCTGTCGCTTTACCTTCTGGCGGGTGATCTGGCCGTACTGGCTTTCGATCTGTTCGCGAACGACCTGACGCAGACGCTCAAGCGATTCGATGCCGAGCTTCTTTGCGGTTTCGTCATCAAGAACGAGTTCGTTCGGCTTGGCAACTTCCTTGACCTTGATGTCAAAGGTAGCTTCCTTGCCGGCCAGGTGAGCGGCGCCGTATTCAGCCGGGAACGTAACGTTGATGACCTTCTCGTCGCCAGCCTTGAGGCCAACGAGCTGCTCTTCGAAGCCCGGAATGAACTGGCCGGAACCGAGAACAAGCTGCGCGTCGTTGTCGGCGCCGCCTTCGAACGGCTCGCCGTCGAGCTTGCCCAGGTAATCGATGGTAACGCGATCTTCGTTTTCTGCCTTGCCCTTCTTGGTTTCGAAGGTGCGGGTCGAAGAAGCGATGCGCTTGACCTGCTCGTCGACTTCCTCATCGGAAATATCGACGACTTCACGGGTAACGGCGATCTTGGAGAAGTCCTTGACTTCGATCGCCGGCAGAACTTCGTAGTTCAGCGAGAAAACGAAATCGGCCTTGCCGTCGAGAACCTTTTCGGCCTCTTTTTCGTCTTCAGACATGATGACTTCAGGCTGGGTGGCCGACTTTTCGTTACGGTCAGCGAGAATCGAGCGCGACGAATCGTTGAGGATTTCGTTGACGATCTCGGCCATGAAGGACTTGCCGTACATCTTGCGCAGATGACCTGCAGGAACCTTGCCCGGACGGAAGCCGTTGATCTTGGCGCGACCGCGCGCAGTTTCGAGCCGCTCCGAGAGCTTGGCTTCGAGGTCCTTGGCCGGAACCACGACTTTGATCTCGCGCTTCAGCCCTTCATTGAGCGTTTCGGTAACCTGCATGTTCAAACCTTCACTTCTTGTCATTGTCCCGCCGTCACCGGCTTTCTTGCCTTGTCGCGGGAGAGAAATTCTTTTGCCTTATGGCAGTTGGTGCGGATGGAGGGACTCGAACCCCCACGGTCTCCCGCCAGAACCTAAATCTGGTGCGTCTACCAATTTCGCCACATCCGCTTCTGAACCGAAGCGCATTCCTCAGAACACACCATTATTCGTCTCAGATATTGAACCGCCCCTCGAAAGCGCGCGTCTCTATATCATCCAATTTTCCCGGTTCAAAGGAAAAAAGCCACCTTCCCCGTAGAGAATTACCGGGTTCGATCTGGCTGCCCTTTTCCGCCTCTATATAGCGATCCTGTGACATCAGCCAACCCTTTTCAAAAAGGAGGTGCCGTCAGGGTCAATATAGCGGCTCCTGATAGAGCTGCCTTCCATCCTCTTGCAGGGCTTTGATGACCGGCGCGCCTTTCGGATCGACGGCAACGACCGCGGTGATGCGACGCTCTCGCTGGCTGTCCTCAATCGCCCGTCCCCGCCCTTCAGGTACATAATATCGTTCGATGCCGAAATTGAGACGAACATTCGATTGCGGATCATCGGATATGGAATAGGCGGCTTCGCCGCGAATCTGCACTTCGTCCGCAGCAAGGTCCGAAAGAGGAGCGAATGAAGCGCGTGAAAACCGCGCTATGCCGTTGGCGTCGCGCTTTACCGCCACATAGACAGCTCGCGAACCGGCGGATGGCGTACCGCCGATATCCTTCCGCGCGAGGCTGGAAATCTCGTAGCCAAGAACGACATAATCACCACGCATCAGATCACGCGGGTCGAAAGGCTCCGTCTGGAGCGTCACTTCCGCGCCGGAGCGCAGGATCGAGGCGCGCTTTTCAATGGCAGCATAAAGAATGCCCGTTTGCAGCAATGCGGTTATGGCCGCACCCACATAGAGCCATCTGAACCGGGTGGTCATGGATGCACCTCCACGCTGTTTTTCCTTCCGAACCGGTTCTCCATGCGCCGCACGAATGCCGCCAGCAGCAGGACCAGAATGCCCGCAGTCAGGAAGAAGCCGGAGGTGCCGATCATCGTGCCGACCGTCTCGAAAGCCAGATAGAGAACCTGGATCGAAAATGCGGCATAGGCGATGGAGCGCAACCCGCCATTGTTCCGCCCTGCTACGGCAATCGCTCCGATCGCGAGCGCCAGAATGAAGATGCTATATACTATATCCCGGTCCAGACCTGCGGAAATGCTGGAATAGGAGAACATCTGGTTGAGCTGAAGCGTGACGAGCGACAGCAGCGCCAGAAGCAGGCCATAGGCCGCGAGCGGATGAGCGAAGCGGGTCAGTCTCTGCGTTGTTGCATGAGCAAAACCGTCGGCCAGTATGAGACCAATACCCACGATCAGCATAAGCACCAGCACGGTATTGCTTTCGCGCTCGGCATAGATGAGCAAAGCCCAGCCTATGGAGAACATCGCCCACAGGTGCGCCGCATGCCGCGAGCGCGTGAATAACGCCGCAGCGGCACCGAACGCCAATAGCAGCGGCCCGATCCAGCGATAGGTCAGGTCATCATAAGATGACGTGTCAAACACATATGTCGAAAGATAGAAGCAGGCGACGCCTGCCCCAAATGCAGCCAGCACCGGGGCGCGCAGAAGAAAGGCCGAAATCAGGACACCGACAGACCAGTAGATTGCGGCGGAATGGATGTCGCCGGACAAATGATACGTTTGCCCCACAAGCGCCAGTCCCGCTCCGAAGGATGCAGCGCCCACAATATAGCATACTGGCGGAAACAGCTTGTCACCCCGCGCTTGCCGCCACGCACCACCAAGATAGCTTGCCCATATAAGAACGAATATGAGGCCGATGCGCATAAGACGCGGCATTTCCTGCCAGTTGGCGGCGACGAGCATGATAACGGCTGCACCAAGGAGCAGCCCGCCAAGGGTGGCCAGAACGGAACCGAGACTGAAGACCGAAGCTCGCTTTTCAAGGTCGGCATTCAGTTTCGATGCAGTCTCTGCATCGATCAGGCCGTCCCGCTGCCATCGCTCTATCAGGCGTTCAACAGAAATGGAAAATGACAAATTAGCTCCTGCTCATTCCGTCAGTTGTTGCTGTCGCAACCGTAAGCGGTTGAGAACATATAGGAAACCGCGCAGCCGGCAAAGAGTGGGATCAAATCGC
Source organism: Brucella sp. IR068 (assembly GCF_049065885.1). NCBI lineage: Bacteria > Pseudomonadati > Pseudomonadota > Alphaproteobacteria > Hyphomicrobiales > Brucellaceae > Brucella > Brucella sp. IR068. Next base: position 422,996 of record NZ_JBAKHE010000002.1, on the reverse strand, counting down.
TTTGCGGCAATTTTGTGCCCGGCCAGTCTAATCGATTTAGGGTGACGTGCAGAGCCCGCAAGGCAGCTATGCAAAGTCGGGTCTGCAACCTGCGAAAACAATAGCTTATATCATGGGCAACAAACGAGATGAATTGAACAGAACTCCAGTTCCTCAACGATGAAGGAATAGCACGATGAACCTGCTTCGCTCTTACAACAACTGGCGCCGTTACCGCGACACCGTCAATGAACTCAGCCAGCTTTCCACCCGTGAGCTGAACGATCTTGGCATCTCCCGCGCGGACATTCCGTTCGTGGCTCGCCAGACCAAGGCTCGCTAATTCCACGAGCCTCATAATTTTCCCGATAGGGATTTCTCCAAGTCTGGCTCCTCCTCCCACCAGACTTCGTTCATCGCCAAGCCATCCTCCTCCCAGGTTTGGCGATAACAAGACCGGTTCTCCTCCTCCCAACACCGGTCTTACCATAATGGCATTCGTCGCTCCTCCTCCCGCGACGGATGCCATTTCTTTTTGCGGCTCGTTTCCCGTCCTAGCCAGCCTTCTCCATTGAAGGCGCCCTGCAAAGGCGATATGGGAATGGCCATGTCAAACACACCCGATCTTACTCCCGTTCACGTCGTCGGCGGCGGCCTTGCCGGTTCTGAAGCTGCATGGCAGCTCGCGCAGGCGGGCGTGCCCGTCATACTGCACGAAATGCGCCCGGTGCGCGGCACCGATGCCCACAAGACCGAGCAGCTTGCCGAGTTGGTCTGTTCCAATTCATTCCGCTCGGATGATGCTGAAACCAATGCCGTCGGCGTTCTCCATGCCGAGATGCGCCTCGCCGGTTCGCTCATCATGGCTTGCGCCGATGCACATCAGGTTCCGGCTGGCGGTGCGCTGGCCGTCGACCGCGAAGGCTTTTCGCAAGCCGTCACGGCCAGGCTTGAAGCCCATCCGCTGATTACCATTGTTCGGGAAGAAGTCACCGGCCTGCCTCCGGCGGAATGGGGCACGACCATCGTTGCCACTGGCCCCCTGACCGCGCCTTCACTGGCGGAGGCCATTCAGGCGCAAACCGGCGCGGATGCTCTGGCCTTCTTCGATGCCATTGCGCCGATCATCCATTTTGATTCGATCAATATGGATGTGTGCTGGTTTCAGTCCCGCTATGACAAAGTTGGCCCCGGCGGCACCGGCAAGGACTATATCAACTGCCCGATGGACAAGGAGCAGTATGAGGCCTTCGTTGCCGCACTGGTTGAAGGCGACAAGACCGACTTCAAGGAGTGGGAAGGCACACCCTATTTCGATGGCTGCCTGCCGATCGAGGTCATGGCCGAACGCGGGCCGGAAACCTTGCGCCACGGCCCGATGAAGCCTATGGGCCTCACCAATGCGCATAATCCCACGGTTAAACCCTATGCCGTCGTGCAGCTTCGCCAGGACAATGCGCTCGGCACGCTCTACAACATGGTCGGCTTCCAGACGAAGCTGAAATATGGCTCGCAGACAGGCATCTTCAAAATGATTCCGGGTCTGGAAAATGCGGAATTTGCGCGTCTCGGCGGCCTTCACCGCAACACTTATCTGAATTCTCCCGTGCTGCTCGACGCTACGCTTCGACTGAAATCACGCGAGACACTGCGCTTTGCCGGTCAGGTTACGGGCTGCGAAGGCTATGTGGAATCGTCAGCGATCGGCTTGCTGGCAGGCCGTTTCACTGCTGCGGAAAAGCTTGGACAGACACTGACGCCGCCTCCGGGAACCACCGCATTCGGTGCCCTGCTCGGGCATATTACGGGTGGGCATATCGTGGCGGATGACGAACCCGGTAAACGTTCGTTCCAGCCGATGAATGTCAATTTCGGCCTGTTCCCGCCTGTCGATGTTCCCAAGCCTGAAGGCAAGCGCCTGCGCGGCAAGGAAAAGACAATTGCCAAGAAGCGTGCGCTTTCCGCGCGTGCTCTGGCTGATTGTAGGCAATGGCTTGGGTTGGCCGAGTGATATTGCGATGGGCTTCAGTTCGAATGGACTGAAGCCTCTCCTTTTTGAATGCTTAGAAACTGGCTCTGAACATCAGCCATTGTTTCCGAATAGCCGAAATGTCCGCCACCTTCTCCACAGCCTCGGTGCCAAGGCGCTCGATTGCTCGCAGATAGGCCGGGACAAGCGCCAAAGGCAAAAATGCCGGAGCAAGGCTCTTCGGCAGTTGCGACTTGTTTTTCTCGAAAATCGCCAGATGCTCCCGCGCGAAAGCCAGCATGATGCTGATGACGCGTCCGGTGGCCGCTTTGTCTTCACCGGCGAGGAAGACCTCGCGGGTCACACCCACCGCCTGCAACATATCCGCAGGGACATAGAGTTGCCCACGCCGCCGATGAATGGGCATGAGACGAAGCAAACCGGTCACGGCCTGCGCGACGCCGGCATGGCCGGTTGTCTCGGTCTGTGCCTGCGCGGCATCCCGGTCCAGTATAAAACCGGCCAGCTGGATGATCGCCGAAGCGGTTTCCCCGCAATAACCTTCCAGATCGTTGCGGCTCGGCATCGGATCGTCATAAAGATCAAAGATGCGTGCTTCGCAGTAATTGTCGAAGGCTGCTCGCGGCAATTCATATTTGTCGATTGTTCCGATAAGGGCTGCGGCAACGGGATGCGCTTCTGCGCTGCCCCTCGCCTCGCCGTTGATCAGATCACGCCACCATTGCAGGCGCACCTCTCCCGGCAGCGGTTCGTGGACCAGTTCGCGAATACGCGCAATTTCCGCATTGAACGCGTATAGTGCAGCCAGACCGCCGCGGCGGTCTTCCGGCGCGTAAAGTACCGAAAGGTAGCGATCCCGGTCAGCTTCGCGAAGCAATGCCAGGCAATGTGCCTCATTCTCGTTCATGGTATCAATCTACAGCAATCAGCGCCGCCGCAACCGCACGATCTTCGGCCAAAAGCACATTATAGGTGCGAACGGCAGCGCCCGTGCTCATGGGATCGGAAGAAATGCGATGGTCGCGCAAGATGGCGCGAACGTCTTCAGGAATCCGGCGCAGATCCATGCCCGTACCTACCAGCAGGATTTCAATATCGGATGCCTGTTCCAGGATTATTTCCAGATCGGCTTTTGCTAGCAAGGGCGGCGTGGCGGGTTCCCAGCCGTGAATTCCCGAGGGCAGACACAGGATCGATCCGCGATGCGACATTTCCGCAAAGCGAAAGCCCCCGTTGCCATAGGCATCAATGGGCGCGCGGCCGGGAAAATGGGCCTCTCTTATCTCTATCCCATGGGCCATTGTCAGCTTTCCAAATTCAGCGATTGCGCCAGTTCGTCGTCCATGGAATCGCTGGACTCATTCGGTCCGCGCGGCTTGAGGCCGAACTGGACCAGCAAAGGAGCCGCGATGAAGATCGACGAGTAGCTCGCCACTATAATACCCACGCTCAATGCCAGCGCGAAACTGCGAATATCCGCGCCGCCAAAGGCATAAAGCGGGATATGCGCGAGGAATGTCACGAAGGACGTCAGCAAGGTACGCGACAGCGTCTGGTTGATCGAGGCGTCGATGATGGCAGGCAGCGGCGCGCTTTTATAGACGCGCAGGTTCTCGCGCACGCGGTCATAGATCACCACCGTATCGTTCAGCGAATAGCCGATGATGGTCAGGATCGCCGCGACGCTCCACAGATTGAATTCCATGCGGAACACAATGAACATGCCCGCCAGAATGATGACGTCGTGCAGGGTAGACAGCACCGCACCAAGCGCAAGCTGCCAGCGGAACCGGACCCACACGTAAATGAAGATGCCGATTAGCGACAGAATGACCGCCAGAATGCCGGCGCGGGAAAGCTGTTCCGAAACAGTCGGTCCAACGACTTCGACGCGCTGGAATGAATAATCCTGCTCGAACTCGCCGCGCAGCTTCACAGCGACGGTTTGTTCTGCATCGTCGCCGACTTCCTGACTGCCGATGATGACGAGCGCGGAGCGCGGAGATTTTGCCGGAAGGACACGGGCGCTGTCGATGTTGAGCTCGGTAAGCCGCTCGGTGATATCTTCCAGATTGGCGTCGCCGCTGCGCGCCTGCAGTTCGACCATCGAGCCGCCACGGAAATCGATGCCGTAGTTGAAGCCGATATTGACGAACAAGGCGACAACAATCGCGCAGGCAAGGACCGAAATGCCAAGCGTGACGAATTGGAGACGCATGAAGGGAATGTGGGTTACCGTCGGGACCAGCTTCAGGCGACGCTTCGGCACTTCCTTCGGCTTGGCCGTGCGCACCCATTGCGCGATCAGCAGGCGCGTGAAGGTGAGCGTGGTGAAGAGCGTCGTGCCGATACCGACCGCGACCGTCAGCGCGAAACCATGCACCGTTCCCGAGCCGAGCAGGAAAAGGACGAGCGCCGCAATCAGCGTGGTAAGGTTCGCATCGATGATGGTTGAAAGAGCGCGATAAAAGCCGGATTCCATCGCCTGGACGACGGAATAACCCTTGCGGCGATCTTCGCGCACACGTTCATAAATGAGGATGTGAGCGTCAACAGCCAGGCCTATGGTCAGCACCAGACCGGCGATACTTGCAAGGCTGATCGATGCACCGATCAGCGAAAGTATGGCTGTAAGGATGATGATGTTGACGGCGAGCGCGACCATGGCGATCACACCAAGGATGCCGTAGGACAAGACCATGAACAGGCCGACGAGCAGCGCGGCCAGCAAAGCGGCCAATGCTGCGGCGCTGGCGTAATCTTCGCCCAGAGCGGATGCAATCGTGCGCTCTTCCAGAACCGTAACGTTCTGCGGCAGCGCGCCCGAACGCAGCACGACTGCCATATTGTTAGCCGCCTGAAGATCGAAGGCGCCGGAAATCTGCAGCTCATTCGTGTCGAGCTTTTCATCCACGGCAGGCGCGGATACGATCTGGTTATCGACAACGATGGCGAAGCTTCCGCCAACCAGTTGCGAGGTTGCTTCGGCGAGATTCTTTCGGCCCGCATCGTCCAGCGTCAGCGTAATGACCGGTTCCGTATCGTCGTCCGCCAGCGTCGCCTTGGCGTCGGTCACATTGGCGCCGGTCAGGATCGGCTGTTTCTTGACGAGGTAACCGACGGGCGGATCGTCGTAGGAGTAGATGACCTCGCTGTCGGCCGGCGGCGTTCCACGAATGGCGTCATCCGGCCCCATCGTGCTGTCGACCGCACGGAAGGAGAAATTGCCACGAACGCTGAGAATGTCCTTCAGAAGCTGCGCGTCGTAGACGCCAGGAACTTCAACCCGAATCTGATTGCGGTTTTCCGCTTCGACGAAGGGCTTGCCATATCCCAGTTCCTCGAGGCGCTGGCGCATGATGTTCGCCGTGAGCTCGAGTTCCCCTCGTCCCGGATTCTGCACTTGCAGGACCAGGCGCGAGCCGCCGGAGAGATCCAGCCCGAGGGCGATCTGCTGCTTCGGCAGGAAGCCTGGCAGTTTGGCCAGCGTTTCACGCGAGAAAAAGTTGGGGGAAGCGATGATGAAGCTCACGAGAACCGCGAGCCAGATCAGGGCAGATTTCCAGCGTGAAAAATAGAGCATAGAGCAGCAATTCCGTATCAGCTTGGATAGAGCAGGCCGGAGTTCACCTGTTGCGAACCGCTCTCCGGCGTCGTGGCGCGCACGTTCTGGCGCTTGCCGAATAATGCACAGGCCCCGGTTATGGAAATCTTACCGGGGCCTGCTTGTCGTAAAAGAATTACTTGTTCTTGTTGTCGGCGACAGGTTCGCCCTTCACGCGAACATCCATCAGGGTGCTGCGCATGACGCGGATGCGAACGCCTTCAGCAATTTCGACTTCGAGTTCGTTGTCATCAACGACCTTCTGAACCTTGCCGACAATGCCGCCGCCGGTGACAACGGTATCGCCGCGACGAACCTGAGACAGCATTTCCTGACGCTTCTTCATCTGGGTCCGCTGCGGGCGGATGATGAGGAAGTACATGATCACGAAGATCAGGATGAACGGCAGAATGCTCATGAGCATGTCTGGCCCAGCAGCGCCGCCGGATGCCTGAGCGAAAGCCGGTGTTACGAACATTAGGAACTCCTCTGAAGTCTCGAAGACAAATTATTATCGGCATTACAATGGTTAGCGCGCCAAATGCAACCGGCGATAACCCCGCCTGTGCCAAGGTCGCACACTTTTCGCCTCCGCTGTGGCATGTTAAGTCCATATTCCTATCATCAGGGACAAGAAATGACGACCGAAGACATACTCAGCCAGAAACTGGACCGTTTGATCGCCACTCTGGAACGCATTGCGCCGCCGGAAGCCAAAACACCCGATCTCGATGCCGCAGACTGCTTTGTCTGGGCACCGGAACGACTGACCCTTGATCCGGTCAAGCGTGTCAATCGAGTGGATATCGCGCTGATCCGTGGCGTAGATTTGGTGCGTGACCAGCTGGTGGACAATACCCGGCGCTTTGCAAAAGGTTTCCCGGCCAACAATGTGCTGCTCTGGGGCGCGCGCGGCATGGGCAAATCCTCGCTCGTCAAGGCTGCGCAGGCAAGCGTCAACGCCGAAATGCCGGAGCGGGTACCGCTCAAGCTGATCGAAATCCACCGCGAGGATATTGATAGCCTTCCTACCTTGATGAATCTCATCAAGGATACAGACTATCGCTTCATCCTGTTCTGCGACGACCTCTCCTTCGATCACGACGACACGTCGTACAAGTCGCTCAAGGCGGCGCTCGAAGGCGGCGTGGAAGGTCGTCCAGCCAATGTGATCTTCTATGCGACCTCGAACCGGCGTCACCTGATGCCGCGCGACATGATCGACAATGAGCGCTCGACGGCGATCAACCCTTCGGAGGCCATTGAGGAAAAGGTTTCGCTGTCAGACCGCTTCGGTCTCTGGCTCGGTTTCCATAAATGCAGCCAGGACGATTATCTCGCCATGGTCGATGGCTATGCGGCCTATTTCAAGCTGGCTTACGATTCCGAAAAGATGCACGCCGAAGCGCTGGAATGGTCCACCACACGCGGAAACCGCTCAGGCCGTGTTGCATGGCAATATATACAAGATCTGGCGGGTCGCCTCGGCATAGCGATGTGAAACCACGATACCACCATGACAAGAAAGGCGGGCCTTGGGGCCCGCCTTCTTTTTTATCTCGGTGGTTTATAGAGCTGGAGGTTCTCAAGTCGAACTGTCACCGCGCTCCCGGAACCGTCTTCTCGATCAGGATTCCAGATATTTGCTCGGATTGACCGGAGCGGAGTTCTTGCGCACCTCGAAGTGCAGCTTCGGAGATTTCGCGTTGCCGCTCATGCCTGACTTTGCAACTTCTTCGCCGCGACGGACTTTCTGCCCGCGCTGAACCAGTATCTGGCTGTTGTGACCGTAGACGGTGACAAGGCCGTTGTCGTGGCGGATCAGAACCGTCTGGCCGAACTCCTTGAGGCCGTCACCGGCATAGATGACGACGCCGTTTTCGGCAGCCTTCACCGAAGTTCCTTCCGGAACCATGATATCGATGCCGTCGCTCACCGAGGTGCCGTCACGCTGGCCAAAGCTCGCGAGAATACGGCCACGGACCGGCCAGCGCATCTGGGAAATGCCGGTTGAGGAAGGCGCTGCCGCCTGATCCTTTTCGGCATCCTCGATCACCTTGTTGCTCGCCTGCGGCGGCGTGTAAGGCTTGACATCGGCATTGGCGGCGGGCGCAGCAGCAGCCTTGGCCGGGTTTTCCGGCGGCTGCGAAACAGCTGCAACCTGTGTCGCGTTTCCTGCTGCGGCAGATGGAATTACGAGAGCCTGACCGACGCGGATGGCGCCGTTCGACAGTCCGTTGGCCTTCTTCAACTGCTCGACAGGCACATTGTGCTTCTGCGCGATGGAGAAGAGTGAATCGCCGCTCTTGACAGTATAGGTGCCGTTCGGTGCTGGCGGCGTGGTAGCATTTGCCCCCGCCGAGGCCATGTCGGTTGCCGAAGGCTTCTTGCCGTTGACGGCAGGCGCCTGCGGCACGACCGCGATATTGTTATCCGTCGGCCGTGGCGCAGCCGGGGCAGCTGGAAGCTGGCCCAGAACCTTTTCCTGCGCGCCGTTCACGGTATTGCGCGTAGCAGTGGCTGCGCTGGCAACCTTGGTTTCGGCTGCGTTGACCGTGTTGTTTACACGGTTTGCGGCCATGTCCTGTGCCTGCCCGACTTGGCTCTGGATGTGATTGGATGCCGCTGCAACCGGAGCCTGAACGGACTGGCGCGCTGCCGCGACAGGCGCAGCCATCGGCGCCGATGTCACCGGCGGCAGCGAATTGCGCTGGACCGAACCGCTGGAAGCGGGAGCTACAGGAGCCGCAGATGCATAAAGATCGCCAGCCGGCTGCTGCGCGACACGCTGACTGGACGTAGAGCCCGTACTGATACCATCAGTGAAGCGCATCGTATCGGCACTGCACCCGGCACCAAAACCGGCAATCAGAACGATCGCGACATTCCGCAGGAGACGTTCAGACGTGTGCTGCAAAATTTGTAAACGCATGTTCAACTCGCCCATACTCGAAACTCAGTAAGGTGATTAAAACGCGTTAATGTTACTCTCTGGTTAAGAACGACAAATCTTCGAAAAAAGATTCACCAATTAAATACCATAAGCGCACAAAGCGGCCGGAGGCCCTCCCCGACGAGGCCGGACAGAGCCAAAGAGCCTTCTTTTTGACGAATCAATGCGCGTCGGTCACAGAACCGACGAGACGCCTTCGATAAAAGGCTGGTAGCGAACCGCCATCAGGTCCTCCTGCTCGAATCGGCTTCCAACCTTGGCTATGCGCGTCATGACCTGCGGGCCATCGCCCGGACCGATGGGGGCAATCAACACCCCATGCGTCGCCAGCAGATCAACGAAGTGACGCGGCACCTCGTCGAAAGCGAGCCAGATCAGGATACGATCAAACGGACCGCCCGGCATTCCATGACGACCATCGGCATGCTTGACCATGATGTTTTCACGCTTCAGCGACACGAATTGCTGCAAGGCGTGGTCGCAAAGCTTGCGGTAGCGCTCGACGGTCGTGACACGACCGGAAAGCGAAGACATGACAGCCGCCGTGAAACCGGAGCCTGTTCCGATTTCCAGAACCCGATGACCGGGCTCCAATTTCAGCGCAGCAATGGCGCGGGCCTGCTCATCGATGCCCTCCATGTACTCGCCGCAGTCGAGCGGCGCAGTGCGGGGGCTGTAGGCGAGATGAGACCATGCGGAGGCCAGAAAACTCTGGCGGGGCGTGGCCTCAATGGCTGCAAAGAGACGCGGATCGTCAATACCGTATCCGCGCATCCGCATGACGAAGGATGCAAATCCTTCCCTGTCCGAAAGCCGTGGGCGCTCAGACGCTGCCTGCCTCATGCTTCAACCCCAAGTGCTGCACTCAATTCTGCCCGAACCTTATGCGCGGTCAGATCAAGGTGCAACGGGGTGACCGAAATGCAATCGGAACGAATGGCCGCTATGTCGCTGTCGTCGGCAACCGGTGCCTTGCCGCGGCCGAAATGCAGCCAGAAATAAGGGAAGCCGCGTCCGTCGCGGCGCTCATCGAGGCGCGCATCGTGGCTGAGCTTGCCCTGCGCCGTGACGCGCACGCCCTGCACTTCCTCCGGCCCGCAATTGGGGAAATTCAGGTTCAGGAGAACCCCTTCCGGCCAGCCAGCCTCCATCAGCTTTTTGATAAGGTCGGGCGCGTGAGCTTCTGCCGTTTCCCACGGAACGATACGGCGATCGCCTTCATATTCATATTCCTGCGACAGTGCGATGGCGCGTACACCCAGCAAGGTTCCTTCCATCGCACCGGCAACCGTACCCGAATAGGTTACGTCGTCGGCCATGTTCGCACCGGAATTGACGCCGGAGAGGACGAGATCGGGCGCACCCGGCAGCACGTGGCGCACACCCATGATGACGCAATCGGTCGGCGTGCCGCGCAATGCGAAATGGCGATCATCGATCTGCCGGAGACGGAGCGGCTCCGACAGGGTCAGCGAATGCGCGAGGCCGCTCTGATCGGTTTCGGGAGCGACGACCCAAACATCGTCGGAGAGCTTGCGTGCGATCCGCTCCAGAACTGCGAGGCCTTCAGCGTGGATACCATCATCGTTCGTCAGCAGAATTCGCACGTCGTCACTCCTTCATTTATCAATGATTCTGATTCACGCAGCTTTCTCGATCCGCGTGAGGCCGCCCATGTATGGCTGCAATGCTTCAGGAATATGAATGCTGCCGTCTTCTTCCTGATAATTTTCCATCACGGCGATAAGCGCACGGCCGACGGCGACACCCGAACCGTTCAGCGTATGCACGAAACGGGTCGACTTTTCGCCTTCCGGACGATAGCGGGCATTCATGCGACGGCCCTGGAAATCGCCGCAGACCGAGCAGCTGGAGATTTCGCGATAGGTGTTCTGGCCAGGCAGCCACACTTCGATGTCATAGGTCTTCTGCGCGCCGAAGCCCATGTCGCCGGTGCAGAGCACGACTGTACGGAACGGCAGACCGAGGCGCTTCAGCACTTCCTCGGCACAGGCAGTCATGCGCTCGTGTTCTTCGATTGAGCTGTCGGCATCGGTGATCGACACCATTTCCACTTTCAGGAACTGATGCTGGCGCAGCATGCCGCGCGTGTCGCGGCCCGCGGAGCCCGCTTCCGAGCGGAAGCATGGCGTCAGCGCCGTATAACGCTGGGGAAGCGACTTCGCGTCGACGATTTCGTCGGCGACCAGATTGGTCAGCGGAACTTCGGCGGTCGGAATGAGCCAGCGGCCATCCGTGGTGCGGAAAAGGTCTTCCGAGAATTTCGGCAGCTGACCGGTTCCATAGACAGCTTCGTCGCGCACCATCAGCGGCGGCATCGTTTCGGTGTAGCCGTGCTCTGTCGTGTGGAGATCGAGCATGAACTGACCGAGCGCCCGTTCCAGACGCGCAAGCGGCCCTTTCAGCACCGTGAAGCGCGAACCTGCGAGCTTCGCAGCGCGCTCGAAATCCATGTAGCCGAGCGCCTCGCCCAACTCGAAATGTTCCTTCGGCTGAAAGGCGAAATTGCGCTGGTTGCCGATGCGGCGGATTTCGACATTGTCGCTTTCATCCTTGCCGAGCGGCACGTCTTCGAGCGGAACATTGGGGATGGACGACAGCGCGTCGTTCAACTCCCTGGTCAGGCGACGTTCCTCGTCTTCGGCCTGAGCAAGAAAATCCTTCAACTCGGCAACTTCCGCCTTCAGCTTGTCAGCCGTTGCTGCATCCTTCGCAGCCATGGCCTTGCCGATTTCCTTCGAGGCGGCGTTGCGACGCTCCTGCGCGGCCTGAACCTTGCCGACATATTCGCGGCGTTTCTCGTCCAGCGCCATCAGTTCGGACGACAGCGACTGAGCCCCACGCTTGGCGAGCGCTTTGTCGAGGGTTTCAGGGTTTTCGCGTATCCATTTGATGTCGAGCATGGGAAAAGCCGTTTCGTGAAATTGAACAGGAGCGAGGCCGCACAACCTGCGACCTCACAGAATCAACGTGACAAATCAGGATGATGAAGCGTTGTTCTCGGCGTCGGAAGCTTCCTGTGCCTCATCCCGCTTCTTCTCGATCATGCGAGCCACGATGATTGAAATCTCGTAGAGAAGGATCGTCGGCAAGGCAAGGCCGATCTGGCTCGCCGGATCAGGCGGCGTCAGCACAGCCGCGACGATGAAAGCGATGACGATTGCGTACTTGCGCTTGTCTTTGAGACCCGCCGAAGTCACCAACCCGACGCGCGCCATGAGACTGGTCACGACCGGCAGCTGGAAGACCAGGCCAAACGCAAAGATGAGCGTCATGATGAGGCTCAGATATTCCGATACTTTCGGCAGGAGTGAAATCTGCACTTCGCCGCTGCCGCCGGTCTGCTGCATGGCGAGGAAGAACCACATCACCATCGGCGTGAAGAAGAAATAGACGAGTGCGCCGCCCATCAAAAACAGGATCGGCGAAGCAATCAGGAATGGCAGGAACGCCATGCGTTCATGCTTGTAGAGGCCCGGCGCAACAAACTTGTAAATCTGCGCGGCAATGATCGGAAACGCCAGCACGATGCCGCCGAACATTGCGACCTTCACCTGTGTGAAGAAGAATTCCTGTGGCGCAGTATAGATCAGTTCTGCCTTCGAGCGGTCCATGCCCGCCCAGTCGAGCGCCCACTGATAGGGCACGACAAGCAGGTTGAAGAGCTGTTTGGCGAAAGCGAAACAGAAAACAAATGCCACGAAAAATGCCAGAATTGCCCAGATCAGGCGGCGGCGCAGTTCGATCAGGTGCTCAAGCAGAGGCGCTGCGCTCTGTTCGATTTCGTCCTCGTCGCGTTTCACGCTTTGGTTCCTGTCTTCTTCGTGGTCTTCTTGGCAGGTGCGGCAGCAGCCTTTGCAGTTTCCGGTTTCGCCGCTGCGGACTTTTTGGCAGCAGGCTTTGCGGCGGAAACCGCCTTCGGAGCCGCTTTCGCTTTGGCTGTTTCGGTCGCTTTGTTCTCTGCCTTCGGTGCAGCCTTGCGAGTGGTTTTCTTCGGCGCTACGGCTTTTTCAGCGGCTGGCTCCACAGCAGGCGGAACCGGTGCGCCACCGACATCAACCGGCGTCGTCACTTCAGCTACTTTTTCAGGTGTAGCCGGAGACATGGAAGTCGTGGACTGAAGGCCAGCGCGCAAATCTTCTCCGGCGCTGCGAATCGGATCGAACACCTGCGTGATCTTCGAGCGCGGGTCCAGCTTGCGGGTCTCGTCGATGATGTTCTTGACGTCCTCAAGCTCGGCCTCTTTCAAGGCTTCGTCGAACTGCTGCTTGAACTCGTTGGCGGTAGCGCGCATGCGCGCGGTTGCCTTGCCAAATGCCCTCAGCATCTTCGGCAAATCCTTGGGACCGACCACCACGATCATCACGATCGCAATAATCAGAAGTTCAGACCAACCGATGTCGAACATATTCTTGATACCCCGCGCAATTCGCGCGCGCGTCCCGTCTTTCGGCGGAAAACCGCACTTTTAAATGGCAAAATATGCTGCGCGCGCTTTCCCGCACGCAGCATGCTTTATCCGTCAGATCAGGACTTGGTGGTTTTCTTGACGTCGTTGACGGTTTCATCAGCCTTGGCGTCGATCGTACGACCTGAATCCCTGGCTTCATCCTTGGCGTCTTCGTCGGACATGCCCTGCTTGAAGTTCTTGATGCCCTTGGCAACATCGCCCATCAGCTCGGGAATCTTGCCGCGGCCGAACAGAAGAAGCACAACCGCCAGGACGATCAGCCAGTGCCAGATGGAAAAGCTACCCATTTTATTCCTCTCATTGCCGCGAGCGCGGCATGTTCCTTCAATGCCAGTTACGATTTAAGCGCTTTCAACAAATCTTTCAAACAGAAGTGTGACGGTGAACGGCTTTGCGACAAATAAAATTGGCTGCAAAGGCCAGACTGGGACTATTCACCGCGTGGGGCGAGCAAGCCAAGGCTTTCCAGATCGATATCTTCAAGCGGCTCTTCGTCTTCCGTCAGTTCATCCGGGTCGATGTTCGGCACGGGGACGGCGAAACTCGACGGCATGCGCGCAGAGAGGAGCCCTGCCCCGCGCAATTCTTCCAATCCGGGCAGATCGCGGATTTCCGGAAGGCCAAAATGGTCGAGAAACGCATCCGTCGTTCCATAGGTGACCGGGCGACCGGGCGTGCGGCGGCGTCCGCGCAACTTGATCCAGCCGGTCTCCATCAGAACGTCAAGCGTACCCTTCGAGGTTTCGACACCGCGAATGTCCTCCAGCTCGGCCCGCGTGACGGGCTGATGATAGGCAATGATGGCCAGCACTTCCATCGCAGCGCGCGAAAGCTTGCGCTGCTGCACGGCTTCGCGGCTCATGAGAAAGGCGAGATCGGGGGCGGTGCGAAACGCCCATGCGCCGCCGACCTGAACCAGATGCACGCCGCGCGTTTCATATATCTTCTGCAGATGCTTCAAAACCGGGGCAATGTCCACATTGGCGGGCAGACGTTCCGATAGTGCGCGTTCGGAAACGGGTTCCGAAGACGCAAAGACAATCGCCTCGACAATGCGCGCAAGCTCGGCCAGCCCCTGCGTCGAGACAGAAACATCCGTTTCGATCTGATCGTCGTCGCTATCGATTTCAGCCAGATTTCGACGTTCCGCCTCAGACATCCTCATCCTCATCCAATTCGCTCAGGTCGCCCGTCGCCCTTATATAGATCGGCTCGAAAGGAGCGTTCTGCCTTACTTCCAGCTTCCCTTCGCGCACAAGTTCGAGACTGGCGGCGAAGGAACTGGCAAGTGCCGAAGCCCTTTCGCGCGGTGAAAGGGCATAATCGATCAGGAAGCGATCCAGCGATATCCAGTCCCCCACCGATCCCATCAGGCGCACAAGTGCCACGCGCGCTTCTTTCAGCGACCAGACAGCCCGCTTGGCGATCTGCACCTGTGAAACCGCCTGCCGCTGCCGTTGGGAAGCATAGGCGGTAAGAAGATCATATAAGGTCGCGGAAAACTGGCTGGTCCTGTCGACCATGACCATTTCCGGCATGCCGCGCGCAAAGACGTCCCGCCCCAGCCGGTTGCGGTTGACGAGCTTGGCCGCCGCGTCGCGCATGGCTTCAAGCCGCTTCAAACGATAATGCAGCGAAGCGGCCAGTTCTTCACCGGTCGCTCCGTCATCCCCCTGTTGCTTCGGGATCAGCAGCTTCGACTTGAGATAGGCGAGCCATGCGGCCATGACGAGATAATCGGCAGCAAGTTCAAGGCGCAAGGCACGCGCCTGCTCCACGAACACCAGATACTGCTCGGCAAGCGCCAGAACGGAAATACGGGCGAGATCGACACGCTGGCTCCGTGCGAGATGGAGCAGCAGATCGAGCGGTCCTTCAAATCCCTGCACATCGATGAGAAGCGACGGTTCGCTTTCGCTGCGTTCGGTTTCGCCCTGCCACAGCGCATCCATCGGCACGAGCGTGCCGTCTTTGCCGTCTGTGTCTGCTCCCGATGCTGCCAAGCCCGTTTCCCTGCCGATAAGATTCACCGGCAGATCAATCCGCCGATGAAGTCAGCTTACCAAGTTTTAACGATTACGCTATCAGTTCGAACATGGCGCTGAATTCCGCACGCAATTCTTCCTCGTCGGAAAGATCGGGGTCGCCCGCGTAGACTTCAGCCAGGTCGGCGCGGCGCTTTGCCTTGCCTTCAAGAACCGGCACACGCGCTGCAACTTCCTTCAGTTCCTCCATCACCCCTGCGCAATAGAGAACTACATCGCAGCCCGCCCCGATGATGCCATCCGCAATGTCGCCGAGGCTGCCCGAGAGCGCCTTCATGGAGATGTCGTCGCTCATGACAAGTCCATCGAACTGGATCACATCGCGAATGATGGTATTGATGACGGTTGGCGACAGTGTCGATGGGCGTTGCGGGTCGATGCAATCGAAAACGACGTGGGCCGTCATTGCCATCGGCAGATCGTTGAGCGCCTTGAACGGCACGAAATCATGCGCGACCAGTTCGTTGAGAGGAACGGTGACGCGGGCGAGTTCCTTGTGCGTGTCGGCAAATGCACGGCCATGTCCGGGCATATGTTTGACCACCGGCAGCATGCCGCCAGCCAGCAAGCCTTCCGCAGCGGCCCGGCCCATCTCGGCTACCGCATGCGGATTCTTGGAATAGGCGCGTGCGCCGATGACGTCATGCGCGCCTTCCACAGGCACGTCCAGCACCGGCAGGCAGTCCACATTGACGCCGACCCTGAGCAAGTCGAATGCATGCAGGCGGGCATGAAGCCATGCAGCACGCAGGCCCGCCTCGCGGTCGCGCGCGTAAATCGCGCCCACTTCCGAGGCTGAGGGGTAGTTCGGCACAAGCGGCGGGCGAAGGCGCTGCACGCGGCCACCTTCCTGATCGATGAAAACAGGGGTCTGGTCGCGTCCCGTCAAGTCACGCATATGCGCCGTCAGCTCGGAAACCTGTTCCAGACTTTCGACATTGCGCGCAAAAAGAATGAAGCCCCAGGGCCTTTCATCACGGAAGAACGCGATCTCGTCTTCCGTCAGTTTCGTTTCCGACACACCGGCAATCCATGCCTTGCAGTCTTTCATGCGCTCTTCCCCAAAATTGTCTGGAAATGCTGTACTCGAACAACCCTGCCCCAGTTTAACCGAAAAAATCGGGGCTTGGTAGTGGACCATAAAAAAGGGCGACCTGAGCCGCCCTTTCGATACTCAGTACCTGATCGATCACTGCGTGACGAAGCAGCTGCCGCCAGCGGATTTGAGGCGTGCGCACAGCGCGGATGCGTCTTCCTTCGAGCCGCCCTGCACGCGGACACGATAGTAAGTGCCCTTGCCCGGAATGTCGGCCCGCTTGATGTCCACGCTGCGACCGCCGATCACGCTGCCAAACTTCTGGGCCATGTTCGCATAGGACTTCTGGGCCAGTTCAGCCGATGGCTGCGAAGCGATCTGGATGAAATAACCGCCTGCACCTGCCGCGGATGCAACCTGCGGCGCAGCCGGTGCAGGAGCCGGGTTGGCAGCAGCCGGGGCCTGCGTGCGCTGCGGCACGTTGCCGACGATATTGACCGGCTGTTCAGCAGGACGCGACGGTACCACCGGAGCACGGACGGGCAGACGGGGAGCTTCCGCCGCAGGCTGTGGCTGCGGAGCCGGTGCCTGTGTCTGGGACTGGGCGGCGGGTGTTACAGGCGCGTTGCCTGCTGCAAGCGCGGCGATTTCGTCACCACCAGCAGGCGCTGCGGGCTGCGCGCTGTTTGCCGGAGGCATTTGCGAAGCGGTTTCTTCCGGTGCCGAAGAAGGCTGAACGATGGAACCATCCGGCCGCACGATCATGGTTTCTACTTCGCGCGGCTGAACCAGCGGCGCATTGCGGTTGCTGTCCTGATTCACGGCCGGAGCATTATTCGCCACCGGCTGCTCGTCAGGGGTGTTGTCCACCATGTTCTCGCTGTCATCCGTGCCCGAAATATCGACGGGCTCTTCGCCGGACGTGATCAGCGACTTTTGTTCCGGATTGTTCGGCAGCGTCCCGGCAACGCGGTCATAAACCGCCTTGTCCTGGTTCGGAACCGTCGCACCGCCCGGATTCTCCGGCTGCATCTTGATCGGCTGATTGTCGGCGCGAATCACGACCGGTTCACCGGAACCGCTGCCGCCGAGGAAATGGTAGCCGATCCCGCCAAGCAGCACGGCCACACCGGCCACGCTTGCCAGGATAAGGCCCCGACGACCGCGAACCGGGCGATTGCGATAGGCTTCGGCAGCGCTGCCAAGGTCATCTTCCGCCTGCATCGCGGCGCGTTCGCCATAGTCGCCAGCTTCGAGCGGCTGTGCGCCCTGAGCGGCCCAATGATTGTAGAAATCGTCCTCATTGCCCAATTGGCCGGAGGGCTGCGCCGGAGCCTGCGTCGTCGCCTGCGAGCGGCCATATGCCCCCGCAGCCGTGGCAGCGCCAACGCCCAACGCGGCAGCCCCCACAGCGGCACCGAGGCCTGCGCCGGAGTCCGGCAGATAGCTGGAGGCGCTTTCGCGGAATATGTCCTCGAAAGCCCTGTCAGCTTCGCTCTGTGCATCGGATTTCGCCGCTTCATCGACGCCAACCGTATTGAAGACCTCTGCGAATTCCGCTTCGAGATCCGTCAGTCCGGCATTGTTTTCTTCTTCGCCGTAATTGATTTCCGGCAGATCGAGGGAATGGGTCTGCTCGACCTTTTCTTCGGCCACGCTCAGCGTTTCAACTTCCGGCGCTGGTGCGCTGACTGCAGTCCCGTGAGCCATTCCGAACGGCGAGAACGGAGCCGGAGAAGCCCGGTAATCATCATCCGAACGCACAGCATGCGCATAAGCCGTTGCTTCTGCTTCGGGTTCCGCGCTCAGATCAAGATCATCTTCCGTGAAGAAATCCTCTTCGGTGAAAGCGTTCTCGTCCGGCAGCCTGGAAACGTCGCCCGATGGCTCGAAGCCGAAATCATCTTCCGAGAGGCTGATTTCATCCAGTTCCGACAGATCGTCGTCCGTTCCCTCGGCAGCAATTGGAGCCGCGCCTTCCTCGGCATCGAAAGAAAAATCGTCGTCGAAGGAGAAATCGTCGTCGTTGTCGACAGATGATGCCGATTCCACTGCGGGCGCGTAGTCGGCCTGCGGCGCCCTTGCTACCGCATCCTGCCCTGCAACTCCCGGAGCGAAATTGCTCCGCGTATAATACGGGTATGCGGAAGGAGTTGCCTGCGGCGTGTAGCCGTATCCCTGCTCCGACGGCGCGACGGCTTCCGCTGCGCTGTCATGGGCCGGCTCATCGAGCTGCAGATCATCGAAATGAAAGTCGTCCAGCTCGGGCGCATCCTGATATCCAGAATTCTGCACCGGTGCGACATCGTGATGGGCATCCGGCGATTCGGCGGGCGCCACATGCGAGAAATAAGTCTCGTCATGCGATGCAAGCTCGGGGGATGCGGGCTGCGGCTCGTCGCCAAACAGGAGATTTTCCAGTTCGTCTTCAAGCGAAACCGGCGCGGAAACTGCAGCATAGGACGGCTGTTCGGGCTCGACAGCCTGAACATTCCAGTCATGGTGACGTGCCGACTGGTAAGCCTCTTCATGCGGTTCAATGGCTGGCTGATAGATCGTCGGATCGTAATCGGTATGATCGATATGAAGGGGCTCGATAGTTTCCCTGCGACCATACACGGAAGACGATGCGGTGAAGTCGTCCGCGTTCGAATCGCGAGCAGCCGAATAGTCGTTATAGTCGAATTGCGGCACGGGCTCGGTGCGATCGGCTTCCTCAAACTCAAGCGTCTCGAAGGAAGGCGTTTCCACTTCGGGAGCCAGCTCATCCTCATCCATCTGAAGATCGAGCTCGTCTTCCAGAGCGGAAGCAAGTTCTTCCTCATGTATCAGAGGTGCACCAGACTGATGGGAATCATCCTGCGCCGATGCGGCTGCGAACTGCGACTGGTCCACAGGCTGGGAATAATCGCTGAAATCGCCGAGCAGCTCGCGTTCCAGATCCAGAGAGGGATCAAAGCCGGGATCGGTTCTGTCCTCGAAATGAGTATTCCCAAACTGAGTGGGGCGGCGCTCATTCCAAGCGACGTTGTCATCAGCAGGCGTGCCGAAGTCCATGATCCGCGACAGTTCCATCAGCGGGTCGTCTTCGTGCAACGGACGCTCGCCGTAATTACGGGGATTTGCACTGCTGTCCGTCATAGCGTGTTCCTAACTCAAACCCTGGACGCCGCAAGACGTCTCCATACATTGCTTTTTTAGCGAGGCAATGTGGGCAAAAGTTGACGGAAGTTTCCTGCGCCAGAAGGAAGACCAATGACTTGCGTTCATTATGGCCTTCCACCCGTTCGACTTGCCAACTTTTGCCTTCAATCAGTCTTTCGACCTGAAAAGCTTCATGACAGTCGCCTGGTCTCCGGAATCATCTCGAGCCGCATATACCGGCCCGCAGACTGCGGAGACCATTCTTCGAGTATAATCCGTCTCAAAAGGTCTTCACCTTCCAAACTATACTCTAGCGCATTTCCGTTGGAGCATCCGCACCGATTATCGTCAATCCGGAGGTCAGCACATCGGAAACAACCTGTACCAGCCCTAGCCTGGCTAGCGACAAGTCTGGATCGTTAACCTTAATAAAACGTAAGTCCGGGTTCTCCGTGCCTCTATTCCATTGCGAATGGAACGCGCTGGCGAGGTCATAGAGGTAGAAAGCAAGCCGGTGCGGCTCCTGATGAATGGCCGCAGCCTCGATCAGGCGCGGATATTCCGCGAGCTTGCGAACGAGCGCGATTTCGCTTTCATCGGTAAGCTTGCTGAAATTCGCAGCCATGCCGACCCGGTCGAGATCGGCCAGCCCGAGCTGATCGGCTGCCTGACGGAAAACCGAATGGCAACGTGCGGAAGCATACTGCACGTAGAAGACCGGATTGTCCTTCGACTGTTCCGTCACCTTGGCAAAATCGAAGTCCAGCGGCGCGTCGTTCTTCCGGTAAAGCATCATGAAACGGACCGGATCGCGGCCGACTTCGTCCACCACGTCGCGCAGCGTGATGAACTCGCCTGCCCGCTTCGACATGCGCACAGGCTCGCCATCGCGGAAAAGCTTGACCAGCTGGCAGAGCAGCACCGTCAGCTTCGCCTTGCCATCGGAAACAGCCCTTGCAACCGCTTCCAGACGCTTGACGTAGCCACCATGATCGGCGCCCAGCACATAGATCATCTCGTTGAAGCCGCGGTCGTATTTGTCCTTGAAATAGGCAACGTCGCCGGCAAAGTAAGTGAAAGCACCGTCAGATTTCATCAGCGGACGGTCAATGTCGTCACCCACTTCGGTCGAACGGAACAGGGTCTGCTCGCGATCTTCCCAGTCCTCGGGAAGCTGGCCCTTCGGCGGCGGCAGCTTGCCCTTGTAGACATGGCCCTTGAGTGTCAGGTCGTTGATTGCATTGCGAATCGCCCGGGCGTGATCGACATGCAGCTTGCGTTCGGAGAAGAACACGTCATGGTGCACGTTGAGCGCATCGAGATCGGCGCGGATCATCGCCATCATGGCATCGATCGTGCGATCCTTCACCAGAGCGAGCGCTTCGGCTTCCGGCATTTCGAGAAGCCTGGTGCCGAATTCCTTTGCAAGTTCCTGGCCGACCGGAACGAGATAGTCGCCGGGATAAAGGCCAGACGGAATTTCGCCGATATCTTCGCCCAGCGCCTCGCGGTAACGCACCATGACGGAGCGCGCCAGCACATCGATCTGCGCACCCGCATCGTTGATGTAGTATTCCTTGACCACATCATAGCCTGCAAATTTCAGCAGGTTGGCCAGAACGTCGCCCACGACCGCGCCACGGCAATGGCCCACATGCATGGGGCCGGTCGGGTTCGCCGAAACATATTCGACATTGACCTTCGTGCCGGAGCCGAGCTTGGAACGGCCGAAATCCGTGCCTTCGTTGAGCATCGCCGCGAGTTCGCGCTGCCAGTAGCTGGCCTTGAGACGCAGATTGATGAACCCCGGACCGGCAACATCGACGGTTTCCACATCTTCGTCCGAGGCGAGGGCTTCGGCGATGCGGCTGGCAAGTTCACGCGGGTTCTGGCCGACAGCCTTGGAAAGCACCATTGCAGCATTGGTGGCGATATCGCCGTGGGATGCATCTCGCGGCGGCTCGACACCGATGCGCGAGAGGTCCAGTTCGCTACCGTCTTTCGGTTTCAGATCAATATCTTGCAACGTCTTTTTGATACGTGCGTCGAAATCTGCAAAGATATTCATGGTCTGTCCTGTCAGGCTTACGCCGGGCTTTGTTTTGTCGCATTGTCCGATGCAAAACCGCTTCGCACTTTTGGCTCGAAAATGCCTTGATTTTCTGCGGAATCCAGCCGGTTTGCCGACAATGCCGCTTCGTTTAGCCCCGATTAAGCTAAATCGGGTGTGCGGTCAAACAATCGTCGGTGTTCTCGCACGGCATAATTGTCAGTCATCCCGGCAAGATAGTCGGCAACCCGCCGCGCCCGTGCCGCTTCATCCAGCCGCTCGCAGCCCGATTGCCACTCGGGCGGCATGTTTGAGGGATCGGCGAAACAGACATCAAAAAGGTCCTGCAATATCTTGTCGGCGGCGTGCCTGCGCACCACGACGCTGTCGTGGAAATAAAGATTCTTGAAGAGAAAGCGCTTCAGCACCTTTTCATCGGTTCGCATGGCGTCGGAAAATGCCACCAGCGCACGCGATTGATCATGCACGTCATCCACGCTCTTCGGTTTTGCCGCAGCCAGACGGCGCTGCGCTTCCTCAATCACGTCTTCCACCATGATCGTAATCTGCCGGCGCACAAGTTCATGTCCGGTTCGCACGGGGTCGAGATCGGGATAACGCGTCCGCACCAGATCGAGCAGGCGTTTCGTCAACGGCACTTCGTCCAGCGCATCGAGGCTCAAAAGCCCTGCCCGCAAGCCGTCATCGATATCATGGGCGTTATAGGCGATATCGTCGGCAATGGCCGCGCACTGCGCTTCCAGACTGGCAAATCGCGTCAACTCCAGATCATAGCGTTCGTTGAAATCGAGAATCGGCAACGGAACCGGGATATCCGGATGCGTCGCATGAGCGCCAAGCAAGGGGCCGTTGTGCTTGACCAGCCCTTCCAGCGTCTCCCATGAGAGATTAAGGCCATCGAAATCGGCGTAGCGATGCTCAAGCTTGGTCACGATTCGGAGCGACTGCGCATTGTGATCAAAGCCGCCGAAGGCTTTCATGCGCTCGTTGAGCGCCTCCTCGCCCGTATGGCCGAATGGCGTGTGACCGAAATCATGCACAAGCGCCACCGCTTCGGCCAGATCTTCATCGAGCCGCAACGCGCGGGCCAAAGCGCGGGCAATCTGGGCAACTTCTATCGTGTGCGTGAGACGCGTGCGGTAATGATCGCCCTCATGGGCGATAAAAACCTGCGTCTTGTGCTTCAGGCGGCGAAAGGCGGTGGAATGGATGATCCGGTCGCGATCCCGCTGGAATGGCGTGCGGGTCGGGCTTTCCGGCTCCGGCACCAGACGGCCACGGCTGCGCGCAGGATCACAGGCATAGGGCGCGCGTTCGCGATAACCAAAGCCTATTCCTTCCAGCGACATTGCGATGCATCCCTCACTGTAATATGATTACACAAACCGGTGCGGACCCGGTACAGACATTGACTTCCGCTATTCGCGTTCATAGCTATCAGCTAATCATGAAGGCAAGTATGCGGCTATCGGAATTCTGGAGAAATCGTCCGGTTCGATATTCGCATTTGCAAACGGAACAAGGCAGATGACAGGCATTACCGTTTCAGATTCCGCGGCAAAGCGGATCGCCAAGATTCTCGGATCGGAACCGGGAAAGACTGCCCTCCGCGTTTCTGTGGAAGGCGGCGGGTGTTCCGGGTTCTCCTATAAGTACGATCTGGTGGATGAGCAGACCGACGACGACATCGTTATCGAAAAGCTCGGCGCGAAGGTGCTGATCGATTCCATTTCGGTTCCCTATATGGATGGTTCGGAAATCGATTTCGTCGACGATCTGATGGGACAGTCGTTCCAGATCCGCAATCCGAACGCCACTTCGGCCTGCGGCTGCGGAACCAGCTTCGCCATCTAACTGGAACCCACCAAAAAATTAAAACCGGCTGCCGTGTGGCGGCCGGTTTTTTCATGGCTGCGGGAAAACAACCGGCCTCAAACCTTGACCGAAGCGACCGTCGCCTCGATGTGGTCCACCAGTGCATCCGGCAGGCCGAGACGACCGGCCAGCATATCCAGATATCCGCGTTCAGCCCGGTTATCCGGGTCTATTGCAAGGCGGGAAGCCGTATAAAGCTCGACCTTCTGTTCCTCAGTCTGCGCGGCTGAAACCAGAACATCGAGATTAACCGGATCGGCAAGTTCCTTTTCAAGGAAGGCTTCCGCCTCATCGTCCAGACCGGAAATCCTCACCTTCTCCATGATGCGAGCGCGCTCGGCGTCGTCGATATGGCCGTCGGCTTTGGCGGCGGCAATCATCGCCTGCACAAGCGTCAGCGCAAAACTGTTGCTCATTGCCGGAGATTGCGGGTGAAACGGAGAATCGGCCGGAGGCGGCGGAAGAAGTTCAGGCTCCTTCGCAACGGGCTGTTCTGCCGTCTGCGGCGCCTGACCGGATTTGTAATTCTTGTAGGCAAGATATCCCAAACCGGCGATGGCAGCGATACCGCCCACGGTCGCCACATTGCCCGCGAGCTTGCGCCCGGTCTTCGTGCCAAGAATGGCGGCGGCAATGGCGCCTGTCGCAAGCGGGTTCTTCTTTGCCAGATCGGTCACCTGCCCGGCCTTGTCGCGGACGCTTCCCGACGTACCGGGTATTTGTGATCCCAGAAACTGTTCGAGAAGTTTCTTGGCGTCGAACATTCGAATATCTCCTGTTTGGCTCCTGTCCAGAGCAGATAGGAATGCCAAACCGCCAATCAAAGGGGCGCGCGCCGAAATATGAGCGGATAGTGAAATTGCAGCCGATGAAAAGCTGTGACGCGCGATTGCACGCTGCTTGCCCTCACCTCCCCAAGCGCATAATCATAGCGGTATGAAAATCGCGACCTGGAACATCAACGGCGTCAAAGCCCGCATCGACAATCTCCTGCACTGGCTGAAGGAGTCCTCGCCCGACATTGTCTGCCTGCAGGAAATCAAATCGGTCGATGACCAGTTTCCGCGACTGGAGATCGAAGCGCTCGGCTATCATGTGGAAACACACGGCCAGAAAGGCTTCAACGGCGTAGCACTTCTGTCGAAAAAATCGCCGGATGAGATAAATCGCGGCCTTCCCGGCGACGACAGTGATGAACAGGCGCGCTTCATCGAGGGTGTCTATTCGACCGACAAGGGCATTGTCCGTGTCGTTTCACTTTACCTGCCGAATGGCAATCCGGTGGACACCGAGAAGTTTCCCTACAAGCTTTCGTGGATGCAGCGGCTGGAGCTTTGGGCCAGAGACCGCCTCGCCCTTGAAGAGCCGCTTGTGCTTGCCGGTGACTATAACGTCATTCCTGAACCGGAAGACGCCAGAAATCCGGGCCAGTGGGTTGGCGATGCGCTCTTCCAGCCGCAATCGCGCCAGGCATTCCGCAGGCTGGAGAATATGGGGTTCACCGATGCAATCCGTGCGTCAACGGATGAAGCCGGGATTTACTCGTTCTGGGATTATCAGGCCGGTGCATGGCAGAAGAACAACGGCATCCGCATCGACCATCTGATGCTTTCGCCGGAAGCGGCCAACCGCTTCATATCGAGTGACGTGGAAAAGCACGTCCGTGCCTGGGAAAAGCCATCCGACCATGTGCCGGTTACGATAAGGCTTGCGGTCTGAGAAGACCCAAATCGAAGACGATCAGAAATCGCCCTTGTAATCGCCAGAGAGAGCGATCGCGTTGCGGCGGTCCGCTTCACCGGCAATCGAGAACGCCTGTTCCTGCATATCGCGTATCCACGGGCAATCCTCGGCGGGGCAGCGTTCGAAAGCCGCCGTCATCATGGCAAGGCCGCGAACGGTCTTCCCAGCCTGAAACAGCATGTTTCCAAGCATGGCCTGCGCACCGGCATTGCCTTTCTTGGCTGCAAGCTGGAACCAGCGGGCTGCCTGGACGGAATTGCGTTCTCCGCCGTCTCCATCGAGCAGCATCTTGCCAAGCTCGAACTGGGCTGCGGAATCACCGAAATTCGATGCAGCCTGCACATAAAGATCGCGCGCCATGCTCGGATTGGCATGAACCGGCGACCCCGGGATGCCGCGCTTTACATAACCTGCGAGCGCCACGAGGGCGTCAGCCACATAGGAATCGTTTTCCGAACCCGGCTCCGAACCTTCGCGAACGATCTTTTCAAAAATCTTGTAGGCTTCGTAGTCGTTTTCAGGCACGCCGTCGCCATCGGCATACATGCGGGCCAGTTTCCACTTGGCGCCCTGATGACCGCGATCCGCAGCATAGCGCAGCGCCTTGATCGCTTCGTCCTTATGACCGTTCTTGTAAGCGGAGAAGCCGAACTTGAACAGTTCAAACGGGCTTCTCGACTTTTCTGAATCGTCATTGAGATCGAAAGCAAAGGCGCTGTTGCAGGCAATGGCAAAGCCGAGAGCCATGGCAAGGGCGCTATATGAAAAACTGCGGATACGCATCACAACGCTGGTCTTTCACACTCAGTGGAGGAAACATTCATGGAGGACAGAATGCACGCTGTTTTCGTCAAGACTGAGACCCGATCTTGGCCGAAAAAAGCCTTGCCATGATGGGAAAGAATAAAAGGTGCGTGAACAGGGTTCATCCTGTTCCCAATCCGTTTGCCGTGCAACAACGCGCCCTTCGTCATTCCTGCCTGTCCTGTTGGAGCTTGCGGCTCCCAATATTTTGGTGGCTTCTGCCTTTCCAATGATCGGTGACGCCTGTTTGTGGCGGGAAATGGGCAAAATCTACCATAGCTCTTTCTAGCCTAAAGCATCGGTAAAGACTGTTGCTAATTGACAACAAACCGGCTGTTGTTGCGGACGAAAATCCGCTCCTGTTGACGCCATCGACACGAGCCCGCAGTCTGTCTCAATCAAGGATGCAAGGGAGTCGGGAAGCGCACCCATGAGCAGATACCGCCGTCCCTACAGACGTCCCTATCGCCAGCCCCGCAAAAGCAACGGCATAAGTTTTTGTAGTATCCTTTTGACTATATTGCTTTTTTCTTTTTTAGCCGTGCTGATCGCCTATCTGCCGATCCGGTCGGCGCCCAGAGAGGCATTGGCGGGTCCGGTCTATGTGATTGACGGCGACACGGTAATCCTTGGCAAGATTCATATACGCCTCAAGGGTATCGACGCGCCGGAGATGCAGCAGCAATGTATCCGGGCTGGAACGTCTTACGATTGCGGCAGGGAAGCCCGTAACCTGCTGCGATCCAGAATCGGCAAGTCCTCGATTCGCTGCGAGACGGAAGGACGGGATCAGTATGGCCGCGAGCTGGCGCGCTGTTATCTTGGAGAAACCGATCTCAACGGCTGGATGGTCGAACAGGGCTGGGCCGTTTCCTATGGCGATTATCAGCGAGAGGAAAGAGACGCCCGCCGCGGCAAGCGCGGCATCTGGGCCGGAAAATTCGAGCAGCCCTCCCTGTGGCGCAAGGAACACCACAGCCCGAACGTTGGACAGCCAACCGAACACAGACCGCCGCTGGCTGTAATACGCGATGCGTTTACCTATATAAGGGACCACATTCGCACCTTCATTGAAATGATCTATCCCCAATGAACTATCCACGGAGCTGATGGAATTCATGGAAAAACTGGACGAGCTCAAACACTCGATCCGAGCCTGCCGTATCTGTCGCGACACACCGCGGTTTCCGCCGCCCCTGCCGCACGAGCCCAATCCCGTCTGTATCGTCTCGGATACCGCGAAAATCGGCATTTGCAGCCAGGCTCCCGGCATTCGCGTCCATAACACATCGTTGCCGTTCAACGACCCGTCCGGGGACCGCCTGCGGCAATGGCTCGGCGTGTCACGCGAAGAGTTTTATGATCCGTCACGCTTCGCCATCGTACCGATGGGCTTCTGCTTCCCGGGCTATGACAAACATGGCGGCGATCTTCCGCCGCGCCGCGAATGCCGCCAGACGTGGCACGACCGCGTTTTCGCCGCGATGCCGCAGCTGGAATTCATTCTGGTGGTCGGGCAATACGCCCT
Organism: Brucella sp. IR068; assembly: GCF_049065885.1. Classification (NCBI taxonomy): domain Bacteria; kingdom Pseudomonadati; phylum Pseudomonadota; class Alphaproteobacteria; order Hyphomicrobiales; family Brucellaceae; genus Brucella; species Brucella sp. IR068. The sequence goes on along the minus strand of NZ_JBAKHE010000002.1, from coordinate 395,732 downwards.
TGCCTATCACCTGCCCGACTATCGGGGCCGCAATCTGACCGAGACCGTTAGGAACTGGCGGCATTTCATGGAGACGCCCAATCAGGCGGGGCGAATCGCGCTGCCCCTGCCTCACCCTTCCTGGCGCAACTCCGGCTGGCTCAAGCGAAATCCGTGGTTCGACGCTGAAGTGGTGCCTGTTCTTCAGGCAAAAGTGCGACACCTCATCGGCGACGATAAATAATTTTTACTCCATGCGTTTTCATCAGAATATTTTTCCTGTAACTTCCGGTCATTGCAAACCATAAGGTATGACGTTTCACCTATTCGCAAAGTTCGGGAAACGATTTCTAAAACCGGGAACGGAAACGCATGGACAGGCTCGACAGGAAGATACTGCGCTTATTGCAGGAAGACGCGACACTTGCGGTGGCAGACGTTGCCAAGAAAGTTGGCCTTTCCACGACGCCGTGCTGGCGCCGCATCCAGAAGCTGGAAGAAGATGGCGTCATCAAGCGCCGCGTGGCCATTCTCGATCCGGTTCGCGTCAATGCGCGGGTGACGGTGTTCGTATCGGTGCGCACAAGCTCGCACAGCCACGAATGGCTGAAGCGCTTTTCCGAAGTGGTTCAGGAATTTCCTGAAGTCATCGAATTCTATCGCATGAGCGGTGACGTGGATTATCTGCTGCGCGTGGCCGTGCCGGACATTGCCGCCTATGACGCCTTCTACAAGCGCCTGATCAGCAAGATCGAAATTCGTGACGTGTCGTCGTCCTTCGCCATGGAGCAGATCAAATACACGACCGAACTGCCGCTCGATTACATGGTGCTCGACAAAGACAACAACTAGAGCGGCTCCAGTTAAAAACGGAATCGTGGAACCGCTCCAAATATTTGTTTCGTCGCATTCAAGCACTTGTTTAAAAGAAAAGCCCGCTCGATAGCGGGCTTTTTTGATGACCTGGCGACCGTTATTTCGAGCCGGATATTCCAGCCTGTTCGAACGTCGCCATACCGCCATGGCACAGTGCCGCCGCCTTGACGATACCGGCTGCGAGCGCAGCACCCGTTCCTTCTCCGAGGCGCATTCCCATGTCGAGCAGCGGCTGCTTGCCCATCTTCGCGAGAAGCTTGCGATGGCCCGGCTCGGCGGAAACATGCCCGAACAGGCAATGATCGATGGCTTCCGGATTGGCGGCATAGAGCACCGCCGCAGCAGCGCTTGCCACGAAGCCATCGACGATGACCGGGATTTTTTCCATGCGCGCCGCGAGGATTGCGCCAGCCATGGCCGCGACTTCACGGCCACCAAGGCGGCTCAAAACCTCCAGCGGGTCCTGCAGATGCGCCTGATGGAGCGCAACCGCCTTGCGCACGGCGGCAAGCTTGCGCTCAAGCAGCTCACCCGTCGAGCCGGTGCCCGGTCCAACCCAGTCTTCCGCCGTTCCGCCGAAAAGTGCCAGCGCGATGGCCGCCGCAATCGTGGTATTGCCGATGCCCATTTCGCCGATGCACAGGAGGTCGGTTCCACCGGCAATCGCTTCCATGCCGAAAGCCATGGTTGCGGCGCAGGTGCGCTCATCCATGGCTGGCTCTTCCGTTATGTCGCCTGTCGGGTGTTCCAGCGCCAGATCGAAAACTTTCAGCCCAAGATCGTTAGCGATGCAGATCTGATTGATCGCAGCGCCCCCGGCGGCAAAATTTTCGACCATCTGTGCCGTCACGCTCGGCGGAAACGGCGTGATGTTCTTGGCCGTGACGCCATGATTGCCGGCAAACACCGCAACCAGCGGGCGATTGATCTGCGGGGTGCGCTTTCCGGTCCATGCGGCAAGCCATGCCGCGATCTCTTCCATGCGCCCCAGCGAACCTGCGGGCTTCGTCAGCGTAGCCTCACGCTCGCGAACAGCCCTTTCCGCCCCCAGATCAGGCCCCGGCAGATTGCGGATCAGTTCCCGGAAATCGTCAAAAGGTAGGCCGCTGGCGCTCATAGGTTCAGTCCAATCAAAGATGGGAGATGTAAATTCGTGGGGCTCGTCCTATAAGCACTGACGCGAATTTTCAAATCACCTCTTTGAGTTGAAGCAACATTGAGGCGAATTATCGCGAAAATCCGGGCCGGAAACAAAGTGGAACAGTGACTTGCAGCGAAATAGTCTCCTTGGCGACACGATCCGCAGCCTCGGCTTTCTGAGCCGCTTGCCGCTTCCGCAACGCTGGTTTGAAAACGGCGATGATTCGTTGCCGCGCAATGCACGGGCATTTCCGCTCGCGGGAGCGGTGCTGGGCCTGTTGGCGGGTATCGTGCTTTACGCGGCCCATGGAATGAACCTTCCCCCCCTTGCCTGTGCGCTGCTCGCGATTGGCGCGCTGGCGGCGATGACCGGCGCGCTACACGAAGATGGGCTGGGCGATACTGCCGATGGCTTTTTCGGCGCCTCTTCCGCTGATCTCAGGCTGGACATCATGAAGGATTCCCGCATCGGGACTTTCGCCGCGCTTGCCCTGATCGTCCTTGTCGGTGTGAAAGCGTCTTTCCTGATCGCGGTCATCGACCGTGCGGGCGCAGGATATGCAGTGCTTGCGCTGATTGGCTGCGAATCGGCAAGCCGCGCTGGCATGCTTGCGTTCTGGCATGCCCTGCCCTCGGCGCGTCCGGGCGGGCTTTCCGACAGTGTCGGCCAACCACAATGGGAGACCGTTGTTTGCGGCTCCGGCATCGGGCTGGCCGTTCTTGTCCTTACACTGATACCTTCCGGCGGTTTCCTGTCGCTCATTAATGCGCTGGTGTTGGTGACCGTCCTGCTTTTCGGCTTCGCCCGACTTTGCATGGCAAAAATAGGCGGACAGACGGGAGATACTCTGGGCGCGGCACAGCAGATCGGTTCGATTGCCGTGCTCGCCGGGCTTGTCATGGCCCTTTGATGCAACCACATTGCATCCATGGATATGTCAACCATCGAATCCCCGTGCATATTGATATGCACGATCGACACGGAAACCGGTTTCTGCCTCGGCTGCGCGCGGACGCTTGACGAAATCGCATGCTGGTCCAGCATGAGCGCGGAAGAGCGAACAGCCGTCCTGTCGCTTCTCGCCGACAGGCACGAAATCATCGTAGAAAAGAGAATTGGCTGATGGGGCGCTTTTTCTGGCTCATTATTGCGGCAGTCGCGGTTGTTGTCCTGCTGCTGATGTCCAACAATGACGGCGGCTCAACGCTGGGCATGGACAATGACGTGTTTGCCCGCGCCGCCTATCTGGGCATTTGGGGCGTCGTGCTTGCCGCCGGCCTGCTCGGTTCCGGTATCAAACTGACCGACTTTGCGCGCAACATGGCCGTTTGGGCCGTGATCATTCTCGCCCTCGTTGCGGGCTACCAGTACCGTTACGAGTTGCAGGACGTTGCAAGCCGGGTCACGGCGGGGCTTGTACCGGGAAGCCCTATTTCGGGCCGCAATGCCGATGGTGCGCTGACTGTAACGCTTGCAAAGGCTGCCAACGGCCATTTCGAGGTGAACGGACGTGTGAACGGCGCACGCGTTCATTTTCTGGTCGATACCGGCGCGTCCTCGGTCGTCCTGTCCCAGCAGGATGCGGAGCGCGCAGGCATAGACACCGCCTCGCTCAACTATTCCGTTCCGATCATGACGGCCAATGGCACGGCAAGCGCGGCAGTCATCACCATCGCCAACTTGCAGATCGGCGATATCGAACGCCAGAATGTGCGCGCCATGGTGACGAAGGAAGGGCTGATGACCGGCAGCCTGCTCGGCATGAATTTTCTGCAGACGCTCGGCGGTTTCACCGTCCGCGGCGACCAGCTTATTCTGATCGATTAAGCTGCTTCTGCTGCCGCTTCGGTCACGACGGCATGGGCCTGACGCAGCACATCGCTGGTTGCCCCCGGCTTGGTGGCATCCGTCGAAAGGATTTGCCGCCAGCGCCGTGCACCCGGCTGTCCGGTAAAAAGCCCGACCATATGGCGGCTCACATGGGACAGCCTGCCGCCCGCCGCGATATGGCGATCAATATAAGCGCACATCTCGTCGATGATGTCTGCCATCGAGGTATCGCGCTGTTCGCCGCCATAAAGGCGCACATCCACCTCTGCCAGAAGTTCAGGATTGTGATAAGCGGCGCGACCGAGCATCACCGCGTCGACCATCTGCAAGTGTTGCTCTGCCTCATCAAGCGTATTGATGCCGCCGTTAATGCCGACGAAGACATCGCCGAGCCGCGCCTTGAGGCGATAGACGCGATCATAGTCGAGCGGCGGAATCTCGCGGTTCTCCTTCGGCGAGAGCCCTTTCAGCCAGGCCTTGCGGGCATGCACCCAAAGCGCATCCGCTCCCGCGTCAAGCGTCATATCGGCCAAAGTGTCGAGCGCAACCTCCACATCCTGATCGTCAACGCCGATGCGGCATTTGACTGTGACAGGCACGGAAACCGCCTCCTTTATGGCTGAAACGCAGCGCGCCACCACATCCGGGGTCTGCATGAGGCAGGCTCCGAATGTACCGGACTGCACGCGATCCGATGGGCAGCCGACATTGAGATTGATTTCATCATAGCCGTAATCGGCGCCGATCTTCGCCGCCTCTTTCAGCTTTGCCGGATCGGAACCGCCAAGTTGCAGCGCCACGGGGTGTTCGGCTGCGTCGAAGCCCAGCAACCGGTCGCGCGGGCCATGGATGATGGCATCCGCCACGACCATTTCGGTATAGAGCAATGCATGGCTGGAAAAGAGCCTGTGAAAATAGCGGCAATGCCGGTCCGACCAGTCGATCATGGGCGCAACGGCAAAACGAACGTTCGGATAGTTGCGATTTTTTGATTTTGTTTCAGTCATTTATACAACAATCCTGAGAATGCGATTCAGTCGCGGTCGGCGCTTTCGACATTTATTCAAGTTCGGAAGGGTGCCAAAAGCCACAATTGATCGAAATGATCAAGTTTCGCCGCCATCGCGGCCACCAGCGCTTTATATAGTGAGGCGCAGAAAAAATTCACACCAGAGACAAACTCTCGTCCCTCCGCGACTGTCTTCTCGCCGAAGACGCACTATGATTGAGTGCAGAAGCATTCCCGATTCTCATCTGCATAATTCAAGGAAATTCGGCGTGACCTCCTTTTCCCCTTTCGGCAAATCATTCGATGCGTTTCTGTTCGACATGGACGGCACGATATTGAGCTCCATCGAGGCAACCGAACGGGTGTGGAGCGAATGGGCGATACGCCACGGCATCGATCCGGTTACATTCCTGCCGACCATCCACGGTGTTCGCGCAGTGGAAACCGTCCGCCGCCTTGCCTTGCCCGGCGTCGACCCGATCCGCGAGGCGGAAATATTGCTTCAGGCCGAAATGGCCGATCTGGAAGGCATCGCGCCCATCGATGGCGCGCATGAGTTTCTGAGCGCGCTGCCGGAAGACCGCTGGGCGATTGTAACCTCTGCGCCGCTCGAACTGGCGCGCCGTCGCGTCGCGGCCGCGGGATTGCCGATGCCCAAGACCATCGTGTCAGCCGAAGATGTCGAGCGCGGCAAGCCGAGCCCTGAATGCTTCCAGCTTGGCGCGAAACGGCTTGGATTCGATCCGCACAACTGCCTTGTGTTCGAGGATGCGCCAGCCGGTATCGTTGCCGGAGAAACTGCCGGTGCGAGCGTTGTCGTAGTAACCGCGACGCATCCGCATTCGCCCCAGACTTCCCATCTCAGCATCCAGAGCTATCGCAATCTGCAGCTCGATATCCTGAGCGACGGCAGGCTGGGGCTGGAACCGACGGCGCCCGACCCTGTAGGCTAAATAACCCGCCGCCCCTCGCGCCAGACGGTGCGGATGATGGGAACGTGATCGGCGATCTGTACGCGGACGAGGTCGGCCCGCTTGCCGGCAACGATCTCGCCGCGATCCTCCAGCCCCACGGCGCGCGCAGGATTGGCGGAAACCAGACGAATGGCCTGCGGCAAGGAGATGCTTTCCACGACATCGGCGAGGAAAAAGGCCGATTGCATCATGCTGGCCGGGATATAGTCCGACGATATGATGTCGAGATTTCCGGCTTCGGCCAGTTCACGCGCGGAGACATTTCCAGAATGCGAACCGCCGCGCACCACGTTCGGCGCGCCCATCAGAACCGACATACCGGAAACTTTTGAAGCCTTGGCAGCCGTGTGGGTCGTTGGAAATTCGGCAACGCGTATCCCCTGCGCCTGCGCCTCCGCCACATGCTCGACCGTCGCGTCGTCATGGCTTGCGAGAATAACCCCGCGCTGATGGCACAGTTCGGCAATCGCCTTGCGCGTCGGTGCGGAATATTGCTGCGACTGGCCGATACGGCGCTCGCAATAGAGCCTGAACTCCTCTTCCGAGAATTTCAGCTTGCGGAGGAAATAGGTCTTGTAGCTTTCGATATCGGTAAACTGGCGCTGGCCCGGCGCGTGATCCATCAGGGACACCAGCCTGACCAGCGGCTGGTTGCCGAATTTTTCAAAGGCCGGAAGGCAATCGGGTGCTGAAACCTCGCAGCGCAGATGCAGGAAATGGTCGGCGCGCAAGCGCCCCGCCGCGCGGCCCTCGGCAATTGCCGAAGAAAGCTTGCGCATATCATCGATACCCGTTTCGGCGTCGTCATCGAAGCCGATGCGCAGGGCGTCGAAAACGGTGGTGATTCCCGAGGCGGCAATCTGTGCGTCGTGCGCCTGCACGGCGGCAATCGGGTTCCAGCGCACTTTCGGGCGCGGCGCATAGTGCCCTTCGAGATGATCCGTATGCAGTTCGACCAGACCGGGCGTCAGGAAGTCGCCTTCCATATCCTCGCCGGTACTGGATGCACCGGCGGAAATATCGGCTATCCTGCCATCCACGAGCTTCAGGGAACCGAGGACAACGTCGTCGGCCAGCACGATGCGTGCGTTGCGCAGAACCGTTTCATTTCCCATTGGTTATGGCCTCCCAACCGCTCGTGAGGCGCGAGCCGATGCTGCCTTGCCGCCTGTCAGTGGATGCAGTGAATGAATCTGGAAAGGCGCCCCTTTCTCAGGTTCCACGAACAGGGCGAGATTCGCAACCTCCACGGCGTCATCCAGCAGCGGCGTGAAGAATTCATCCAGCGTCCGCTCCACGCGAGCGCGGTCTTTCTCCTCCACCGGTCCGGTCAGGGTCATGTGAAAGCGGAATTCCTCAAAAACATAAGGATAGCCCCAGCGCTCGATATTGTGCCGCTGCGCCTCGCTGAGACGTTCCGGCCGTCGCCGGGCTATTTCCGCCTCGGTGAGCGGGGCGCGAAACCGGTCGAAGGCAACCACGACATCGTTGGCGAGCTGGTTCAGCTCGGCCACCGGTTCTTCGGGCACAAGCGCGAAGAACGGCCCAATCGCGTGAAGTTTCAGGCGGGGAATCGTGACAGGCGACGCCGACGAAGCAAAATGCATCAACGCGGAAAGCAGATCGTTTTCCGTGTGTTTCTCATCCAGACGGAAGGGAGCCTTCATCGTCGCATGAAAGCCGTAGCGGCGCGGCTCTTCGGTCAGTTGGGCGATTTCATCGGTGGCAAGCGAGCGAATCGCAGGCATCTTTACCGGCTCGCCACTGAACGCATTGCGTCCGAGCCAGTTTGCGGCAACCTTCAAAAGCGCATCGTTGGATGGCGGCGTGAAATAAATCGCATAACGCATGTCAAATCCTTAGGCGAGGTTCGCGACACGACGTCAGCGGAACTCCAGAATATCAGGCAATGCATCGCGCTTTTGAAAAGCTGTCCCGCTTTGGGAAGCGATGCGGTCGGCGGATGCTTACACAATGAATGTGGCAAGTCGATAAAGGCCGGATGACAGCTGACGAAATGCCGACAAACCAATTTTACATAGCCGCAAATTAGTATAGGCGTTAGCCCCATTGGAAGTGAGGAGACTGAAATGGGCGGATTTGCGTCTATCGGCGAATGCATGATCGAGCTTTCTGGCAATGAAGGCGACCAGTGGCGCATGGGTTTTGCGGGCGATACGCTCAACACTGCGTGGTACATGCGGGCGCTGATGGAAAAATCCTATCCCGTCGAATATGTGACCGCCTTCGGCGAGGACAGTTTCTCCCAGAAACAGCGCGTGTTCCTGACCTCAAACGGTCTCGGTATCGCCCATAGCCCCATCATCGACGGGCTGCATCCCGGCCTTTATGCAATCACGCTCAACGGCGCCGAACGCTCCTTCACCTATTGGCGCAGCGACGCCGCCGCAAGGCGTCTGGCCAGTGACCGCGAAGCGCTGGAAAAGAGCCTGACCGGGCGCGACATCATCTATTTTTCGGGTATTTCGGTCGCCATCATCCTGCCCGAGCATCGCGACACGTTCTTCGACGTCCTGCGGCAATGCCGCGCCGCCGGTTCGCGGATTGCCTTCGACCCGAATTTCCGCCACCAGCTGTGGCCGGACCGCAAGGCCGCGCAGGATATCATCAGCGAAGCAATGCGCATTGCCGATATTGCGCTGCCCACCTTCCCGGACGAACAGGCGCTCTTCGGCGACAAGGACGCCAGCGCCTGCGCTGATCGCCTTGCCGGGCTTGGCGTAAAAGAGATCGTCGTCAAGGACGGCACGGAACCCGCGCTCGTCGCCACCGGCGAGGAAAGAGTGCTGGTGCCTTCCGTCGTTGCGCAAGCGGTGGACACGACGGGCGCAGGAGACAGCTTCAACGGCGCCTATCTCGCGGCGCGGCTGAACGGGCTTACCCCGGTGGAGGCAGCCCGCAAGGCGCATCTGGTAGCAGCCCGCGTGGTCGAGATACGCGGCGCGCTTGCCCCGATGGAAACCGCACGCGCCGCCTTTGCCGATTAGGGCGCGTTTCGATCGGACTGGGATCAGATCGGCGCTCTAATCATTTGTTTTGACGCGCATCTTTTCCGAAAACCGTTTCACACTTTTCGGGATGCGCTTTAATTATCTTTCGCGTGAAAAGCTGAAATGGCTGGTCTGGGCGTAAATCTCGCCCGGACGCAATATTGCCTGCGGGAAATACGGATATTCCAGCGATCCGGGCCATATCTGCGGCTCCAGGCAGAAGCCTGCATGTTTTCCGTAGGGCTTGCCCATAAGGCCGATGCAGTCATTGGCCATGGTGTTTCCCGCATAGAACTGAACGCCCGGCTCCGTCGTCGATATATCGAGGCGAATGCCGGAGCGCGCGCCCTTCACTGACGCGCAGGGACGCAATGGCCCGCGAGTCGCAGCCAGACAGAAATTGCTGTCATACTGGACCTGGGCGCCGTTCTCCTCGAAGCGAATCGGGCGGAAATCCCGGAAATCATATGGCGTCCCTTTGACCGGCAGCACGCGCCCGTCCGGAATGAGAGCTTCATCGACCGGCATATAGGCATCCGCCTCGATTTTAAGCTGGTGATCGAGAATATCGCCCTCGCCGCCATCATCGAGATTGAAGTAGCTGTGATGCAGCAGGTTGCAGACGGTCGTCTTGTCGGTCACCGCCTCCAGCCGAACGATGAGCGTTCCGTCCGCATTGAGCATGTAGGTGCAGCTTACATTCAGGTTGCCGGGAAAGCCCATTTCGCCGTCGGCGGCCACCGTGGCCAGCGTCACGAAATCCGGCCCCGTCCCTGTTATCTTCCAGACGCGATTGCCCAATCCCTTGCTGCCGCCATGCAGATTGTGGCGGCCCTGAAAATTCGGCTCGACCTCATAGGTCGTTCCGTCCAGTTCAAAGCGGGCATTGCGGATACGGTTGGCCGAACGGCCCGCAATCGCCCCCAAATGCGGCGAATGCGCCGGATAATCGGCAAAGTCGCGATAACCGATCACCAGCGGGGCTTCGTGGCCCTCCATGCGCAAATCCTGGATGGCCGCGCCCCAGCTTATGATCCTGGCCGTCAGCGGGCCGTTGGAGATAGTGAGCCGGTGAACCGCCTGCCCGTCCGGTGCATACCCAAAGATTTCCGAATTCACGTTTGCCCGCCTGTAAATGATGCAGCGTTGAGTTGCCCATGAATCCGCATCCATGCGCGGGACGCAAGATGCAAGATGATCAAATAATGATTTTGAACATAACTTGATCGATCAGGATGACAGATGAATTTCGGACTGTTTTCCCGCGGGAAACTGATGTTATCATGGCATGTAAATTATTGATTATTATGGCTAAAGACTAATTTAGAGGCTTTTCAAATGAAGTCGAATTTCCAGAAAGTCATGCCTTATATTTTCAGTGAAGAAGGCGGTTACGCAAACAACCCCGCCGATCCCGGCGGCGCGACCAATATGGGCATCACCATCGCCACCCTGTCTGCATGGGAGGGGCATCGCGTATCGCCGGAAGATGTACAGAACCTGACCGCGGCCACCGCCACGAAAATCTATCAGGCGCAGTTCTGGAACAAGATCGACGGCGACAACCTGCCTTCCGGCATCGACTATGCGGTGTTCGACTTTGCAGTCAATTCAGGCCCCGGGCGCGCGGCCAAGATGCTGCAAGGCGTCCTGGGCGTGCCGGAGGATGGCGTGATTGGCGCGAAGACGGTTGCGGCTGCGAGCATCCGGCCTGCCGGCGAGATCATCAATGCATTATGCGACGCCCGTGCATCCTGGCTGAAAGGCCTGTCGACGGCTTCCATCTTCGGAAAAGGCTGGCTGGCGCGCGTTGAGCGGGTGCGGGCCCGCGCGCTGGCGCTGGCTGACAAGTCGCCGGTCCCTCGCCCGGTTTCCGCCCTGAACGATGTAGCGCCGACGAAAGCACGTCAGGGCGATACGGCGGTCACATCCGCTTTGATGCACCCTGAAGCTCTGGGTACGATGGGAAGCGCGGCATCGGGCCTCGCGGCGATCGTATCGGGGAACGGACCGGTTCAATATGCGCTGGCGATCGTCATGTTAGCCTGCGCCGCCGTCGGTCTGTGGTACTTTATCAGGCGGGTCAGAAACGAGCCCTGACCGCATCGCAATAACTCGGTTTTGAGAATATTTCCAAAACAAGAGTTTGCCTTTATGTTGCGCTTCGCATGTTGCGCGCCTTATATGCGCTTTCGACAGACCGGTGCTTATGAAAGTATTATGACTTTCCCTATCACCGGAAAAACGCTAGACACGCGCAAACAGTCAGATGCGTGCCAACTGTGGCACCGCCATGAATAAAGGAATCGAAACTTGTCCTCTACTTTTGACAAAGTCGCCGACATCATCGCCGAAACCAGTGAAATCGACCGTGACACCATCACGCCAGACAGCCACACCATCGACGATCTGGGCATCGACAGCCTCGACTTCCTCGACATCGTCTTTGCAATCGACAAGGCTTTCGGCATCAAGATTCCGCTTGAGCAGTGGACCCAGGAAGTGAACGAAGGCAAGGTTCCGACCGAAGAATACTTCGTTCTCAAGAACCTCTGCGCGAAAATCGACGAGCTGGTCGCAGCCAAGAAAGGCTGATCCGGCACATTATATGGCGGTATTGAGGGGTGGACAGAAATGTTCGCCCTGATTCCGTTTCTGGAGCAGTCTCAGCACCGACGGACAAACGGCACCCATGCAGAACAATAAAGTCGTCATCACAGGCATCGGCATCATCTCCTCGCTCGGCGAAGGGGTCGATGCGCATTGGAACGCTTTCTCGAAGGCCGGTTCCGAACCGCGTCTCGAAAAGCACGCCTTTGCGCCCTACACCGTTCACCCGTTGGGCGAAGTGGACTGGAGCCTGCAAATTCCAAAGCGCGGCGACCAGCGCCAGATGGAAACCTGGCAGCGCCTCGGCACCTATGCCGCAGGGCTGGCGCTTCAGGACGCAGGCATGAAGGACGATGAAGCGCTCTGCGCGACCATGGACATGGTCGTGGGCGCAGGTGGCGGCGAACGCGACATCACCGTCGACATGCAGATTCTGGACGAAGGCCGCGTCCGCAACGACCGCGGCGTCATGCTGAACGAGAAGCTCTCGACCGAACTGCGCCCGACGCTGTTTCTGGCCCAGCTTTCCAACCTGCTCGCGGGCAATATTTCCATCGTGCACAAGGTCACGGGTTCCTCGCGCACCTTCATGGGCGAGGAAGGTTCCGGCCTTTCGGCCATTGAGACCGCAGCCGCACGCATCCGCACCGGCCAGAGCACCCATGCACTGGTTGGCGGTTCGTACAATGCCGAACATTTCGACATGATTCTCGGCCATGAGCTTGGCGGTCTGCTCAAGCATGACGGCTGGGCGCCGCTCTGGGAGCGCGACGGCTCAGCAGGCGGCGGCATGATCTCCGGTTCCGGTGGCGTCTTCCTCGTTCTCGAAAACGCCGAACATGCCGCAAAGCGCGGCGCCCGCGCCTATGCGGAAGTGGCCGGAATTGAAAGCGCGCAGATCCGTCGCGACAATGCCGATCTTGCGAACGCCGTGCGCGAACTCGTGCTTGCCGCCAATGACGGCAAGAACCCGTCCTATGTCGTCTCCGGTGCTTCCGGAGCCCATGCGGCGACCGCTGCGGAGAAAACCGCGCTGGACGCTCTCTCGGCATCCTATCGCGGCATTTCCGGCCTGACCGGCCATTTGCGCGAGGCGCAGTTCCCGCTGGCGCTGGCGCTTGCAGCCATTTCGGTCTGGAAGGGCGAGGCTTTCGCGCCGCTCGATGCCTCCGAAAAGGACGCCGGTGGCCCTGTCAGCGAGGCAATTGTCACCATCGTCGGCGCAACGCGTGCCGAAGGCGCAGCAAAGCTGGTGAGAGTATAAGATGACGAAATATACAGACCATCTCGGCCGTCCCATTGTCGCCATCACCGGCGCTGGCGTGGTTTCCTCGCTCGGTCAGGGCAAGGAAGACAACTGGGCTGCATTGACCAGCGGCAAATCGGGCATCCACACCATCACCCGCTTTCCGACCGACAATCTCAATACGCGCTTTTCCGGAACGGTTGATTTCCTGCCTGAAAGCGACGTGGGCGCATCGGCGCTTTCCGAAGCGCTGGCCCGGCTCGCCGGTGAGGAAGCCCTCGCCCAGTCCGGGCTTTCGTCGACGGATTTCGGCGGTCCGCTGTTCCTGGCGGCGCCCCCGGTCGAACTCGACTGGAAAAGCCGCTTTGCACTCGACGCAACCGTGAAGGATGAAGGCCCGGCAAGCTATCAGCTTCTGCTGGAAGCCTGCCGTCGCGCGCGTCAGGACGAACTCTTCAACACGACCCAGTTCGGCTATATCGCCGAACGCCTGTCGGAAGCTTTCGGCACGCGCGGCCTGCCGATCACCCTTTCGACCGCCTGTGCCTCGGGCGCGACTGCGATCCAGCTCGGGGTGGAAGCCATTCGTCGCGGCGAAAGCGACCGGGTTCTCTCTATCGGGACCGATGGTTCCGTCTCTGCCGAAGCGCTCATTCGCTTCTCGCTGCTGTCAGCCCTTTCGACGCAGAACGACAGGCCGGAAAAGGCTTCCAAGCCCTTCTCCAAGGACCGCGACGGCTTTGCCATGTCGGAAGGTTCCGGCGCACTGGTCATGGAGTCGCTGGAAAGCGCCGTTGCGCGGGGCGCCAGGGTTCTGGGCATTCTGGCCGGGTGCGGCGAAAAGGCCGATGATTTCCATCGCACACGCTCCAAGCCGGACGCCTCGCCTGCCATCGGCACGGTGCGCGCCGCGCTGGCAGATGCGGGCCTGACCGAAGATCAGATTTCCTATATCAACGCCCACGGCACCTCGACGCCGGAAAACGACAAGATGGAATATCTGGCGCTCTCGACCGTATTCGGTGAAAGGCTTGCCTCCATCCCGGTTTCTTCCAACAAGTCGATGATCGGCCATACGCTGACCGCAGCGGGTGCCATCGAAGCCGTCTTCTCGCTTCTGACGATCCAGACCGGCACGTTGCCGCCGACCATCAATTACGACAATCCGGACCCGGCTATCCCGCTCGATGTCGTGCCGAATGTGAAGCGTCAGGCGGAGGTCTCTGCCGTGCTTTCCAACTCGTTCGGTTTCGGCGGACAGAATACGAGCCTTGTTTTGGCGGCAAATCCGAATTAATCCGTCCGGCAACGAACTTAAATTCCTGATGATCCCGGAAGGCGGAAGCTCTCCGGGATCATGCCATGAAAGGAACAGCCCATGCGCGCCTTGCAGCTTCTTGATGATCGCCGCCTTGAAATCACCGATATCACACCCCCACCTGCCCCCGGCATCGGCGAGGTGACGGTACGCATCAAGGCCGTCGCGCTCAACCACATCGATGTATGGGGCTGGCGCGGCATGGCGTTTGCCAAGCGCAAGATGCCACTCGTCATCGGCGCGGAAGCTTCCGGTGTCGTCGATGCCGTCGGCCCCGGCGTTTCCAATCTCCTGCCCGGCCAGCTTGTGTCGATCTATGGTGCGCGCACCTGCGGTCTTTGCCGCGCCTGCCGCGAAGGCCGTGACAATCTGTGCGAGCATGTCGGCGGCGTGCATGGTTTCCATCTCGACGGCTTTGCCTGCGAAGCCGTGAACCTGCCTGCCCGCCTGCTCGTTCCGGCCCCTCCCGGCGTGGACGCCATCGGCGCTGCCGTCGCCCCCGTCACCTTCGGCACTGTCGAACACATGCTGTTCGACAATGCCAAGCTTGAGCCGGGCGAAACCGTGCTCGTTCAGGCAGGCGGTTCCGGCATCGGCACGGCGGCGATCCAGCTTGCCAAGAAGATGGGCTGCACGGTCATCACCACCGTCGGCTCCAACGACAAGATCGAGAAAGCCAAGGCGCTCGGGGCCGATCACGTCATCAACTATCGCGAAGACCGCTTTGAAGGCGTGGTGCGCAAGCTCACCAAGAAGAAGGGCGTGGATGTGGTGTTCGAGCATGTGGGCGCGGACACCTGGGCCGGCTCGATGCTCTGCATGAAGCGCGGTGCGCGTCTCGTCACCTGCGGCTCGACCTCCGGCGTTTCCACCAACATGAACCTCATGCAGCTCTTCCAGCAGCAGCTCAAGATTTTCGGTTCCTTCGGCTGCCGCATGGAAAACATGGCCGATGCGATGCAGAAGATGGCGCGCGGCATCGTGCATCCGGTCATCGACACCGTGGTCGGCTTCAACGATATCGACACGGCGCTGAAGCGCATGGAAGGCCGCGACGTGTTCGGCAAGATCATTCTTGAGATCGACTGAGCCGTAATTCCATGATGTTCAAGCTGAAACTTCTGCTCTTCCGCTGGACCCGCAAGCTGAAGCAGTTCAACTACTGGCTCTGGGCACAGGCCGTGTTTCTGCTGCTTGGCCTGCTGCGCCTGTTCCCGGCGAAGGCAGCGATCAGCTTTTCGGCCAGGGTGGCCCGTCTGGTCGGGCCGCTGACGCCGCGCCACAAGGTGGCGACCGATAATCTGCGTGCAGCCTATCCAGAGAAAAGCGACGCGGAAATCGAAGACATCGCCCGCGAAATGTGGGATTCGATGGCGCGCCTTTTCGCGGAATATATCTTCCTCGACGCGGTCTTCGATTTCGATCCCTATGCGACCAAGCCGGGGCTGGTCGAAGTGGAAGGCATCCCGATTTTCGAACGGCTGCGCGACGAGAAGAAGCCGCACATCTTCTTCACCGCCCATACCGGCAATTTCGAGTTGCTGCCCATCTGCGCCGCCACTTTCGGCCTGAACGTCACGGCGCTGTTCCGCCCGCCGAACAATCCCTATATCGCCGACAAGGTGCTGAAGGCCCGCCGCACCAATATGGGCCATCTGGTGCCGTCGAAAGCCGGTGCTGCATGGTCGCTTGCGCATATCCTCGATGAAGGCGGCAATGTCGGCATGCTGGTGGACCAGAAATTCCGCCGTGGCGTGCCCTCAACCTTCTTCAATCGCCCGGTAAAGACCAACCCGCTTCTGGCCAAGCTTGCACGGCAATATGATTGCGACGTCTACCCGGCGCGCTGCATCCGCCTTCCCGGCGGGCGCTACCGGCTTGAGCTTTATGAACGCATGGAACTGCCGCGCGACGACAAGGGCGAGATCGATGTTGCGGCGACTGCGCAGCTTATGAACGATACCGTCGAGACATGGGTGCGCGAATATCCCGGCCAGTGGATGTGGTTCCACAAGCGCTGGGGATAGGATTCCCGCCCCTCATGTGCTAGGGGCTGGCCAAAGTTACGGAGATCACATATGCGCCCCATCGCCATCGCCCCGTCCATCCTTTCCGCCGATTTCGCCCGTCTGGGCGAAGAAGTCGACGCCGTGCTGGAAGCCGGTGCCGACTGGGTGCATATCGACGTCATGGACGGGCATTTCGTGCCCAACATCACTTTCGGCCCGCAGGTGGTGAAGGCGATCCGTCCGCGCACCAAGGCATTCTTCGATGCCCATCTGATGATTGCGCCATGCGATCCCTATCTGGCGCCTTTTGCCGATGCCGGTTGCGATCTCATCACAATTCACGCCGAAGCCGGGCCGCATACGCACCGTTCGCTGCAATCGATCCGCGCTCTCGGCAAGAAGGCCGGTCTGGCGCTCAACCCGGCAACGCCTGCCGAAGCGCTGGCCAATGTCATCGAAGATGTCGATCTCGTCCTCGTCATGACGGTCAATCCGGGCTTTGGCGGGCAGAAATTCATCGTCCCGATGCTCGACAAGATCAAGCGCGTTCGCGAAATGGTCGGCGACCGCCCTATCGACATTGAAGTGGATGGCGGCATCACGCCGGAAACCGCAGGCTCGGTCGTTGCCGCTGGCGCCAACATTCTCGTGGCCGGTTCGGCCGTCTACAAGGGCAATTCGGTCGAGAGCTACCGCGCCAATATCCAGGCGATCCGCGCCGCTGCCGAAGCTGCCCGCAAAAATTAAACACCCCTCTTTCTACAGGATGCACCCATGATCCCGCGCTATTCCCGGCCTGAAATGGTCGCCATCTGGTCGCCCGAAACGAAGTTCTGCATCTGGTTCGAGATCGAAGCCTATGCCTGCGAGGCGCTCGCGCAACTGGGCGTCATTCCAAAGGATGCGGCAAAGACGATCTGGGAAAAAGGCAGCGTGGCAAAGTTCGACGTCGCCCGCATCGATGAGATCGAGGCCGTAACGAAGCATGACGTCATCGCCTTCCTGACGCATCTGGCCGAATTCATCGGCCCGGACAGCCGTTTCGTGCATCAGGGCATGACCTCCTCGGACGTGCTCGACACCACGCTCAACGTCCAGCTTGTGCGCGCTGCCGACCTGCTGCTCGCCGACATGGACCGCGTTCTGGAAGCGCTGAAGAAGCGTGCTTTCGAGCACAAGGACACGGTGCGCATCGGCCGCAGCCATGGCATCCATGCCGAACCGACGACGATGGGCCTCACCTTTGCGCGTTTCTATGCCGAGATGGCGCGCGGCCGCGCCCGTCTCGTTGCGGCGCGTGCGGAAATCGCAACCGGCGCCATTTCCGGCGCTGTCGGCACTTTCGCCAATATCGACCCGCGTGTGGAAGAATATGTCTGCGCCAAGCTCGGCCTTGAGGCTGAGCCGGTTTCGACGCAGGTCATCCCGCGCGACCGCCATGCGATGTTCTTTGCAACGCTTGGCGTCATCGCCTCGTCGATGGAAAACATCGCCATCGAAATCCGCCACATGCAGCGCACCGAAGTTCTGGAAGCAGAAGAATTCTTCTCGCCGGGCCAGAAGGGTTCGTCCGCCATGCCGCACAAGCGCAACCCGGTTCTGACCGAGAACCTGACCGGCCTTGCCCGTCTCGTGCGCATGTCGGTAACGCCTGCGATGGAAAACGTGGCTCTCTGGCACGAACGCGATATTTCGCATTCGAGCGTCGAACGCGCCATCGGTCCGGACACCACCATCACGCTCGACTTTGCGCTGAACCGTCTGGCCGGCGTGATCGAAAAGCTGGTGATCTACCCGGACAACATGCTGAAAAACATGAACAAGTTCCGCGGTCTGGTGCATTCGCAGCGCGTTCTGCTGGCGCTGACGCAGGCAGGCGTGTCGCGTGAGGATGCCTATCGTCTCGTGCAGCGCAATGCCATGAAGGTCTGGGAACAGGGCGCCGATTTCCTTGAGGAACTGCTGGCCGACACGGAAGTGCGCGCCGCTCTTTCGGAAGACCAGATCCGCGAAAAGTTCGATCTCGGCTACCACACCAAGCATGTGGATACGATTTTCAAGCGCGTCTTTGGTTGAAGTGGCTCTGCCCACCCCTCCCTCACCCTTAGGAGCCGTTGAAAACGGCGTCTCGAAGGGCTGAGGGAAACACTCCGCATGCCCTCGTCCTTCGAGGCTTCGCTTCGCTTCGCACCTCAGGATGAGGGAGAGAGCACGGAGACAACAAAAAGCCCCACGTTTATGAAAACATAGGGCTTTTTTTACATTCTGACGATCGCTGGTTAGGCCTTGGTCTTGATCGTGTTGACCACATTGCCCCAAGGATCGACGAACGTGCTGTCATTACCACCGCGCGTATCTTCCAGCTCCACCCAAGCGAGGCCGGTGCGATCCTCGTCGCGCTTGCCAGCACCGGCACTCTGCCAGGCATTGGCCGCGATATGGTGATGGTAGCGCCCGGTGGACATGAAGACTGCCCGGTCACCATAGGTCTGGACGGTTTCGAGGCCGAGTTCATTGTGCCAGAAGGTTTCGGCTTCATGGGCATTACCAACGCGCAGGTGAACATGGCCGACGACCGTGTTCTGCGGCGCAAAGGTCCATTCTCCGCCTTCCTGCTTGATGACATCGAGCAGATTGCCGACATCCAGCGGATCGGTGCTCATGGCCACACGATCACCATTCCACTGCCACTGGCTGTTGGGACGGTCCGAATAGATTTCGATGCCGTTGCCTTCGGGGTCGGTCAGATAGATCGCTTCGCTCACCTTATGGTCCGACGCCCCGCTGACCGGCAATTGCTTGTCGATGGCGCGGCGCGACCAGCGCGCCAGATCGCCACGGGTCGGCAGCAGGAATGCGGTGTGATAGAGACCGGCACTGCGCGGATCGTCCGGACGGGCTGCTGAAAACTGCTCGATTTCCATCAGTTCGCGGTCGCCCGCGCCGAGAACGATCGACGCGCCACGGCGGGTCATCTCGCGCAAGCCCACCACATCACGGTAATATTCAGCCAGCGTTTCGGCGTCGCGCGCCTTGAGGCCGACGCGCGCCACTCGCATTGGCGTGGTCATCGCGAAAGGAAGCGGAGCGACAGGACGCCCGGTTTCGGCTGCCGCCGCTTTCAAATTCTGTGTCATATCGCTCTCCTTCGACGGCATTTCTGCGCGGACAGGAAGAATGTTGGCCATGACAGCAGTCCCGGCTGCGCCGAGCATCTTGCGTCTGCTGATTGCCATGTCGTTATCTCCGTCGCGTTTCAAATCTTGCCTAAACATCACCATTTGCGACATGTTTCACAAGATCGCGATCAGCGAACAGGCTGTTCATCATTCGCATGCCTTCCAGACCGGGCATACCGCAAGCACCGCTTGAAGAAGTGAGCAAGCCTCTCTAAATGGGAGGCCATGAAAGTCAAAGACGCAGATATCCTCATCATCCCCGGCTATACCAATTCCGGCCCCGACCACTGGCAGACCCGCTGGGAGAATAAACTCTCCACGGCGCGGCGTGTGCAGCAGGCGGAGTGGTCGAAACCTGTTCGCGAAGACTGGATCGGCGAAGTCGTCAAGGCTGCCAATGCGGCCACCCGTCCAATCGTTCTGGTCGCGCACTCGCTCGGCGTTGCAACAGCCGTTCATGCCGTGCCGCATATTCAGCACAAGGTCGCGGGAGCCTTTTTCGTGGCGCCTCCGGATGTTTCCAACGACAGGATCAGGCCCAAGCACCTGATGACGTTTGGCCCCTATCCGCGCGAGCGCCTGCCTTTCCCGACGATTACCGTCGTCAGCCGCAACGATCCCTTCTCCAGCTTCGAGGCTGCGGAGGACGTGGTGAAGGATTGGGGCGCTATGCTCATCGATGCAGGTGAAGCCGGACACATCAATTCGGAATCCGGGCATGGACCCTGGCCGGAAGGTTCGATGGTGTTCGCCGAGTTCATGACGCAGCTACAGGCGCCCAAGCATCATTGATCTGAGAAGAAACGGAATGGTAGGGTCTGCTACCATTCCTCCCATCGTACTTCCAATCGCCCACCCAAGGCTCGCACTGCTCGGCTGATAGCCTTGAAGTTAGGATAGTCACAACGATAACCGCGTGTTTGGAAATATCGCCCGGTACCGGCTTCATCATCCAAATCCCGCATAATCCAGTTCATTTCGTAGCAGCGGCTCCTACACTGATCGAGTGAGAGGACTCCCGTGATTTTGTAAGGTTTTTTCTTGCGCCGGTAACTATAGTAACGGGCCGCGGCCTGAATTTTCCCCCACTCGACGCCGGGAAAGGCGCTGCATATTTCCTCCTTGGTCGCTTCTGGATAAAATCTCCGCAGTTTTTGTTTCGCTGACCATCCCCAACACAACTTCTTGGGAACAAGCCCCAGTTTCTGGCAGCGTGCCTGTATTGCTTTTCTTGATCGGGTATCCAGAACTTGGCAAATCGCAAAATAATCGGGATAGAAAAACCGACATACCCGGTCTTCGTCATCAGTCCATAATCGATGCCCGCTGATCGTGAACCCGGAACGGAGTATCCTTGAGCGTATACGCTCCGCCGAATCTGCATTTCGCGATAGATATCTTAAGTCCATTGCACAAACCGACAGGCTATTTTTTCTTCACCTTCATTACGCGGAAGGAGTTGAAGGTGTTGGCTTTGTCGGTAAAAGCATCCGCGACAGATTTTGGGAGAGCGTTCAACTCCCTCAACTCGTAGGCGAGGATCGCAAAGTCAAGTTTCTTCCGTTCTATATCCTGGCTTTTAACTTCCAGAATTCGCGCTTCAATTTCCGCTTTCTGACGGAGAAGGTCATCAAGTTCAGACATGCACACCCCTCGAACGAGCGTTCGGCTAAGAGATATTTGTGATGAAATCGCGTGGGTAGTGAAAGTGAAGTAGTTCAACCAACTTATCGATCCGTCCAGCGGGCTGCCAGTTGCAATTGTTTGGGCCCAAACATTCCGGCGGGTCTACCATAAGCAAAAGAAAAGGCGGGTCACGAGCCCGCCTTTTCTTGTTCAATACCTTGCAACGGACTTAATCGCGGACCGCTTTCGTCAGCGTTTCGGCTGCCAGCCGGATGTAACCGCCATCATTGCTGAGCGTCAGGAAGCGGAAGCCAAGCGGAATGTAACGCCGCGCGAATTCCGCGGTCGGCGAATAGATGCCTGCAATCTTGCCAGCCGCAATTGCCTTGCGCGCAATGTTGCCGATCGGCTCCACAATCGCATCGGAATTCGGGTTGGCCTCGCGTCCGTTGCTCCATGCTATGGAGAAATCCGCAGGGCCGACGAAAACGCCGTCGATGCCGCGAACGTCGAGGATGGCATCGAGCGCATCATAGGCGTCCCGCGTCTCGATCATCGCGAAGGCGAGCGTGTCGTGATTTGCGGTCGTCAGATAATCGTTGGAACCCGGCGTGCCGTAATCCGCATTGGCCCTGAACACGCCCCATGAGCGCTCGCCCACCGGCGGATATTTCATGGCGGCTGCAAACCGGCGGGCATCCTCGACGGAATTGATCATCGGAGCGATGACCGCCTGCGCGCCGAAATCAAGCGCACGGCTTGCCATGTCGAAACGGCCGACGGGAACGCGCACGACGGGGGGCTTGCCGGCATTCAGGATAAGGCCCAGCGAGCGAAGCACGCTCGCCTCATCGTGGCCGCCATGTTGCATGTCGAGCGTTACGGCATCGAAAGCGCTATGGGCGAGAATTTCGACCGTCAGGGGTTCAGGAAGCGAGGACCATGCGGAGAGCACTGTTTCCCCGGCGCGAAGGCGCGAAGACAACGACATTCGAATTTCCTTCATTTCAAAGCATCGGGGCGGAAGTGCTGGTGGATTGAATTTTACGTTCGATACTCGTCCGCAATCAAACCACTAGCTGCCCTTGCGCCCCGAAACCTGCATCAATCCTGCTTTACCTGGCGGATTGCCTCTTCGAGGAAAGCAAACATCTTCTCGCGGATGACCTCGTCTGCAACGCTCACGCCCGCAGCATCGAGATCGGCGCGGATCTTGCGGAAAACATCCTCGTCGCCAGCTTCCTCGAAGTCGGCGGCAACGACTTCCTTGGCATAGGCTTCCGCCTCCGCATCCTTCTTGCCAAGCTGGTCTGCGGCCCAGAGTCCCAGAAGCTTGTTGCGGCGTGCCTCCGCCTTGAAGCGCAGTTCCGCATCAAGCGCGAATTTCTTTTCAAAAGCGTCGCGGCGATCATCCATGCCAGTGGTCATTCATAAAGCTCCCAGACTTACAAGTTAGAAGAGATCGTCATCCGTTCTCTTGCCTAAAGCTGGCAAGGGGCGCAAGATTATACAAGGGCTTAAAGACCACTTTCTTGCGACTCATACATAAACTTGCGTCAGAAACGCCGAAAACGGGGGAACGGGCACAAAGCAGGATTGTTAAAAGCCCACAATTGCTATAGGTAGCCCGCGAGAATAGCGGCTTAGAGCCGATCACCATAAATATGGAAATCCGAGAAAAGCCATGAACCGTCGCCGCCGTATTTACGAGGGCAAGGCCAAGATTCTTTATGAAGGCCCTGAACCCGGTACGCTTGTCCAATTCTTCAAAGATGATGCAACTGCCTTCAATGCAAAGAAGCATGAAGTCATCGACGGGAAAGGCGTGCTGAACAACCGCATTTCCGAGCATATTTTCACCCAGCTCAACCGCATCGGCATTCCGACGCACTTCATCCGCCGCCTCAACATGCGTGAGCAGCTGATCAAGGAAGTGGAAATCATTCCGCTTGAAGTGGTCGTGCGCAACGTTGCAGCCGGTTCGCTCGCCAAGCGCCTTGGCCTGGAAGAAGGCACCATCCTGCCGCGCTCGATCATCGAGTTCTACTACAAGGCCGATGCGCTCGACGATCCGATGGTCACCGAAGAGCATATCACGGCTTTCGGCTGGGCAAGCCCGCAGGAAATCGACGACATCATGGCGCTTGCCATCCGCGTCAACGACTTCCTCACCGGCCTGTTCCTCGGCATCGGCATCCAGCTTGTCGATTTCAAGATGGAATGCGGACGCCTGTGGGAAGGCGACATGATGCGCATCGTCGTCGCCGACGAAATTTCGCCGGACTCTGCGCGTCTTTGGGACATCACCACCAATGACAAGCTCGACAAGGACCGTTTCCGTCGCGATATGGGCGGTCTGGTCGAGGCCTATCAGGAAGTTGCGCGCCGTCTCGGCATCATGAACGAGAACGACACGCCGCGTCCGTCCGGCCCCACGCTTGTGAAGTAATCATCCGCCCAGCCCGGAAGGGCCTGGTCCCGAAAAGTGGAAGCGGTTTTCGGGATCGAGCCAGACAAGCCTTCCGGGCTGTTTCATTCGTTCTAAAATTGCAGGAACTACAGAGTGATCAAGGCACGCGTCACCGTTACACTGAAAAACGGCGTTCTCGACCCGCAGGGCAAGGCAATCGTCGGCGCGCTCGGCAGCCTCGGTTTCGACGGCGTCAATTCGGCCCGTCAGGGCAAGGTGTTCGATCTGGAACTGGAAGGCTCGGACAAGGCCAAGGTCGAAGCAGACCTGAAAGCCATGTGCGAGAAGCTGCTCGCCAACACCGTGATTGAAGATTATTCCATCGCCATCGCCTGAGCCCAACAAGGAAGCAGTCGCCATGAAATCCGCAGTCATTCTCCTTCCCGGTCTCAATCGCGATCGCGACATGATCGCGGCGCTGACCAAGATCACCGGACAGGCTCCGGTGACCGTCTGGCAGACTGACACCAGCATCCCCGACGATGTGGACCTGATCCTCATACCCGGCGGCTTCTCTTATGGCGACTATCTGCGTTGCGGCGCCATTGCCGCCCGCATGCCGGTCATGCAGGCCGTGCGCGAGAAGGCCGAAAAGGGCGTGATGGTCATGGGCGTGTGCAACGGCTTCCAGATCCTCGTCGAAGCCGGACTTCTGCCGGGCGCGCTGATGCGCAATGCCTCGCTGAAATTCGTCTGCCGCGAAGTGAAGCTCGAAGTGACCAACGCCAACACCTCGTTCACGCGCGGCTACCAGCCGGGCCAGATCATCCGCTGCCCGGTCGCGCATCATGACGGCAATTATTTCGCCGATCCCGAAACGCTGAAGCGCATCGAAGGCGAAGGCCAGGTCGTGTTCCGCTATGCCGAAGGCACCAATCCGAACGGATCGGTCAACGACATTGCAGGCATCGTCAATGCACGCGGCAATGTGCTCGGCATGATGCCGCACCCGGAAAACCTGATCGAAGCAGCCCATGGCGGCGACGATGGCCGGGCGCTTTTTGCAGGCGCACTCGGCGTCGCGGCCTAAGCTGGCAGACAGATAAACGGAAAAGGCGGCTCCCATCGAGCCGCCTTTTTTGTTGCGCTTGCCTCGCCTCAAAACTGCACTGGCAAAGCGCCGGTTTTCGTGGCAGCTTGGCTCCGGGAGGACTTTGACAAGAGACAAACCGTCGGGGTCTCCTCATTTTTGTCCGTGCATTTTTCCCGGCACAAATCGTCCATATTTTTGCTGGAAATGCCTCACAGATTTTAGCGATAAAGAATCAGGGGAATTCATTCATGCAGCTTTATTCCAGGCCTCTCTCCCCCTACTCATCTTTCGTGCGCGGCGTCCTCTACCTGAAGGACCTGCCTTTCAAGCCGATGAACCTGCCCTATCCGTTTCCGGCCGATTTCGGCAATGTCACGCCGCTCCGCCGCATACCGGTGCTGATCACCAGTTCGGGAGAAACGCTGTTTGAAGCCGCCGTCATCGCGGAATATCTGGAAGATCATTTTCCTGAAACACCCGTATTGCCCGGCACGCCGCGCGAGCGCGCGCTCATCCGCCTGCTGGCGCGCGTGACGGAACTCGACGTGCTCGGACCGACGATGAAGCTCTTCATCCTGTCGAGCAAACCCGAGCGTGACGATGCAAGCATCGAGCGCCTGTTCGACAAGATGCATACCGGACTGAAAGTGGTCGAAAGCCGCCTCTCGGACAAGGCTTTCGCCGCCGGAGACGAACCTACGCTTGCGGATTGCTGGCTGCTGCCCGTGCGTTTTCTGATGGAACCGTTGAAGAAGCTATCCGGCAAAGCGGATTTGCTGGACGCGTTCCCGAAATTCGATGCATATGCGGCCAAGGCAAAACAGCACCCGGTCTTTGAACGCATCTGGAACGAGATGAGCGACGGACTGAAGTCCTTCATGCCGCAACTCGCCTGATTCTGCCGATCTACCTCACCCCCAGCGTGCTTTTCAAAGGCACGCCCTTTCGGAGCCTCTCCTTGAAGACCAAGACTTTCGCTCTTCTGGCCCTCCCGGCCATTGCATTGCTTGCAGCCTGCACCTCCAGCAAGCCGACGCGGCCTGTTGCCGTCGATGCCAGCAAGGCTGCATTACCTACCATGGAGCGCATTGCGCTGGCCGCGAATAGCTGCTGGTTCAAATCCAAGGACAAGGATTTCCGCGGATACTCGCTTGCACCGGAACTGAATTCCTTCACCGGACGTCCGCGCATTCTGGTGGTGCCGGCCCGCAACCCGGCGTCTCGTCCGCTGCTGGTCGTGCAGGCGCAGGGAAATCCGGCTCGCGTCGAGACTTTCGGCCCCATGATGGGTGAAAGCCATGGCGGACGTATCGCCGCCGACGTCAACCGCTGGGCTTCGGGCCAGAGCGGCTGCCAGTAACAACCAGATGTGTCGCGGAAACGCCGGAACCGGCTTTCCGCGACACATTTCAACGCAAGTGAAAACGCACCTTCCGCGCTTCGCGCTCGGCTTCACCGCGCCGCAGTCCAATGTCGCGCAACTGCGCATCTGTCAGTTCGTCCAAAGCAATCCGGGTGCGCCGCAGCATCATTCGATAAGACAGCCAATTCAAAACCTGCCGTAGATATCTGCCTCGCGGTTGCGAGGCCGTTGCCAGATGCGCTTGCAATCCTTTCGGCAAATCCGCCGCCGTATCAGCCACGGGTACAGGAAGAATTGTATCTATTGTCTCGGTCTGCGGCCTGAAGTAAAACATTGTCTCGGTCCATTCCTCATAAGCAGAGCCGGTTGGGAGCCCAGTGCTGCTACGGCATCGACCTGAAAATCGAAGTCGACTTCCAGCGGAACGATGCCCGGATTCAACTGGTCGGAGCGCTCTTCAACCACGCGAACGGGCACACGATGCTCCAAGCAGTTCGTTTGATCGCCGCCTATTTACAATTCACCGGCAGCGATGAATTGACTCTATAATTGACTTGGCAATAGGTACAATTTATAAGTTGTCACCATGACAAATTGGATTCCAGACCTTTCCGGCAAGTCCGGCCCGTTTTACCTGCAACTTGCCGATGCCATCGAAGAGGCAATCGGAAATGGTGGACTGCCCGCGGGCGCAAAGCTTCCGCCGCAGCGCAATCTCGCGTTCGATCTCAAGGTAACAATCGGCACAATCGGCCGCGCCTATGCCCTGGCCCACGAGCGCGGCCTTGTCACAGGCGAAGTCGGTCGGGGAACCTATGTGCTCGGTGAAGAACCTGCCGACAATGCGCTGACCGCTTCAGGCATTGCCGGAACCAAACCCGCCGATGTCCCGTCCGGTAAAATCCGCTTCGACACGACGGCGGCGCCGGATGTTGGCCAGCACGAAGTTCTGGCCCGGATAAATGCCGACATTCATCGGGATTTTCCGCAGGATATAGCGAGCTATTCACGCTATTTCCCGCAGCACTGGCTGGAAGCCGGGCAAAGATGGCTTTCGCGGACCGACTGGCGGCCAGACCTCGACAGTATCGTCGTCACCAACGGCGCGCAGGCTGCGAGCATTGCCATCATCACGGCCTTCACCAATCCCGGCGACCGCATCCTGTTTGAAAACCTGACTTACGCGCAGATCAGCCGTTCCGTTCGCCTTCTCGGGCGGCGCACCATTCAGGCCGGTCTGGATGAATATGGTCTCATTCCGGAAGAATTCGAACGCGCCTGCCGTCAGCAGCACCCGACCCTCGCCTTCCTGATGCCGACGCTGCATAATCCCACATTGTCGGTCATGCCGGAAGAACGGCGCCGCGCCATTGCCGACATTGCACGGCGTTACAATGTCTGGCTCATCGAAGACGATATCTACGGCGTCATGTGCGACAGCCAGATTCCACCCTTGGCGAGTTTTGCGCCGGAACGCACATTCGTCGTTTCCGGCCTGTCGAAAGCCGTAGCGGCAGGGATACGCAGCGGCTGGGTCGCCTGCCCTGCCCATTGCGCGCAGCGCGTGAAGGTGACGCACAAGATGGTCACGGGCGGCGCAGCCTTCCTGCTCGCCGAAACCGGCGCGCAGCTTGTACTTTCCGGCGAGGCAGACGCCATTCACCGCAAATGCCGCGAGGAAACAGTCATTCGCGAAGAAATGGCCCGCAGAATCTTCGACGGGTTCGACTTCGTATCGAAACCATCCGTTCCGTTCCTGTGGATGGGTCTGCCCGAGCCCTGGCTTTCGGGAACGTTCAAGGCGGCGGCCTATGAAAGCGGAATCCTGATCGACGACGAGGACGAGTTCAAGGCCGGACGCGTCGACCAGATTTATCACAGGGTCCGCGTCGCCTTCTCCTCCCCCTCCGATCGCAATGTCGTTGAAAACTGTTTCCTGACGCTCCGTCGCCTGCTCGAAAACGAACAGGCCGGATATGAAGGGAGTGTCTGAAGCGCCCGGCCTCTCTTTATCGTTACTGATGTACGATTGAGGCCGGGAAAGCGGCATTTTCCTGTCGCACTTCATGGAAACTTAGGTTAAAGAGGCGCCTTGAAACCTTAGGTATCCAGCCTTCGGCAGAAGGTTTTCGGGTACCGCAGCCTGCGACGGGGTTCCCCATTTCCATGACTATTTCCAATACGCGAGACATCACGCCTGAATTGATCGAAGCGCATGGTCTTAAGCCGGACGAGTATCAGCGCATTCTCGGTCTGATCGGACGCGAGCCCACCTTCACAGAGCTGGGGATTTTCTCGGCCATGTGGAACGAGCATTGCTCCTACAAGTCGTCCAAGAAATGGCTGCGCACCCTGCCAACCAGTGGACCGCGCGTCATTCAGGGGCCGGGCGAAAATGCGGGCGTCGTGGATATTGGCGATGGCGATTGCATCGTCTTCAAGATGGAAAGCCACAATCACCCCTCCTATATCGAACCCTATCAGGGTGCGGCGACCGGTGTCGGCGGCATCCTGCGCGATGTCTTCACCATGGGTGCGCGTCCCGTTGCGGCGATGAATGCGCTGCGCTTCGGCGAACCGGATCATCCAAAGACCCGTCACCTCGTTTCGGGCGTCGTTTCCGGCGTCGGCGGCTATGGCAATTCCTTCGGCGTGCCGACCGTCGGCGGCGAAGTGAATTTCGACAAGCGCTATAACGGCAATATCCTCGTCAATGCTTTCGCGGCGGGTCTCGCCAGAACCGATGGCATTTTCTATTCCAAGGCGGAAGGCGTCGGCCTGCCGGTCGTTTATCTCGGCGCGAAGACGGGCCGCGACGGCGTCGGCGGCGCGACGATGGCATCGGCTGAATTCGACGAGTCGATCGAAGAAAAGCGCCCGACCGTTCAGGTTGGCGATCCCTTCACCGAAAAATGTCTGCTTGAAGCCTGCCTTGAACTGATGGCTTCCGGCGCAGTGATCGCGATCCAGGACATGGGCGCGGCGGGCCTCACCTGCTCCGCCGTCGAAATGGGCGCCAAGGGCGACCTCGGCATCGAACTCATCCTCGATCATGTTCCTGTCCGTGAAGAGAACATGACGGCCTATGAAATGATGCTTTCGGAAAGCCAGGAGCGCATGCTCATGGTTCTGAAGCCGGAAAAGGAAGCTGAAGCGCAGGCCATTTTCCGCAAATGGGGCCTCGATTTCGCCATCGTCGGCAAGACGACCGACGATCTGCGTT
Source organism: Brucella sp. IR068 (assembly GCF_049065885.1). Taxonomy (NCBI): domain Bacteria; kingdom Pseudomonadati; phylum Pseudomonadota; class Alphaproteobacteria; order Hyphomicrobiales; family Brucellaceae; genus Brucella; species Brucella sp. IR068. Next base: position 366,835 of record NZ_JBAKHE010000002.1, on the reverse strand, counting down.
TCCGCGTCATCCATCAGGGGGAGGAAGTCGCCAACCTGCCGATCAAGGATCTTGGCGACGAAGCGCCGGAATATGATCGTCCGTGGATGGAACCCGGCAAGCACGCGCCGCTTCCTGCCAGCAATGTGCCACAGGTGGAAGATTATTCCGCGGCCCTTCTCAAGCTTATCGGCTCGCCCGACCTGTCGTCGCGTCGCTGGGTCTACGAACAGTACGACACGCTCATTCAGGGCAACTCGCTGCAGGTTCCGGGCGGTGACGCGGGTGTGATCCGCGTGGAAGGCCACGACGCCAAGGCTCTCGCCTTCTCTTCCGACGTGACGCCGCGTTATTGCGAAGCCGATCCGTTTGAAGGCGGCAAGCAGGCGGTTGCCGAATGCTGGCGCAACATCACCGCGACCGGTGCCGAGCCGCTGGCATCGACCGACAATCTGAACTTCGGCAATCCGGAAAAGCCGGAAATCATGGGCCAGCTCGTCAAGGCCATCGAAGGCATCGGCGAAGCCTGCCGCGCGCTGGATTTCCCGATCGTTTCCGGCAATGTCTCGCTCTACAACGAGACCAACGGTCAGGCCATTCTGCCGACGCCGACCATTGCCGGTGTGGGGCTCATCCCGGATTGGTCGCAAATGGCGAAGATCGGCGGCATGCAGGATGGCGACACGCTGGTGCTGCTTGGCGGCGACGGCACCCATCTCGGCCAGTCGGTTTATCTGCGCGATCTGTTCGACCGCGCCGATGGTCCTGCCCCGACGGTCGATCTTGCGCTTGAAAAGCGCAATGGCGAATTTGTCCGCTCAGCCATCCGCAACGGTCAGGTCACGGCCTGTCACGACCTTTCCGATGGCGGCCTGGCGATTGCCGTTGCGGAAATGGCAATCAAGTCCGGCAAGGGCGCCGTGATCGATGCCGGAGACGGCCTGCCTCATGCCGCACTTTTCGGTGAAGATCAGGCGCGTTATGTCGTCGCGGCCACGGCTGAAATGGCAAAGCTCATCGCCCTCAATGCCGAAGGCGCTGGGGTTCCGTTCCGCGTGCTCGGCACTGTCGGCGGCGACCGCCTGAAGATCGGCGATCTGGTCGATGTCAGCGTTGTCGATCTGACCGATGCTTTTGAAGGCTGGTTCCCGGCCTTCATGAGCGGCGAGCCTGCAACCGATAACTGACCTCGGTCCGCATCGTCGATACCTTTTGCCGCCCGGATGGAAACCCTGTCCGGGCGGTTTGCTTGTCTTTGATTTAAGCGTTAGACAGATGGTTGTTGACGTTCCACGATGGTGCGTTACGATTCGACCGAACGATAAGAAAAGGCCGGAAACGGCAGGAGATTTTGCATGGCTATGGACGCACATGAGATCGAAAAACTGATACGCGAGGGGATTCCCGACGCAAAGGTGACGATCCGCGACCTTGCCGGAGACGGAGACCATTATGCCGCCGAGGTCGTCGCGGAGAGTTTCCGCGGCAAGTCCCGCGTGCAGCAGCACCAGATGGTCTATGACGCGCTGAAGGGCAATATGGGCGGCGTGCTGCATGCACTCGCCTTGCAGACAAGCGTACCGGAATAACGGACGGCCGTTTCGGGGGGAGCAAGCCCTGCTGCGGCAAGATGCAGCTCCCCCGGAGACGGAATTCTCGCGCATTTGACTTGCTTTCGCCCGAACCGGGTGGTTACCAGCATTCAAAGCGACTATATTCGGGAAGACCTCCCAGTTTACGCCGGAATTTGCCTCGGCGTATTTGTTTAGCGCATGATCCTGTCCGGAAAGTCAGGCAACTTTTCGGGGTTATGCTTGGAAAGGACCGCAAATGACCGGCATCAACGATTTCATCAACAATGAAGTGAAGACCAACGACGTCGTGCTTTTCATGAAGGGCACGCCGGGTTTCCCGCAGTGCGGTTTCTCCGGTCAGGTCGTCCAGATCCTCGACTATCTCGGTGTTGAGTACAAGGGCGTCAACGTTCTGTCCTCGGACGAACTGCGTCAGGGCATCAAGGAATATTCGAGCTGGCCAACCATCCCTCAGCTTTATGTGAAGGGCGAATTCGTCGGCGGCTGCGATATCGTGCGTGAAATGTTCCAATCGAACGAATTGCAGGCACTTTTTACCGATAAAGGTATTGCCACCAAGGCGGCTTGAGGATTAATTGCCGGTTATACGGCTTCAGCCTCACCTTTTCCGAAGGCGCCGTTCCACGGCGCCTTTTGCATTTTGCTAGATGTTCAACGACGGATTTCCGTCTGTCTGCTTCTGCTTTCTAAATTTTGTCTTTCGTATCGTGTCCCCCGACGCGATGCGCTACTTTGCCAGGGAATGCCAGTCATGCCGCTCGACATCAAGAACGGTTCGCCGGACCAGAAAACCTCCATGCGCGGACGCGGCGAATTCATCGCGCTCATCGCAGCCATCATGGCCATCAATGCGCTGGCGGTCGACATCATGCTGCCCGGCCTGCCGCAGATTGGCGCAAGCCTTGGCGTGCAGTCGGAAAACCACGTCCAGTTCGTCATTACCGCCTATCTGCTCGGCTTCGGCGTTTCGCAGCTGTTCTACGGACCGTTGAGCGACCGCTTCGGCCGCAGGCTGCCGCTGTTCGGCGGGCTTGTCATCTACATTCTCGCCGCGTTGACGTCGGCTGTCGTCACCGACTTCACGACGCTGATCGTCCTGCGCGTCCTTCAGGGCCTTGGCGCAGCCGGTACGCGCGTGATCGCGGTCTCGGTGGTCCGCGACAAGTTCGCCGGCCGCCAGATGGCGGAAGTCATGTCGCTCGTCATGATGGTTTTCATGATCCTGCCCGTCGTCGCGCCTGCAACAGGCCAGCTCATCATGCTGCTCGGCGAATGGCACCTGATCTTCCTGTCGATGGCGCTGATGGCGCTTATCGTCGGCATGTGGGCCTTCTTTCGCCTGCCTGAGACCCTTCCCGCATCCAACCGGCGTCCGCTGACGGTCAGGAGCGTCATCGGCGGCTTCGGGATCGTTCTGTCGAACCGCGTCGCCCTGTTCTATATGCTCGGCACCTCGTTCATTCTCGGCGCGCTGTTCGGCTATATCAACTCGGCCCAGCAGATTTTCGTCGGCATTTATGAGCTTGGCGCGCTGTTTCCGCTGGCTTTCGCAGCCGTTGCCATGACGCTGGCACTTGCCTCGTTCATGAATTCGCGCCTTGTCGGCCGCTTCGGCATGCGCCGCATTTCGCAGTCGATGCTGCTGGTCTTCACCGGTTTCAGCCTGTTGTGGATGGTCCTTTCGGTCACGATGGAAGGACCTGTGCCCTTCCCGCTCCTGATGGCGATCTACATGACCATCATGTTCTCGTTCAGCCTCGTGACCGCCAACTTCAACGCGCTGGCGATGGAGCCGCTCGGCGAAGTCGCAGGCACGGCCTCCTCCGTTCTGGGCTTTGCGCAAACGGTGATCGGTGCGGCGTTGGGCGCGGTTATCGGTCAGGCCTTCGACGGCACCACGACGCCGGTTGCAACCGGCTATTGCGTGCTCGGATTTGTGGCGCTCGGCTGCGTTCTGATCGCTGAACGCGGGCGATTGTTCAGGGTACAAAACCCGCCCGCCGAACACGTGATCTGACCGACTTCACTATACAAAACAATAAAGGCCCGCCGATGTAGCGGGCCTTTCCATATCGGGCTTTATTCAAGCGGTATTACTCTGTCCAGAGCGCGGCCTGAATGGACTGCCAGCTCTCCCTGCTCGGCGCAACAATAAGCCCGCCGCCGGTGTGAGAAGGCAGGTACGCGCTGCCGTCCCAGCGCGCGATGTACCCACCCGCTTCCTGATGGATCAGCGCTCCGGGAAGATGGTCCCAAGGCATAAGCTTGTTGTAGACGGCGAAATGCGCCCCGCCGGTCGCGATAATCCGATATTCGTGCGCCGCGCAGCGATAGCCGATCTGCGACAGGAATTTCGTATGATTGCGCGCCAGCCGCGACCGTATTGGCTCGGCAGTATATTGCCATGAAATCGAGCCGGTCATCTGGTCGATCGGAGCAGGCTTCGCAACGCTTACCCGGCTTAGATCGCCGTTGGCATGGCGAATATGGCTCCCGCCGCCTCTGGACGCCATGATCCAGTCATTGCCGACGGGATCGTGAATGATACCGGCGACCGTTTCCCCCTTCGACACCACCGCCAGCATCACGCCAAAAAGCGGAACGCCTGATGCGAAGTTGAAGGTGCCGTCAACGGGATCGATTGTGAATGCAAGTTCCGCGTCGTTCAGACCATCCAGCAAGGCCGGATTGTCCGAGCAGGCTTCCTCGCCCACGATCACCGCGTCGGCAAACCGCTCCTTTAGCCTGGCTGTGATGTAGCGCTCCGCATTCACATCGGCTTCCGTGACCAGATCGGCAGCAGAAGTCTTCTGCTTGATATCGCCCGCATCCAGCCTGCGGAATCGCGGCATGATCTCCTCACGCGCCGCATCGGCCAGCAAATCGGCCAGCCAGTCCATCTGTCCTTCATCAAAGCGCATGATCGTCCTCTCCTGCATCGTTCAGCGTCAGTCCCGCGAAATCGAACAGCTTGCGATCCAGCAGGTGGCTTGGACGAACATTCGTCATGGCGCGGATCATCGTGTCCTTGCGGCCCGGCATGCGCTTCTCAATGTCGGTCAGCATGGCTTTCATCGCATTGCGTTGCAGCCCTTCCTGACTGCCGCACAGGTCGCACGGAATGATCGGAAACTGCATCGCGGTCGCGAATTTCTCCAGATCATCCTCCGCCGCATAGGCCAGCGGACGGAACACCATCAGGTCGCCCTCGTCATTGACGAGTTTCGGCGGCATTGCCGCAAGGCGTCCGCCATGGAACAGGTTCATGAAGAAGGTTTCGAGAATGTCTTCCCTGTGGTGGCCGAGCACCACCGCCGAGCAGCCTTCCTCACGCGCGACCCGATAGAGGTTGCCGCGGCGCAAGCGCGAGCAAAGCGAGCAATAGGTGCTCGTTTCCGGCAGCTTGTCGGTGACGATCGAATAGGTGTCCTGATATTCGATGCGATGCTCGATTTCGTAGCGGTTCAGGAAATCCGGCAGAATGTGCTTGGGAAAGTTGGGCTGGCCCTGATCCAGATTGACCGCCAGCAGCTCGACCGGCAGCAGGCCGCGCCATTTGAGATCCAGCAGCAGCGCCAGAAGCCCATAAGAGTCCTTGCCGCCCGAAAGGCAAACCATCCAGCGTTCGCCGGGTTTGACCATCGAGAAATCCTCGATGGCCTGCCGCGTCAGGCGCAACAGACGTTTGCGCAGCTTGTTGAATTCAACCGTGGTCGGCACATCGCGGAACAGCGGGTGACAGCCGTCGCTGCCCGCATCTTCTGCAATATCTGGATCGAAAGCGTTCATGGTGCTTCCCGAAAATTGAGGATGTTGCAGGCTTCATACCGAAAAGCGGGCGCGGGGAAAACCGGGAAACCATAATTGTTTGCGAAAGACGCAAAACCGCTTCGCACTTTTGCTGGAAATGCTCTTTTAAACTACGCATTATCCCGCGCAAAACCGCTTCGCACTTTTGCTGGAAATGCTCTTTTAAACTACGCATTATCCCGCGCAAAACCGCTTCGCACTTTTGCTGGAAATGCTCAATCAAGCTACGCATTGCCCTGCGCAAAACCGCTTCGCACTTTTGCTGGAAATGCTCAATCAAGCTACGCATTGCCCTGCGCAAAACCGCTTCGCACTTTTGCTGGAAATGCTCATTCGAGCTACGCATTGTCCTGCGCAAAACCGCTTCGCACTTTTGCTGGAAATGCTTAACGAAAAAGCCGCGCTGATGGACAGCGCGGCTTTTCGATTTCGGCAAATATCCAGCGCGCCAGAGCGCGCATGGAATTAACGCGAATAGAATTCGACGACCAGGTTCGGTTCCATCTGAACGGCGTAAGGCACATCCGTCAGGGTCGGAACGCGGGAGTAGGTCGCAACAAGCTTGTTGTGGTCGACTTCGATGTAGTCCGGAACATCACGTTCAGCGAGCTGAACAGCTTCCAGAACGATAACCAGCTGCTTCGACTTTTCGCGAACTTCAACAACGTCACCGGCCTTCAGGCGGTAGGACTGGATGTTGACGCGGCGACCGTTCACATTCACGTGGCCGTGGTTGATGAACTGGCGGGCAGCGAAGATCGTCGGAACGAACTTGGCGCGGTACACGACTGCGTCGAGGCGCGATTCCAGCAGACCGATCAGGTTTTCACCGGTGTCGCCCTTGCGGCGAGCGGCTTCTTCGTAGGTCTTGCGGAACTGCTTTTCGGAGATGTCGCCGTAGAAGCCCTTGAGCTTCTGCTTGGCGCGCAGCTGCACACCGAAGTCCGACAGCTTGCCCTTGCGGCGCTGGCCGTGCTGGCCCGGGCCATATTCACGACGGTTTACCGGGGACTTCGGACGGCCCCAGATGTTTTCGCCAAGACGGCGATCAATTTTGTACTTAGCGGATTCGCGCTTGCTCATCGCATTTCCTTCAAAGGTTATAGCGCCCGAAGACGCTGGAGGAAACGCGCCCTCCTCTGCCCTCCGTTTTCGAGGACTGACAGGATGAAGCGCGCGAGCGCAATCTTCATCCACGGGACACGTCAAATGAAACGCCAGCGCGATGACGCGCCAGCGATGGCGGCTTTTAGTCATCCAGCTCTTATCTTGTCAAGCGCGCAGGGTCGAAAAAGCCGGAAAAACCGGTGTTCGGCATGCGTTTCCTACCATTTGCTACGCTCTGCCATCAAGCGTGAAGGAACGCCATTCCCTGTTTCGTCATTAGCCCTGACGGAACCGCTACTCATGAGGCGTCAATGGCTTTGTCTTTTTTTCCGTCCGGCAAGGGTGCATTCACCGCGCTGATCGCGCTTGGCCTCGTTGCAATGCCGTCCTTGTCCGGCATTCTTTCCGGCGAGGCGCAGGCGCAAACCTTCATCGAACGCATCCTCAAACAGGACGCCCAGAAGGCAAGGCAGCATCGCAAACGTCCGGTGGCAAGACATACCCAGAGAAAACCCGCCGCAAAGCAACAAACGGCAAGACAAGCGAGCCCCGCACCGACGGCTGAAGCAAAACCGGCGCCCGGCTTCGCCATACCCGTTCCCATCCCGCGGCCGGAGGATACAGCAAACAAGAAACCGGAGCCGGAACCCACGCCCCTTCCGGAGGAAAAGCCGGATTCCGAACCACAGGAACAACCCCGCCCGGCCCCGGCTCCATCTCCGGAGATTCCGACAAGACCTGCGGAACCGGCAGACAACCCGAAACAGGCTGATGAGAAACGGCAGGACGCCGGGCCGGAAATCGAAGAACGAATCTATCAGGTGTCCTGCCCGGCGCTCATTTCCGGTCAGGTCGAGGGCAAGCTTCTGCCTCCGATCAAGGACGGTGGGCAATGCGGGGTTCATTCCCCTCTGTCCCTGACCGCCATCGGCAAGGACGAGCCGTTGAAATTCGCCAATGCAGTGACCACGAATTGCGCAATGGCCGTCACGCTGGCGCAGTGGAGCAGTGAAGTGACGAAAGCCGCGAAGGATGTTTACGGCCCGGATTCAAAAATCACGCAGATCGGCGTCGGCTCGGACTATCAATGCCGAAAGGTAAACGGAGCCTCGTCGGGGCGGGTTTCGGAACACGCCTTTGCAAACGCGCTCGATATCATGTCGTTCACATTCGCGGACGGCAGCAAAACGCAACTGGAAAGCGGCTGGAACGGCAACGACAAGGAAAAGGCATTCTGGCGCGCCGTGCACGGTGCAAGCTGCAAGCTTTTCATGACAGTGATCGGTCCGGACGGCGACGCCGCGCATCGCACCAACATGCACCTCGACCAAGGCTGCCACGGCAAATCCTGTCTTGCACGCATTTGCCAATAAGCTATCGTAAGCGTTGGAAATTCATAAAAAAATCAGAATTGCGCCTGTAATCTCGGTTCTATTATCGATTCAACCCCGCCTGATCGCCAGTGAAAGACGGGTCTCCAGAAGGACATGGGCATGAAATCGACCAAACTTGTAGTTTCCGCAATTTTCACACTGGGTTTTTGCGCTGCGGCTCATGCCGATGCCGTTCCGAAGCGCTCGAAGGATTTTACAGGAAATTACCAGACGCTCGTCAAGGATCAGCGGGTCGCGCCGCAGATCGCCGACTGTATCGCGAGCGGCTATGACTATGTGAAGAAGAGCAAGAAATATGATCGTCTCGGCTTCACCAAAGACGATATTTCCGACGCGCAAACCGATGATAAATCATCGAAATTCAGTTCCAGCGACCCGCGCAAGGTGTCAGCGGTGATTTCGGTTCCCGGTGAAGCGCGCAACAAGGGTGTTTCCGCGAAGTGGGACAGCATCACGCTGCGATGCGGCATCACCGACGGCAAGCTGAAAGCAATCGAACTCGCCCCGAACAAGGCCGACAAGTAAAGATCACATGGCGAGTGCCAGACGGCGCTCGCCTGTCCTGTTCAGTGCTTCTTGTCGCCGTCTACGTGCTCCGGCAGGCTTTTGCGCTTGGTTTCGGCAAACTCTTCCAGTTCCTTTTCGGTCATCGATTCATACATTTCCTTCGACGCGCCGATGAGTTCGCTTTTCTTGATCTCGCCGCGTTTGGCAGCAAGGGCAGCTCCGGCTGCCTTCTGTTGGGCTTGTGATTTAGCGGGCATGGCTTTCTCTCCTGTTTGACAAGACAAACGCACGGCGAAACGGCCCGGTTCCCCTTTTATTCGTTGCCTTCGTCAAAACGTGCGCGTGCATCGCGAAGCAGGTCGCGGTTGTTGACTGCCCATTGGCCCAGCACATCGATCGGCACGGCCAGAGAATGGCCAAGCTCGGTCAGTGAATATTCCACTTCAGGCGGGGATGTCGGGCGAACATGCCGCGAAACCAGCCCGTCCCGCTCCAGCGACCGCAGCGTCACCGTCAACATGCGCTGCGAAATGCCTTCGATGGATCGCCGCAAGGCATTGAAGCGCATCGAACCTTTCTGAAGATTGAAGACGACGAGAATGCTCCACGTGTCGCCCACCCGATCCAGCACTTCGCGGATCGGACAGGCGCCGTCCCCATCGGTTTTGAAGGCCGGAGTGGATGACAGCAAGGGCGTCTTGCCGTCAGGCCGTGTCGATATCGTCATCTGCTTCTCCTCGGACAGGCGGACCACCGCCCGGCGCGCATTTTATTCTTCGAGCCCCGCCGCTTGCCAACGCACATGGTCCATAGGAGCGGCAAAATCCCGGTAAAACAATTCGTTAGCTCGGTCCTTGCCTTTCGGCTTCATCGAAACCGCCATGAACACTTGCCTTCGACGCGGTTACTTCCATGTACCCTGAACATGTAAAAGTGCGTTCTTCACACGCATGGCAGCATCGCTTAAGTAGTTATCAGAAATAACCTGATTACGAAACATACCTCAATTCATTCGATACGAGAAGTTCGGAAAGGAAAATGCCATGACCAGAATCGCACTGATCGGCGCAACGGGTTTTGTGGGCGCCGCCATTCTCAAGGAAGCCGCAGCACGCGGCCACCAGGTGACCGCACTGGTTCGCCATCCGGAAAAAGTGGAAAAGCTCGCCAATGTCACAGCGTTAAAGGCTGACGTATTCGATACTGATGCGCTTGCAAGCCAGCTTGCGGGGCACGACATCGTGATTTCGGCCTACAATCCGGGCTGGAGCGACGAAAATATCCGCGAAAACCACATCAATGGCAGCCGTTCCATCACGGAAGCCACCAAAAAGGCCGGCGTCAAGCGCCTTATAGCGATTGGTGGCGCAGGCAGTCTTTCGATCAATGGCAAGCAGCTGGTCGACTCGCCCGAGTTTCCTGCCGAATGGAAGGAAGGCGCGCTCGGCGCCCGTCAGGCACTGGAAGACCTGCGCGGCGAGGATCAACTGGAATGGACATTCGTGTCGCCGGCGATCATTCTCCAGCCGGGCGAGCGCACCGGAAAATACCGTCTTGGCGGCGACGAACCGGTGTTCGACGACAAGGGTGAAAGCAAGATTTCCGTCGCCGATCTGGCGGTCGCCATTCTGGATGAAGCTGAAAAAGGCCAGTATATCCGCAAGCGTTTCACAGCCGCCTACTGAGGCAAATCACAGAAATGCCACATTTTTGACGGGCGTTCGCCACAAAATCGGTGGTGAAATACACACATCACCACCGATTTTTCGCGCAAAAAGACCGCAAAACGGGCTTGCCGCCACTCTGCCTTAATTACCTCAAACCAGTTCCACGTCCACGACGCCGTGAATGGCTTTCATGGCGCTCGCGATCTGCGGGCTGACGCGATAACGGTGCGGCAGTTCGATCTCGACTTCGCGCTGGCCGTTGTCCTTGATGACGATGAGGCTCACCTGCCCGTCGCCGCGCGTATTGAAATGCGGCGCGATATGACGGACCGCATCGGCGGAGCGCAGGTAAAGCCGCATCGCCTTCTGCATCCGGCAGGCTTCGTCTTCGAGCGACTGCACCGTCTGGATACGCAGGCCGATGCCTTCGGGACGGTTTTCCGCCTGAACAGTAATCACCACCGACTTGCCGCTTTCCAGAAGATCGCGATAATGCGCGAGCCCTTCCGAAAACAGCACTGCTTCGAACTGGCCGCTGGCATCGGACAGCTGCACGATACCCATCTTGTTGCCGGTTCGCGTCTTGCGCTCCTGACGGGCGGTCACGGTGCCCGCCAGACGTCCGGCATTGGCGCCACGCTTGACGGCTGCGGAAAAATCCGCCCAGCTTTGAACACGCATCCGGTTCAGCACATCGCGATATTCATCGAGCGGGTGGGCCGACAGATAGAAGCCGACCGCCTGAAACTCTCGATGCAGCATTTCCGACGGCAGCCAGGGCGCTGCCTGCGGCAGGATGAGCGTTTCCTTGGGCGCGCCGGACAGGCCGAAGATATCGGACTGGCCGCTTGCGGCATTTTCCTGGGTACGCTGGGCAAAGCCCATGATGCGATCCATGCCCGCACTCATGGCCGGGCGCTCGCGACCGAAGCAATCCATCGCACCGGCATTGATGAGGCTTTCCAGCACCCGCCGGTTGACGATGCGCGGATCGACCCGCTCGCAGAAATCCTCAAGGCTTTCAAAAGGCTTCTCGGCCCGCACCTCGACGATATGATCCACCGCCGCCTCGCCCACGCCCTTGATGGCGGCGAGCGAATAGAAAATCTGCTTCTCGCCCACTTCAAACGGACGGAACGACGTCATCACCGACGGCGGCACGACCTCGATGCCCAGACGGTTGGCCTCGCGGCGGAAATCGTTGAGCTTGTCGGTGTTCGACATATCGTAGGTCATCGACGCGGCGAGGAACTCGACCGGGTAATGCGCCTTCATATAGGCCGTCTGGTAGGAGACGATTGCATAGGCAGCGGCGTGCGACTTGTTGAAGCCGTAGTCGGCGAACTTGGCCAGCAGGTCGAAGATCATGTTGGCCTGCGCCTTGTCGACACCGCCTTCGATGGCGCCATCCACGAAACGGACGCGCTGCTTGTCCATCTCCTCACGGATCTTCTTGCCCATGGCGCGGCGCAGAAGGTCAGCTTCACCGAGCGAATAGCCGGAAAGCACCTGCGCGATCTGCATCACCTGTTCCTGATAGACGATAACGCCCTGCGTTTCCTTGATCAGGTGATCGATCTTCGGGTGAATGGAGGCGATCTCCTCCTCGCCGTTCTTGCGCGCATTATAGGTCGGGATGTTCTCCATCGGCCCGGGACGATAAAGCGCCACAAGCGCAATGATATCCTCGATCCGGTCCGGGCGCATGCCGAGCAGCGCCTTTCGCATGCCGGCACTTTCAACCTGGAATACGCCGACCGTTTCACCGCGCGACAGCATTTCATAGGTGAGCGGATCATCGAGCGGCACATGGGACAGGTCGATCTCGATCCCCTTGCGCGCCACAAGCTTGACCGCCGTTTCCAGAACGGTCAGCGTCTTGAGGCCGAGAAAGTCGAACTTGACCAGTCCCGCCTGCTCGACCCATTTCATGTTGAACTGGGTGACCGGCATGTCGGAACGCGGATCGCGATACATGGGCACCAGTTCTGACAGCGGACGGTCACCGATCACGATACCGGCGGCGTGGGTAGAGGCGTGGCGGTAAAGCCCCTCCAGCTTGAGCGCCATATCGAGAAGCCGCCCGACGACCGGCTCCTTCTCGCGCTCTTCGTTTATCTTGGGTTCGGTTTCGATGGCCTGCGCCAGCGACACGGGATTGGCCGGGTTCTGCGGCACCAGCTTGCAAAGACGGTCGACCTGACCGTAGGGCATTTCCAGAACGCGCCCCACATCGCGCAGCACGGCGCGGGCCTGCAAGGTTCCGAAAGTAATGATCTGCGCAACCTGATCGCGCCCGTATTTTTCCTGCACATAGCGGATCACCTCTTCACGGCGATCCTGACAGAAGTCGATATCGAAGTCGGGCATCGAAACGCGGTCCGGGTTGAGGAAGCGTTCGAAAAGCAGCGAGAACCGCAGCGGATCGACATCGGTAATCGTCAGCGCATAGGCGACGAGCGAACCGGCACCCGAACCGCGGCCCGGCCCGACCGGAATGCCATGGGCCTTCGCCCATTTGATGAAGTCGGCAACGATCAGGAAGTAGCCGGGGAACTTCATGCGGGTGATGATGCCGATCTCGTATTGGAGACGCTCGGCATATTGCTCCGCCGTATAGCCTTCCGCCAGGCCCGCCGTCTCGAGCCGCATCTTCAGGCCCTCGCGCGCCTGCCGCGCCAGCTCGTCGGCCTCCGCCTGGAGGGCCGCTTCCGGATCGTCCGATTCGCCCGTGAAGCGCGGCAGGATCGGCTTGCGCGTCTGCGTGTACCAGCTGCAGCGCTGGGCAATCTCGACCGTGTTTTCGAGCGCTTCCGGCAGGTCGGCAAAGAGTGCCGCCATTTCCGCACGGCTTTTCAGATGATGATCCGGCGTCAGGCGGCGGCGATCATCGTTGGACAATATCTGCCCTTCCGCGATGGCCAGAAGCGCATCATGGGCCTCGAAGTCTTCCGCCTTGAGAAAGAACGCCTCATTGGTGGCCACCAGAGGCAGGTCCATCTCATAGGCAAGCGCCACAGTCTTTGCTTCCAGCGCACGGTCATAGCCAGCCTGACGCTGCAGTTCGACGTAGAGCCGGTCGCCGAAGGCTTCCCGCAGGAAAGCAAGCCGTGCCTCCGCCCTGTCCGGACGGTCGGCGGCAAAGGCGCGGCCGATCGGCCCCAATGCGCCGCCTGAAAGCACGATGACATCTTTCGCCAGAGGCGGCAGCCAGCTCGCCTCGACATGCACCGGATCACCCGCCGGAGTGTCCAGGAACGCGCGGCTGACAAGCCGCACGATATTGGCATAGCCCGCTTCCGTCGTCGCGAGCAGCACGATGGGGGCAAGGTCCAGCGCAACCCGGCGATTGGCGCTGCGTCCATTGTCGGCATGGTCGCCAAAGGCAACATCGATCTGGCAACCGATAATCGGCTGCAACCCGTCCTTCGATGCCTTCTGCGCAAATTCAAGCGCACCGAACAGATTGTTGGTGTCGGTGACTGCGATAGCCGGCGCCTCGTCGGCAATCGCCTGTTTGATGATCTTGCCGAGCGGCAATGCGCCTTCCAGCAAGGAATAGGCCGAGTGTACCCGCAGATGCACGAAACGTGGCGTCAAAGCACCGTCATTTGCTGCATTGGCTGCTGCTACATCACTCATTCCATCGACCCCGATCATCTGCCGAGCCACCCGGATGGACATACATCCGGCGCTCCAAATCCATGTATCGGACTTTCCAAAAATCGATTTCGATCCTGGCGCCGATACAGTAGCCGCCTGATAGCACATTGCTTCAAGCATGAACCACATTCGTGATTCATCGCGGCTGGCGACTCTGTCGCCTGAAAGCATCAGTTTCGGGGAATGAAGTGGCGATGTCCAGTAAGACTATCGCCCCCGTGACGCGGGTTCACAGGAACCCGCTATTTCCTTCAAATAGCGCTCACCCAGATGGCGAAAGTTGCAATGAACAGGCTTACCGAAATGAAAGACAGAACGTCGTGGACGAGATCGGTCATGTTGGAAACTCCTCTGTGTTCACGTATGTTTATTTTTTGTTCTATTTTTGTTCCAAAGTCAACACCCGTTTTGCAACGGCATTCATTTTAGGGTTTACGAATAGTGAATATACAACCGCAGGCAGGAACCGCGAGAAGAGAGTGAGGGTGACGCTGCCGGGCTCTGTTCAGGCAGTGCCGCACCTCGCCCTTCGAGACGCCGCCTGCGGCGGCTCCTCAGGATGAGGTGCTACTGTATAATGTGGACGTTTTAGAGGTCGACGACCTTGCCGTCCTTCAGCGTCACGCGGCGGTCCATGCGGCCAGCCAGTTCGTGATTGTGGGTGGCGATCAGGGCTGCAAGCCCGGACTGGCGCACGAGCGCTTCCAGAGCACCGAAGACATAGGACGAGGTCGTCGGGTCGAGGTTGCCCGTCGGTTCGTCGGCCAGAAGAACAAGCGGCGCGTTGGCAACGGCGCGCGCGATGGCGACACGCTGCTGTTCACCACCGGAAAGCTCCGAGGGGCGATGGGAGGCGCGCTTGCCGATCTTCATATATTCAAGAAGCTGCTGCGCACGTTCCGCCGCCTGCTTCTTCGACAGCCCGCGGATCATCTGCGGCATCATCACGTTTTCCAGCGCGGAAAATTCCGGCAGGAGGTGATGGAACTGATAGACGAAGCCGATGTCGTTGCGGCGCACCGCCGTGCGCTCATCATCGGAAAGCTTGCTGCAGGAGCGTCCGTCCAGGAAAACCTCTCCCTCATCGGGACGTTCCAGAAGGCCAGCCGTGTGCAGCAATGTCGATTTGCCCGCACCCGATGGCGCGACAAGCGCAACCATTTCGCCGCGACGCAGCGTGAAATCGGCATCCTTGAGGATCACCAGTTCGCGGTCGGCTTCCTTGTAGGCGCGGCCGACGCGTTGCAGCCGCATGATGATTTCAGCCGCCATTATTCGTACCTCAATGCTTCGACCGGATCGAGCTTGGCAGCGCGCCAGGCCGGGAAAATGGTGGCGATGAACGACAGCACCAGAGCCATGACGATGACGGAGATCGTCTCGCCGGGGTCCATCTTCGCGGGCAGCTGGCTCAGGAAATAGAGTTCCGGATTGAAGAGCGTGGTGCCGGAGAGCCACGAGAAGAACTCGCGGATTCGCTCGACATTCAGGCAGACGACGACGCCCAGAACCACACCGGCCACCGTGCCGGTGACGCCGATGGCGGCGCCCGTCATCAGGAAGATGCGCATCACCGCGCCGCGGGTTGCCCCCATGGTGCGCAGGATCGCAATGTCATGCCCCTTGTCCTTCACCAGCATGATGAGGCCGGAAATGATGTTCAGCGCCGCCACGAGCACGATCAGCGTCAGGATCATGAACATGACATTGCGTTCGACTTCCAGCGCCGAGAAGAAAGTCTGGTTGCGCTGGCGCCAGTCGACAAGCGAGAGCTGGCGTCCCGCCGCCTCTTCCACCGGGGCGCGCATCGCATCCACCTTGTCGGGATTATCGACAAAGATTTCAAGCGATTGCACCTTTCCTTCCTGATTGAAGAAAAGCTGCGCCTCGGAAAGCGGCATCATGACGATGGAGGAGTCATATTCCGACATGCCGATCTCGAAGATGGCGACGATCGGATAGGCTTTCACGCGCGGATTGACGCCGAACGGGGTCACATCGCCGTCCGGCGAGATCACGCGCAGCGTATCGCCGATGGAAAGGCCGAGATTTTCCGCCATGCGGGTGCCGATGGCGACGCCGCCCGCCTGATCGAAGCCCTTCAATGTGCCCTGGCGGATATTGCCGGAAACGAGCTTGAGCTTTTCGAGGTCTTCCTCACGCAAGCCACGGATCAGCGCGCCGTTGCCAGCGCCGATATTGCCCTGCACAAGCGCCTGCCCTTCCACCACGGGAATGGCGAACCTGATGCCGGAAATACCGTCGATCCGCTTGATGAGATCGGCATAATCATCCAGCGGGCGGTCAATCGGCTGCATGATGAGATGGCCGTTGATGCCGAGGATTCGCGAAAGAAGCTCGGCACGGAAGCCGTTCATCACCGCCATGACGATGATGAGCGTCGCCACGCCCAGCATGATGCCGGTGAAGGAAAACCCGGCAATGACCGAGATAAAGGTCTCGCGGCGGCGCGCACGCAGATATCGCCATGCGATCATCCGCTCAAAGGCCGAGAATGGACCTGACTTCGGAGCCTTCTGGGCTACCTTTGCCTTGTCCCCGGATTTTGCTGCCGCCGCGTTGCTCATGCTTCTGCCGTCAACAGGTTGATCGCAGCTTCGACGCTCAGGTTCTGGCGTTCGCCGGTCTTGCGATCCTTGATTTCGACTTCACCGGCGGCAACCCCGCGCGGTCCGACGATCACCTGCGTCGGCAGGCCGATCAGGTCCATCGTGGCGAACTTTGCGCCCGGACGGTCGTCCGTGTCGTCAAGCAGCGGATCGACGCCTGCATTGGTCAGCGCTTCGTAGAGCTTCTCGCTCACGGCGTCGCAGCCTTCGTCGCCCGGCTTCATGTTGACGATGCCGGCGCCGAACGGCGCGATGGCCTTCGGCCAGATAATGCCTGCATCGTCGTGGAAGGCCTCGATGGCAGCCGCGACAAGGCGCGACGGGCCGATGCCGTAGGAACCCATGGAAACCAGATGTTCCTTGCCATCCGGGCCCTGCACCTTCGCGCCCATCGGTTCGGAATATTTGGTGCCGAAATGGAAGATGTGGCCGACTTCGATGCCGCGCGCGGAAACCTGATCTTCAGGCTTGACCTTGGCCCAGTCGGCCTCGTCGTGCATTTCGTCGGTCGCGGCATAAGGCGTCGTCCAGCGCTGGACGATGTCGGTCAGCTGCGCATCGTTACGAAAATCGGTGTCCGCGCCCGGCACGGCCAGATCGAGATAGGCCTTGTCGCAGAAAACCTGGCTTTCGCCGGTTTCGGCCAGAATGATGAATTCGTGGGAAAGATCGCCGCCAATCGGGCCGGTATCGGCGCGCATCGGGATCGCCTGCAGGCCGACGCGGGCGAAAGTGCGCAGATAGGACACGAACATGCGGTAGTAAGCCATTTTCGCGCCCTCATAATCGAGGTCGAACGAATAGGCGTCCTTCATCAGAAATTCGCGTGAGCGCATGACGCCGAAACGCGGGCGCACTTCGTCGCGGAACTTCCACTGGATGTGGTAGAGATTGAGCGGCAGGTCCTTGTAGGAACGCACATAGGACCGAAAAATGTCGGTGACCATTTCCTCATTGGTCGGGCCGAAGAGCATGTCGCGCTCCTGACGGTCCTGGATGCGCAGCATTTCCTTGCCATAGGCGTCGTAGCGGCCGCTTTCGCGCCACAGGTCGGCGGACTGGATGGTCGGCATCAGGATTTCATTGGCGCCGGCGCGGTTCTGCTCCTCGCGGATGATGTCGCAGACCTTGTTGAGCACCTTCAGGCCGATCGGCAGCCAGGCATAGATGCCGGCCGACTGTTGACGGATCATGCCCGAACGCAGCATCAGCCTGTGGGAGACGATTTCCGCCTCCTTGGGGTTTTCCTTCAGAATAGGCAAAAAATACCGCGACAGACGCATCGTAACCACCAATCAAGAGGGACTGCCTGAGTGCTTCAAGAATCAGGCAAAAATTAAGCATATTCGTCGGTTTCTTACCGGGTTATAGATCGGTTGGAAACCCGCCTGGAAAAGCTTTCGCGGCGGCGGATTTCCCCATCCACAGCCATGATCGCCTGCCGAAAGAACTGCCTCCGCCAAATGGGGCATCCAGATTCACATTCAAATTCAATATATTACAGATATATCACTCTCTCCGGGGAAATTTTGCGAAAGAAATATGACGCGATAGAAGATTTTTCGTGACAAAAGCTGTGCAGTTCGCTATTTTTTTCATCATAAGAGCAACAACGGAATAAAACCGTTGGTTTCACGCGGTCAAAGTCTTGGGAGGATGGATCCAGGCGCGACTTTCGCAGCCGCCAGTCAAATGGAAACGGATCGAACGCGTATTTGATTAGCAAGGCGAAAGCCTTGCTTTTTTTTTGCACTTGCGGGACAGCCATGGTCTCCGCAGTTTCGCTATTTTATTTGCGCGAATAACACATTGATTTTGTGGGATTTATCCCGGTGCCCTCTGCGCATCCAAGTATTAAATTTCACTTAAGTATAAATCGATTTATTCATGCACAATTGCCGAGGAAATGGCCTCGCCGTCACAAATGACGGCGGGTTGTACCCTGTCGGAAATTCAACGGGTTACGCTTGGGGCTCGCCACAATCTACAACTTTTGGTGGAGTCATCCACTTTTCTTTATACAAAAAAGAGGCTGCCTAATTTTTAGGCAGCCTCAAAATTCACGCCGAAAACGGACCCGTGAAACCCGGTCGGGTCAAGTCAGATCCGGGAAGAAATGCGGGATATCGTCGAGGCCGTAACCGCTGACCTGCGTCAGATAATAATAGAGCAGGAAGATGAGCGTTGCGACGACCGTCGTGCGCAGGAAGGCCCGGCCGATGCGCGGCCTTGCCGGAGCGCTGGCGACCGTGCCCAGGGTCACTTCGTTTTCTTCGGCCTGTGTACGCAAGCCGACCGGCAGCAGCGCGAACAGCGTGGTCCACCAGATGATGAAATAGATCGCGATTCCCGAAACCAGAGACATGATTACACCTCTTCCAGTTCGATCAGTGTGCCGTTGAAATCCTTGGGATGCAGGAACAGGACCGGCTTGCCATGCGCGCCGGTCTTCGGCTCGCCGTCACCCAGGATGCGCGCGCCTTCCGCCTTCAGGCGATCACGGGCGGCGATGATGTCCGCAACCTCGTAGCAAAGATGGTGCATGCCGCCGGACGGGTTCTTTTCCAGAAAGGCCGCGATGGGAGACCCCTCGCCCAGAGGTTCCAGCAATTCGATCTTGGTGTTGCCGACGTCGATGAAAACCACGGTTACGCCATGTTCGGGCAGCGCCTGCGGCTCGGTGACTTTGGCACCGAGCTGGCCGCGATAAAGCGCTGCGGCGGCGTCAATATCCGGAACGGCGATTGCCACGTGGTTCAAGCGTTCGAGCATCAGCACCTCCCATGCCGGTCATTCTGCAAATATATGTGGTTACCGTATCCTATTGACGAACACGGTCACCACGGGCTTTTTGCCCCATGCTTCATTTGCCGCAGCGCGAACGGCACGGCGCACGGACTCCCGCACCAGCTCGATATCCTTGCGGCGAACACGCGGAATGCTGTCGATGGCCTCGATCGCCGCGTCCAGAAGGATATCTTCCAGCAGGTCGCCCTGCGCATTTTCCTCCGGCACGCCGAAAGTCACGAGGTCGGGCTCATCGATGATCTTGTGCTCGCGGTCGAGGAGCACCGAAACGGCGACGTGGCCCACATAGGCAAGCTTGCGGCGCTCGACCATGCCGATTTCTTCCTCGTCGCCGATCAGCTTGCCGTCCTTGTAGATGCGGCCAACCGGCGCTTCATCGATGATCTCGGGCTTGCCGGGCGCCAGACGCAGCATGTCGCCATCGCGCACCTGCGCGACCTGCTCGATGCCTTCCATCGCGCCAAGCGAGCCTTGCGCGACCAGATGCGCGGCTTCGCCGTGCACCGGCACCAGAATCTGCGGGCGAACCCAGGAATACATGCGGCGCAATTCGCTGCGGCGTGGATGGCCGGACACATGGACCAGTGCATCCTCGTCGCCGATGATCTTGATGCCGCGATCGATCAGGCGGTTCTTGATGTCGAGAATGGCCTTTTCATTGCCCGGAATGGCGCGCGAGGAGTAGATGACCGTATCGCCCGCCGTCAGCGCGAGGCTGCGCATTTCGTCACGCGCAAGCTTGGCGAGTGCGGCACGCGGCTCGCCCTGACTGCCGGTCAGGATCATCACCACGTTCTCGCGAGGAATATAGCCGTAATCCTCTTCGCTGAGATATTCCGGCAGGCCTTCCATGTAGCCAAGCTCGGTCGCAACGGAGATGGCGCGCTTCATCGAACGCCCGACCACCAGCACCTGACGGCCCGCGTCACGCGCCGCCTCGGTAATCGACCGGATACGACCGACATTCGACGAGAAGGTGGTGATGGCCACGCGGCCACGCGCATTTTCGATCAGCTCACGCAGGCTGTCGCCCACCTGTCGCTCGGAAGGCGATTCACCCTCGCGCAAGGCGTTGGTGGAGTCGCAGATCAGCGCCAGCACGCCAGCATCGCCGATGGCGCGGAAACGCGCCTCGTCGATGACGGGGCCGAGCGAGGGTTCCGGGTCCATCTTCCAGTCGCCCGTATGCACGACCGTGCCAAGCGGCGTCGTAAGGGCCAGCGAAACCGGCTCCGGGATCGAGTGGGTGACGGCCACGGCTTCTATCTTGAAAGGCCCGACTTCAAACTTTTCGCCAGCCTTGTAGATCGTGATCGGAATGTCGGGCGCGCCATCCTCCGACTGCCGCTTGGCTTCAAGCAGACCGGCGGTAAAGGGCGTCGCATAGACCGGCACCTTCAGGCGCGGCCAAAGGTCGAGCAAGGCGCCGAAATGGTCTTCATGCGCATGGGTGATCACGATGCCGCGCAGATTGTGCTTTTCAGCTTCGAGATAGCGGATATCCGGCAGGATGAGGTCGGCGCCCGGCTGTTCCGGCCCCGCAAAGCTCACACCCATATCCACCACCAGCCACTCGCGGTTGTCCGCCGGGCCGAAGCCGTACATGGCCAAATTCATGCCGATTTCGCCCACGCCGCCAAGCGGCAGAAAGACGAGTTCCGTAGTATTGGATCGGGCCATGAAATTTCCTCTATGACTATCGAGCGGTCTTGCCGCACCAACTGAACCCAAAGTTGTCCTGTTGCAACCCTGGCAAGACAAAACAAAGCAAATTATTTGCGTATTGTAGCAGCAGTTCCGAAATAGACATCGCCAGCCGTTACTGCAACCCGCGAACCATCGTCTTCGCGAATAACAAAACGGCATGCCTCGTCAATCGTATCAAAATGACCTTCGACGATACGGCCTTCGACCTGCATCGTCACACGCTGGCCGAGGCCATGGGCGCGCTCCAGCCAGCGCTTGCGAATGTCATCAAGGCCGCGCCCCTCGTTCCAGACGCGGTAATTGACGGACCATGCATCCGACAGGGCCGCGAACAACGTTTCGGCATCGCATTTGCTGCCAAGCGAGCGCAGGGAAGTCGCCGCGTAGGGCAGATCATCGGGAAAGGCGACCACATTGGTTCCGATGCCAATGGCAACGGCGAACAGGTCTTTTCCCATAATGGAAGATTCGAGCAGGATGCCGGACAGTTTCGCGCCATTCAGCAGAACATCGTTCGGCCATTTGAGGCCGATTGTCGGCGGCACGGCAGGCCCGGTCGCGGCGAACACCGCGTCAAGCGCGTCTGCGAGCGACAGGCCAGCGACAAACCCGAGCGTTGCCGCCGTTTTCATTTCGTAGGATTCAACGAGAAGCAGCGTGGAGGCAAGATTGCCTTCCGGCGTAGACCAGGCACGGCCGCGTCTTCCGCGACCGCTTTCCTGTTTCTTCGTGACAAGCCAGAGCCTGCCCGGATCGCCCGCGGCTGCCCGTTCCAGGGCAACGGCGTTGGTGGAACCTACCGTCTCGAAGCTTTCGAGACGGTAGCCCTCATTTTTCGCAACAGGCGAAAGCGCAAAACTCATCTATGCTTCCGCCTCGTGCATTTGTCAGAAGAACGTCTTGGCCGCGGCTTCGGCAAAACCACCGATCGGGCCCGCAATGAAGACGTAGAAGAGCACGAAGGCACCCGTTACACCGAGAACCAGGCGAAGCTCGCCCGCGACGGGAACGAAACCGCCGGTCGGCTCATCGAACCACATGATCTTGATCATGCGCAGGTAGTAGAACGCGCCCACGACCGAAGCCACGATACCGATGATGGCGAGCGGCAGGAGACCGGCCTGCACAGCGGCAAGGAAGGTGTACCACTTGCCGAAGAAGCCTGCGAGGGGCGGAATGCCGGCGAGCGAGAACAGGAAGATGGTCATGATGGTTGCCAGCACCGGATTGGTGCGGGACAGACCGGCCAGATCATCGATGTTCTCGACATTGCCGTCCTTGGTGCGCATTGCAAGAATGAACGCGAAGGTGCCGAGGGTCATGGCAAGGTAGATCGCCATGTAGATCATCACGCCCTTCACGCCGATCACCGTGCCTGCGGCCAGACCAACAAGCGCATAACCCATATGGCTGATCGAGGAATAAGCCATCAGGCGCTTGATGTTGCGCTGGCCGATGGCGGCAAAGGCGCCGAGGATCATCGAGGCAAGCGCGATGAAGATGACGACCTGCTGCCAGTCATGGGTGACCGGGGCAAAGGCTTCCGAGACGACGCGGATGATGAGCGCCATGGCGGCCATCTTCGGAGCGGCGGCAAAGAATGCCGTTACCGGGGTCGGTGCACCTTCATAGACGTCCGGTGTCCACATGTGGAACGGAACGGCGGAAATCTTGAATGCCAGACCGGCCAGAATGAAGACCAGACCGAAGACCAGACCCAGTTCGCGCTGTCCGCCGGAGACGGCCTGCGCGATTTCGGCAAAGCCGATATGACCGGTGTAACCGTAGACGAGCGAGATGCCGTAAAGCAGCATGCCCGAGGACAGCGAGCCGAGGACGAAGTATTTCAGGCCAGCTTCCGTCGAACGGACGCTATCGCGGTTGAACGCTGCCAGAACGTAGAGCGCCAGCGATTGCAGTTCGAGGCCGAGATAGAGCGACAGCATGTTGGAGGCGGAAACCATCAGCAGCATGCCGAGCGTGGAAATCACGATCAGGACCGGGAATTCGAACTTGTCGAACTTCTCCGCCTTGGCGAAGCCGACCGACATGATCAGCGTCACGATGGAGCCGACCAGTGTCAGCACCTTCATGAAGCGGCCAAAGCCGTCATTTACGATGGCGCCGCCGAAAACAACGCCGTTCGCCGGGAAAAGGATGACCAGAGCCAGCGCTGCAATAAGCACCGCGACGGATAATCCGTTGACGAGCGTGGCCGCCCGTTCGCCGGAGAACACGCCAATCATGAGCAGTGCCAAGGCGCCTACAGCAAGGAGAACCTCCGGTGCTGCAAGGGTCAGATGAGCTATCAGATCAGTCTGCATGACCTACGCCTTTATTTCTTACTGTGCCAGCACGGCGCTCGCGGAGCCCGCGAGTGCTGCGTCGTAATGTTGGACCAGGGCGTTCACGGCACCGGCGGTCACATTGAAGACCGGGGTCGGATAGACGCCGAAGAAGATGGTGAGCACCACAAGCGGGTAGAGGATGAGCTTCTCACGCGGGCTGAGGTCGAGGAGCGCCTTGAGGCTTTCCTTGGTCAGCGCGCCGAAGATCACCTGACGGTAGAGCCAGAGCGCATAGGCCGCCGAGAGGATGACGCCCGTGGTTGCGAACAGCGCCACCCAGGTGTTGACCCGGAACACGCCGAACAGCGTCAGGAACTCGCCGATGAAGCCCGAAGTACCCGGCAGGCCGACATTCGCCATCGTGAAGATGAGGAAGGCCACCGCATATTTCGGCATGTTGTTCACCAGACCGCCAAACGCCGCGATCTCACGGGTATGCATGCGGTCATAGATCACGCCGACGCAGAGGAAGAGCGCGCCCGACACGATACCATGCGAGAGCATCTGGAAGATGGCGCCCTGCAGGCCCTGCTCGTTTGCCGCGAAGATACCCATGGTCACATAGGCCATGTGCGCAACCGACGAATAGGCGATCAGCTTCTTCATGTCTTCCTGCACCATCGCGACGAGCGAGGTGTAGATGATTGCGATCACCGACAGCGCGAAGATGAACGGAGCGAAATCAGCGGAAGCCAGCGGGAACATCGGCAGCGAGAAGCGGATGAAACCGTAGCCGCCGAGCTTCAGCAGGATACCGGCCAGAATGACCGAGCCCGCCGTCGGTGCTTCAACGTGCGCATCCGGCAACCAGGTGTGGACCGGCCACATCGGCATCTTCACCGCGAAGGACGCGAAGAAAGCGAGCCATAGCCATGTCTGCATACCGGCCGGGAAGTCATATTTCAGCAGCTCCACGATGTTCATCGTGCCAGCCTGCCAGTACATGGCCATGATGGCGATGAGCATCAGGACCGAGCCCAGAAGCGTGTAGAGGAAGAACTTCAGGCTCGCATAGACGCGGCGCTTGCCGCCCCACACGCCGATGATGATGAACATCGGGATAAGGCTTGCCTCGAAGAACACGTAGAACAGGAACAGGTCGAGCGCGCAGAACACGCCGATCATCAGCGTTTCCAGAATGAGGAACGCGATCATGTATTCCTTGACGCGCTTTTCCACCGACACCCAGCTTGCCAGAATGCAGAAGGGCATGAGGAAAGCGGAAAGCACCACGAACAGGACGGAGATGCCGTCCACGCCCATGTGGTAGCTGATGCCGCCGCCCATCCAGTCGACCTGCTCGACCATCTGGAAGCCGGGGTTCGAATTGTCGAAACCGGCCCAGACGACGAGCGACAGGGCGAAGACGAATATCGTCGTCAGCAAAGCGACGTTGCGGATATTGCGACGCGATGCCTCGCTGTCGTCCTTGATCAGAAGGATCAGTAACGCGCCGACGAGCGGCAGAAACGTGACCGTTGAAAGAATTGGCCAGTCGGTCATCAGAAAGAGCTCCCGAGCATCATCCAAATGACGAGCGCGGCGACGCCGATCAGCATCGCGAATGCGTAGTGATAAAGGTATCCGGACTGCATCTTGACGACGCGGTTGGTAACGTCGAGCACGCGGGCCGAGACGCCATCCGGGCCGAAGCCGTCAATAAGCCAGCCGTCGCCACCCTTCCAGAACACGCGGCCAAGCCAGCGAGCCGGACGCACGAAGAGGAAATCGTACAGCTCGTCGAAGTACCACTTGTTCAAGAGGAACTGATAGAGGCCGCGATGGCGGGCAGCCAGTTCCTTCGGCGTTTCCGGCGAACGGATGTAGAAGATCCAGGCGACGATGAAGCCGAGAACCATCGAAACGAACGGCGACAGCTTAACCCACAGAGGAACATGGTGATATTCCTCAAGGATCTGGTTGGCAGCCGAGGTGAACAGAGCGCCCTTCCAGAACTCGGCATATTCATGGCCGAAGAAGAGTTCCTTGAACACGACACCGGCAAAGAGCGCGCCGACGCCGAGGATCAGCAGCGGAACGAACATGACGGCAGGCGATTCATGGACGTGATGCATGACTTCCGCCGAAGCGCGCGGCTTGCCGTGGAAGGTCATGAAAATCAGGCGCCAGGAATAGAAGCTCGTGAAGAGCGCGGCGATGATGAGAAGCGTCGAAGCGTAGCCGCTGGCAGCACTGTGCGAAGCGAAGACGGATTCGATGATCGCATCCTTGGAGAAGAAACCGGCGGTGCCGATGACCGTGCCCGGAATGCCGAGGCCGGTAATGGCGACCGTGCCGATGACCATCATCCAGTAGGTGATCGGGATCAGCTTGCGCAGGCCGCCCATGCGGCGCATGTCCTGCTCTTCCGAAACGGCATGGATAACCGAGCCGGCGCAAAGGAACAGAAGCGCCTTGAAGAAAGCGTGCGTGAACAGGTGGAACACGGCGGCGCCATAGGCACCGACACCGAGTGCAGCGAACATGTAGCCGAGCTGCGAGCAGGTCGAATAGGCGATGACGCGCTTGATGTCGTTCTGCACGAGGGCGACCGTTGCCGCGAAGAAGGCAGTCGTCGCGCCGATGATGGTCACGACCAGAAGCGCGGTCTGCGACAGTTCGAAGATCGGCGACATGCGGGCGACCATGAACACGCCCGCAGTAACCATGGTAGCGGCGTGAATGAGCGCCGAAACCGGGGTCGGGCCCTCCATGGCGTCCGGAAGCCAGGTGTGCAGCAGGAACTGCGCCGACTTGCCCATCGCCCCCATGAAGAGCAGCAGGCAGGTGATCGTGATCGCGCCCTGCTTGTCGAGCTGATAGCCGAGGAAGTTCAGAACGACCTGATTGGCATCGGCAGCGCCTTCAGCGGGGAGGAAGTTGGCGGCAGCAGCGAAGATCGTGTTGTAGTCGACCGACTGGAACAGCGCGAACACGCCGAAGATGCCGAGCAGGAAGCCAAAGTCACCAACGCGGTTGACGACAAAGGCCTTCATGGCGGCGGCGTTGGCCGAAGGCTTCTGGAACCAGAAGCCGATCAGGAGGTACGAAGCCAGACCCACGCCTTCCCAACCGAAGAACATCTGGACCAGATTGTCCGACGTGACCAGCATGAGCATGGCGAAAGTGAAGAGCGACAGATAGGCGAAGAAGCGCGGACGGTGCGGATCGTGGTGCATATATCCGATGGAATAGATGTGCACGAGAGCCGACACCGAGTTCACCACCACCAGCATGACGCCGGTGAGCGTGTCGATGCGCAATGCCCAGTCGAAGGAAAGCGCGCCCGAGGTTACCCAGTGCAGAACCGGGATGCGGACGGTTTCCGCGTCGTGGCCGAGCGGAATCTGGAAGAACACGACCCACGACAGGACCGCGACGACGACCATGAAACCGGAAGTGATGTATTCGCTCGCCTTGGCTCCGATCTGATTGCCGAAGAGACCGGCAATCAGGAAGCCGAGAAGCGGAAGGAAGACGATCGCGTAGTAGAGCATTTGCCCGTCAACCTTTCATAACATTGACGTCTTCCACCGCGATGGAGCCGCGATTACGGAAGAAAACAACGAGAATTGCCAGACCGATGGCCGCTTCCGCAGCCGCGACGGTCAGAACGAAAAGGGCGAAGACCTGCCCGACCATGTCGCCGAGCTGGCTGGAGAACGCCACGAAGTTGAGATTGACCGAAAGAAGGATCAATTCGATCGACATCAGGATGACGATGACGTTCTTGCGGTTCAGGAAGATGCCGAAGACGCCAAGCGTGAACAGGATGGCCGAAACGGTCAGATAGTGGGCGATACCGATTTCCATATGCTTATCCTCAGATGCCTTTGCCCGTTTCGACTTGTTTGATCTCAATCGCCGTTTCGGGCGTGCGAGCAACCTGGGCCGGAATGGACTGGCGCTTGACATTCGGCTTGTGCCGCAGCGTCAGAACGATGGCGCCGATCATCGCGACCAGAAGGACGAGACCAGCAACCTGGAAGTAGAAGACGAAGTCGGTGTAGAGAATGTCACCCAGAGCAGCGGTGTTGCTCCGCTCGGCGATATTCGGGATCGGCACGGCACCCTGCCCGAGCTTCGGTGCAAACATGTTGCTTGCAAACACGAAGATCAGCTCGCCGAGCAGGATGAGGCCGACGAGCGCGCCAACCGGCGCATATTGCAGCGCGCCGCGCTTCAGCTCGGAGAAATCCACATCCAGCATCATGACGACGAACAGGAAGAGAACCGCCACTGCCCCGACGTAAACGACGAGCAGGATCATGGCGAGGAACTCGGCCCCCGTCAGCAGGAACAAGGCTGCCGCATTGAAGAATGTGAGGATCAGAAACAGCACCGAATGCACGGGGTTGCGTGCCGCGATCACCATGAACGCGGATGCGATCATGATGAAGGCGAACAGATAGAAAAACGCTGCCGCAATACCTGTCAGCATGGGGATCCCCCAACACCTTTCCGTGAGCAAAGCCTTATTGCCTTGCCCTCTTTAGTCTTTGTTTGCCGCGAATAATCGCGAAACTTAAATTCCAGCAACAAGATGGGCCGCCCCTTCCTGTTGCCGCTTTTCAAACCGGATGCCGAAACCAGGTTTCAGCAGGACCAATCAGCGATATGGCGCATCCATCGCGATATTGCGCGCGATTTCGCGTTCCCAACGGTCGCCATTGGCAAGGAGCTTTTCCTTGTCATAGTAGAGTTCTTCGCGGGTTTCGGTCGCGAATTCGAAATTCGGACCTTCCACGATGGCGTCCACCGGGCATGCTTCCTGGCAGAAACCGCAATAGATGCACTTCACCATGTCGATGTCGTAACGCACCGTGCGGCGGGTGCCGTCGTTGCGGCGCGGACCGGCCTCGATGGTGATGGCCTGCGCCGGGCAGATCGCTTCGCAAAGCTTGCAGGCGATGCAGCGTTCCTCGCCGTTTGGATAACGGCGCAGTGCGTGCTCGCCACGGAAGCGCGGAGAGACCGGGCCCTTTTCATGCGGGTAGTTCAACGTCGCCTTGGGCGCGAAGAACTGGCGCATGGAAAGAAAGAACGCGCCTACGAATTCCTTGAGAAGGAGCGATTTGGCTGCTTGAGCGAATGAAGCCATGATGATTACTCCTTACGCCAGACCGAAGACTTTGAGGAAGGTCGCGGTTGCGACGACCATGAAGAGCGAGATCGGCAGGAACACTTTCCAGCCAAGGCGCATCAGCTGATCGTAGCGATAACGCGGAACGAAAGCCTTCACCATTGCGAAGAGGAAGAAGCAGAAGCAGAGCTTCAGCATGAACCAGATGATGCCCGGAACCCAGTTGAGGAACCACACATCCACCGGAGGCAGCCAGCCGCCGAGGAAGAGCGTCGTCATCAGGGCGCACATCAGCGTGATCGCCACATATTCGCCGAGGAAGAACAGAAGGAACGGCGTGGACGAATATTCGATCATGTGACCGGCCACGAGTTCGGATTCAGCTTCGACAAGGTCGAAAGGCGGACGGTTCGTTTCGGCCAGCGCCGAAATGAAGAAGATCACGAACATCGGGAACAGGCAGAGCCAGTTCCAGTCGAGGAACGAAGCCGGCAGGCCAAGCATGGTGCCGAGGCCGGTATTCTGCGAAAGCACGATGTCGGTGAGGTTGAGCGAGCCAACCGTCAGCAGGACCGTGACAATCACGAAGCCGATGGAAACTTCGTAGGAAACCATCTGCGCGGCAGAACGAAGCGCGCCGAGGAACGGGTATTTCGAGTTCGATGCCCAGCCGCCCATGATCACGCCGTAAACTTCGAGCGAAGAAATGGCGAAGATATAGAGTATGCCGACATTGATATTGGCGATGGCCCAGCCTTCATTGACCGGAATGACCGCCCAGGTCGCCATTGCGAGAACGGCGGAAACGAAAGGCGCAAGGAGGAAGACACCCTTGTTTGCGCCCGACGGGATGATCGGTTCCTTGAAGACGAACTTCAACAAGTCGGCGAAGGCCTGGAACAGACCCCAGGGACCGACAACGTTCGGGCCGCGACGAAGCTGCACCGCTGCCCAGATCTTGCGATCCGCGTAAAGCAGGTAAGCGACGACGATCAGCAATACGACGAGCAGAACGACCGACTTCAGCGCTATGATAAGCGCGGGCAAGACGTAAGCTGCAAAAATTCCTTCCATTGTTCCGTCTCTCTCTCGCTTACTCAGCTGCCTGTTGGAAGCCGCCGGCCGCGAGCGCCGAGCATTCGGCCATGACGGCGGAAGCGCGCGCGATTGGGTTCGTCAGGTAGAAGTCCTTGACCGGGGAGACGAACGCAGCGCCGCCGCCCGGGTTTGTTGCCTTGGCCGCCAGCGCGACGAGATCGTCGGCGGAAGCAGGCGCGATGGTGTCGATAGCCGCCATATGCGGATAGTCCGCATAGAGCCGGGCGCGAAGCTGCTGCAGCGAATCGAACGGCAGGCGCTTGCCAAGGCTGTCGGAAAGAGCGCGCAGGATCGCCCAGTCTTCCTTTGCCTCGCCCGGCGCGAAACCGGCGCGGTTGCCAAGCTGCACGCGGCCCTCGGTGTTGACCCAGGTGCCCGACTTTTCCGTATAGGCTGCGCCCGGCAGGATAACGTCGGCGGCATGGGCACCGGCATCGCCATGCGTGCCGATGTAAACGATGAAGCTCGATCCCTTGCGGGTCATGTCGAGTTCGTCTGCGCCGAGCAGGAACACGACATCCAGATTGCCGAGCATGTCGCCAGCAGCCTTGCCGCCCTCACCCGGCACGAAACCGAGATCCAGAGCGCCAACGCGCGAAGCGGCGGTGTGCAGAACGGAGAAGCCGTTCCACTCGTCCTTGATCGCGCCGACGTCCTGAGCGAGTTTGGCGGCGGCCGACAGAACCGCACGACCGTTTTCGCCGGTGAGCGCGCCCTGACCGATGATGATCAGCGGACGTTCAGCCTTGGCCAATACGTCGCGGAATGCGTTCTGGCCGGCAGCAAGCTGGCCCAGCGTTTCAGCGCCAGCACCCAGATATTCGTAATCGTAACGCAGTTCAGCCTTTTCACCGATCAGGGCGACCGGGAAATGGCCCATGCGCTGACGCTTGCGGATGCGGGCGTTCAGAACAGCGGCTTCAACACGCGGATTGGAACCGATGATGAGCAAAGCATCAGCGTTTTCAATGCCTTCGATGGTCGAGTTGAAGAGATAGGTTGCGCGGCCCAGAGCCGGATCGAGAGCTGCGCCATCCTGGCGGCTGTCGATATTGGCGGTGCCGAGCGAAGCCATCAGGCCCTTCAGCGCGTAGAGTTCTTCAACCGAAGCCAGATCGCCAGCGACAGCGCCGATCTTTTCAGCCGACGTTGCGGAGACCTTGGCGGCGATGGCAGCGAATGCTTCCGGCCACGATGCTGCAACCAGACGGCCATCCTTGCGAACATATGGGCGGTCGAGGCGCTGGGTGCGCAGGCCATCCCAGATGAAGCGGGTCTTGTCGGAAATCCACTCCTCGTTCACCGCTTCATTGACGCGCGGCATGACGCGCATCACTTCGCGACCACGGGTATCGACGCGGATGTTCGAGCCGACCGCATCCATCACGTCGATGGTTTCGGTCTTGCTCAGTTCCCACGGACGGGCCTGGAAGGCATAAGGACGCGAGGTCAGAGCGCCGACCGGGCAAAGATCAATGACGTTGCCCTGCAATTCCGAGGTCATGGCGCGTTCGAGATAGGTGGTGATCTCGGCGTCTTCACCGCGGCCGATGAGGCCCAGTTCCGAAATGCCGGCCACTTCCGTCGTGAAGCGGACGCAGCGCGTGCAGTGAATGCAGCGCGTCATCACCGTCTTGACGAGCGGACCGATATATTTGTTTTCAACAGCGCGCTTGTTCTCGCGATAGCGGGAACCGTCGGTGCCGAACGCCATTGCCTGATCCTGCAGGTCGCACTCGCCGCCCTGATCGCAGATCGGGCAATCCAGCGGGTGGTTGATGAGCAGGAATTCCATCACGCCTTCGCGGGCCTTCTTGACCATCGGCGTGTTGGTGAAGATTTCAGGCGCTTCGCCATTCGGGCCGGGACGCAGATCGCGCACGCCCATGGCGCAGGATGCCGCCGGCTTCGGCGGTCCGCCCTTCACTTCAACCAGGCACATACGGCAGTTTCCGGCGATGGAAAGCCGTTCGTGGAAACAGAAACGCGGGACTTCCGCGCCCGCGGCTTCGGCAGCCTGAAGGAGCGTATAGTGATCGGGTACTTCGATCTCTGTGCCGTCAACCTTGATCTTTGCCATCGCTTATCCAAACCTGCGGCTTGTGCCGCATCTTCCAGATCTCAAACTCTTGCCCTGCCCTTACTTTTGGCATGGCCTTTACCGAAAACCGCCAGGCACTTTTCGGGGCCATGCCCTGCCGGGCAGGCTCACACAACTTATTCAGCCGCTTCCAGACGGATATTGCGGCTCTGAACGGCGTTGCGCGTATAATCGTCAATGCGCTTTTCAATTTCCGGACGGAAATTGCGGATCAGGCCCTGAATAGGCCATGCAGCGGCATCACCCAGTGCGCAGATCGTGTGACCTTCAATCTGCTTGGTCACGTCGAACAGCATGTCGATCTCGCGCTTCTGCGCGTTACCCTTGACCATGCGCTCCATCACGCGCCACATCCAGCCGGTGCCTTCGCGGCACGGCGTGCACTGGCCGCAGCTTTCATGCTTGAAGAACGCCGCCAGACGGGCAATCGCCTTGATGATGTCGGTGGACTTGTCCATGACGATGAGGCCGCCGGTGCCGAACGACGATTTCTTGTCACGCATGCCGTCGAAATCCATGATGGCGTCCATCATGTCCTCGCCCTTGATGACCGGGCACGACGCGCCGCCGGGAATGACCGCCAGCAAATTGTCCCAGCCGCCGCGAATGCCGCCGCCATGCTTTTCGATCAGTTCGCGGAACGGAATGCCGAGGCCTTCTTCCACGACGCAAGGCGTGTTCACGTGACCGGAAATCTGGAACAGCTTGGTGCCGACATTGTTCGGGCGTCCGATGGACGAGAACCATGCCGCGCCACGACGCAGGATCGTCGGCGCAACGGCGATCGATTCCACGTTGTTCACGGTCGTCGGGCAGCCATAGAGGCCCATATTCGCGGGAAACGGCGGCTTGAGGCGCGGCTGGCCCTTCTTGCCTTCGAGGCTTTCGAGCAGAGCCGTTTCTTCACCGCAGATATAAGCGCCAGCGCCGTGGGTGACGAAAATGTCCATGTCCCAGCCGCACTTGTTGCCCTTGCCCAGCAGACCGGCTTCGTAACATTCGTCAATTGCCGCCTGGAGGGCTTCACGCTCGCGCATGAATTCGCCACGGATATAGATATAGGCCGTGTGGGCGCCCATGGCGCAACCGGCGATCACGCAGCCTT
Organism: Brucella sp. IR068; assembly: GCF_049065885.1. Lineage (NCBI taxonomy): Bacteria > Pseudomonadati > Pseudomonadota > Alphaproteobacteria > Hyphomicrobiales > Brucellaceae > Brucella > Brucella sp. IR068. The sequence goes on along the minus strand of NZ_JBAKHE010000002.1, from coordinate 334,233 downwards.
CGATCAGCGTATGCGGATCGTGGCGCAGGATTTCGCGGTCCTTGCAGGTGCCGGGCTCGGATTCGTCGGCGTTGACGACCAGATAATGCGGGCGACCGTCGCTCTGCTTGGGCATGAACGACCACTTGAGACCCGTCGGGAAGCCAGCGCCGCCGCGGCCGCGCAGGCCCGACGCCTTCATCTCCTCGATGATCCAGTCACGGCCCTTTTCGATCAGCCCGCTGGTGTTGTCCCAATGGCCGCGCGCCATTGCACCCTTCAGGGAGCGATCCTTGAAGCCGTAGATATTGGTGAAGATGCGATCTTTATCAGCCAGCATGTCTCACCTGTTTCCGTTCGTGTTTGCCAATATCGAAGTCATCATACCGGCTTCTTTCCGAATACCTTGATGTATTCCTCGACGCCGCCCTTGGCCAAAGCCTTGGCCTGCTTCATCCAGTCTTCGCGCTCGATGCGACCGTGGAAGCTGAGATAGCCGTCGACCCAGTCGCGCTCGGCCTTCTTCCATGCAGCGACCTGCTTGAAGGTGAAGATGCCAAGCTCGTGCAGGGTCTGCTCGATCTTCGGACCGACGCCAGAGATCAGCTTGAGGTCGTCGACCACTTCCGGCCGCTCCATGGGCTGCGGACGGTTCTTGTCGTCAAGCTTGTATTCCTGCGTGGTTTCGGCAGAAGCGGCTTTTTCGGCTGCATTCGAAACCTTGACTTCCGACGGCGACTTGAGCGCCGGAGCGGTTTCAGGCGCGTTGGTCACGGGCTTTGCCGCGTTGGACGGCGGAACATTCGCGGCTTCTGCCTTTGCCTTGGCTTCGGCCTCCGCCTTTGCCCTGGCAGCGGCGGCATCGGATGCCTTGCGGGTTTCGAGGCCGATCTTCTTGTAGTCCAGCTCTTCCGTCAGCGACGTCAGGCCATTGAGCGGATTGGAAGTTTCACGGTCGATCTGCGGGCCCGGCTTGACGGTGTCGCCCTTGCCGGCTTCAAACGCGTCGATGATTTCGGCAAGGCGTTCCGGCGTCAGGTCTTCATAGGCGTCCTTGAAGATCATGACCATCGGTGCATTGGCGCAGGCGCCCTGGCATTCCACCTCTTCCCACGACAGCGTGCCGTCGGCGTTGAGCTCGAACGGGTCGTGGTTGATCTTGTGGCGGCAGACATCCATCAGCGCTTCCGAACCGCGCAGCATGCAAGGCGTGGTGCCGCAAACCTGGATGTGGGCGCGCGTGCCGACGGGCTTCAGCTGGAACTGCGTATAGAAGGTCGCAACTTCCAGAACGCGGATCAGCGGCATTTCGAGCATGGCTGCAACGTGTTCAATGGCAGCTTTCGTGACCCAGCCATCTTGTTCCTGCGCACGCATGAGCAACGGAATGACGGCCGACTGCTGACGGCCTTCGGGGAATTTTGCAATCGTCTTGAGCGCCCAGGCCCGATTTTCCGCGTTGAACGCGAAAGCGGCTGGCTGGACGGCATCATCTGCGAGACGGCGAACGGACATCAGCGGTCAACCTCACCAAACACGATATCGAGCGAGCCAAGAATTGCCGACACGTCAGCCAGCATATGGCCGCGGCACAGGAAATCCATGGCTTGAAGATGGGCAAAGCCCGGAGCGCGCAGCTTGCAGCGATAAGGCTTGTTGGAGCCGTCCGATACGAGGAAGACGCCAAATTCACCCTTCGGCGCTTCAACTGCTGCGTAAACTTCACCGGCAGGCACGTGGTAGCCTTCCGTGTAAAGCTTGAAGTGATGGATGAGCGCTTCCATCGAGCGCTTCATCTCGCCGCGCTTCGGCGGCACGATCTTGTTGTCGGCGTTGGAAACCGGACCGACGCGTTCCTTGCCGAGGAGCAGGTCAACGCACTGGCGCATGATCTTCGCCGACTGGCGCATTTCTTCCATGCGGATCAGGTAGCGGTCATAGCAGTCGCCGTTCTTGCCGACCGGAATGTCGAATTCCATCTCGTTGTAGCACTCATATGGCTGCGACTTGCGCAGATCCCATGCTGCACCCGAACCGCGAACCATGACGCCCGAGAAGCCCCATGCCCAAGCGTCTTCCAGCTTCACGACGCCGATATCGACGTTACGCTGCTTGAAAATACGGTTCGGCGTGATGAGGTCGTCGAGATTGTTGAGCGTCTTGAAGAATGGATCGATCCATTTGCCGATGTCTTCGACGAGCTGGTCCGGCAGGTCCTGATGGACGCCGCCCGGACGGAAATAGGCTGCGTGCATGCGCGCGCCGCAGGCGCGTTCGTAGAACACCATCAGCTTTTCGCGTTCCTCGAAGCCCCAGAGCGGCGGCGTCAGCGCGCCAACGTCCATGGCCTGCGTGGTGACGTTGAGAAGGTGGTTCAGGATACGGCCGATTTCCGAATAGAGAACGCGGATGAGCTGGCCGCGCTTCGGCACGTCGATGCCCAGCAGGCGTTCGACGGCGAGCGCATAGGCGTGTTCCTGGTTCATCGGCGCCACGTAGTCGAGGCGGTCGAGATAAGGCAGGGCCTGAAGATAGGTCTTGGCTTCCATCAGCTTTTCGGTGCCGCGATGCAGCAGACCGATATGCGGATCGACGCGCTCGACCACTTCGCCGTCGAGCTCAAGCACCAGACGCAGCACGCCGTGCGCGGCAGGGTGCTGCGGACCGAAGTTGATATTGAAATTGCGGACCTGAGTCTCAGCCATGTTCAGCTTCCTGTTTGGCTGCAAGAGCCGCCAAGAACTCCTCGCCGGTCATCCGGTGGGTGTCGTTGGCAAAATCGTAATTCGCAGGCTTGTTATCGATGAAGATTTCTTCGGCGAAATGAAAACGTTCCGGTTCGGCAAAAGCCTGCATCGAAACGACCATCATTCCATCATGGACACCGCGCCAGAACAGCGACGAACCGCACTTCGAGCAGAAGCGGCGTTCGCCCCATTCCGAAGACGAATAGGTCGAGAGGGCAGCTTCGTCTTCGATTTCGACCGAAGTGCCGCAGTTGACGGCCATGAAAGCACCGCCCGACCAACGCCGGCACATGCTGCAATGGCAGACATCCATTTCCATCTTTGCCGGAACAGCGGTGAACTTCACCGCTCCGCAAAGACATTGACCGTTCAATCTCTCGCCTGCGCCCATGAGTATGTCCTCAGTTCGCCTTGGCTTTCTCGTCGCCCGGCAGAACGTAGTCCGTTCCTTCCCATGGCGAGAGGAAGTCGAAGTTGCGGAACTCCTGACGCAGCTGCACAGGCTCGTAGGCGACGCGCTTCAGCTCGTTGTTGTAACGAACTTCAACGAAACCGGTGAGCGGGAAGTCCTTGCGCAGCGGATGGCCTTCGAAACCGTAGTCGGTCAGGATGCGGCGCAGGTCCGGATGGCCGGAGAACAGGACGCCGTACATGTCGTAGGTTTCGCGCTCGAACCATTCGGCGCCGACGAAGACCGGAACCGCGGACGGCACCAGCGTGTCCTCATCAGCCTGAACCTTGACACGGATGCGCTGGTTCTGGCGCGGAGACATGAGCTGGTAGACGACATCGAAGCGCTTGGCGCGCTGCGGATAGTCGACGCCCGAAATATCCGTCAGGTTGACGAACTGGCACTGCACATCGTCGCGCAGGAAGGTCAGAACGCTGATGATGCTGGCAACCGGAACCGACAGGGTCAGCTCGCCATAGGCAAGCTTCGCCTCTTCGATCGCATCGCCGAGACGTTCCTTGATGTAGCCGGAAAGTTCACCGAGAGCTTCTTCGCTCATGATCAAATGTCCTTTTCTTCGGCCTTAGCGTTCAATGGTGCCGGTGCGGCGGATCTTCTTCTGCAGCATAAGAATGCCGTAGAGCAGAGCCTCAGCGGTCGGAGGGCAGCCCGGAACGTAGATATCGACCGGAACCACGCGATCGCAGCCACGCACCACCGAATAGGAATAGTGGTAGTAGCCGCCGCCATTGGCGCAGGAACCCATCGAGATAACGTAACGCGGCTCCGGCATCTGGTCGTAGACCTTGCGCAGGGCGGGTGCCATCTTGTTGGTCAGCGTGCCGGCGACGATCATCACGTCGGACTGACGCGGTGAAGCGCGCGGAGCGATACCGAAGCGTTCGGCGTCGTAGCGCGGCATGGAAATGTGCATCATTTCCACGGCGCAGCATGCCAGACCGAAGGTCATCCACATCAGCGAGCCGGTACGCGCCCAGGTAATCAGAGCGTCAGCGGAGGTGACGATGAATCCCTTGTCGGAAAGCTCGCTGTTCAGATCGTTGAAGAATGCATCGTCGGAACCGACAGGCTTGCCCGTGCGCGGGTCAAGAATGCCCTTCGGCTGCGGAGCCACGAGCGTTGTGTTGGCTGAGGTCAATCCCATTCCAGCGCTCCCTTCTTCCATTCATAAATGAAGCCGATGGTCAGAACGCCAAGGAACACCATCATCGACGCGAAGCCGAACCAGCCGATTTCACCGAAGGACACGGCCCACGGGAAAAGGAAGGCGACTTCCAGATCGAAGATAATGAAGAGAATCGACACCAGATAGAAACGGATGTCGAACTTCATACGGGCGTCATCGAAGGCATTGAAGCCGCACTCGTAAGCAGAAAGCTTTTCGGGGTCGGGCTGTCTGTAAGCGACAAGAAACGGCGCAACCAGAAGGGCTACGCCAATTACCATCGCGATGCCGAGGAAGATGACGATCGGCAGGTAGGAACTTAAAAGCTCGTTCATGGTCCTTTATCCGGCTTGAATACGAGGCTGCGCCGCCTGTCATAAGCTTTTTGGAGCTGACGACCATGCGACACATTGCATCTGTTGCAACCCCGTCGCCCCAAGCAGCTTCAAAAGGCATGCCGTGCGAACTAAGCGCTTTTCGCCGGGACGGTTATCGCAGCGCGTGCGCAAGCGCAACCCCTCCGGCACGATCTATTGGGCAAAGTCGAACCAAGATGCTTAACAAGCCATGCATCCGGCCCGCTTATCCCCCTTAAAACCCCTATAACATGAAAAGATCATAATTTCGTGAGGAAAAGTCGCCCGGTCCGCGCCGTCCGGCAATCCTCCGCGAGAATCAATTGCCCACGACTTCGTGGGTGGAAACCGGCGATCCAGTCCCCCGCCTGAAAATGCGTTTACGGACCAGCGGAGCCCGCCGCCCCCACCAGCCGGCCCGGCAGATAGAGCACGAGCGATGCGGCTCCCTTGATCGCCGAAGCGCCGTCCGCCAGCACCGCCTGCCCCGTCGTCCGGTTCTCGCGCCCGTTCAGGGCGTTAAGCGAGAGCGTGCCGTCGCTGACCAGAGCCATGAGCGACGGCGAGGATGCAAAGACATTATGCGCGCCGCCATCCAGATCGGTCGCGTCGATCACCGCGATCCCGTATTTCTGAAGTATCGGAATGCTGGTGCCGTCCCCTACCCGCGCATGGCCGCCCGTGATGAAGGACGAGACGCCCAGCGCCCGATCGCTGCGCGATGTCATTACCGCTGTCGGACGCGGCATTGGGTCGATGTCCCTTATCTGCTTTTCAAAGACGTCGAGATCGATATCCGGTGCCGCGAGCAACAGCGCGGTGATGCGGCGCAGCACATGCTTTTCGCCACGCAGGGACAGGGTTCTCAAAGCCTCCATGGTGACGAAGCCGCCCATCGAGTGGCCGACGAGCACAACGCGCTCGGCCTTGCTGCGGGCGACAAGTTCGAGCAACCGGGCCAGACCATCCCGCGCAAAGTCCGCGCTGTCTCGATCATAGACATAAAGGCCCAGATCGCCGCCGGACGGCCAGGCATATTCGACCGCCACCGACTTCATCTTGTAATCATGGACGAACTGCGCGGTGCGGAATGTGCTGTCGGCAAAATTATTGTTGTAGCCATGCACGAAGATCAGGATTTCCCTGTCCTTCGGCCCCTGCCTCGCAAGGGCGGCATTCAATTGTGCGAGAAACTGCTCCGCATCCTCGTATGGCTGGAATGCGGTTGCCGCGAAATTTTTGGCCGGGTCGGGCTTGTAGCCGGTCGACTCCACCTGCCCTTTCACATGGGCCGCCGGAATGCCGACATCGACCTGCGCGAAATTGAGCGTCTTGGAGCGATTTGAATTGTAGGGCTGCGAGAAATCGTCGGAGCGCTGGCGGCTCGTCGCAACATAGATGGGAACCACAGCCGCCGGTTTCGCCGGTTTGATAATGGCGGCTTCCGCCGCCGCCACCGATTGCGGGCTCGAATTGGGACCGTGCCACAACACGGCGCGCGGCGTGTCACAGCCGGCAAGAATCAAAAACGTTGCAAGCACACCAAGAAGAGCGTGTCGGGTCATCGTCGCAGCGATCCGTTCCTGTCATCCGGTTCCGCGCGATTGAAAACAGGAAATCGGGTCCTTGGCAATGCATGGTCAGGTGGCAGGTTTTCCGCCGCCGCGATTTAAGGCGGAGGACGGCTTGCGTGAATGATGGAAAATTCCGTTCGCGTTTGCGGTGAAAGTTGGAATGGAAACATGCCGGATGGCAATGGGTTTGCGAAGCAATGCCTTCAGATCGCATTCGCACCGGCTATCATGGATGCCCGGCTATCATGGATGCATTGTCGGCCATAGCAGCGAAAGGAGATCACGCATGAGCCACTATCTGCTCGCCAGCGGCGATCTTCTTGTCATTGCGGCGATCATCCTGTCGGTTGCCTATCTGTCCTGGAAACAATTTTCCAAGTAGCAGGCCCACGGTTCGGCAATTCCACGATTTTCCTGAAGAAGGCGGTCCGGCGCCACTTTCGTGTCAACGTTCAATCTATCGATTTGTTGAGAGGAAAGTGGCGCGAGTGACGGGGCTCGAACCCGCGACCTCCGGCGTGACAGGCCGGCACTCTAACCAACTGAGCTACACCCGCGCATTTCTCGGCAGCCCTGAGGCTGCGTCGCACCGGCGTTTCCGTCCGGTGTGAGCGGTCGTTTAAGGGGTTCTCGAACAAGTGTCAAGCGCGTGTTTGGAGAAGATTTGCGATATTGGAAAAATCATTCACAGGACGTTTCAACGCCCGTGCAATGTCAGCAATTTCGAGCATTCCCAGTTAAATTGAATCAATGGAAATGCTTGTTCTTTTTCTGCGCATTATCCCGCGCAAAACCGCTTCGCACTTTTTCTGGAAATGCTTGCTCTTGCGCATTATCCCGCGCAAAACCGCTTCGCACTTTTGCTGGAAATGCTTGCTCTTTTTCTGCGCATTATCCTACGCAAAACCGCTTCGCACTTTTGCTGAAAATGCTGGATGAAAAGAAGTGAAACGGCGGTGGGCGCCACTTTCGTGTCAACGTTCAATCTATCGATTTGTTGAGAGGAAAGTGGCGCGAGTGACGGGGCTCGAACCCGCGACCTCCGGCGTGACAGGCCGGCACTCTAACCAACTGAGCTACACCCGCGCATTTCTCGGCAACCTTGCGGCTGCGTCGCACCGGCGTTTCCGTCCGGTGTGAGCGGTCGTTTAAGGGGTTCTCGGACAAGTGTCAAGCAAGGGTCATGAAGAAAGGATAAGAATTTTCGATTTTGCTGCGGAACGCCTGTTTTCCGGGCATTTTCAATGACATCAAACTTATCCACAAGCGCCGCCATGGCCCCGGAATCAGTCCGGTTTCCAGAATCATCGCCACCCGCGACGGAGAGTGCCTGTTTCTCCGCTACTAAAGCGCTAGAATCTCGTTGCTTGCTTTCAGGCAAGTGACGTAGTTCACTGAAACCGGACCGGAGTTCAATAAAAGACAATCATACCGACAATCGATCCCGGTCATATCCAGATGCCCGGCCCGGAAACTACTTCGACGGGCGCTTTATCTCTCTGTTTGTACGCATCGCATTTTTCCGAAGCAGGTTTCTACTTTCGGACATTTCAATTGAGTTTCGACATTGGGAGGAGAATATATGTCGGCTTATCGGATCACACGGCGCGCGGGCCTCGCGCTCGGCCTTTCCATCCTGTCAGCATTCGCACTTGGCAGCCCTGCCCGTTCACAGACATTTCCAGACCGGGTGGTGACCATGGTCGTGCCGTTTGCGGCTGGCGGCTCGACGGACGTGGTTGCCCGCGTCATCGCGGCAAAAATGTCGGAGATTCTCGGCCAGCAGGTCATTATCCAGAATGTCGGCGGCGGCGGTGGCAGCCTTGGCGCTGCGAATGTCGCGCGGGCCGACCCGGACGGCTATACGATTCTGATGGGCACCGTGGCGACGCACGCGCTCAATCCGCTGATTCTGAAGACCAAGCCTTATGACGCGGAAAAGGACTTCGCTCCGATCTCGCTTCTGGTGATCGTTCCCAATGTGCTGGTGGTCAATCCGGAGCTTCCGGTGAACTCCGTCAAGGAACTTGTCGACCTGCTGAAAGCCGAGCCGGAAAAATACAGCTATGCCTCGTCCGGCAACGGCACGCCGCTGCATCTGTCGGGCGAGCTTTTCAAGAAGATGGCCGGCGTTTCGATGCAGCACATACCCTACAAAGGGTCCGGCCCCGCTCTCAATGACGTCATCGGCAATCAGGTTCCGATCATGTTCGACAACCTGCCCTCCTCCTCGTCGCATATGAAGGGCGGTACATTGAAGGCCCTCGGCGTCACCACCAAGGAGCGCGCGCCGTCCTTCCCCGATGTGCCGACGATCGCAGAGACGATCCCCGGTTATGAGACCTATACATGGAACGCGCTGTTCGCACCTGCTGGAACCCCACCCGAGGTCGTGGCCAAGCTCAATGAAGCCGCGAACAAGGCCATGGAAGATCCAACCGTGAAGGAGCGCATGAAGGAATTCAGCGCCACCATCGTCGGCTCGACACCGGAAGAACTCGCCGCGCATGTGAAGGCCGAAATCGCCAAATGGACGCCGGTCGTCAAGGATGCCAACGTCCAGATCGACTGACCGCCCGCGCCTATTCGCTGCCGGTATTGCGCCATGGGTGCAATACCGGCAGTCATTCCACCTCCCACACCCTCCCCGCTTCCAGAGCCCCGAAGGACCAGATTCGTTCTCCCCTTGATTTAATACCGACCAGTTGGTATGATATAGTCAGGGAGTACGAAAATGGCACGCAAACAGAACCCATCGACCCGGTCCAATCTGCTTGATGCAGCGCTCGGCGTTATTCGCACCAAGGGTTATGCCGCAACGTCGGTCGATGACATCTGCGCCAGGGCATCGCTGTCGAAAGGCGCATTCTTTCACCATTTCTCCAGCAAGGAAGATCTGGCCGTTGCCGCCGCCAACTACTGGTCGGAGACAACGGGCGCGCTTTTTGCGGATGCCGCCTATCACGCTCCCGAAGACCCGCTTGAGCGCGTGCTGGCCTATGTCGAGTTGCGCAAGCAGCTCGTTCAGGGCGAACTGCCTGACTTCACCTGCCTCGTCGGCACCATGACGCAGGAGGTCTATGAGACCAACTCCGTCATCAGGGATGCCTGCTGGGCCAGCATTTCAGGCCATGCGGACACGCTTGTCCCCGACATTGCAGCCGCGATGGAGCGCTATCCGGTTGCCAGTGATTTCACCGCCGAAAGCCTCGCGCTTCATACGCAGGCGGTTATTCAGGGTGCCTTCATCATCGCCAAGGCAAGCGGCGATCCGCAGCGTGCGGTCGAAAGCATCGATCATCTCAAGCGATATATAAGCCTGCTTTTCAAACACCCCGCCAACACCCGCTGAAAGCGACAATGGGAGGAAACCATGCCCAGCACTATCCGCCTGCACCGCGTATTCGCCACCAAGCCGGAAAAGGTCTATCGCGCATTCATCGAGCCGGATGCCATGGCAAGCTGGCTGCCGCCCTATGGCTTTGTCTGCACCGTCCATGAGCTGGAGGCAAAGGTCGGCGGCAAGCACAGAATGTCTTTCCGGAACTTTACGACGGGCGAAAGCCATTCATTCGGCGGCACATATGTCGAACTCGTTCCGGGAGAAAGGCTCGTCTATACGGACAGTTTCGACGATCCGAACCTGCCGGGCGAAATGAAAGTCACGATCTCGCTGAAAGCCGTATCGGTCGGCACCGAAATCAATATCGAACAGCAGGGTGTGCCGGATATAATTCCGGCTGAAGCCTGCTATCTCGGCTGGCAGGAATCCCTCGAAAAGCTGAAGAAGCTGGTCGAGGCTGAAATCACCCAGTAATCCCGTTTCGGGGATCACGCGCGGGGCTAGCGGCAGAGGCCGCTGCCCCGCATCACCGAACGAATGAAATATCGGACAGAAAATTTCCCGTCTTCTTTGAGATACAACAAATCCGGTTCTCGCCTGTCACTCTAGAATGGCTCCAATGATGATGCGGCTGTCGTCATCATGCTTCGAAGCCTGACAGCCACGGAACAACAAGATGTCGGCAGAACCTGTCTCCCTCTCCCCCGTAATCGATGTCCGCACCATACCGCCGATTTCGCGGCATGCGACGATCTTCGCGATGATCGACGCGCTTGAGCCCGGCGAAGCGCTGGAAATCGTCAACGATCACGATCCGGTGCCGCTGCACCGTCAGCTCGAAACCCGCAATCCGGGCGCCTTCTCCTGGGTCTACAAGGAAACCGGCCCACTATGGCGCGTCGAGATCGGCCGCCGGAAAATCCATCATGGCGCAGACCATGAATGCAGCTGCGGCAATCACTGAAGTCTTGCAGACCCATGTCCGGGACGAATTGAGATGATCGGCGCGACGCTTTCCCGTTGGACCCTGTCCTATTTTACCGCTTCGCTGGCTTTCCTCGTCTTCGGGCTTGGATTGATGGCGGGTGGTTTCGGCTTTCCGGTTCATGGGATTCGCGCCGCCGAAACGCTCATCGTCGTGCATGCCGTTTCCATCGGCTGGCTGGCCCTGCTGATGAGCGGCGCACTGCTGCAATTCGTCCCGGTTCTGGTGAACCGCCCCTTATGGGGAAGCGGTGCAAGCCTCCCCGCCTTGCTTCTGCTGGTGACGGGCCTTTCCGGCCTGCTTGTCGGCTTTGCGGGCATGGCGGGGCTGACGGAAAGCCCGGCATGGCTGCTGCCGGTCTCGGGCATGTTGCTGACCTGCGGATTTTCCCTCATTTTCGCAATATTGGGCATGACGCTCTGGCTTGCCCGCCCGATCGCCCTGCCTGCGCGGTTCGTCGCGGCAGGCATCTGTTGTCTTCTGATAACGGCACTGCTTGGCAGTATTTTCACCTTCGCGCTGTCCGGCTTTACTGAGCAGGCCGTCCTGCTCGATATTACGGGATCGGCATTGCCGGTTCACGCCGCGCTTGGTCTTGGCGGCTGGATGACCTTTACCGCCATGGGCGTCAGCTACAGGCTTTTGACAATGTTCATGCTGTCGCCCGACGCCGTGCGGCAAACAACCAGAATCATATGGTGGGAAGGCGCTGCCGCCCTGACCATCCTTGCAGCCGGGATCGTCATCGCAGCGCTGGAAACGGGATCGACCGAAATTGCCGTCACGGCGGCTCTCGTTCCCGGCATTGCCTGCATCGCGCTTTATATCGTCGATATCCGCGCGATCTACCGGCAGCGCAAACGCAAGACGATTGAGCTGAACAGCGCGGCCAGCATTCCGGCCTTCATCGCGCTGGGGCTTTCGCTGCTGCTGGCTATCGCCCTTTTCTGGACAGAGGTCTCCGACCGGATGATTGCCGGTCTGGTCTATCTGTTCACCTTTGGCTGGCTCTCCGGCCTGAGCCTTGCCCAGCTCTACAAGATCATACCCTTCCTGACCTGGCTCGAATGTTATGGCCCAGTGATGGGACGCGCACCGACGCCGCGCGTGCAGGATATGGTCAGCGAGGGGCGCGCCCGCCAATGGTTCGCTCTTTATTATAGCGGCGTTGCTGTCGCGACGCTGGCCCTGATCGCCGGTTATCCGACCGTGTTTCGCCTTGCCGTAGCCTTAAGTCTCGCCGCCATACTCGCATTGACCGTGCAATTCTTTCGCGCCCGGCGGCTTCTTGATGTACCGCACGGCCTGCGTCTGCCAAAAGGGGCAACCCTGCCGCATCTGATCTATGCCGGTGAACCAATCTTCAGGAGATCGAAATGACACTCTCAGTTCAGGACATCGCACACCATGTGCTGGACGTGCGCCCGCTGATCAAGGGCGGCGTGGAACCGTTCAACGCCATCATGGAAGCAGTCGATGGCCTTGCGCCGGGACAAGGCCTCCTGCTGATCGCGCCGTTCAAACCGGCACCGCTTTTCAGCGTCATGGAGCGGAAAGGCTTTTCGGCAAAGGCCGAGCCTCTGGAAAACGGCGACTGGCAGGTGCTTTTCAGCCCGGCGGCGGATGCTGCGCCGGAGTTGCAGTTTTCCGAGAACGTCGTTTCGCCGGATGTCTGGCCGGAGCCATCGCGCTATCTCGACTGCTCAGACATGCAGCCGCCGGAACCCATGGTGCGCATTCTGGCCGAAGTGGAGGATATGCCCGCCGGTGCGGTTCTGTTCGCCCTCCTGCACCGGGAGCCTTTGTTCCTGTTTCCCGAGCTTGAAAAACGCGGCCATGCATGGGTCGGCAATTTCGATGAAACCGGCAATGCCTATCGCATCATGATCCGCGTCGGAGAGCCGGGGTAGATGCCATGCAGCACATAGCCCATGCCCGGCTGGAGCAGCAGATCATCGACAGTCTGCGTCTGGTGCTCGATCCCGAACTCGGTTTCAACCTGATCGATCTCGGCATGATCTACAGCATCGACATAGATGATGGCGGCAAGGTCGATATCAGCATGACGACAACGACGCCCGGTTGCCCCGCAGCCGGTTTTCTGACCGATGCCGTGCGCGCCAGCGTCGAATCTGTCGAAGGCATTCGGGCGGTGAATGTCGAGCTGACCTATGAACCGGAGTGGATGCCCGAGATGGCAGCGCCTGAAGTACAGGCCCGATTTGGCGAGTAATCCAAGGTCACGCAAACCCCTCATCGAAACCAGCGAATGGCGCCAGACTGTTCGCTGGTTTCTCTTTGGGCGGAACCCTTTGTCAAAAAGCCTTTGCGCCAGCGCAAACAAGGCGGAACATAAATCAAGAACTGAAGATAAGCTATTGATATTGTGTGGTTAATATTACCCGATTTTCTGCATCACCTTGATCGCAGTCAAGGACCATCCACACGGCCTTTTCTATAGTCGGCATGACAGAGCAGGAAATGCTCGGTCCTATCGTAAAGGAGAGTATCGATGGTCGACCAGATGCAAATCAGCCGCCGCAGCATATTGGCGGGAGCCGCCCTCGCAGGGGCGCTTGCGCCGGTGCTGGCAACAACATCGGCCTGGGGACAGGGCGCGGTGAGAAAGGCAAGTGCTGCGGAGATTGCGGCGCTGCCGCGCCAGAAGGTGGAGTTGGTGGACCCTCCCTTCGTGCACGCCCACACCCAGGTTGCCGAGGGTGGCCCAAAGGTGATTGAATTCACCATGGTGATCGAGGAAAAGAAGATCGTCATCGATGACGCGGGAACCGAAGTTCACGCCATGGCATTCAACGGCACGGTTCCGGGACCGCTGATGGTGGTGCATCAGGACGATTATGTCGAGCTGACGCTCATCAACCCCGAAACCAACACGCTGATGCACAATATCGATTTCCACGCCGCAACGGGTGCGCTTGGCGGCGGCGGGCTGACGGAAATCAATCCGGGGGAAAAGACCATCCTGCGCTTCAAGGCGACCAAGCCCGGCGTCTTCGTCTATCACTGCGCACCTCCCGGAATGGTTCCCTGGCATGTCGTCTCGGGCATGAACGGCGCGATCATGGTGCTGCCGCGCGAGGGATTGCATGACGGCAAGGGCAAGGCCCTGACCTACGACAAGATTTATTATGTCGGGGAGCAGGATTTCTATGTGCCGCGTGACGAGAACGGGAAATTCAAGAAGTATGACGCGCCGGGCGACGCATATGAAGACACCGTCAAGGTCATGCGCACCCTCACCCCGACCCATGTCGTGTTCAACGGCGCGGTCGGCGCACTGACGGGCGACAAGGCGATGACGGCGGCGGTTGGCGAGAAGGTCCTGATCGTCCATTCGCAGGCCAATCGCGATACCAGACCGCACCTCATCGGAGGTCACGGAGATTATGTCTGGTCGACCGGCAAGTTCAACACGCCGCCCGATGTTGATCAGGAAACCTGGTTCATTCCGGGCGGTGCAGCCGGAGCAGCTTTCTATACGTTCCAGCAGCCCGGCATCTATGCCTATGTGAACCACAACCTGATCGAGGCCTTTGAACTTGGCGCAGCAGCCCACTTCAAGGTCACGGGTGAATGGAACGACGACCTGATGACATCGGTTCTGGCCCCGTCGGGCACATAAGGCCAATGCACGAAGGCGCTTCGCCTCCCGGAGCGCCTTTGGCAAATCTTCCCCAACTGTTGCTTTGCAAAGAAAGGCTCGGGGCTGCATCCGCCTGCCTCCCGGATGGATGCGGTCCCCTGTTATCCGATGAACAAATGCAAAGGAAAGAAGTGCCTGCGAGAGCTTGCGGTGGCCGTTCCGGCGGTTCTGCTGGCAGTTGTGGCGGGGCTGTTCGTCGTTGACGCCGTAGGACGTCCGGGTCAATCGCTGCCGGGCGCATCCGCGCTGCGTCCCGAAACGGTTGTCATTACGCCCCGCACCATGACCTATCGGGCCGATGGCGACTTCCAGAAGAACAATTACCCCGTCGATGCCCCGTTGACGACGCGCAGGCTGTCACGGCCATTCGAGATCATGAAATATCAGGTCGGCACGGCCGACTACGAGCTTTGTGTGGAGGATGGCGCATGCCAGCCTGCCGAGGCCCTGCCGCACAATCACGATGCATCGGCTGCCGAGGCGCCGGTCGTCGGCGTGAGTTACGATGATGCACTGGCCTATGCCGACTGGCTGTCGCGCAAGACCGGCGAAAACTGGCACCTGCCGACGGACGAGCAGTGGGCTTTCGCCGCAGGGTCGCGCTTTCCCGACGATGCGCTTGGCATCGAGGACGATGCCGCAAGCAATCCTGCAATCCGCTGGCTGAGGGATTATGAGAAACAGAGCGCCCGCAAGCTGGACAGAAGCCCCGCGCGACGCCCCGCCGGTGCCTTCGGCGTCAACGAACTGGGAGTAGCCGACATTGCAGGCAATGTGTGGGAATGGACGCAGACCTGCCACCGCCGCGTCAATATCGATGCCTATGGCAAGCAGGTTGCGGAAGTGCCGTCGTGCGGGGTTTACGTGGTCAATGGCAAGCACCGCGCGGCGATGAGCTCGTTTATCCGCAACCCGAAAACCGGAGGATGCAGCGTCGGCGTCCCGCCCGACAATCTCGGTTTCAGGCTGGTGCGTGACAACCGCTGGTATGCCGTGGTGTGGAAGCGTATCCAGAACATAGGTGCATGAGCTGTGAATGCCCGGTCCCCGGCTGCGAAAACAATTCCAAGCCCGCTGTGCTGTGCTAAGGTGAACATGGGTCTTGGAGTGTGAGAAAATGCAATGTCCATGATAGATCGCGGACTTGTCAGGAAACTGTCCCTGTTCGCCAAAATGAGTGATGGCGAACTCGACAAGCTTGTTTCATATGCAACCACAAAGCGCGTTCTGCCCGGAGAGGCGATTTTTGAACAGGGCGACGATGCCGTCCTGTTCTATCTGCTCCTGCACGGGCGATTGAAGGTCAATCAGGTGACGCCGGACGGACAGCAGATCATCGTCCGCATGGTGCATCCGGGCGACCTTTTCGGCTTTGCGCGCGCCTTGCAGAGAAGCGATTATCCCGGCACGGCGGTCGCCGTGGCGGAGAGCATCGTTCTCGCCTGGCCAACCGAGCTTTGGGACTATTTCGTCGAGCAGAATCCCGGTCTGGCGATGAATGCGATCCAGACCATCGGCAAGCGACTGGAAGAAGCCCATACGCGCATCCGCGAAATGTCGACGGAAGAAGTCGAGCGGCGTGTCGCGCACACGGTTCTGCGCCTCGCGCGTCAGGCCGGACGGAAAGAGGAAGACGGTATCCGCATCGATTTCCCGATCACGAAGCAGGATATCGCCGAAATGACCGGGACGACGCTGCATACGGTGTCGCGCATTCTCACCGGCTGGGAAGGACAGGGATTTGTTCGCGGCGGACGCCAGAAACTGACCGTTCTCAATATGTCGGGCATCAGGCGGCTGGCCGATGGCGAGCGATAAGGCGGCGGAAAACGCCTGAAAATCGAGCGAAAACAGCCGCCGAAATCCAAGCAAAATTCAATCAAAACAAATATTTAAAGATATTTCTTTTCAAAGAGATTCGGGACGACGGGCAGCGCATTCGTGGCTCCCGTCTCCCTCGCCTACTGACCGAGGAAAAGGACGGCGGCAATTACGATGGAAGCCGCAACGGCGGACAGGGTGCCCGCGCCCTGCAAGGCTCCCATACGATAGAGAACCAGTGAAAAACCGATGATCGCCGGTGTCGCGACGATGAGCCCGATCTGTGCGTCCGTCATTGAAGTTTCCTTTGCTATGGTGGCGATACACTGGCCCGGTCAGTGCGTTTGTTCTTTGCCAAAACGCAAAGAAGCTCCCGATTGCGGGCGCTAGGCATGTTCCATGTCTGGAACCGAAGATTTGACCATAGTTGCAACGGGTTCGGAGGATCGCCCCGAAGACGATCTCCTGCTCTGGATCCTGGTGTGGAGCGAGCTTGCCGCCTTCGCAATCCTGCTGACCGCTTTCATGGTGATGTCGATCATCGACGTGGAAGGCGTGACGCAGCTGCGTTCGCATCTGAGCCCAGCCCTCGCCGCAACCAACACCGTCGTGCTTTTGATGAGCGGCTGGCAGGCGGCAATTGCCGTGCGCAGGCGCAACGATTTGAGCAAGGCTCGCCGTCCGCTTTTATATGCCGCATTTTTCGGTCTCGTTTTCGTGGCGATCAAGCTCGTGGAATATTCGCATGAAATCGAGTTCGCGGGCGATGATGCCGCGGGCTCCTTCTTCGAGCTTTATTTTCTGCTGACCGGCTTTCACCTGATGCATGTGCTGTTCGGGTCGGTGGTGCTGGCGCTGGTCGCATGGCGGCCGACACGATCCAATGTCCTGCTGATCACGACGCTCTGGCACGCCATCGACCTCGTATGGCTGGTGATGTTTCCTGTCCTTTACCTTGCCTGAGGCCCACAGTGTCCGATCGCGCTTCTTCGCTCACCCGAACATTCATTGTCCTCGTTCTCCTTGCCCTGAGCGGCGCATTCATCGCAGCCACCAGCGCAGGAATGCTCGCAGCCGTCGTCATCGTTCTGATCCTCGCCTTCGCGAAGGGCTGGTTCGTCATCCTCGACTTCATGGAGATGCGCGGGACGGACGGCCTTTTGAGGCCTGCCTTGCTGGCCTGGCCTGCGCTCCTGCTGGCGCTTGCGCTCGGACGTTCCATTCTTGTCCGCATCCTCTTGTAAACAACTGTTCCATCTCCCGTTCTGCGCTTTTCTGGAAACGCTCCAGTCTTTGCCAAATCGCAAAGAAGGCTTTTGCCCGACCGATAGAACGGTCCTGTCCCGTGATGCTGGCGAGGGGAAATGACCAGCCACATTATCGACGGGGGAATTTGCCGGGCTTTGACCCCGGCCAATGAAAGGACGAAGGGATGGCAGAACGCCTAACCAAGACCGGCGCTCGAAACGTCTTCTACGGCGGGTCTATTTTCTTTTTCGCGATCTTCGTGGGGCTGACGGCGCACAGCCACTACTACATGAAAACGACGTCCACGGATGAATCGACGCTGACGGCATCCGTCGCCCGCGGCAAGCACATCTGGGAGAAAAACTCCTGCATCAACTGCCACACGCTGCTGGGTGAAGGCGCCTATTTCGCGCCCGAGCTCGGCAATGTCTGGAAGCGCTGGGGCGGGGAAGAAGACCCCGAAGGCGCACGCGAGACAATGAAAGCGTGGATGCAGGCACAACCCACCGGGATCGAAGGGCGTCGCCAGATGCCCCAGTTCAACCTGAGCGAACAGGAACTCAACGATCTGGCTGATTTCCTTGAATGGACCAGCCGCATCAAGACGCAGGACTGGCCGCCCAACGAGGCAGGCTGAGCGCGGGATGAACGGAGTTACACATTATGAAATATGAAAGCCAAAAGGTTGCGATGCTCTATTTTTATGGAGCGCTCGTACTGTTCATCGCGCAGGTCGCATTCGGCGTTCTCGCCGGTACGATCTATGTCCTGCCCAACACGCTCTCCGAGCTGCTGCCCTTCAACATCGTCCGCATGATCCACACCAATGCGCTGGTGGTCTGGCTGCTGATGGGCTTCATGGGTTCGACTTATTATCTGCTGCCGGAAGAGACCGAAACCGAGCTTTACAGCACCAGGCTCGCCGTCATCCAGTTCTGGCTTTTCTTCGTCGCCGCAGGCATCGCCGTTGTCGGTTACCTGTTCCATATTCATGAGGGGCGGGAATTTCTCGAACAGCCATTCATCATCAAGGTCGGCATTGTCGTCGTCTGCCTGATCTTCCTGTTCAACATCACACTGACGGCGCTCAAGGGCCGCAAGACGACCGTAACAAACATCCTTCTGTTCGGCCTGTGGGGCCTTGCCCTTTTCTTCCTCTTCGCCTTTTACAACCCGATCAATCTCGCGCTCGACAAGCTCTACTGGTGGTACGTCATCCATCTGTGGGTTGAAGGCGTGTGGGAACTGATCATGGCGTCGATCCTCGCCTTCCTGATGATCAAGCTCAACGGCATCGACCGCGAGGTCGTCGAAAAATGGCTCTATGTCATTGTCGGGCTGGCCCTGTTTTCCGGCATTCTCGGCACCGGTCACCATTATTACTGGATCGGCGCGCCCGGTTACTGGCAGTGGATCGGTTCGCTGTTCTCGACGCTCGAAGTCGCCCCGTTCTTCACCATGGTCATCTTCACCTTCGTGATGACATGGAAAGCCGGTCGCAAACATCCAAACCGTGCGGCTCTTCTCTGGTCCATCGGCTGTTCGGTGATGGCCTTCTTCGGAGCGGGTGTGTGGGGGTTCCTGCACACGCTGTCGTCGGTCAACTATTACACCCACGGCACGCAGCTTACCGCCGCCCACGGACACCTCGCCTTCTTCGGCGCCTACGTCATGCTCAACCTTGCGGTGATGGCCTATGCGATCCCTGAACTGCGTGGACGGGCGCCATACAACCAGATGCTCTCCATGGTGAGCTTCTGGGCGATGTGCACGGCCATGTCCGTGATGACGTTCGCCCTGACCTTTGCGGGCGTCGTCCAGACCCACCTTCAGCGCGTGCTCGGAGAAGCATTCATGACCGTGCAGGATCAGCTGGCCGTATTCTACTGGATACGCCTCGGCTCCGGCGTCGTGGTGGTGATCTCGGCCTTCATGTTCATCTGGGCCGTGCTGGTTCCGGGCAAGGAACGTCGCGAAAACACCTCCGGCTTCGTACAGCCCGCCGAATGATCGACGCCAGGCCCCGCCATCAGGCGGGGCTTCACCGCCTGATGCAAAGGAAAACGGCCATGAACTCCATTCTCAGAAATATCGACAATACCGGTGTCTCAATCCCTGCCTACAGCCCATCGGGCAATGAATGCGCGCTTTTTGAAATGGCATGGACGCGCAAGCTGCCATTGCTTCTGAAAGGTCCGACCGGCTGCGGCAAGACGCGGTTTGTAAGCCATATGGCCGCAAAGCTCGGCCTGCCGCTCTCGACGGTTTCCTGCCATGACGATCTGGCAGCCGCCGACCTGACCGGGCGTTATCTGCTGAAGGGCGGCGACACCATATGGGTTGACGGCCCGCTGACCCGCGCCGTGCGCGAAGGCGGCATCTGCTATCTCGACGAGATCGTCGAAGCGCGCAAGGACGTGGCCGTGGTCCTGCATCCGCTGACCGATGACCGCCGCCTTCTGCCATTGGAGCGCACCGGGGAGCTGCTCGAAGCGCCCGACCGCTTCATGCTCGTCGTATCCTACAATCCGGGTTACCAGAACCTGCTGAAATCCCTGAAGCCCAGTACGCGACAGCGCTTCGTTGCCATCGAGTTCGACTTTCTGCCGAAAGAGCAGGAAATCGCGGTGGTGAGTGAAGAAAGCGGACTTGCCGCACAGAAGGTCGCGCCGCTGGTGGCGCTGGCTCACCGGCTGCGCGGGTTGAAAGGCCACGATCTGGAAGAAGGTGTTTCGACCCGCCTGCTGGTCTACTGCGCCACGCTGATCGAGGCGGGCATGCCGCAACGCGAAGCGGCGCGCGCCGCAATGATCGAGCCTCTAACCGACGAGCCGGACGTGAAGGCCGCGCTGATTGAAGTTGCCGATGCAATGCTGAAATAGGCGGGCGCACCATGCTGGATTTTCTGGAACTGGAGGAAACCGTCGGTCGGGCGTGGCATCGCCTGATCGGCAAGACGGGATCATGGCCGCATTATCCCGAGCAAGCCGTGCAGCTTGGCGATATTCGCCAGAAGCTCGCTATCTGCTTTCGCGGTTTTGGCGGCGACGTAGCCGTGCAGATTGCCCCCGCCCGCGCGCGAACCTCCGGGCACAGGCTGGGCCTGCGGCAGCGAATGGCCCTGGGTGAAGAAAAACTCAGCCAGCCGTTGCGGGATGAAGCGACATTGATGCTGCCGCCAGAGATCGCGCTTTTTCCCGACCGCACGCTCAATTACGATCTTTACGTCTGGCTTGCCGGTTACATGGCGGTGATGCCGGTTGAGGTGAACGAGCTTCCCACCGATCCGCTGCGCCGCAATCTTGCATCACTTGCTGTCGCATCGGAAACGGTTGCGAAGACTTGCCGGGTATTTCCCGGCTTGCAGAAACGTTATGCGCGGTTGTGCGAAGCAGTGCTGGCTGCACGCCCCAAACGCCCGCTCCATGGGCTGGAGCGACAGGTGGAAGAGCGGATTCTGGCACTTCTGAAACAGGGCGCGGGACTGCCCGACGACAGCCTCCCCACGATCTTTCCGCATTGCGCGCCCGCGAGCTATCTGCCTGCCCTGCCCGCCCCACTATGGCCGGAATTGATAAGGCGCGAGGAAACCGCCCCGCGCGACAGTGACGACCAGCCGGTGCCCGGCAGCAAGGTCGAAGGCGTCGAAACCGGACGGCAGATCGCCAATCGCGAGAAGCAGGACCCCAGACTGGCCGACAGAAGCCCGTTCATTCTCAACCGCTTCGAAAAAATCCTGGCCATGGCCGAAATGGTGAGCGTCGACCGGCCAACCGACGATAGCGACGAGCAGAACGCCAAATCCGCCGACGAGCTTGACGATCTGACACTGGGTGAGCGCAAGGGCAGACCTGCTGCCCGTTTCCGGTTCGACCTCGACCTGCCGCCGGAAGCCATCGACCGAACGGCTCTCACCGCCGGACTGACCTATCCGGAATGGGACTACCGCAAGGCAAGCTATCTTCAGGATCATTGCCACGTTCTGGCTACCCCCGCGCAAGCTCGTGACGTGCCAATGGAACTCGATGATGAAGCAATGAGCCTTGTACGACGCGTGCGGCGCCAGTTCGAAATCCTGCGTCCGGGCCGCGAATTGATGCGGGCGCAGCTCGATGGCAATGATCTCGATCTTGATGCCGTGGTCCGTTCGCGATGCGACTTTGCCGCCGGTGGTCAGGGGAGCGACCGTGTGCACCTGATGAACCGCCCCAAGGCCAACGACCTTGCGGTCACCATTCTGGTGGACGTGTCGCTATCCACCGATGCCTGGATCGACAATCGGCGCGTGCTGGATGTGGAAAAGGAGGCGCTTCTGGTTCTGGCCAATGGCATTGCAGCCTGCGGCGACCGCTGTTCCATCCAGACCTTCACCTCGCGCCGCCGTTCATGGGTGCGGGTCGAGACAGTGAAAGATTTTGACGAAGCTTTCGGACCGGCGGTCGAACACCGGATTGCTGCGCTGAAACCCGGCTTCTATACGCGAATGGGAGCAGCCATCCGCCATTCTACGGCAAAGCTTGCCGAACAGCCCAACCGCAAGAAGCTCCTGCTGGTGCTGACGGACGGCAAGCCGAACGATGTCGATCATTATGAAGGCCGGTTCGCCCTTGAGGACAGCCGCAGGGCAGTCCAAGAAGCGCGCGCCAGAGGCGTCAACGTCTTTGCCGTGACGGTCGACCGCGAGGCCAGCAGCTATCTCCCCGCACTTTTCGGCCGCAGAAACTATGCGCTCGTGGCCAGACTGTCGAAACTGCCATTCGCTCTGCCCGCGATCTACCGGGTGATGACGGGATAGCGGGGTCGATCGACTTACTCGATAGCGCGACGCCTATCCCCGCTCCGCATTGTGGGTTTCTTCCGAAGGTTTCCAGATTCTATAGCGGATTTCGAAACCGTCCTTCGCATAGATGACAATCGGGAGGCGGCTATTATAGCGGAGCATGAAGTTCTCGCCGCGCACCGGCACGAAATCGGTTCGCTTGCTGTCTTCCGGGCAGGCCATCAGGGTGCCGGACATGCGGTCGCTTGCCGTGAGGGTGAAATAGTCGAAGCCCCAGCCTTCAACGGTACTCGGGGTCAGACTTCCGCCGAACCAGCTTATATTGCAGTCCACGGTTGCGTTGCGCCCCGCGATGATTTCCACTTTCGCATCCTGTTCCTTTTCAAGCGGCGGAAGATGGATGACATAGCGGTAGGAACCGGACGGCGCGGCCGGAAAAGCCTGCAGGTTCCTTTCAGATTCGGTCTTTCCCTCGGCGCTCGCGACCTGGGGAACGGCGAAACTGGCTGCGATCAGCCCTATCTGCAAGAATTGTCTGGCTTTCATGGTCATGCTCTCGTTTTCTGTTGCGTTCCCACTATCGCAATAATGGAGCGGAAGCTGTGGGAAATTTCACTCTTGCACGGTTTCAGAAACTGAATCCTTTTTCTCATCGGGTCGCCCGCCCAGGCGCTCGGGCAGATGCTCGGCCAGTCGCTGAATGACGAAGTAGAGACCGGGGGTGAGAAGCAATCCCAGACTGGTGGCGGCCACCATCCCGCCAAAGATCGTGACGCCGACAGCCTGTCTCGCGCCAGCGCCTGCGCCCGACGACAGGATGAGGGGCAGAATGCCGAGGATAAAGGAAACGGCTGTCATCATGACGGCACGAAAACGCTGTTCGGCACCGGCACGGGCAGCCTCCCCCGCCGTCAGACCGGCCTCGCGTTGTTCCTTGGCGAACTCCACAATCAGGATGGCGTTCTTTGCGGCAAGCCCGATCAGCAACACCATGGCGATCTGCACATAGAGGCTGTTCTGCAGCCCGAAGAAAGTGAGACCCGCGACGGCCCCCAAAAGCGCGGCGCCCAGCGACAGGATCACGACTGCCGGCAAGGCCCAGCTTTCGTATTGGGCGACAAGGAAGAGATAAGCAAAGAGGAAGGCAAGCGCGAAGATGAGCGTCTCCTGACCGCTGCTTCTTCTTTCCTGGAAGGATAGTCCCGACCATTCATAGCCATAGCCTTCCGGCAGGACTTCCGAAGCGACCTGTTCCATCGCCGCCATGGCCTGCCCGCTGCTGGAACCCGGTGCGGTTACGGCGTTGACCTGCGCCGAAGCTGCAAGATTGTATCGGGTGATGACGAAGGGCGCCAAAACCGTGGTCAGCGACACAACGCTTCGCAGCGGGACCATGGCTCCGCTGCGGTTGCGGACGTGAAGCTTGAGGATATCCTCGCTATGCGCGCGGAAGTCGGAATCGGCCTGCAGGTTGACCTGGAAAACGCGCCCGTTCAGAGTGAAATCATTGACGTAGCGCGAGCCGAAATTCGCACCGATCGCCGCATATATATCCGATACGCTGAGGCCAAGGGCTTCGGCGCGGGAACGGTCGACATCGACATAGATCTGCGGGACATTCGCGTTAAAAGTGGTTGCCGCACCAGCGATTTCGGGACGCTGATTGATGGAGCCCAGCAAGGAGGCAACCACCTGCGCGATCTCCTGCGGAGGCTGGCCCTGCAAGGCTTGCAGCCGGAAATCGAGACCGCCAACCGCTCCCATACCCGCGATTGCGGGCGGCGCGAATACGGCAACATTTGCGCCCGGAACCTGCGAGAACTTAGCGCGCAGGCCGTTGACGATACTGTTGAGCTGCAAAGCCTTCGTCTCGCGGTCCGCCCATGGCGTAAGCGCGGCAACGGCCATGGCGCTATTGGGCGTGCTCGTTGACTGCAGGATGCTGAACCCCGCCACCGTTATGACATCCTGAACGCCTTCGGTCTCGCTCAGCGTCTTGCGCACATTCTCGACGATCAGGTTCGTGCGGTCGAGCGAAGCCGCGCTCGGCAGCTGTATGTCGACAAAGAGCGCGCCCTGATCTTCATCAGGCAGGAAGGTTGCGGGAAGATTGACAAAGACGAAATAGGCCAGTGCAAAACAGGCGACGACGCCTGCAACCGGTATGACCCAGTGCTTCACCAGAATGCCGACGATCTTGCCGTAGCCTTCGCGGGTTTTTTCCATGGAGCTTGAGAACCACGCCAGTGGACCCCTGCGGTAACCGCGCTGGCCGTGCCTGAGCAGAAACGCCGCAAGCGCTGGACTGAGCGTCAGGGCCACGAATGAGGAAAGTACCAGCGCCGACGAGATCGTGACTGCGAACTGCCTGTAAAGCTGTCCGCCGATGCCCTCCAGAAAAGCGGTGGGCGTGACCACCGCCAGCAGGACGAGCGTCGTGGAAATAATCGGCCCGGTGATCTGGTGCATCGCCTTGCGCGTCGCATCGATGACCGGAATGTCCGGCTCGTCTTCCAGCACATGCTTGACGTTTTCCACGACCAGGATTGCATCGTCCACCACAAGCCCGATGGCAAGGACGAGAGCCAGCAGCGAAATCATGTTCAGCGAATAGCCGACCGCAAACAGCACCGCCACCGCACCCAGCATGGAGACCGGTATGGCCAGCGCCGAGATCAGCGTCGCCCGCCAGTCCTGAAGGAAGATGAATGTGACCGCGAGCACGATCACGAAAGCCTCGAACAATGTTCGGGTGGTCAGTTGCAGGCTCGCCTCGACGAACCGTGTCGCATCATAGACGACATGATATTGCAGCCCCGCCGGAAATCTCGATGACAGGCGTTCAAGCTCCGCCTCCACGGCTGTCGCGGTCTGGATCGCATTGGCGCCGGGCGACTGGTTGATTTGCAGCATAGCCGATTCATGACCGGCAAAACTTGCTCTCGAAGCATAGTTGCGTGCGCCCAGTTCCAGACGCGCGATGTCGCGCAGGAACACTTTCGCACCGTCGGCCCCGGTACGAACGACGATGTTTCCAAACTCCTCCGTATCGCGAAGCCGTCCCTCGGCTACCAGCGTATATTGAAGCTCGGTCCCCACGCGCATGGGCGGCGCGCCAGCCTGACCGAGCGTCGCCTGGATATTCTGGCGCTGGATCGCCGCCGAAACCTCATCGACCGTTATGCCGAGCGCGTCCATTCGCTGCGGATTGAGCCAGACGCGCATCGAATATTCGGACGCGCCCACGACATTCGCCTCGCCGACGCCGGGTACGCGGGCCAGCGCATCGACAATCGTGGTCGTGGCGAAATTGGTGATTTCAAGGGCGTTCAGGCTGTCGTCCGGTGAGTAGAACGCTATGCCCAACACGAAATCCGGTGAGCGGGACCGGACCGACACGCCTTGCTGTGCCACCGCTGCGGGCAGACGGGAGATCGCCAGCTGCGCGCGGTTCTGGACATTGATCTGCGCCAGTTCAGGGTCGGTTCCCACTTCAAAAGTGACGGACAGCGAATACTGCCCGGCATTGGAACTGGTGGACGACATATACATCATGCCATCGACACCGTTGATTGCCGTTTCCAGCGGTCCGCCGACGACATCGGCGATCACTTCCGCGCTCGCGCCCGGATAGGAGGCCGATACATTGACCGTCGGCGGCGTGATCTGCGGATATTGCTGGATAGGCAATGAAAAGATCGCAATCGCACCAGCGATGGAAATGATGATCGAGATGACGATTGCGAGGCGGGTTCGCCTGATGAACAGCTCTGAAATCATTGCCCCACCCCTGCACTGCCGGGGATCGGGTCAAGGGGAGATACGGCCTGCCCGTCTGCGATGCGCTGCAAGCCCTCGACGACAATCGTTTCACCGGCCTTGAGGCCATCCGTGACCGACCACCCATTGTCGATGCGTGTGCCCGTCACGATGGGTCGCCGGGAAACCGTGTTTCCTTCGTTGAGAACGTAGACATATTTGCCCTGCCGGTCCTGCAACACGGACGCCATGGGGACCACCGGCAATTCACCGGCCGTTTCATCCATGAGATTGACGGCAACCACCTGCCCCGGAACCAGAATATGGTTCGGATTGGCAAACAGCGCCCGCACCGCCACTGTGCCGGTCTGCGCGCTCACTTCATTGTCGATGAACTGGATGGTCCCGCGTTCGCCATATTGCGTACCATTGGCAAGCGTCAGGCTCACCTTGAAGCTTTCCGGGCTGACCGTGCCACCTCCCGCTTCCTTCTGGCGAATGGCGATCAGCGCGCGGTCCGGGATGGAAAACACAACCCGCACGGGATCAAGCTGCACGATGCGTGCAAGCGACCCCATGCTCGGGCCGACCAGATTGCCCACTGTGAAGAGCGAACGTCCTATCGTCCCGTCGATCGGCGATCTGACCTGCGTGTAAGAGAGATTGAGCCGGGCATTGTTGAGCGCGGCTTCGGCGTTGCGCACATCCGCCGTGGCAATGTCGAACGCGGCCTGCGCATCATCGAGAGCGGCTTGCGAAACGGTATTCCGGTTGGCGAGGGTCCGCGTTCGGGCGAGTGTTTGCCGGGCGGCATTCTGGGCGGCTTCCGCCCGCGCGACCTGTGCTTCCGCGGACATGACCGCCGCCTGCATCTGATCCGGCTCGATTTCGAAAAGGAGATCGCCTGCCTTGACCGCCGATCCCTGTTCAAACGCCTTTTCCTTCAGGAAACCCGTGATCCGGGCCTGAATATCGACCGCTTCAATCGCCTCCACCTGCCCGTTGAAACGAAACGGCGCGGTTGCGGGCGCCAATTCCACTTTGCGCACGACCACGGGAGGCGCTCCCCCAACCGGAGGCTGCTGGGCGAGACCGGGCAGCACCGGCAAGGTCCAGAGCATCGTTACAAGGGCAGCGGTAACAGAACGACGAACGAGAGACTTCTTCAATTGCGTGTCCTCCCTCCGGGACGGCATCGGTCGATCACTCACGCATTTCGGGTACTCAGGGCTATTCCGATATAGGCAACGCCCGCGATCATCAGCGCAATTCCAGCGATTGATCCGGACGGCAGGTCACGCGTCAAAGGCCATTTCGCCACCAGTGCCGCACTGGCGGACCAGGCAATGAGGCCGGACAGGGTAAACCACCACCAGCCGCCTGCGGGCCTGATTTTCCAGGACAGCGCCAGTTGAAGGAAACCATGGACGAACACGACGATTGCAATCAGCAGGGTGATGGCGAGCGCGCCCTTGAGCGGGTTCAGATAGATCATGATCCCGCCTATAAGCTCCACCACGCCGGACAGTTCCTGCCAGACGAAACCTGCCCAGCTCTTGATCCAGAGCGACTGGATTATCTTGACGACGCCGATGGCCATCAGCACCAGCCCGAACATGGTGCTGGCTGCAAAGTCCGAGATTGCGGGCAAGAACAGGCAGAGTATTCCACCCGCAAAAAGCAGAATGCCGATACCGAGAAAACCTTTCCATTTTCTCTGTTCGACTGTCTTTCGTTCCATTAATTGCAGTTGCTGGATGTCCATTGCGGACCCCTCAATGTCAACAGGAGGACGTTACTGCGAATGTGAAAGTATGTGCATGTTTCGATATAATAGTATAGTCCGCTTGCAATAAAACCAGAGGGCGGATCACCAATCGCCGTCTTCCAGTTTCAGCCAGCTCGTTGAGGTAATGCCGGAACGCAGGCTCATCTGCGCTACCAGCGCTTCGACCAGCCGGTCATCTTCCTTGCCCGCGAACAGCGTCGCCTCTATTTCGGTCTCATTGCTTCCTTCGATGTGATGGCTCCGGATCGCGTGGAAGCGGAGTTTCTTCAGATCGAGCGTCTGGATCAGCAGCGCCCTCACCGGAATTTCGCTTTCCGAAGGACACCGGAATTTCACGAGATAAAACTGCTCGTTCTCGGGTTCGACGAAGGAATAGCGGTTCACGAGCACCGCGATCCTTGGCAGCGAAATGTTCAGGCAGACGATGAAAAAGGCCGTTTCGATGGCGAGCGGCCACATCCCGTAACCGGTCAGAACGCCAACCGCGCCAGTGCTCCAGACCGTGGCTGCGGTACTCAGCCCCTTGATGCTCGCGCCGTCCTTGATAATCAGCCCCGCGCCGAGAAAACCGATGCCTGTCACAACCTGCGACCCCATTCGGAGGTCGCTACCAAGGCCGAGCGAATAGGGCAGCGAAGCATAGGCCGCAGCGCCCAGCGCCACCAGGCCGTGCGTCACAAGGCCGGAATGGCGTTGTTTGATCTGGCGCTCCAGACCAATCACGCAGCCGAGCAGAAGCGCCAGCCCGAGATTGATCATGATAGACGGGATTGCGACGACTTCCGTCATGCAGGTCCTTTATGTCTCGGGCGATCAGGCAGGCAATTGCCCCATGAAGCAGAGATGTCCGCCCTTGCGCCAGACACCCGCATTACAGCTGATTGTGCGCAGGCAGGGCCGCTCAACTGAACAGGAGGCAGTATAGGCATTCTTTGTGCAGATTAGGAAGACTTGTCATCTGTGCGATATCATATTTTTATTATAGTGCTTGAATTATTTCATCTAAAGTAGTTTCATCGAAAAATTCCGGACGCATTCTTTCCAAAATCGACTGAGGGGTCAGATTGCATGGGTTTGCTTGGAATACTACTCGGACTAGCCCTGCTCATGTGGTTTGCCTATCGCGGCTGGAGCGTCATTCTGCTTTCGCCGGTGGCGGCGCTGCTTGTCGCGCTTCTCTCCGGCGAGCCCCTTCTGGCCAACTGGACATCGAATTTCATGGGCGGAACGGCAAGCTTCGTCAGCCGATGGTTTCCGCTTTTCCTGCTTGGCGGCATTTTCGGAAAGCTGATGGATGACAGCGGCTCCATTACATCCATTGCAAGATATCTGACGGAGAAACTGGGTGTGAAGCGCACGATGCTTTCCGTCGTGCTTGCATCGGCAGTCGTCACCTATGGCGGCGTCAGCGTGTTCGTCGCCTTCTTCGTTCTCGTGCCCATGGCGCGGGAAATGTTCAAGGCAGCCAACATACCGGCGCGCCTGATGCCTGCGGCCATCGGGCTTGGCGCCTTTACCTTCACCATGTCGGCAATGCCGGGCACGCCCTCCACGAACAACGCCATTCCGATGCCCTATTTCGAAACCACGACATTCGCGGCGCCGGGACTGGGCATCATAGCCTCCATCATTACGCTGGTCTTCGGCATGTGGTGGCTGCAGCGCGCGGAAGCCAAGGCGCGGGCTGCGGGCGAAAACTATGTCGATGACACGGGCGATGTCGAAATCACAGAGAAAGTCAGGGAACAATCGACCCTCTCGGGCGACTTCGACCCGGCCGAGTTCGAACACGGAGCGCGCGCGGCCGCGCTGCCACCCTTCTTCTTTGCTCTCCTGCCCTTGCTCGTTGTCATCGTCGTGAATTTCCTGATGGCGCTGATTATCCTGCCCCGTGTCGATTTCTCGTATCTCGAGCAGGAGCCATGGAATATCGACGTCGGTTCTTCGATCGGCTTGTGGGCTGTCCTTATTGCGCTGGCAGCGGCCATCGTGACGTTGTTGGTGGTCAATTTCAACCGGCTGCGGGCAATCCGGGAAAGCCTCGACGCCGGGGCCAACTCCTCGGTCCTGCCGATCCTCACCATAGCAAGCCTCGTCGGCTTTGGTGCGGTCGTGGCCGCCATGCCCGCCTTTACCGTGGTTCGGGATGCGGCGCTTGAGGTGCCGGGCGGTCCTCTCGTCTCATTGATTGTCGCCATGAATGCTCTCGCGGCTCTCACCGGGACCGCATCCGGCGGCATGGCCATAGCGCTCAACGCGCTGGGCGATGAATATATGCGACTTGCGATCCAGTATGGGATAAGCCCCGACCTCATGCACCGCCTCACCGTGCTCAGCGCTGGCACGCTGGACGCTCTGCCTCATAACGGTACGGTGCTTCTGCTCCTGCAGATCAGCAAGCAGACCCACGCATCAAGCTATTTCGACATGGTCATGACCGTGATTGTCGGTGTGATCATATCGCTCGCTGTCGTCTTCGTGCTCGGGTCTGTGTTTGGTTCCTTCTAAGCATAATCATTGTTGTTGAAAGGAAGCGAAAATGAAAAGGACATTTCTTCTTGCCGCCGCACTGTTTTCAGTGATGGCAAGCCCCGCATTCGCGCATCTCAACCCCGCCGAACACGGTTCGTTTGCGGCGGGCTTTACTCATCCCCTGTCCGGCGCCGATCACATACTTGCCATGGTCGCCGTCGGTCTTTGGGCCTCCATGCTTGGCGGGCGCGCGCTCATCGCCGTTCCGTTGAGTTTCGTGGGCGTCATGCTGCTGGGCTTCGTAGCCGCTCTCAGCGGCGTGCCGATCCCCTATGTGGAACCCGTCATCCTCGCATCCGTTATCGTGCTCGGCCTTCTCGTGGCCGTGGCATTCCGTGCATCGACCCCGGCTGCTGCACTTATCGTCGGGTTCTTCGCATTTTTCCATGGCTATGCGCATGGCGGAGAAATCGGCGGCGCTGCGTTTCTTTCCTATGGTGCCGGTTTTGCGCTTGCGACCGCATTGCTTCACGCGGCGGGCATTGGCGTAGGGCTTGCAGCCGGACGCGCGCTGCAGGGATCCGGCGGGCAGATGGCAATGCGAGTGGCTGGCGGCTTTGCGGCCCTCAGCGGACTTTACCTGATGGCAGGATGATGTGAGCGTCATCTTGCTGGATCATTCGAAGAGAAATACTGAACCTGAAATGCCAAACGATGGGCCGGTGCCGGAAATGCCCGTGCATTCTCCGGCGCTGCCCATGCTGCACCTCATGCGGCTGGTCAGTCCCAGCCAGCCCGTTGGTGCTTTTTCCTATTCACGCGGCCTCGAATGGGCCGTCCATTCGGGAACGGTCACGAATGAGGAAAGCTGTGCCGGATGGGTATTCGGCCTTCTGGAACATAGCTACGCCGCGCTTGACGGCGCTATTTTCTGGCGAATGGTTTCGGCGTTGATGCAGGACAATGAGGCCGAATTCCATCGTCTGAACGACTGGCTTGGAGCAAGCCGCGAAAGCAGTGAACTTGAACTGGAGGACCGCCGGATGGGCGAGTCCCTGCTCACATTGCTGTCGGAACTCGGTGTCGAGCGGGCCCGCAGCTTCGCTTCGGACCAGCGCGCGACCTATCCGGCGGCCTTTGCGATTGCAGCGTGTCACTGGAATATCGCGCCCGTCGATGCCCTGCGCGGCCTTATGTGGAGCGTGGTTGAAAGCCAGATCATGACCGCAATCCGTCTCGTGCCGCTCGGTCATACGGCAGGCCAGAGGATACTTATCGCCGGCGCAGCGAAGATCGAGCGCGCCGTCGAAAAGGCCCGCACGCTGAATGACGATGAAATCGGCAACACGGCACCCGCGCTGGCCATGGCCAGCGCCTGGCACGAAACACAATACAGCCGCCTATTCCGGTCGTGACCGGAGCGTTTGCCTGTATCGTTTGAGATTTTCTTCCGCCGTGGTCGCATCCGCCGGAGCAACCGGCACCAGAGCCTTGAAAGCATACTGGCCGATCAGCATGATCCAGGTGACGATCACGAATGTCGAGGTCAGCACCGGCATTCCAATCGGTTTCAGGAATATCGCGACCGAGGCCCAGACCCAGGTGGACACGACGGCGCCGAAGACGGCGTAGAGGAAGCTGCTCCAGTTGAAAACAAGGAAGAAGCCGCCCAGCGCCATTGCCGTCAACGCCGCGTTATAGCCGAAAAGCCCGTCACGAATGGCCCCTTCCGGACCGCCGAAGGTGGCGGCGATCACCGCTCCTATTATCGCCCCCAGAAGGCCCATGAAGGCGCTTATCCGGGAGTGGATGGCGATGCCGACAAGCATGATGTAGCCGGTGATCCAGTTATCCTGAAAGAATATCTGCCCGATGGCCGTGCCGATCCCCATGTACCAGGTCGGAAGGTCATAGGGGATGGCGTAGGAAAACTGCTCCGGTGAAACCGGCTTCGCCATCGGCCCCGCATCTATGGCATCGAACTTGAGAATGGCGAACAGAAACAGCCAGCCGACCAGCACGAAGGGCATTGTCAGGGGCGCGACCTTGTGCGGTCCCAACAATGCGGCGATGCTGGTGAAGGCCATGGTGGTCAAGGCAGCGGCACAAATGACATAAATCGTCATGGCGGGCGACGGCACTGCGCCGCTGCGGAAATCCTCACTGGTGAAGGCGACCAGCGCAAGGGCGACCAGAACGCCGTTGAACCCGAACAGGCCGTCGCGGATGAGGCCCTTGTCAGCCTTGAGGATGATTGCCGTCAGCGTGCTGGACACAACCCCGAGCAGGCAGACAAGCGCGTAAATCCAGGAGTTCACCAGAATGGCGAACAGAATGACCAATCCGGATAGCGGGTTGTTCTGGAACACCACTTGCCCGATGCCGCGCAGCGTCCAGTCGATAAATCCCAGAGAAGGATGATCCCGCATTGCATTGAGCTGCATGGACGTATTCCCTTCTATATTGATCCAGAGCATTTCCCCGTTCAATCGAAGCGTCGGAAATGCTCCATCCGTTTGTTTCTACGCATGTCCTTACCCCGAGACCGGTTTCCACCTTCGGGAGACATGCTCTATTTCCTCCGCTACGGCATCGGCTCCCGAAATCGAAATCGATTTTCGGAAGCACGATGCGCAGCTTCGACAGGTAGAGCTTCCTTGCGTAGTCCCGAGGGACACGAGGGCGCTCTAGAACAGGAAATAGCGTTGTGCCATCGGCAGGACGTCAGCCGGTTCACACGTGATCA
This sequence comes from Brucella sp. IR068, assembly GCF_049065885.1. Classification (NCBI taxonomy): domain Bacteria; kingdom Pseudomonadati; phylum Pseudomonadota; class Alphaproteobacteria; order Hyphomicrobiales; family Brucellaceae; genus Brucella; species Brucella sp. IR068. The sequence goes on along the minus strand of NZ_JBAKHE010000002.1, from coordinate 301,333 downwards.
ATTCACCGTCCACCCGCACCTGATAGTTCTGCGGATCGACCTCCAGTTTGGGCGTCAGCCCGTTGTGGATCATGTCTTTCTTGCGGATATTCCGGATACCCTTCACGGCAACGAGCTGCTTGTTGAGCTTCAGCTTTTCGCCGATGCCGTCATCCAGCGCCGATTTCGACACGAAAGTCACGCCGGTGGAACCGAGCGCGCGCCCCAGGACCCCATACATCGGCCGGTAATGGACCGGCTGCGGCGTTGAGATCGATGCATTGGGATCGCCCATCGGGGCCGTTGCAATCATGCCGCCGATCATGACGAGGCTTGGCTTCACGCCGAAGAATTCGGTTCTCCACAATACGAGATCGGCCCGCTTTCCAACTTCAATCGAGCCTATCTCATGCGCAAAACCGTGCGTGATCGCCGGGTTGATCGTATATTTGGCGACATAGCGCTTGGCGCGGAAATTATCATTCCGGCTGCTGTCTTCGCCGAGCGGGCCGCGCTGCACTTTCATCTTGTGGGCCGTCTGCCAGCAGCGCAGAGTGGTTTCCCCGATGCGGCCCATGGCCTGCGAATCCGACGACATCATCGAGAAGACCCCCAGATCATGGAGAATGTCTTCCGCCGCGATGGTTTCACGCCGGATACGGGATTCAGCGAAAGCCACGTCCTCGGGAATTTTCGGGCTGAGGTGGTGACAGACCATCAGCATGTCGAGATGTTCGTCGACTGTATTGATGGTGTAGGGACGCGTCGGATTTGTTGAAGACGGCAGGATGTTTTCTTCGCCCGCCGCCGTGATGATATCGGGCGCGTGACCGCCACCGGCGCCTTCCGTATGGAAACTATGGATGGTCCTGCCCTTCATCGCGGCAAAGGTATCCTTGACGAACCCGCTTTCGTTCAGCGTATCCGTATGGATGGCGACCTGGATATCCTCCTCGTCGGCCACGTTCAGGCAATTATCGATGGCGGCGGGCGTCGTTCCCCAGTCCTCGTGGAGCTTCAGGCCGACAGCTCCGGCCCTTATCTGCTCGCGGAGGGGTTCGGGCTTGCTGGCATTGCCTTTGCCCAGCAGTCCCACATTGATGGGGAGCGCCTCCACGGCTTCCAACATGCGGTGGATGGCCCATGGCCCCGGTGTAACCGTGGTTGCGAGCGTGCCGACCGTCGGCCCCGTTCCGCCGCCGACGAGCGTCGTGGTGCCGCTGGCCAGAGCTTCCTCGGCCTGCTGCGGCGCAATGAAGTGAATATGCGTGTCTATCCCGCCGGCGGTGAGGATCTTGCCCTCGCCCGCGATGACATCTGTGGCGGGACCGACGACTATATCGACGCCCGGCTGGATATCGGGATTTCCGGCCTTGCCGATCCCCGAAATACGGCCGTTCTTGATGCCGACATCGGCTTTGATGATGCCCCAATAGTCGAGGATGATGACATTGGTGATGACGAGATCGGCTGTTTCGGCAGCAGGTCTCTGTCCCTGCCCCATGCCATCGCGGATAACCTTGCCGCCGCCGAAGGTCACTTCCTCGCCATAGATGCAGCGGTCGTCCTCGATCTCGATGATAAGTTCCGTATCGGCCAGCCGCAGACGGTCGCCCTTTGTCGGGCCATAGAGTTCTGCATAGGCTTGTCTTGAGATGGTCCCCATCTCCCCCTCCTACAGCTTCCCGTTGATTTTTGCATTGAAGCCGTAGACCTCGCGGTCACCAGCCAGCGCGACCAGTTCGACTTCACGGTCCTGCCCGGGCTCGAACCGCACGGCGGTCCCAGCCGGAATATTGAGGCGGAAGCCCCTCGCCCGTTCCCGGTCGAAGTCAAGAGCCTCGTTCGTCTCGTAGAAATGATAATGCGACCCGACCTGTATCGGCCTGTCGCCAGTGTTCGCCACGGCGATGACGCGGGTTTCACGACCGTCATTGAGTTCGATCGTCCCGTCTTCGATGAAATATTCACCCGGTATCATGATCGTCTCCTCAAGCGCATCCCGATATTTTCAAGATGCGCGTTAAAGCAAAAGCCCAAACGTTCCCGGCAGTGCGGGAGATGTTCTACGGAATTGGATTGTGAACGGTCACAAGCTTGGTACCGTCCGGAAAGGTGGCTTCCACCTGAATGTCATGGATCATTTCGGGCACGCCCTCCATCACCTCATCGCGGGTGAGCAGGGTGGCTCCGTAGGACATGAGTTCCGCAACCGTCTTGCCGTCGCGGGCTCCCTCCAGAATTTCGGCGGAGATGAAAGCCACGACTTCGGGATAATTGAGTTTCAGCCCTCTGGCCCTTCGTCGTTCCGCAACCAGTGCTGCGGTGAAAATCAGAAGTTTGTCCTTTTCACGTGGCAATAGTTCCATTTGTAGGCCCTCTCAAAGTCATTATGTTGCCCATATGCGTGGTGCAGCCGCCGGTTTTCCCAATCCGGTTTCGCGGATGACTTCCCAGGCTTTGCGAAACAGTGCTTTGGCTTCCGACATGCGTCCACCGAGATAGCGACAGACGATCACCCGCTCGAGCTGCGATACCGAAAAGAGATTTTTTCCTGCATCGCCGAGTGCTTCGCGAATGCGCTGAAGTGTGTTTTCATGCGCGGGACCGGCATAAACCATCGTTGCGACGATGGGCCTGGCGCAGAATGCAAAGGCCGCATTCATTGCCTGGTCGGCACCTTGAAGGCGAAACTGCTCGAACCAAATCGGCCTTCCGTCCCGAAATACTTCGACCCTCTGGCGAAGCTCGCCCGCATCGAAATTCTCCCGACAGGCGGGCCGTCCGAGACTGACAATGTCCCACCCAAGATAAACTGCGTCTCCACTCAGGGAGACATGCGTGCTTATGGAAGCCTTCGCGCCATCAAAAACGATTGTTTCCTGCGGGAGATATTCGCATACGCCACCCTCGCCCACATTGATCCGCGTGGTCTGGATGCTGCGGCCCCGGTCGCTGCGATAGAACTTGGTAGCGCCCGGCGTCGTCAGGACGGCTTTGGAGCCCGGCCCCAGAAAACAGGAAATATCAAGGACATCCTCACCCGCAACACCACCGGGCGGATGAAGAAGATAGACATGTGCGCTTCCGTCTTTTTCGGGATAGAAGGGTTGCTGCACCGCGAGCGGCCCAACGTGACGGCGCCGCATCAGGCGCGTCACTTCATGACTATGCTCGAACCCCAGTTCAAGCTCGGCATGCCAACCCTTGCTCATGAATGCTTGCCACCTCTGCGTTCCCGTAGATTTCGATGCGTTATCGATGTCGAGCAATAAAACGAAGGCAGAATGCAATATTGAGGCAGGATAACCCCGCACATCACCATAGACAAGCTTAATTAGAGACTTGATTGATACGTCCGTCAACTTGATTCAATAGAACACCGTAAAATAACCCATAGTCGAGTTCATATGGATAAAGGGTCATGACGGATGCGAGCGTGTTCATTTTTTGAGCAATCCGCATTTTCGCTGGACAATAGAACGCTCTAACTATTTGTTTCCCCGCATTATCTTCTCTAGCGGGTAGCCAATCGGTCAATCACACGTGCAGGCAGGTGAAGAGCCAGCGAGGCCTGCTCGAAAGTACCCTGGCCCGCTGCGAGGAATGTATCGTCCATGCCTGCATATTCGTCCGTGATAAGCCTGCGCAGCAGATGGCCCGAGCCCAGAAACTTGATCAGCGTATTTGAACTTGCAAACAGGCTGTGGCCGCCGCTGTCGACTTCGGAAATATCAAGAACCTGAATATTCTTGTTCTGCAGGAAAGCGATGTCGAATCCACTGCCGACCCGCGGCGCTCCACCGGCCAACCTGCGGGAGAGGTCCAGCGCCCGGTCGCGCCGGGATACGATGATCGTAAAGGGCTGGGGCAGATAATCGATATCGTCAATCTGGCTGCGGAAAAGATCGGGATCGAGATCGGGGGCAGCAAGAAGCACCCCCTTGATGCGTTTCAGCACGTCGCGGCGCTTGTCGCCAGATAGCGTTCGCAAGGCTTCCATGACGGCCACCGCGCCCATGGAATGGCCGACGATGACGATGCCGTTGGCTTTGGTCTGCGCCGCCAGCGCTAACGTTTCCGCCAATCCCCTGCGCGCAATGATGGCGCTGTCCCGGTCATACAGGTATCGCGTAAACGACGCGGCGGATGCCCACGAAAAATGAACCGGCACCGATGTGACGCCATAGTTGTGAACAATCTGCGCATTGCGAAACAGTCCTTCGGCAAAGTTGTTGTTATAGCCGTGGACGAAAATGAATATTTCGCGTTGCGCGGCGGGGCGGTTCGCCAGACGCCGGTTCAGCTCGGCGACCATTGCGCGCCGGTCCGGCAACGGCACATAGTTTGACGCCATGAAATGTCGGCGGGGATCGGGGTTCACCGATGATGTTTCAACATTTCCCGGACGGTGCATTTCAGGAATATGGACGTCTATGGTCGAGAGTTTCAGCGTTTGGGATCTGTCGCGGGAATAGGCAATAGCTGGATCGTCTATACGCTCCCGAACCGTCGCAACAGCGAAGGGAACCACCGCGCCGGAATGGGTCTCGCCCGCCACATCCCTTCCCAGCCCGGTGACAGCCCTGTTACCGGCGCATCCCGCGGTGGCAAGCAAAACAAGTGCGAGGATGAAAACCTGCTTCAATTCACGCCCTCGCTCGATAGAACCGAATGCGCTCACATGGGTTCGCCCTTCCGCTCTACCTGATTGTCTTTTCGCATTTCTTCCGCGTCGGGCGTTTCCACCTGACTGCAAAATGCTGTCAAGACGGGTCTCGGCAGCGCCATGTTACGAGGTTGCCGGCAACGCTCCTTCCAGCGCTTCCTTCAGGCGTTTTTCCTGCTCAACAGACAAGGATGTTTTCAACACCCTGCCCCGCAGGTCAGGGAAATCCGCCATGACCCTGTCCCACTGAATCTTGCGTAGGAGGACAAACAGGGCCGACGAGTTTTCCGGAATTGTCTCACCAAGCGACACGATGAACTTGTCATCGATCCCGTAGTCGGCGAGCGAACCCGACAAGGCTCCTGCCCCGGCTCCCACCGCCCCGCCAAGAGCCATGCCGGCAAGCGGGTTGAGGAATATAAGCCCGACCAGTCCGCCCCATATCGCACCGGAAAGCAATCCCGACCCTGCGCCCATGGCGAGCATATTGTACTTCTGTTTGAGATGAACCTTGCCTTGTTCGTCACGAACGACGATCACAGCGTCTTCGAGATCGACGAGATATTCCTTTTGAAGCTGGTTGAGCTTCAAAAGCACGGCGTCCGCCTCTCCGACGGTATCAAACCCAATAACGACCAGTTCCGACACAGCAGTGTTCCTTTCTTGATAACCAAAAATGATGACGCCGCAAGGATCAGCGACGCCATCTCACAGGGCGAACATTGGTTATTCTGCCGTCTCTGGCCCGAACCGTGACGTCGTAGGTTCTGCGCTGCCTGTCACCCCGGTAAAGAAAGTGGCTGCCGCGGCAATCCAGGGCGCGAACATTGCGGAAGCCGCGCATCCTGAGGAGTCTGACGCCATCGGAGCAACGTATTCTGTGACCGTTGTTGATCCGCACGCCTACGGTAGCCGAGCGGCTCTGGCTGAATGCGGGAACAGTCTCGGCAACGGTTGCGACGGAAAAGAAGGCGGTGAATGCAAGAATAGCGGTTAATGAATGCAGTTTCATGTTTCCCTCCAAGTAACAAAGAACCACAAACTCACAAGCCAAACCGCTTCGCCAATGTCTGTCTGGCGGTCCATGCGGACACCACAAGATCAGGCGACACGGTTCGGGAAAAAATGCCATTCAAACAGTCTTTTGGAGCGCCTTTTGATGCAATCGGATCAAGAGGCGCTCCATAACGGATGCACGGTGCCGGAGCGACCGCGCAGCATCCTTGTCCCCTCAAGGGCGGATCCGGAAATCAGTGTTTCATAGCGTTCTGGAGTATTTCCGGTTCCCGCTTTCGGGAGATATGCTCTAGCGGCAGCGTGCTTCAAAAACGCGGCCGTGGCGATCGCGATAACGGCAGTACTGCACACCGTTGCGGGTCTGGGCGACGCCCACCAGCGTGCCTGCTGCTGCACCGATAGCTGCGCCGGTCAGCGCGCCGCGTGTATCGCCACCGATGGCCGCTCCGGCAAGACCGCCAATAGCGGCGCCGCCGAGACCATAGCCGGCTGTTCTTCGTTCATCTGTCGTGCACCCGCTGGCGGTGGCTCCTATTACGGCCATCGTCACGACGCTGTACAGGATCATTCTCATCGAAATATCCTTCCCATTTGGATGATGCGCTTTACCGCAGAATACATAGGCCGCATCTTGAAAGGTCAAGATATGGGACGGGTGCCGGATAGCAATTTCTATCCCACAACTTTCAAAGCTGCTCGCGAGAAAAGCCGAATATTTCCGCAAACCAGCTCGTGGCGGAGTATTGCGCGCAGAAAGTCAGGGCAACGATAGTGATCGGTACGCCGATGAACGCTCCGAAGACGCCCCACAGGGAACCCCATGCGAAAACGGAAAAGAGCGTTGCGAAGGGGGACAGGGAAATCGTCTTTCCCGTCAGCCGGGGCTCGATCACGCTTCCAATGACGGACTGCACGATGTTCAGACCGATAAAGACCATGAGCGCCATCTGCCAGTTGGCAAAATGCGTGAACGCAAAGGCGGTAATCAAGAGGGTGGCGACCAGCGGCCCGAGAAACGGGATGAAATTGAGAATGAACGCTACAAATCCCCACGTTTCGGCAAATGGCAGACCGACCAGCCAGGTCAGGAGCCAGACGAAGGAACCCGTCGCAATGCTCATCAGCGCCCTGAGCACCATGTAGAACCGGATTTTGGCTGCTGCCGACCGGCTGGCGCGCAGAAACGCGGTCGCAGCCGCCTGATCTTTCAACTGCCTGATCCGCGCCCCGAACTCCTCGGTTTCCGCCAGCCCCAACAGTACATAGACCAGCGCCACGATCCAGAAGCTGAACGTATTGTTGAGGCGGCTTCCTATCGTCTGGAGCGTTCGCAAAGTCCAGCTGACGCTGAAATTCTCCGACAACAGGACCGATGCGGCAATCCCATGCCCGTCGAGCCAGGTTCTGAGCTGTTCATAGAGCAACTGGTATCGCACTGCGTCGATCACTATCCGGCGTCCCACCTGCCCGACTGTCCAGGCGATCAGCCATCCAAAACCGAGCAGAAGACAGACGACCAGAAGAAAAGTGATCGCCAATGCAACATAGCGCGGCATGATCAACGAAAGTGCCCGCTGGATCGGCCAGACGAGCATGATGATGAACAGCGCGAAAACGACCGGCGCAAAGACCGCGCTGCCATAATGGAGCATTGCAATCAGCACGCATCCCGCGATCAGGATCAGGGCTGCATTGCCAGCTTTCAGCATAGGACCTCCCTGACCCGAGGACGAAACGAGCTTATGATTTCAGGGTATTCTTGTGAATCTGCCCATCCTTCATGATGATCGCCAGCGTTTCTTCCGGCTTTTCCAGCACATGAATGTCGTCGAGCGGATTCTCGTTCAGCACCAGAAGATCGGCAAAAGCACCGTGCTCTATAAGACCGAGCTTGCCGGGATAGGGATTGCGCAGATTGGAAAGCGCGAGAAGTTCGGCATTGACCGATGTGGCCGCACGAAGCACCTCTGCATTCGAGTACCAACGGCTCAAGTGAGTCAGCATGAAATTCTGGCGCGGGGTCAATTCGGGGGAAAACAGAACGTCGGAACCCCAGGCGGTCTTGATCCCGTATTTACGGATAAATTCATAAATTCGCGGCGTACCTGCGAAAAGCTGCTGAATTCGTTCGGCACCGGGGCCTGTCTGCGATGCAGCATCGTCCATCGTCAGGAAAGGCTGGGTGCTCAACCAGACATTTTTTTCCGCAATCATCCGCGCGGTTTCCTCGTCCATCAGATGCGCGTGTTCAACACAGGAAACACCCGCACGTATGGATCGCTGGACTGTATTCGGCGCATAGGCATGAACCGTGACATAGGTGTTCCAGTCCCTTGCCACATCGACCGCAGCGCGTATCTCGTCTTCGCTGAATGTGGACATATCCAGCGGACTGCGCGGCGAGGACACGCCGCCGCCAGCAACGATCTTGATCTGCGATGCGCCCTGCAACAATTGTTCGCGCACACGAAGTTTCAAGCTGCCTGCATCATCGACTATGGCCGAAGCGCCCATCAACTCGCTGGTGCTGAGCTTGCCGCCATCACGCGGTATTTCCGTGGGCAACCGGAGATCGCCGTGGCCACCGGTCGTCGTTATCATCGCGCCTGCCGGAAAGATACGCGGCCCGCTGATAATGCCGGTATCGATCGCGCGCTTGAACGAGAAAGTCGGCCCGCCCATATCGCGCACCGTCGTGAAGCCGCGCAGAAGCGTTCTTTCCGCCTCCGCCGTCGATGCGGCGAAAATAATACCAAGATCACCTTCCAGCAGAACCGGAAGCGGCACCGCCGCATATATGGCATGCCAGTGCGCATCGATCAGCCCCGGCATCAGCACACGGTCGCCGCAATCGATGACCGTCGCTCCATCGGGCGGAGCGCTGTTCGACATATCGACAGCCGCAATGCGATTGCCTTCGACCAGAACCTGTACCCCAGACTTCAGCGTATCCGCCTTGCCGTCGAAAAGCCTTGCCCGCGTCAGCAAAACCTTCGCTGATTGCGCGACGGAGCGATCCGCAACCATCGTTGCGCCGACTGCCGCTGCCACGCCCGTCAGGAAATGCCTTCGGGACAGCCGATCCAGCCGCCGGGAAACCTGCTGCAATATCGGGTTGGAGCAACCGCAGCCGTTGCCGTGAACAAAATGCTGATACTTCCCACCCATTCTAAACATGGCAGCTCCTGCATGAGGCACCGTTGAAGGCAGCTATTTGATGACCTTGAAATAATATACGTCGATGAACCTGCCCCTGACGTCGTTTTCGACGCGGCCCCGGATTTCGATTACATTCCTTGTGCTTATTTCTCGTCCGCGCCAGACTTCCCGCTCAATCCGGACCCTCGTTCTTCCGGTGCGGTCCTGAAAAACATACTCGGCTCTTCGGACATTGCTTTTGATCGACCCCGTAAGCTCGACACGGGTGCCGACCGGCGTCCGGGTAATGACGTCTGCCGTTACTGTATTTCGCGGCCTGAAAGAGTCCAGGAACTGGGCATTTGAAACATCAATGGAGCCAAGGGAAACAAGCCCCAACATCAACGCGAATTGAATCATACGCTGCTTTATCGAGGTCATGAATATTCCCTCCTTATAGCAATGATTGAATTTCTTCTTCCGCAACCAAGAAACTCTGATGAAAATTAGCTTTATCGCAGAAATAAACAAGTCTCTTATTTAAAATATCAAGTACCGTTCGCCTTGAGAAAAACCCTGCCAATATCGATAAAAGCGGCAAATTACGGAACTTTCATACTTCTGCCGGGTTCATTGCATGAAGGAGCCCGCCATGGAACAGGTGCACTGGGATGACGCCGTCATCATCGAAATTGCCGACGGCATCACGCAGTCAGTACGAACGGTAGCGGATGCGGAGAACATATTGTTATCCCAATGGAACCGGTTTGAACTGAACAGCCTCGGGGCCGCTATCAAAGCCTGCCTTCTGTGCTCGCACGACATTACCAGTACAGAAGATGCAAGGCTCGCTTTCCAACGGGCAGCTTCAACGTCCGGCATTCTGGTTTGACGCCAGCCCGACGCGGCAGGCCGAGCGCGTCATGGATGTGCCTTCTCAAGGGAAAGCAGCCACTTCAAGGTGCGTCGTTCCGCACTGTTCAGTTCGGGAGCCATCAGCCGGATGGCCGAAGCCGCCTCTACCTCTGATGCCAACCCACCGGCCAGCCAGTGTTCGGGAACGGCGGGATGGATATAGGACTGCCTGCACACCGCCCTCGTATTGCCGAGCCGTTGCGCAACCTTGTCGATTTCACCGTTCAGCGTCCGCTTTTTTCCACTCTCACTGTCAGGCAGCTCAATGCAGCAAAGCGCCTCCAGCGCTGCTGCCGTTGCAGCCCATGTCCGGAAATGCTTGGACGTAAAGTCAGCCTGCATGATCGTTCGCAGGTAGTCGTTGATATCCTGCGAAGTAACCGCACAGCGGTTTCCTGCATCATCGACATATTGAAACAGCTGCTGTCCCGGCAGTTCCTGTATGGAGCGAACAATACGGGCGATCCGCTTGTCGGAAAGTTTCAGGCTCCACATTTTGCCCGACTTCCCGGTGAAGACCAGCCGCAGGCCCGTGCCATCATCGCGCAGATGCCGGTTGCGCAGCGTGGTTGCGCCGAAACTGTTGTTGCTGCGCGCATAGTCGGGATTTCCGACACGCAGCAGCAGCCGGTCCATCAGCCAGATGACGGTGGCGACAACTTTTTCACGACAGAGCGAGCGCCGTCGCATATCGGCATCGACAGCCTTGCGCAGCCGGCTGAGGGCGCGAGCGAAATCCGGCAGGCTCGAGAATTTCGTTTCGTCCTGCATCGCCATCCATGACGGATGATAACGATACTGCTTTCTTCCGCGCGCATCGCGGCCCGTGGCCTGAATATGTCCACGTTCATCGCAGCATATCCAGACATCGGTCCATGCCGGCGGAATGGCAAGCCGGACGATCCTGTCCCGATCCGCATCGGTGATCGTCTTTCTGTCAAAGCGGACGTATCGAAACCCCGTCCCGCAACGCAGGCGTTTGATACCCGGCGCGGCGTCGCTGATATGAAGCAACCCGTTCCGAGCGACCTCCGTTTCAACTCGCGGCATGGTGGGAGATTTTTCAAGCAATGGGAAACCCCGATCTTATTCTTCCAGCCGGATAACCACGATGAGCCTCGACTGGTTCCCGGCTTGTACAAATCCGGTCCGGAACCATCTGGCCGCCAGCCGGTTATCCTGTTCTCCGGAGGATCAGATCGTGCCCCACAGTTTCTGGAAAGGTTATCTCAAACTTTCGCTCGTCACCTGTGCGGTGGAACTGACGCCTGCGACCAGCGAAAGCGAGAAAGTGCGCTTTCACACCCTCAATGCCGAGACCGGGAACCGGGTGATAAGCCGATATGTGGATTCGGTCACGCACAAGCCCGTGCGCGACGACGACGAGGTCAGGGGGTTCGAGAAGGAGGATGGCAGCTATATCGTCCTTGAGGAGGATGAGCTTGAGGCCGTGGCGCTAGAGAGCACCAGAACGATCGACATCGACAAGTTCGTGCCGCGCGACAGCATCGGCTGGATCTGGTACGACAAGCCGCATTATCTCGCTCCTTCCGACAAGGTGGGCCAGGAAGCCTTTTCGGTCATTCGGGAGGCGATGGAAAAAAGCTCGGTCTCCGGTCTCGCCCGCCTCGTCATGTACCGGCGTGAGAGAGCCGTGCTGCTCGAACCGCGGGGTCCGGGAATTGTCCTGTGGACATTGCGTTTCGGCGATGAAGTGCGCAATGCCGACGACTATTTTTCAGCGATTGAGGAAGGCAAACTGGACACGAAGCTGCTTTCGATGGTCCGCAAGCTCATCAAGGACAAGACGGAAGACTGGAACCCGGACTTCCTTCAGGACCCTGTACAGAAAAACCTTCAGTCCATGATCACTGCCAAAAAGAAGAAGAAACCGGCAACAAGTCCGAAATCCCGGAAGACGGAACCGGCAAGCGGGGGGAATGTGATCAATATCATGGACGCGTTGCGCAAGAGTCTCGCCAAGGAAGGCAAGAAATCGTAGGCAAAAAATCCTAAGGCCGCCGCGTTTCATCCCTTAGACGTCACCCGCCTTGCTTCTTCATTTTCGGCAGCGGCGTTTCCGCGCTGCGAAAATCCTGCCAGGGATCGCTTTTCAGCGCAGCCAGCCGGGTCGGCGTGTTGAGAATGGTAAAATGCGCAGGGCCAATTGCCGGAGTGACTTCCTCCCAGGCGAGCGGCATGGAAACTCCGGCACCGGGACGTGCGCGGGGAGAATAAGGGGCTACGGCCGTCATGCCGCGCTGATTGCGCAGATAATCGATAAGAATCTTGCCTTTGCGCTTGGCCTTGGAAATCGTGGATACATAACGATCCGGGCTGTCCGCAGCCATCTGGTCGGCGATAGCCTTGGTAAAGCTTTTCAGCGTGTCCCAGTCAGCTTTCGGCTTCAGCGGCACCACCACATGCAGGCCCTTCCCGCCGGACGTTTTGACAAAGGTCGTCAATCCCAGTTTTTCCATACGTTCCCTGGTCTCGGTAGCAGCTTCAATCACGCGCGGCCAGGATACCCCTTCGCCCGGATCGAGATCCATCGTCAGCGTATCGGGCAGCTCCCAGTTCTTGAGCGTTGATCCCCAAGGGTGAATTTCCAGTGTCCCGGCTTGTACCAGACCGATCAGCCCATTGAAGTCCCGGATGCTGATATAGGGTTCCTCGTCCTTGTCCTTCGGGTCCTGAACTTCGACAATATGCTCGTTCAGCCCTTTCCATGCATGTTTCTGAAAGAAGAATTCTCCCTCGATACCGGTCGGGCAGCGCAGCAACGCCAAAGGGCGATTGACGATGAAAGGTTCGATGCGAGGCCAGACCTCGGCATAATAATCGGCGAGCCCCTGCTTGGTGACACCTTCGCCCGGCCAGTAGACCCGGTCGGGATGAGTAAGCTTCACATCGATCTTCTGGGTATCCTTGTCGGAAACACGAGCTGGCACGTTTTGCTCCTCCCATCTGACATCGCTGGCGGCCTTATCCTCACGCAGCCCCCTGAAGGAAGCGTGGCGCAATCGCTTGTCGGCGGTCCAGGCGCGAAACTCGATCTCGGCCACCAGCTGCGGCTTGACGAACTTCGCGCCGCGCCTTTCATCTGCTGTCAACGGCACTGCGAAAGGGCTTTCGTCCAACCGCATGGCGTACAGTCGTTTGTAGAGTTCCTTGGCGACCTTGACCGAAAAGCCCGTTCCAACCCGCCCTACCGGAACCAGCCCCTTTTTATCCTGTACGCCCAGGAGCAGCGAGCCAATCGCCCCTCTTGTTGCCGTTGAAGGAACATAGCCCGCAATTACAAATTCCTGCCGTCCAATGCATTTGGACTTGCGCCAGTCGTTGCTGCGTCCGCTTTTGTAGGCTGCATTCTTGAGCTTCGACACAATCCCCTCGAGACCAAGTCCGCACGCATTCTCCCATACCGCCGCACCATCGGCATCGAAAGCCTCGCTGAAACGCAGAGTGGACGACGCTTTGGAAAGCAGTTTTTCGAGCAGCTTTTTGCGCTCAACCAGCGGTGTCTGGCGAAGGTCATTGCCGTCCACATGAAGAAGATCAAAGAGATAGTAGGTGAAACGATCTGACCGCCCCTCGCTCAAATCTTCCTGCAGGGCAGAAAAATCGGACAGTCCCGACTGATTTTCGACAACTATCTCGCCATCGAAAATGGCTTCGTCCACGCCTGTTCCTACAAGATCGGCGACGATCTGCTGACCGAATTTTTCGGTCCAATCCAGCCCGCTGCGCGAATAAAGCTTGACCTCGCCCTGCGCAACATGGGCCTGGATACGATAGCCATCGAACTTTATCTCGTGGAGCCAGCGGTCTCCTTCAGGTGCAGCCGGTACGAGCGTAGCGAGTTCCGGCTCGATAAAATCCGGCATCGCTCGCTTCTGGCTGTTCGTGGGACGTGAGGCTGCAGGTTTCTTTGCGGGGGCTGGCTTCTTCTTCTTGATGCGACCGGTTTTCGATGACCACCCCGGCTCTTCGTCCTCAACATCGGCGATCACGCGACCGGTCTTCACCGATTCAGGCTTTTCCTCGAGAATGTCAGGTTCATCGGGTTCGCGGGCGAAATCATCCTCTCCCTTGATGAGAAGCCAATTCTCCCGCTTCTCGCCCGGCTTTCCGTGCATACGGACCAGATGCCATCGCCCTTTGAGTTTTTCTCCGGTGAGTTCAAACTCCAGATGCCCTTTCTTGTATTGCTTATGTGCATCGCCGGTGGATTTCCAACGCCCCGTATCCCAGACGATTACCGTGCCGCCGCCATATTCGCCCTTGGGTATCGTGCCTTCGAAGCCCGCATATTCGAGAGGATGATCCTCGACATGCACCGCAAGGCGCTTTTCGCCGGGAACGAGGCTTGGGCCCCGCGTCACGGCCCAGCTTTTCAGGACGCCGTCCATTTCGAGGCGAAAGTCATAATGCAGCCTGCGCGCATCATGTTTCTGCACGACGAAAAGATCACCTTTCGCCCGTGCAGACTTGCCCCTCGGCTCGCTGGTCAGGGTGAAATCGCGTTTCTTGCGGTAGGTTTCGAGTGGCTGTCCCATGATCACCCTGCCCTCTTGCGAGACTTCACGCCAGATTCAGTTCGCGACTTCGGCTTGCCTTTTTTTGCTTTGGCTGACGTTCGCCCGCCCCCGTCGAGGCCCGCGCTCCTGCGAAGGGCCTCCTTCAGATCGATAACGTCTGCGGTCTTCGGCGCAGCCGGTTTCCTGAGCGGCTTGCCTTCAATCTTTGCCTTGATCAAATCTGCCAGGGCGGCATCGTAACGGTCGTCGAAGCTGGCCGGGTCAAAGCTGCCCATCTTGGTATCGATGATGTGTTTCGCCAGATCGAGCATTTCCCGATCGAACTTGAAGGAGCCAAGATCGGCGAATGCCTCCGCCGCGGCGCGCACCTCGTACTGGAAATTGAGCGTAGTGGCGATCAAGCCCTGATTGTCGGGACGGATGAGAACCTGTCGCGCACGGCGAAAAAGGACAGCCTCTGCAATCGCCGCCACCTTTTCAGCTTTCATGCCCTCACGCACGAGCGTGAAACTTTCGTCATCTCCCGCAGGTGCGAGATAATATGGCCGGTCAAGATAGACATCGTCGATCTCGTCGCATTTGACGAAACGGGTGACATTGAGTGTCTTGTTGCTTTCGGGAATGGCCGAGGCGATTTCCTCTTCGTCGAAACTCAAATAGGAGCCGGACGAAACCTCGTAACCCTTGACCTGGTTATCGCGCGACACAGGCTTGCCCGTGTCGCTGTCCACGAACTCCCGGCTGAGCCGGTTTCCGGTCTTGCGATTGATCAGATGAAACGAAACGCGCTCTGAAGTCGATGCTGCCGTGTAGAGTGCGACAGGGCACAAAAGCTGCTCGATCTTCAGTTGGCCTTTCCAATTTGCACGGGGTGCCATCGATTGTCTCGCTTCCCTCAGGCGCCATCTTCATGGCGGGTCGTTCCCCCGGTACGCTTGAGATAGTGCGCATAGGCGAACCCGCCTGCGAGAAGTGCTGGCAGTCCGATCAAGACGATCCAAAACAAGAATCCACCCAATTTGCCCTCCTGCGCTCTCGGCTGGCGATGCCAGTCACGGCATCTGATTGCTAGGGAGGACAACTCATGAACGGCACCAATTGTTCCGGCACCCTTCGCGGGCCCGGTCACTTCGCTCACCAAGGGCGGTCGCCGTGGTGAAGCGCAACGGGTTGAACTCACAGGGGCCTTGGGGCTTCTGTTTCTGTTGCCAGCGTTTCAATCCTATTATCGATATCGGCGTCGTCGTATGAGAAGCCGCTTTCCGTGGATGAGCAACCATATGTCCGCCTGGAAGCCTGGAACTCTCGCAAAGCGCGCTCCTTTTCACCGAGAGCTTCCAAGGTCGCTCCGCGCAAAGCCCTTATCTGACGGCATAAATTATACCGGTCAGTGGCACCGTCGAGATAATACAGCGCCTGCTGCGGTAAACCCTTCTGCAGGCTATCATAGGCAAGATAGCTGTTGGCGAAACTTCTCAACTCACCGCCCCAATATCCTTCCTCAGCGATTGCCAATGCGTAACGCGCCGCTGTTCTGGCTTCGTCCGAGTTTTTTTCAGCGCTGAGATTTGAAATCTGCGCTTGGAGCCCGTCACGAGTTGTAGCACTAAGGGCAGCAGGCGCATGAGGCACGCGGCACGACGGGATATCAAACATTCCCGCCCCTCTCCGTACCTCTGCTTCGCTTCGCGTGAAAATCACGAACTCTTCATTGTGCTGTCATTCGACAGGTCTCGGGTCCTTCAGCACTCGAAAACCAGCTTAGGTTGCTCCCCGAAATGCTGACCCGAACGTAGGGTCGGTTCTCCAAGACGCTTCATCCATTGATTCGTGGCAACTAGGGCGAACCGGGATTTTCCAGGACGTCATGTGTCAATATTCGAGCGCATATCCGATATCATTCCAAATTTCATTGAATGATGCCGCGGGAACTTTAGGGAGTTTTGAGGAAGAATGCTCATGCCGTCACGCAAGGGGTTTGCCGTAGCTACAGCAATGCTGTTGCTAGGCTGTTGCGAGGCGAAAAACGCGAACAACCGCGCAATCTATTCAGTCAAAATTTACAAGCAATTTCAAGGGGGTAAGTGGTGGGCGATGAGAGACTCGAACTCCCGACATCTTCGGTGTAAACGAAGCGCTCTACCAACTGAGCTAATCGCCCGACTGCTTCGCCAAGTGTCTGGCCAGTCGTTGTGAGAGCCGTTTAGGCAATTCGCGCGACGAGCGCAAGTGCAAAAATCAGCATCTGGCTTCTTTCTTGTATTTTTCTACAAGCACCTCCGTCCTCCCGCCAAGGGACCAGTCAGACGCAGGACAGCCACCCGAAAAACACCGCATCAAGCCAAGCGTCGGCTAAGTCGGCACCCGGTGTTGATGATTGCTGAACGAAGCAGGAAAACAAATTGTCGGGGGCGGCAAGCATTCAGCCGCCGCCCCGAATTTTATCCCGCCAGACGGTCAGGCGAACGCAGGATGGAAGCGCCGCCCGCCGCCTGCACTGCAAGGCTTCCATATTCGATACCGGCAGCGAGTGCACGATGAACATCGTGACCTTCGAGCCAGGAATCGATGAAACCGGCATTGAAGGCATCGCCGGCCCCGGTCGTATCGACAACCGGCACATCCTTTGCCGCCATATGAATATTGGAATCAGCAGTGCGCAGCCACGCGCCCTCGCCGCCCCCCTTGAGAGCGACGACCGGGAAATGGACCGCCAGCGCATCGAGCGCCTTTGCGGGGTCATCGTAGCCGGTGATGGCCTGCGCTTCCTCGCGGTTTGGCAGGAAGATATCGACGCCTTCACAGGCGGCAAGCAGGCTTGGATCATGGATCCGCGCATCGTCCCAACTTGGGTCGAGCGAGACGGACAGACCCGCCGCCTTTGCCTGCCGCACGAGGTCAGGGATTTCGTGCAGCGTTGCAAATTCAGCAATATGCAAATGCCCTGCATCCTTCCATTGCAAGGCAGCAGAAAGGGTTGTGGGAAGCGCCGAACCGGCGCGGCGCGACAGAAATGCGCGGTCATTGCCGATCACGCTTGCCACCGTCACCTGCGGCCCGGCATCGTCGGCCCGCTCCAGAAAGCGCAGATCGACACCGTCGATCTTCAGATCCGGCTCAAGCCCGCGTGACAGTCCGTCGAAGCCAAGCCGCGCAACCAGCGCAACCGCCCTTCCCGCATGGGCGAGATGCGCCGCGGAAATGAAAGCACCGCCTCCCGCCGCCATCTTCATGTTTTCTGCAAAGACCTCGCGTCCCGGCTGCGGCAGCGATTGCAGCCCGGTGAAGATGAGGTCGCAATAAATCCGTCCGATGCTGAGGACAGCCGGACGCCTGAACTGTTGCGGCATCATAGGCGGCCCAGGCTCTTCTCGGTCCTGGCATCGAAGAGATAAAGGCTTCCGGCTGGCGCAGACACGGAAAGCGTGCCGCCCGTTGCGGGAATGACCTTGCCCGGCGCCGTTGCAATGACCGAAACGCCGTTGACATCGAGATGCACGAGCGTTTCCGCACCAAGCGGCTCAACCGCCGTCACCGTACCGGTAAGCGACAGGCCATTGGCCGTTCCCTCCTCGACTTTGAGGTCGTGCGGGCGAACGCCGATCAGAATGTCGCCATCGGGTGCAAGTTCGACGCCCGCACCGCTTCGGCGGCCGGCAATCAGGTTCATCGACGGGCTGCCGATGAAGCGTGCCGTAAACACATCGGTCGGGTTTTCATAAAGCTCTGTCGGTGTGCCGGTCTGAAGAATACGGCCATCCCGCATGACGACGATGCGGTCGGCCATGGTCATGGCCTCGACCTGATCGTGGGTCACATAAACGGTCGTCGTCTTGAGGCGCTGATGCAAGCGCTTGATTTCAATGCGCATTTGGGCGCGAAGCTGGGCATCGAGATTCGACAGCGGCTCATCGAACAGGAAGGCCGACGGATTGCGCACCATGGCGCGGCCGATGGCGACGCGCTGGCGCTGGCCACCGGACAACGCTGCCGGGCGACGGTCGAGATAGGGTTCCAGCCCCAGCGCCTTGCCGGTTTCCTCAATGCGCTTGTCCTTCTCGGCTTTAGACAGCTTCGACGTGTAGAGCCCGAAACCGATGTTCTGGCGCACGGTCATATGCGGATAGATCGCATAGTTCTGGAACACCATGGCGATGTTGCGTTGTTTGGGGTCACGTTCATTGACGACTTCACCGCCGATCTTGAGATGACCGCCAGAAATATCCTCAAGCCCTGCAATCATGCGCAAGGTGGTGGACTTGCCACAGCCTGAAGGCCCGACAAAAACGACGAATTCGCCGTCCTTGATCTGGAGATCGATTGCCCGGACCGCCTCGACCTTGCCATAACGCTTGACCAGCTTTTCAAGTTCGATGGTTGCCATCAGCGTGCCTCCACAAGTGCACTGAATTTTTCATTGAGTTCGCGAGCAGCCTTGGCCTCTGCGGCTGCATGATCGTAAGCCACCGCCTTGAAGCGATCTGCTTCCGCCTTATGCCGCGCAAGCGCTGCATTCATCGCGGCCGGTGCCGGACCGCCGAGACGATCACGCACAGCCACGAAATGCTGCGGCGACACCAGTTCTTCAAACTTCTCACGCCCGAAGGATGGCTCGCGTCCGGCGGATTCGCGGAATGCTTCAAGGAAAGGTTCGAAACCATCCTTTTCCAGCCCGCCGCCCATCGACACGACAGAGCGAGCAACCTTGGCCGCGATTTCATGCGCCTGGCGGAAAGAGAGGTTTTCGATACGGACCAGTGAGTCCGCCAGTTCGGTGATCGTGATGCAGGAACGGCGGATGTTTTCCGCGACACGGGCCGGATCGATGCGGATCGCACCGATGAAAGCGGCCAGAAGTTCGAGCACGCGGCCTGCGGAAGCGAATGCCTCATAGCCCATCTGCTGCGTTTCGCCTTCACTGTCGTTCATGTCTGTGAAGGGCGTGTTGTGCATCACATCCAGAACAGTGCGGGCGCGGCCCATGGTCTGGCTTGCCAGATGGCGCATATGTTCCACCGGAACCGGATTGCGTTTCTGCGGCATGATCGATGAAATCTGCACGAAGGCATTCGGCACATAAATCTGGCCGACCTCGAAACTGGTCCAGAACTGGAAGTCCTGAATGAGACGCCCGAGATGGACGAACATCAGTTCCAGCGCCGAGTAGGTCGAGGTGATGTAATCCACCGCTGCGATGCAGCTATAGGAATTGGACAAGGGGGCGGCAAAGCCCAGCAGGCCAGCGACCTGTGCGCGATCGATCGGGAAGCCTGAGGTGGTGATGGCCGCCGCCCCCATGGGCGACATGTTGACGATGGCGCGCGCAGCTTCCATTCGTTCCATATCGCGAATGAGAACCTCGATTGCCGCCGAAAGATAATGGCCGAAAGTCGATGGCTGCGCAGGCTGGCCGTGCGTATAGGCGACGATCAGTGTCTGCTTTTCGCGTTCCGCGGCTTCAATCATTGCATCCAGCAGGTTGCGCGCCTGCGCCATCAACGTATCGATACGGGCTTTCAGGCCGAGCTTGAACAGCGTATGGTCGATATCGTTGCGCGAACGCGCCGTGTGAAGGCGGCCTGCAATATCGGCGCCGATCCGCGCTTTCAGCTCCTTCTCGATGAGGAAGAAAAAGTCCTCCACCTCACCGGTATAAGTCAGTTTCGCAGGATCGATTTCCCTGTCGATTGCTTCCAGCGCACCGGCAATGGCTGCAGCCTGTTCGCGGTCGAGAATGCCGGTTTCAACCAGCATGACGAGATGGGCGCGGTCGATGCGGCGAAAGCCATCGACATGGTGGGTCTTGGCGCCGTCAAAAAGCGGGCGAAGCACGGTTTTCTTGTAAACCGGATCGGGAAAGACGCTTTTATCGGACAGCCGTGGATCAAGATCGGACATGTTCAACCCTTGAGGCCAGCAAGCATGACACCGCGCACGATGTAACGCTGGAGAAGAAGAAAGACGACGAGCGTGGGAAGCGTGGCGATGGCTGCGCCGGTCATGATCATTTCCCATTGGATGGACTGCTCGACGGCGAAGCTCGAAAGCCCGACCGGCAGCGTGTAAAGCTCCGGACTGGTGGCAACGATCAGCGGCCAGAAGAATGCGGTCCAGTTGCCGAGGAAGGTGAAGATTGCGAGCGCCGAGAGCGCAGGCGTCACAAGCGGCATGGCCACTTTCCACCATATCTGGAATTCGTTGAGACCATCGACGCGGGCAGCTTCCAGA
The DNA here is from genome assembly GCF_049065885.1 of Brucella sp. IR068. Taxonomy (NCBI): domain Bacteria; kingdom Pseudomonadati; phylum Pseudomonadota; class Alphaproteobacteria; order Hyphomicrobiales; family Brucellaceae; genus Brucella; species Brucella sp. IR068. The sequence continues at coordinate 280,846 of NZ_JBAKHE010000002.1, read as the reverse complement.
AAGTCGTTGGGAACGCCTTCAAAGAACTGCTTCATAAGGAAGGTGCCGAAGGCCGTCATCATGCCGGGGAACATGATGCCCCAGTAGCTGTCCAGCCAGCCGAGCTTGCTCGACATGAGATACCAGGGGATCACCAGCATTTCGGTGGGGATCATCAGCGTGGACAAAATGGCGAGGAAGATGAAATAGCGTCCGCGGAACTGGAATTTCGCCAGCGTATAGCCGACGAGACTGTCGAAGAACACGTTCGACAGCGTGACCACGACTGCAACGATCATCGAATTCAGGAACCAGCGGAGGAAGCGGCCATCGGCGAGAATGGTGACATAGTTCTGCAATGTCGGCTCTGCCGGTATCAGGCGCAGGTCGTAGACCTGCCCTGCCGTCTTGAGCGAGGTGGAGAACATGAAGGCCAGCGGCGTGATCATGATGAGGCCGCCGATAAGCAGCAATGTCCATGTCACGATGCGACCGGGCCGCAGGTTCTGGAACGGGAGCGGTTTGTTTTGAGCGGACGCTGTCATTTCTTTTCCCTCAGGATCCAGAGCTGCAACAGCGAGACGCAAAGCAGGATGGTGAAGAGAACGACGGTTTGCGCAGCCGCATAGCCCATCGCATAGGAGGAGAAGGCGGTCTGATAGATCATCAGCACCAGCGGCTTGGTGGAGCCGAGCGGCCCGCCTGGATCATTCGTGGTCATGTTGTAGACCTGATCGAAGATGCGCAGGAAGCCGATGGACGAGAAGACGACGAGGAATACCGTAGTGGGCTTCAAAAGCGGGATCGTGATCTTGCGCAGGATCGCCCATTCGCCGAGGCCGTCGATGCGTGCGGCTTCATAGAAAGTGTTAGGAACAGCGCGCAGGCCCGCCATGAAGATGATGATCTGGAAACCGAGGCCGGCCCAGATGGACGTCGCCATGATCGCATAGAGACCCTGATCGACCGAGCGCAGGAAACCCTGCTGCGGAAGGCCCAGTGCATTCAGGATATTATTGATGAAACCGATAGGCGCAGGCTGGTAGAACCAGCGCCAGACCCATGCCATGGCAGCCGCCGTTGTGAGATAAGGCAGGAAATAGAGAGCACGGATAAAGCCGTGCATGATGCGCACACGATCCAGAAAATAAGCGATCGTAAACGCCACCACGAGGCTGATCGGTGTGCCGACCAGAAGATAGGTGAAGGTGTTCCGGAACACTTTCCAGAATTCGGGATCGGCAAAAAGCTTCTGGTAATTGGCGAAGCCGATGAACTTTGGCGGGTTCATCAGATCCCAATCGGTAAGCGACAGCCAGAAAGCCTCTATCGTCGGGTAAAAGCGGATGACCGAATAGAACAGGATCGGGAGAGCCAGAAAGCTCCAGACCCAGATCAACCGTCTTGTGCGCATGGAAAGGCGATCCGTCAGGCGGTTGCCCGAAGGCTCCTTCGCCGTGCCGCCTGTTGCAGTCGTCCCGGCTACAGTCGTTGTCATGTTTCAAGATCCTTCGGTTGCGGCGAGGCCGTACCTCGCCGCAATTTCAAAGCCTGTTACTTGGCTGCGTCGAGCACTTCCTGCTCGGTCTTGGCGGCCTGTTCGAGAGATTCCTTGACCGGCTGCTTTTCCAGAATGACGCGGTTGGCCATGTCGACCGCAGTCTGGCGCTGCTTCAGTTCGTCCACGAACATGGTCGTGTGCGCATATTCCAGACCTTTCAGGAACGGACCGTAGATCGGATCGGCAAGGTTCGTTTCCGTCAGGGCCGCCGAACGGCGCGCAGGCAGTTCACCCACGTCCTTCAGCCAGATTTCCATGGCTTCCGGCGAGGAGATGTAATTCAGGAACTTCTTGGCAGCTTCGAGTTTCTCACCGCTTGCCTTGGCGCTGATGCCGTTGGCGAAGTAGCTGGCATAGTTGGAGCGCACGCCTTCCGCATTGGCCGGAAGCTCGGTCACACCCCATTCGAAGTCCTTGATGGTGCGGAACGAACCGAGACGGAAGGTGCCGTCGATGGTCATGGCTGCCATGCCGGCACGGAAAGCCGCCTGCCCTTCGTCCATGAACTTGACTTCGCCGACCTTATGTTCGGTCTGGAGACCGGTATAGAAGGCAAGCGCCTTTTCACCGGCAGCGTCATTATAGGCGACCTTACGGTCGTTGTCGGTGTAAGGCTGACCGCCGAACTGGCGCACCAGAACCTCACGCCACCAATGCTGGTCCTGTCCCGGCATGTCGAGCGTGATGCCTTCGGCCAGAAGATTGCCGGAAGCGTCGCGCTTCGTCGTCTTCTTGGCGGCTTCGACCATTTCATCCAGCGTCTTGGGCGGATTGTTCGGATCGAGACCAGCTTCGGTGAAGAGCTTCTTGTTGTAGAAAAGCGCCAGCGAACGCACGGCGGTCGGCAGACCGTAATATTCGTCGCCGCGCTTCATCGCCGAAACGATCGGGAAGAATTCGCTTTCGATCTTGTCATGCGGGAACGCATCCTGCGGCAGCGGCTGCAGAATGCCGCCAGCCACGAACTTGTCGAGCCAGCCATAGAAGAGCTGCATCACGTCCGGGCTCTTACCGGCCATCTTGGCTGCGATAACGCGCGTCTGATAATCGTCGTAAGGGAACGTGACCTGCTTGACCTTGATATCCGGATTGGCCTTTTCGAAATTCTCGATCAGCTTGTCCATCGCCTTGACGCGTGTCTCAAAGACATACTGCCAATATTCGATTTCGACAGCCTGTGCGGCATTGATTGCAACGGTGCTGAGCCCCGCAACCAGACCTGCCAATAACAGCTTGCGCATTTAAACCTCCCTATTGCCCCGCCCACCGGTACGAATGCGGTCCCAGGCACGGCCACGGAGATGCCTGGCATCATCCGCTTATTCCACCACATGCCGCGCAGGTCGTGCGCAGCGCCCATTTTCCTCACGCAGGGACCCACTTCCCCACATGAACAAGAGCAGTCTTCACCACCCTCTCTTACGGTTCAATGTTGCGAGCGTTTTGTCAATAAGATAATTTAGTTGAATTAATATATTGCTGTTAGAAACAGCCCGCGATATCTCTCTGACGGGAGACAGGAGGGACCATGACATCGAAATCGGACGGCGAACCGGTCACCGCATCTGCGACCGCTGCAAACGGGGCGCTTGCGGTTACCCTCGGCAAGAATCCCGAACGAATCCGCGATCATAACCGGCGCGTGGTGCTTGACGTCGTGCGCCGGCATGGGCCGCTTGGCCGTATGCACATCGCCCGCCTGACCCACCTCACCGCACAGGCCATCGCCAATATCGTCGACGAACTGGTTTCAGAGAACCTGTTGATGCAGCTCGGGCGGCTGAAAACAGGGCGCGGCCAGCCGCCGATCCAGTTCGCGGTCAATCCTGAAGGCGCGATGACCATCGGCGTCGAAATGGGATCGACGCATATGGTAACGACTGCCCTCGATCTTTCCGGCAAGCCAAGAACGCAGCATGTACGCCCGATCCATGATGTCAGCCCCGACAAGCTTTCCGCGCAGTTGCGAAAGGAAGTCGATGCAGTAAAGACTTCGTTTCCGGCGCGCCTCCTCGGCATAGGCGTGGTGATGCCGGGGCCTTTCGACATTGAAGGCATGAGTTCGGTTGGACCGACCACCCTGCCCGGCTGGTCCGGAATCGACGCGGCGGCGGTTTTGAGTGAAGCCTGCGGAGAATCCGTCCTGGTCGAAAACGATGCCAATGCCGCCGCCGTTGGCGAACGCCTGTTCGGTGCGGGGCATGCCATTTCCAACTTCGCCATGATCTATTTCGGGGCCGGTATCGGGCTCGGCATGATCCAGGAAGGTGCACCATTTCGCGGTGCTTTCGGCAATGCCGGCGAAATCGGCCATATCGTCATTACGCCCAATGGGCGTGGCTGCGCCTGCGGCCAGAAGGGCTGTCTTGAAACCTATGCCTCGCTTCATGCCCTGCGTGAAAAGCTTCATGCGTCGGGCATCGGGGAAACCGATTTCGACGCACTCCAGAAACTGCACGAAGCCCGCAATCCGGTTCTGATGGGCTGGGTGCAGGAGGCTGCCGACCATCTGGCGCCAATGATCGCCATGATCGAAAATATCCTCGATCCCGAGACGATCATATTGGGCGGCATGTTGCCCGATGCGATTATCGACGACCTGATCTGGCATATGGGCGGCCTGCCGATTTCGGTCGCGAGCCGCCGCGCCCGCGCATTGCCGCGCGTCATTCGCGGACAGACGGGACAGTTTACCGCTGCTCTGGGTGCCGCGTCCCTTCCGATGTTCGAGGCCATGACGCCGAAGCTCGATACCAATTCGGAAGTCTGATCATGCTGACCGCCCACCAGCGCATTGAGCGCCAGAAATCGTCCCCCGCCCTCGTCCGCCTGCATCGGGCGCTCGGCAGGCTCCGCTCCACCGTGACGCTGATGCATACGGGCGCGCATCCGGACGACGAGCAAAGCGGCCTCATGGCCTATTTGCGGTTCGGACTTGGTGTGCGGGTGGTGATCGCCTGTTCGACGCGGGGCGAAGGCGGACAGAACGCGCTCGGCCCTGAACGCGGCGGTGCGCTCGGCGTCATCCGCGGCCGCGAGATTGAGGAAGCGGCGCGCATTCTCGATTGCGACGTGCATTGGCTTGGCCACGGGCCTGACGATTGCGTCCACGATTTCGGCTTTTCCAAGGATGGTGACGGTACCTTTGCCCATTGGGGAGAGGAGCAGACCATCGAGCGGCTGGTTCGCGCCTATCGCGCCGAGCGCCCGGATATCGTGCTGCCTACCTTTCTCGATGTTCCCGGCCAGCACGGTCACCATCGCGCCATGACCCGGGCCGCCGAACGGGCTATACGGCTCGCCGCCGATCCCGATGCCTTTCCTGAACATTTTGCTGAGGGGCTGACGCCGTGGCAGGTAGCGAAATTCTATCTTCCTGCATGGTCAGGCGGTGGCGATACATATGATGACGAACTTCCGCCGCCGGACGCAACATTGACGCTTTATGCCAGTGGCCGGGAAGAGGCAACGGGCGCGGATTTTGACCGCATTGGGGAGTGGTCGCGTGCCTGCCACGCCACTCAAGGCATGGGTCAATGGCCGGAAAAGCCAAAGGTCGAATGGCCACTGCATCTGAGACTGCCGGATAGCCGTTCGGAAAAGACAATTCTTGAGGGACTACAGGAGACCCTCGCCGTTCTCGCCGATGGGCTGGCATTTGAAAATCGGAAGCAGCTTGTTCATGTTCATGAATCCGTCGAACAGGCCATTGCAGCGTTTCCGGATCGTGAAGCCATCATCAAAAACCTTGCCGATGCGGCGAAAAGTCTGAAAACAGTCCTGACCAGCGCACCTGACGGTTTTCTCCTGCTGCATGGCCACAGGCTGGAGCGCAAGCGGCAGGAAATAGATGCTGCCCTGATGGAAGCGGCTTCGCTATTCGAGCGTGCTTATCTGGAAAAACCGATATTGGCGTCGGGGGATGAGACAAGGCTCGTCATCGAGCATGGTCCCGGAGCGGCAGAAATCGCAATAATGGCTGAACCTGTCCTGCCTGAAACCTGTTCTATCGCCTGCAAGCAGCAAACCTCGGAACGAAAGATTTTCACCGTTTCGCTCATGGAAGACGCGCCACCTTCCCCGCTTTTCGAGCCTGCATGGCGGTCGCTGGGCGGTAACGGGCAAGCTTTTGTCCGGCTAAGGGCGCAGTTTGACGACCATCTGGCGGAGTGCGGCTTCGATCTCGAAGAGCCATTCGCTATTGTTCCCCCCGCTTCACTGAAGTTCGATCCGCCTGCCGTCATTGTATCCGGAGGGGAAGAACATTTGCGGGTCAGGCTTGCTGTCGACGGAAAGGCTGACCGGATTGCTTTCACATCGCAAAACGGCTGGAATATAAGCCTGAACGGTCAGAGCGCCGTGCTGCATGGGCCTTCCGCTCCGAAACCGGGCCTGACAAACCTCCAAGCTGCGATCAACGAAAACCCCGCCTGGCAGATGCAGTTTACCGACTATCCGCATATTGGCAGAACCGTGTGGCGCGAGCCTGCAGTGCTGCCGGTGCTGGTTCTTGATGTGAAACTGCCCAATGCACGCATTGGCTACATTGGCGGCGGTGCCGACAATGTCGACCTTTGGTTGAAACGCATGGGTTTCGACATGACCGACCTCGAAGCGCACCATCTTGCGGGCGATCTTTCACAATTCACCACAATCGTGGTCGGAATATTTGCCTTCGGCATACGCGACGACCTCGCAGCAGCGACAGCCAGGCTGCACCGCTTCGTAGAAGATGGCGGGCATCTCGTGACGCTCTATCATCGGCCATCCGATGGTTGGCATCCCGACCAAACGCCGCCGCGAAAACTGACGATTGGCTCCCCCTCGTTGCGCTGGCGCGTTACAAATCCCGATGCGGCGGTTACAGTTCTTAAGCCTGAACACCCACTGCTCGTCGGCCCCAATGTCATCACTGAAGCGGATTGGGATGGCTGGCACAAGGAGCGCGGGCTTTATTTCGCTTCCGCATGGGACGATGCTTATCAGCCGCTGCTTTCAATGCATGATGATGGAGAACAACCGCTTTATGGCTCACTTGTTTCGGCCCGAATTGGCAAAGGCCGTCATACGCATACGAGTCTTGTATTGCACCACCAGCTCGACCAACTTGTCCCCGGTGCTTTCCGTTTGATCGCAAATCTTATGCAACCTGCGGAATGACTGGCGTATGACGCCCCCATGAAATATTCATGACGCTCACGCCTTCAGCGAGGAATTATTTTTCTTTATTTTTCATTTCACTATTTAATTTTTCTTGAGTTTCCTTCGCCGAAAAATTTCGCTCTATCACAACGTGTATTTGACTCATGGAGATGAATTATCATGCGCAATCTGGTACGTGTTTCTTTGACCGGTCTTTTCCTCGGCGCAAATCTTGCCACGGCTTTCGCTCAGGCAACGCCGGAGCAGATGGAAATGGCCTATAATGCCGCCCGCAATCAGCTTGGCGTTCTCCAGTATTGCCAGGAAAAGGGTTATACCGATGGCGGCGCCATCGAAATCCAGTCGAAAATGATCGCGCTTATCCCAGCCCCAGCCGACACGTCCAAGGCCGAAGCTGCCGAAGCAACCGGCAAGCAAGGCAAGGTTTCCGCGATGGGTATGGAGCAGGATATTGCCACGAGCGCAAAAGCGCAGAACATCTCTGAGGAAAAGCTCTGCCAGACCATGGCAGACGCCGTTAAGCAGGCTGGCGCTCAGCTGCCGCAGTAAGCTGGACGACAACCACATCAGAATGGAGCCTCGCGCAAGCGGGGCTCATTGCTATCTGCAACCCTGCATTCAGCAATTCTCCAATGTCCTTCATGGCGAAGTTTCGAATTTCATTTTGTATTCAGCACTTTATTAAGCATATGCAATACTCACCTTCCGTTTACCATGCAACTTAAGAGGGTGAACATAATTGCCGGATAGTTTGCTCGCAGGTCACAACGACCGCTAAACAAACAAAAATGATCTCAGGAGCAACACATGACCAAGCTTATCGCACGCTTTCGTAAAAATGAATCCGGCGCAACCGCTATCGAATACGGCCTCATCGCAGCCCTGATCGCTGTCGTCATCATCACGGCAACAACCCAGCTGGGAACCAACATCAGCGAAAAGTTCACCGAAATCGCTACTAAGATCGGTGCTGCGAAGTCTCAGTAATCTCTGATAATGACTCCGAACACCTCAACCGCCCTCCGGGGCGGTTTTGTCTTTTGGAATGCTTTTTACCTGTCCAAGCAACTTTTGAAACGTTATTGCGTTATTCAACAGGCATGCAGCATCAGTTCGAAAATGAATGCCGTTGACGTAGAGATACGAAGTAAGCCAACCAAGCTAACGTTCTGTAATCTTTATTGATTATGGGTTAGCGATAGAAATGCGCATAATCCCTCTAAATAGTGGTTCGCCGCGTGGTTATTGCGTTCCCAGCGCTGACCCCGGCCTTTCGGGAGTAGCGAACATGTCATTGAAATCCATTTTACTTGCGCTTGGCATCGGCGCTGCCAGCCTGACGCTTAGCGGCTGCGTGTCCGAAGGCTATTACGGCGACGGTTACGATCCCTATTATTCGCGCGGCAGCTATATCGGCACCGGCGTCATTTATGATAGCGGCGGCTATTACCGCGATTATCGTCGTTACCCGCGTTACTATCGGGATTCTGGTTATCGCTATCGCGACGGTTATCGTTACCGCGACCGGGACAGGGATCGGAACCGTCCAAGCTACAACAGGCCGGATCGCCCTCGTCCGCCGCGGCCCGAACGTCCGTCGTCCGGTACCCCTGCCGTAGAGCGGCCCGGACCGAATACGGTTCCGGTTTTCCGACCGATCAGGCGCGAGTCGCATAACTGACAACATGCCACCAGACAAAACACCCGCCGATCTCCCGGCGGGTGTTTTGTTTCACACAGCATTTGCGTCAGAGCCTGATCACATATTCCTTGCGGGTGGTCTCGATGACTTCCCAACTGCCTTTGAAGCCGGGTCGGATGACAAAACTGTCCCCGACCCCGACTTCCCGGCTCCCCCCGCCTTCTTCGCTGACGATGGAGCGGCCGGAAAGAATGTGGCAGAACTCCCATTCGTCATATTCGATACGCCATTTTCCCGGCGTACTCTCCCATATGCCTGCAAAAAGCGTTCCTTCGGCGTTCTCCTCCAAATTCCATGTGCGGAATTCGGGGCTACCTGAAAGAATGCGCTCCGGTAAGGGAGCGCCTTCTTCCGGCTCGATGCCGGAAAGGTTGAAATCGAGAAACCGGCTCATCGATCAGACCTTCGCCAGCGCCTGTTCCAAATCGGCGATGATATCATCAGCATCCTCGATGCCGATGGAAAGGCGCACCACATCCGGTCCCGCACCCGCAGCCACCTTCTGCTCGTCGGTCAGCTGACGGTGGGTGGTGGATGCCGGGTGGATGACCAGCGAGCGCGTGTCACCAATATTGGCAAGCAGTGAGAAGAGGTCGAGGCTGTCGACGAATTTCACGCCAGCGTCGTATCCGCCCTTGAGGCCGAAAGTGAACACCGAGCCGGCCCCCTTCGGTGCGTATTTCTGCTGGAGCGCGTGGAATTTATCATGCGGCAATCCGGCATAATTGACCCATGATACCTTGTCGTGACCGTGCAGCCAGGAAGCAACCTTCAACGCGTTGTCGCTGTGGCGCTGAATGCGCAGCGGCAGCGTTTCCACGCCCGTCAGGATCTGGAACGCATTGAACGGTGAAATGGCAGGCCCGAAATCCCGCAAGCCCAGAACACGGGCAGCGATAGCAAAGGAAATATTTCCGAAAGTCTTGTGCAGTTCCAGGCCGGCATAGTCTGGGCGCGGTTCTGTGAGCAGCGGGTAATTGCCGGACTTCGCCCAGTCGAATGTTCCGCCATCGACCAGAATGCCGCCCATCGAATTGCCGTGACCGCCGATAAACTTGGTCAGCGAATGGACCACAATATCCGCGCCATGCTCGATCGGGCGCACCAGATAGGGCGATGCGAGCGTGTTGTCCACGATCAGCGGCAGGCCGTGCTTGTGAGCGATTTCGGCAATCGCCTCGATATCCACGACAATACCGCCCGGATTGGCGAAGCTTTCGATGAAGATGGCGCGGGTCCGATCGTCAATCTGCTTGGCGAAATCGGTAGGATTGGTAGCATCGGCCCAGCGCACATGCCAGTCGAAAGACTTGAACGACTGGCCGAACTGGTTGATCGAGCCGCCATAGAGCTGCCGTGCTGCGATGAAATTGTCGCCCGGCCGCAGAAGCGTGTGGAACACGAGCAGCTGTGCCGCATGGCCCGATGCGGTCGCGACCGCCGCCGTACCGCCTTCAAGCGCGGCAATGCGTTCTTCCAGAACCGCCGTGGTCGGGTTGGTGATGCGCGTATAGATATTGCCGAAAGCCTGAAGGCCGAACAGGGATGCCGCGTGGTCGGCGTCCTCGAACACGAAAGATGTGGTCTGGTAGATCGGCGTTGCACGCGCCCCCGTCGTTGGATCGGGCTTTGCGCCTGCGTGGACAGCCAGCGTTTCAATTCCGGGCGAACGTTTCGACATGATTTCCTCCAGCGTCTAAGCCCCAATGATGACAGGACGTTAGGCGTTGCCGCCAGGAAAGCAAAGGCGGATTTTCCGCGAAATGGCGGAATCGCAGAATTTAAATCCAAAACTTTCTATTCAGCGATCAGGCGGGGGTATTCGATGGCTGGACAACGGTCCATGACCACGGTCAGACCTGCTTCGCGGGCGCGGTTTCCCGCTTCTTCGTGCACCACACCAAGCTGCGTCCACAGGATTTTCGGCCTCGGCTGCATGGCCAGCACCTCATCGACGATTCCCGGCAGCGAATAGGGTTCGCGGAAGACATCGATCATGTCCACCGGCTCATCGATATCCGCCAGCCGGGCCACCACGCGCTGGCCGTGAATATCCTTGCCCGCCTGCCCCGGATTGACCGGAATCACGCGGTAACCCTTGGAAAGCAGGAACTCCATGACGCCATTGCTCGGGCGCTCCGGCTTCGGCGAAGCGCCGAGAAGCGCTATGGTTCTGACGGAAAGGAGAATTTCGCGAATCTGGTCGTCGGAAGGATTTTGCATCTCTGTTCCCTTCGAATGGCTGGAGCCGGTGCTTGCATAGAGGCACATGCACCCCTTATTGAGTATTTAAGTTGGGAGGAACGCATGAATATCAATACCACGCATCGCACAGGCGTCGGCCCCGTGATGACAATCGGGGATCTGCAAGCTTTCATGAAACGCGAGTTCCCACAGCTTGGCGACACATTCGAGATCACGGCAATCGACGATGGTTCTGCAACGATGCGCCTTCATGCCGACGAGCAGCATCTGCGACCGGGCGGCACCGTGTCCGGCCCTTCGCTTTTTGCCCTAGCCGACGTAACCGCCTATGCCGCCATACTCGCCCATATTGGTCCGGTTGCCCTGGCGGTGACGACCAGCCTGAACATCAATTTCCTGCGCAAGCCATCTCCCGGAGCGATCGATGCCGTGGCGCATCTCCTGAAACTCGGGAAGCGTCTCGCTGTGCTCGAAATCAGCCTGACCGACGCTGCAAACGGCGAACTCGTTGCCCACGCGACGGCCACTTATTCGATCCCGCCGCGCTGAAAATGATGGAAAATTATATGGTATTATAATACCAAATCTATAACTTATTGATTTTGTTTAATTTTTAAACGGGCGCTCGGATTAAAGGGCTTGACGGAAGCGTCAACATTGTATATCGACCCGCCGGAAGCGAGCAGAAGTGATCTTTTGCCCGCTCGTTCGGGTTGGATCAGTCCAACACAAGCAACAAAAAAAGCCCGGTTCGCAAGGACAGGGATCAAGTCAAGGAAGACTTCAATGGCAACTTTCTCTCAGAAGCCGGCTGAAGTGGTGAAGAAGTGGGTGCTGATCGACGCCGAAGGTCTCGTCGTCGGCCGTCTCGCATCGCTCGTCGCCAATCGCCTGCGTGGCAAGCACAAAGCAACCTTCACCCCGCATGTTGACGATGGCGACAATGTCATCATCATCAATGCCGACAAGGTTGTTCTGACCGGCAACAAGTATGCCGACAAGAAATATTACTGGCACACCGGCCATCCGGGCGGCATCAAGGAGCGCACTGCTCGCCAGATCCTCGAAGGCCGTTTCCCGGAACGCGTTCTTGAGAAGGCAATCGAGCGCATGATCCCGCGTGGTCCACTCGGCCGTCGCCAGATGAAGAACCTGCGCGTTTATGCAGGCCCGAACCATCAGCATGAAGCTCAGCAGCCGGAAGTCCTCGACGTCGCAGCGCTGAACCGCAAGAACAAAGGGAATGCATAATCATGGCTGAGCAGCTCAACTCGCTCGAAGAACTCGGCACCGTTGCCAAGACCGAAGCTGCCGCTCCGGTTCATGTCCAGAAGCTGGACGCACAGGGCCGCGCCTATGCCACCGGCAAGCGCAAGGACGCCGTTGCACGCGTATGGGTCAAGCCGGGCACTGGCAAGATCACCGTCAACGACAAGGAATTCGAAAAGTATTTCGCACGTCCGGTTCTGCAGATGATCCTGCAGCAGCCGATCGTCGCTTCGAATCGCGCTGGTCAGTTCGACATCGTTGCCACCGTTGCCGGTGGCGGTCTCTCCGGTCAGGCCGGCGCCGTTCGTCACGGCATCTCCAAGGCCCTCACCTACTACGAGCCGGGCCTGCGCACGGTTCTCAAGAAGGGTGGCTTCCTGACCCGCGACAGCCGCGTTGTCGAACGTAAGAAGTACGGTAAGGCCAAGGCTCGCCGTTCGTTCCAGTTCTCCAAGCGCTAATAATCTTTTCGCTTCGGATTTACAGAAAAGCGGGCCTTCGGGTCCGCTTTTTTGTTTTCGTTCCACACCGCATTTCAGCCTGCCCAACTGCGGATGGACTTGCGTTTGATCTCAAGCTGCCTTTGCGGAGACTGTTTGTAATAGTCCTGCGCCATGCCTGAAACCCAGTCGCCGTAGCTCGGATTGGGCAGCATGAAAAACTTCGTGCCGAATGCTTCCCGGTTGGCTTCGACGAATGCGCGTCGCTGCTGGTTGTTCTTGTGATAGGTTGCAGCTCCGAAGTCGTTGAGATTGTCCCCCATATAGATGACGACATCATATCCCTCAGCCTTGATACTATCGAAACGCTCCTGCTTGTTGGACTGACCGCTGTTCAGCAGAAGCGTTTTTGCGGACACGCCCGGAAAGCCAAGCCTTTCAATGTTGGCTGCGGTAGACTGAAACGACCGGGCATCGCGGTTCGTGACGTAGAACATCGTGCCGCCGTTCGCGTTCACATGCCTTGCAAACTCCACAGCGCCCGCAATTGGACGTGCCTGCCCGGCGGCCATCCAGCGCGCCCATGCCTCCTCCGTAAAGGGTACGCCCTGCCTGACGCGCCATCCGGCATAGGCGGTATTGTCGATCATCGTCTCGTCGAGATCGACGATTACGGCCTTCTTTCTTCCCTTTGCCGGTTTTGCTGCGTCGAAGGCCCGACGCGCGCCATTGAATGCCTGATAAGCCAGCGCGTCATATTCGCCTGACAGTTGCATCCAGTTGATTGCGCTTACATTCTGCTGCTCCAATTGATAGCTGGCGGAGCGTTGGTTCGTTGCACAGCCCGCAAGTGAAGCGGAACAAACAAGAATGGCCGAGATCGCAAGAAGCGTTTTTCGCATGATGTCCCTCCATAAATGAGAGCCATTAGCGCTTAACGGTTCCCGCACCTCAATTGCTGTTATTTGCCCTCAAGATGTTAGGTAGCAGTGCGCCTTCGCCACAGTTGCAAGCCGGTTCGATAGCAGTCATGACTATTCCAAGAACCTCTGACCCTACTCACTAGCGGATAAACCCCATGTCCCTGCCTGTAGCATCAAACCGTTTCGCGGCCACGCCGGAGCCGCCCTACCTGATTGTCACCTTTGCTTCGCAGCGTGTCAGCGGCGAGGACGATGGCTATGGCGACATGGCAGTTCAGATGGGTGAACTTGCGGCGAAACAGCCCGGCTATCTCGGTATTGAAAGCGCGCGCGACGCGGAAGGCTTTGGTATCACCAATTCTTTCTGGGCCGACGAAGAAAGCATCCGCGCGTGGAAGCGCGACGTGGACCATCTGGTTGCGCAGAGACTCGGGCGCCAGAAATGGTATGAAGCCTATCGCGTGCGTATCGGACGCGTGGAGCGCGCCTATGGATTTGATGCCAAGAGCGAATGAAAACGCTATAGAAGCCAGACCATCATCCCGGACGACAGACATGCCTGCAAAGACCATCGACCACGCGATCACTGCCCGCAGCCTGACCAGCGCAGCCACGGACCCGACCCATGCGGGCGTGCTATCGTTCATGCGGCGGATATACACGAAGTCGCTCAAGGGAGCCGAAGCGGTTGTCTGGGGCATTCCCTTCGATGCCGCCGTTTCCAACCGGCCCGGCGCACGCTTCGGTCCACAGGCGATCCGCCGGGCCTCGGCCATCTTCGACAATGACCCGCAATATCCGTTCGAGCGTGACCTCTTCGAGAATCTCGCTGTCATCGACTATGGCGACTGCCTGCTGGATTACGGCAATCACTACAAGACCCCCGCCACTATCGAGCGCGAAGCGGCAAAAATTCTGAAATCCGATGCGTTCCTGCTGACACTTGGCGGCGATCATTTCATCACATGGCCACTTCTCAAGGCCCATGCAGCAAAATATGGCCCGCTGGCGCTGGTGCAGTTCGATGCCCATCAGGACACATGGTTCGACGATGGCAAGCGGATCGACCACGGTTCATTCGTGGCCCGTGCGGTGCGCGATGGCATCATCGATCCCGACCACTCGATTCAGATCGGCATCCGCACCCACGCGCCGGAAGATTGTGGCATCAAGATCATCTATGGCCACGAGGTGGAGGACATGTCGGCGGCGGCGATCGCCGATGAAATCCTGAAGCGCACCAATGGCACCAAGGCCTATCTCACCTTCGACATCGACTGCCTTGATCCGGCCTTCGCGCCGGGAACCGGTACGCCGGTCGCTGGTGGCCCGTCATCGGCAAAGATTTTGTCCGTCCTGCGCAAGCTCGCAGCTCTTGACTTCGTGGGCGCTGATGTGGTCGAGGTTGCACCAGCCTATGATCATGCCGATATAACAGCCATCGCGGGAGCGACGATTGCAATGTACTATCTGGGCCTTCTGGCCGAACGGAAAGAACGACGATGAGGCGCTTGTTCACAAAGTGATTCAAACAGCTCAAACGCTGATTCCACGTAATGTCGTAACTTTCTGAATTCAAAGGCAAAACGCATGAAACCGAAAATCTTCATCGATGGCGAACACGGCACCACCGGCCTGCAGATCCGCGCCCGTCTGGCCGAGCGCGACGATCTGGAAGTGATCTCGATCCCGGAAGCCGAGCGGCGCAACAAGGATTTGCGCGCCGACTATCTGCGCGCTGCCGATATTGCGATCCTTTGCCTGCCGGACGATGCCTCCAAGGAAGCGGTTTCCCTGCTCGAAGGTCACAACTCGACCCGCATCATCGATACGTCGACCGCTTATCGCGTGCACCCCGACTGGGCCTATGGTTTTGCCGAGCTGGCGAAAGGCCAGCGCGAACGCATCAGCGAGGCGCGCCTCGTCGCCAATCCGGGTTGCTACCCGACCGGCGCGATTGCGCTTGTTCGCCCGCTTCGCGATGCGGGCCTGCTGCCTGCCGACTACCCGGTGAGCGTCAATGCTGTTTCCGGCTATACCGGCGGCGGCAAGCAGCTGATCGCCCAGATGGAAGACAAGGACCATCTGGACTATCTGGCGGCAAACAATTTCCTTTACGGCCTGCCGCTCAAGCATAAGCACGTGCCGGAACTGCAAATGCATGGCCGTCTGGAACGCCGCCCGATCTTTTCACCCAGCGTGGGACGCTTCCCGCAAGGCATGATCGTACAGGTTCCCCTGTTCCTGAGCGAACTTGAAGGATCACCGTCGCTTGCAAAGATTCATGCTGCGCTGACCGATCATTATGCCGGTCAGGATATTGTCGAAGTCGTGCCGCTTGAGGAAAGCGCGAAGCTTCCGCGTGTCGATGCGGAAGAGCTTGCGGGCAAGGATGGCATGAAGCTTTTCGTCTTCGGCACCGAAGGCGACGGAGAAGTCAATCTCGTGGCGCTGCTCGACAATCTGGGCAAAGGCGCGTCGGGTGCCGCCGTCCAGAACATGAACCTCATGCTCGGCAAGGCATGATGCCGAAGCAGCCGGTGTTTCCTGTCGAATGGAATATCGGCTCGTTCGAGCCACTGGCGGATAAGCATTCAAGCCTCGTCTGGAAGGTCGAACGCATCGATCATCCGGGCGAGGTTTTTGTCGTCAAGCAATTGAAGCCGGCCGGAATGGAAGAATTGCGCGGAGCCCATTATCTTGCCTGGCAGAATGGGCATGGTGCGGCGCGATTATACGCCCTGGATGGTGCGTCGATGCTGCTCGAATATGCGGGCGACTACCACCTCGATGAACACCTGAAGCGCGGTAACGACGCCGAATGCCTGCTCATCTTCGGCGAGGTGCTGAGCGCGCTGCATACGCCCTCTCCCGCCCCGATACCGGTTGACTTGCAACCGCTCGACAAACACTTTTCCGGTCTTTTCGCGGTGGCGGATGAAAGCCCGCTCTATGCAGAAGGCACGGCGGTCGCCAGGCGCTTGCTGGCCACGCCACACGAAACTATCCCGCTGCATGGCGACATCCACCATGAAAACATCATCAAGGGACCCCGCGGCTGGCTCGCCATCGATCCGCACGGGGTGGCTGGGGACGCCGCCTTCGATGCGGCCAACATCTTCTACAATCCGCTCGATCGCGACGATCTCTGTCTGGATCTCGAACGTGCGCGGGGCATGGCCGAACATTTCGCGCCGATCATCGGGCGAGATGCGGCCTATATTCTGGATTATGCCTTCGCCTATGGCTGTCTCTCAGCCGCGTGGCATCGTGAAGACGGTAACGACGCGGATGAAGCGCGGGAACTGAAGATCGCCTCCGCGCTCAGGCAATTGCGTCGGACCAGCTACCCCTCGTAAGCGCCCTTGGTTGCGCGCCAGTGCGCAACCGCGAACGCCAGAACGATCAGCGCGAAGAACTGATGCGTCAGGCCCAGGTGCAGCGGAACGCTCATCAGAAGCGTTGCAATACCGATAACAGCCTGCACAAGTATCAGACCGAGGAGAACAATGGTGCGGCGCGCATGGGTGCTGCCCGGAGCCTGATTCCAAACCTGCAGCGAATGCAGCACAGCCAGAACAAGAACCGTATAGGCAAACACGCGGTGCACGAACTGGACCGTTTTCGGGTTCTCGAACAGGTTGCGCCACCATGGCGACTGGATGAACAGATCCGACGGCACCACAGCACCATCCATCAGCGGCCATGTGTTATAGGTCAGACCGGCATGCAGCCCGGCCACGAGCCCACCCAGGTAAATCTGCACAAGCACGGCGAACACGATCCAACCCGCAAAGCGCTGGACCGACCGTTCCGCCGGTCGTTCGCTATAGGTGACAAGGCCCCGCGCAATGTAGAATACCGCCGTTATGATGACGCAGGCCGTCGTCAGATGGATCGCCAGGCGATACTGGCTGACGCTCGTCAGCTCGCTCAGGCCGGAGGCCACCATCCACCAGCCGATAGCGCCCTGCAGGCCGCCGAGCGCCAGCAGACCCAGCATGCGGTATTTGAGGCCACCCCGGAGGCGTCCCGTCACCCAGAAGAAGGCCAGCGGAACGGCGACCAGAAACCCGACAAAACGCGCAAGCAGGCGATGCGCCCATTCCCACCAGAAAATGTACTGGAATTCCTCCAGCGACATGCCCTTGTTGATCTGCTGATACTGGGGAATCTGGCGATACTTGTCGAACTCTTCCACCCATTCGGCATGGTTCAGCGGCGGAATGACGCCGTGAATGGGCTTCCATTCGGTTATGGAAAGGCCAGAACCCGTCATGCGTGTGGCACCGCCGACCATGACGATGGCAATCAGCACGACGAAAACTGCATAAAGCCAATAACGCACGAGGCGACGGTCGCGGTCCTCTTTCGATGACCTGCCCTGTCCTACACGCTGCGCCGTTGCTGCCGTCATGCCATTCACCCTTCGATAACAAGAGAAGGATACATGCCGCATAGGTGAAGCCGTTACAAGTTGGTGTCACGCGACATGCCGCCGCGTTTTTACCCTTTCACTGTCACCGTTCACCGGTTAGTGAAGAAACGGGAAAAGGAGAACTGCGCCATGCCCGTTCGGCTGAAGAAACTGATCGGCACTTTTTTGCTGGTTGCACTGGTTATCATCTACGCGGTATTCGCGACCATTATCGCCGTGGCGCATCTGGCCCAGTCAAGCGCGTGGGTGCATCTCCTTTATTTCTTCGTGACCGGCATTCTGTGGGTTCTGCCAGCCATGGGCATCATCTGGTGGATGGCGCAGCCACCACGCAAGAAACAACATTAATCCCCTCCGAGGAAGCTGCAGACAATGGCGGGTGAAGTCGCAGCGCACGTTCTGACGGATTTCAGCGAGATCGCGCGGCTCTGGAAAGATGCCGAGGCCGTTCACGGCGCGCCCCAATCGCTCGAATGGATCGATAACTGGCGCGCCATCGTCAATGCCGACAGTTTTGTCGTCGGGCTTTTTCACGGAACCACGCCGATCCTGCTCGTGCCGCTGGAAGCTGTCAGCCACAGGGGTGTAAAAATTGCGCGCTATCCCGGCGGAAGCCACGCCAATTGCAATTTTCCCTGGCTCAGCAAGGAATTTGATGGCGTTGCCGGTCGCGAGGCAGTCAATCAGCTACTCGGCATCATCCGCAAGGTGCGACCGGACATCGATGCACTGTCGCTGACACGCCAGTTTTCTGAAATGCAGGGTGCAGTCAACCCACTGCTTGCTCTCGGAAAAGCGCCCAATCCAAATCCGGTTCTCGCCGTCTCTCTTAATGGCGGCTTCGATGCCGTGCTTGATCGCGCCAATCGCAAGCGAAAGCTGAAAAAGCATCGCCAGCACGACCGCCGCTATGAGGAAAGCGGAGGCTGGAGAATTGACGCACCCCGAAGCCCTGCGGAGTCAGAAAAGGTTCTCGATCTCTTTTTCGCGATGAAGGCGCAGCGTTTTCGGCAAATGGGTATCAGCGACCCATTCTCCGACGAGAATGTGCGCAATTTCTTCAAAGTCTTTTTCTGCGCGGGCCTGACGAAAGATCATCAGTTGAACGAATTGCGCTTTCTTGAGGTGGGCGGGACCATACGTTCGATCATCGGAAAGGTGTTCGGCGTTGCAGGACCGACCGTTGAGTTCGGCGCAATCGCACAAGATGAACTGATGACGGCAAGTCCGGGTGAATTCCTCTTCTTCGAGGATATCAGCCGTAGTTGCGGTGAAGGCCATTCGGTCTACAGTTTCGGCATTGGCGACGAGCCCTACAAGCGCGAATGGTGCGACATCGATCTTGCGATCTATGACACGCTGGTGCCGCTATCAGCCAAGGGCAGGTTTTTCACGGCGCTGCAATCAGCCCGCAACGCGGTCGCCGGAAGCCTCAAGCGCAATCCGCGTCTCTGGGGCATGGCCAAGGCGCTGCGCAGCAGGTTCGCGAAAAGGTAGAGCGTGCTGGCGATCCGATTCAGGAACCCGTTGCAAGACATTGTTCCAGAATCAGATTCCGGCAATCAGGCCGGTTCGTCCATCAAAATGACGACGTCTTCATAACCACCTTGGTCGAGGTCGAGCGCGGCGAGCGCGACGCCCTTATCGTCCGGATCGACAATGCTCATCACCACCGAAGCAGGTCCATCGGCAATGCGCCCGATCTGTTCCGAAGACGACGGACCGCACTCTACGACGACAAAATCATAGACCGTTTCCAGCGCGTCGAGAATGAGCGGCAGGCGATCGGCGGAGCGCATGGCGATTTCGGGATCCGCCTCCCCCAGCGGCACAACGTGAGCCTGTGAGAACCGGTCGCTGTGGATGACCTCGTTGAAACGCCGCTCGCCGGACAAAAGCTCGGTAATGCCGGGCAGATGCGTACCATCCAGCATGGCCAGACCTACGGTTCCCTGAGCAGTCATATCCACGAGAATCGCCCGCTTGCCGCGATCCGCGAATTCACGCAACAGACGCACCGTCCCCGCCGATGCCTTGTCACCTTCGGGAGAAACGACCACGATGCGCTTCTCCTTACCGCTGGCAAGCAGATCGGCGACAGCTTCCACACCATTGGGATTATGCTGGCGCGTTTCGCGCTGGCTGGTCTTGTCCCGCCTGATCATGGGAAACTCCTCCACGGTTTTCCGTGCATCCGAAACCGGTGGCCTCACCGCAAACGGCATATTCCATGAACGGCGCGGTGCCACAATTGTTTCATTCGAAACTGCATCGCCGCCTTCGGCTCTCGATGGCGGCACAGCAGCAGCTTCGGCGGCAGCGGCAATAACCGGCATCTCGATTTCCTCCACTGCGGCAGCCCTCTGGCCACCGGTCGTCACGAAGGCCCGACCGCTGAACAATTCACGCAGCAGAACGAAAATAGACAGCAGCAGCAGGCCCGCCACGAAAGTCGAACCGACGATCGGCAATATCATCGGATAATAGGGAACCGCCGGGGTTTCCGCCGAAGAAAAGACGCGGGCATCGACCGGCACATAGTTGCGGTCGGTACGGGACGCGGCTTCGCGATAGCGCGTCAGATAGGTTTCAAGAAGCTGGCGCTGTGCCGCCGCTTCGCGCTCCAATGCGCGCAACTCGACTTCCTGATCGCCAGCCTGTGCCGCCTGTGCCTTCACCCGGTTCAGTTCGCGATTGAGTTCGTCCTCGCGAAGCTTTGCTGCGGAGACTTCATTGTCGAGGCTGGCAACGAGCTTGCGGCCTTCGTTCCTGATCTGCTGGTCGAGATCGGCGAGCTGCGAACGCAGCGCCTTGATACGCGGATGGCCATCGAGAAGTGTCGTCGAAAGATCGGCAATCTGGGCATTGAGCTGGATGCGCCTTTCGGCAAGACGCTGCATCATTCCGGAAGCCAACACATCCGGCAGCGTGTCGATGGGCGCACCGGAGGCGAGCGCCTTGCGAATGCTTTCCGCCTTGGCTTCCGCAGAAGCGCGGTTGGTGCGAACCCGGGTGAGTTCGGTCGAGACTTCAGAAAGCTGCTGTGTCGCGATGGTGCTGTTGCTCTGCCCGGTCAGAAGCCCGCGCGAAGCACGGTAATCCGCAACCTTCCTTTCCGCGTCGCGGACACGGTTGCGCAGGTCGTCAATTTCAGGGGCAAGCCAACCGGTCGCATCGTCGTTCGATTCAAGCTTCGCGGCCTGTTGAAACAGGATGTACTGATCGGCCAGCGCGTTGGCGACATTCTTTGCCGTTTCCGGGTTCGCCGACGTATATTGCACCACGATGACGCGCGAAGCAGTAACGGCAAAAACCTGCATGTTCTTGCGCAGTTTCTGCAAGACGCGCTCTTCCGGGGTCAGGCGCTCCGGATCGGTCCGCATGCCAAGCATGATGAGAACGCGGGTCCAGGGCTTCACTTCCGTTGTCGTGAAGGCTTCATTGCTGGTCAACTTGAGCTCCTCGGAAACTTTCTTGAGAAGATCGCCGGAGGAGAACACCTCGACCTGGCTCTTCACCCCTTCGGCATCGAAAAGCGGACGCTCGGCAGAAGTCTCGCCGTTGGGGCGGGTATAGATGGATTCACGGGCCTCGATCATGAGGCGTGCTTCGGCGCGGTAATCCGGTGTCAGGAGAAGGCAAATGGCCCAGGCAAGCGCCGCCATGAGAAGCGCGCCGCCCACAATGAACAGCCAGTGACGGCGCAGGCTGGAGAACAGCGCACCGATATCAATATCTGCGTCCCTTGATAACGGATCGACTTCTGCCATTCCCCATTCTCCATGGACTTCGCGAGTGCGCTTGCGCGCGTGATCGCTCTCGCCCGCGTGGGATGAAACACCCCCGAATCTGGGCGGAAGGTAAAGGAACAAGGTAACCAGAGGGTTAAGCAGGGTAAGTTCGCCACCGTGACGAAGCATAAAGATTTTGCACCGGACCCTGTCTTCTTTACCAGCCATTAACCCTAATCAATCGATAACGCTTGCAACCGATATTCGTAATCGCGCTGTCAGTACCGCGTCGATTGCGTGCGTTGAGAAATATTGCTTTTCGGAAGAACCGAGGCGGAAAATGACGGCGAAGACAATTCAGAACAAGCGCAAAGGCCACACTCTGCTCGTGGCACTCGGCCTTGCCGCCATGACGCTTTCTGCCTGCTCCAGCTATCGCCCCGCCCCGCCCGCTTTCCACGAGGCGCTGAACCAGCCCTATATGCTGGATGCCGGCGACCGTGTGCGTATCACGGTTTTCGAGCAGCCGAGCCTTACCAATACCTATAGCGTCGATCAGGCTGGCTATATCGCTTTCCCACTCGTGGGCAGCGTTCCGGCACGCGGCAAGACATCCAAGCAACTGGAGGGCGTCATCGCATCCAAGCTGCGTGGCGGTTATCTGCGCGACCCTGACGTCAGCGCTGAAATCGACCGCTATCGTCCGATTTTCGTGATGGGCGAAGTGGGTGCTGCCGGCCAGTATTCCTATGTTCCGGGTATGACCGCGCAAAAAGCGATCGCCGCAGCGGGCGGTTTCAGCCCGCGCGCCAATCAGGAGAATGTCGATATCACGCGCCAGTTCAACGGCAAGGTCCTGACGGGCCGCGTGCTGATTTCCGATCCCATCCTGCCGGGCGACACGATCTATGTGCGCGAACGTCTATTCTGATGGCGATTGATGGCTGATGATACCAATGCCTCCCCGCTGCGCATCCTCCACTGCTTCCGCGAACCGACCGGCGGGCTCTTCCGCCACGTCCGCGATCTGGTGGGCCTGCAGGCGGAAAAAGGCCACGCGGTCGGCATTGTCTGCGACGCAACGACCGGCGGTCCGCGCGAAGACGCGCTTATGGAGGAATTGCGGCCAAAGCTCGCGCTCGGCCTTCACCGCATTGCCATGCAGCGCCGTGTCGGACTGGGCGATGCAGCGGCAGCCTACAAAACATATCGCATCATCAAGAAATTGCAGCCGGACATATTGCACGGACATGGCGCCAAGGGCGGCGTCTATGCGCGTTTGTTCGGCTCAGTCTTACGGGTATTAAGGTCTCGCGTAGCCCGTATCTATTCACCGCATGGCGGAAGCCTGCATTTTGACAGAAAGACGCGCCGCGGCGGCGCCGTCTTTCTGATCGAGAGGTTGCTGGCCCCTCTGACCGATGCGGTGATGTTCGTCTCGAACTTCGAAAAGCGTATTTACGAAGAAAAGGTAGGGAGGCCCTATGGCCTTCATGCCGTCATCTATAACGGCCTGGCCGAAGATGAATTCATACCCATCGCCGACGCAGCCGGTGCCAGCGATTTTCTGTTCGTGGGCACGATGCGCGAACTGAAGGGACCGGACGTCATGATCCGCGCCCTTGCCCGCCTGCGCGACCGGAACCAGCGCGCCCTCACCGCGACCATGGTGGGAGACGGCGCGGAAAAGCCCGGCTTCATCGCCCTTGCCGAAGAACTAGGCCTTTCCGGGCAAATCCGCTTTCTGCCCGGCATGGCTGCGCGCGAGGCCTTTGCCCTGGGGCGTATAATGGTGGTTCCGTCACGCGCCGAAGCGTTTCCCTATATCGTTCTGGAGGCGCTCGCTGCCGGAAAGTCCGTCATCGCCAGCAATGTTGGCGGCATTCCCGAAGTGTTTGGGCCTCGCTCCCCCGCACTGGTGGAGCCGGAGGAGGAGGCGCTTGCGCATAAGATGCTGGGCGTTGCGGATGATCCCGCAGCGTTTCGCTCCGCGATGCCGGACGCGGCGCGGCTGCATGAGCGTTTCAGCCTGCAAACCATGGCCCACTCGATCGAGACGATCTATTACGAGGCACATCCCGACCGGACAGTGCCGGAAGATTGAGGGATACCCCTCACCCAACCATCGCGGCGAAGGGTTCGGAGGCGGACACAGCTCTGTCCACCTGTGACCGAAATCCGCCCCGCGCCGCAAAATAGATGTAGTGGAAGGCGTCGGCGCGCCCGCCGATCAACGATATATCCTCGCGTTGCCATTGCCAGGGCAGCATGTCCAACTTGTCTTCAAACGGGTCGGATATGGTTGCGGACCAGAACGCGGCGATGCCGTTCGGCTTCAGTGCCCGTTTCACCACCCTGAGCCCATCGTCCTCATAGATGGCTCCGTTGGCAGCGCGGACGGTGAAATCCGGTCCATTATCCGTGTCCATCAGTATGGCATCGTACCGGTCCTGCTCAGCGCGAAGGACATCCATCACGTCGGCAATCCGGACATCGACCCGCGGATCGTTCAGCGGATGATCGGCAAGATGGCCGATATGGGTCCGGTTCCAATCCACGATCTCTGGAACAAGCTCGCACACCGTCACCCTGGCACCGGGTCCAAGCAAGTCAAGCGCGGCCCGAAGCGTGAAGCCCATGCCGAGCCCCCCGATCAGCATATGCGACACCGCCCGCCCGTGCAGGCGAAGCGACCTCTCTGCCAATACTGTCTCGGACTGGAAGTTGACGTTCGACATCAATTCCAGGCCGTTATAACGGATTTCATAGATGTGATCGCGTTTTCGCAACAGAATTTCATCGCCGGCATGATTGCCCGCTCTCGCCAGTTCGGCCCAGATAGTCATGATCAACCCTAGCGCGCCTTGCCGAATGCCGCTAACGGCTCGGACAAAACCGCATCAAAACAAACAGTTAATACGACCTCAAAAGGTCGCAGCGTGAATTGCTCTCATCAGGATTTTGGGTCGCTGTGCGGTCAGGCGCGCAGCAACCCCATGACATCGTCCGATCTGGTGCCGATCAGGAGTGGGAAGAGAGCCTGCCTGTTGACGGCAATATGTGCCGAACAGTTCGACGGCAAAATGCCGCTTGCTGCTTTATCTTCCAACGGTTCCATATCACCGTCCTAGGCAATATAATCCGACAAGGCAAGCCTTGCGGCTGCTCGCGTTGCGACAACTGGCGCATACCAGCAGCGGCTGCCAATGCTGTAACAGTGCGGGCAGAAATCTTTTTATTTTAGCCGTTGCTAACAGTAACGGCTTTCAGTCATGTATTTAATCGAGTGTTTACCTAAGCCATAAGCTTGTCCGGCAACGTTTATATTCTGCTTAGGACTTTGGGGCTAATCACTACGCGTCATTTTATGATCAGGGGCAATGTTGTGCGAGATAATGATGCGCTTTCTCCTTTTGGCCGAAAAGCCTTGGAAGCCAGCGGCAAGCAGGATGCCGGGACACACGGTCCCGTGAAACTCGGCCCCCTTGCGCGCCAGATGGCAGAGCAGTATCAGCGCGAAACATTTTCGCCGCTGATGCTGAGCGGCGTCATGCGCATGGTGGAATTCGGGCTTGTCTTCCTGTCCGGCATTGCGAGCTTTCTGCTTTATGTCGGTCTCGGTACGCATCTCATCTTCTATTACCCACTCACAATCATCGCGGGGGGCGCACTTTTTGTCCTGATGATGGAGATCAACGACGGCTATCAGATCAACGTGCTGCGCAGTCCAGGCCGTTATCTGCGGCGGCTGTTCATCAGCTGGGCTGCCGTACTGGGAACGCTGGCCATCGCCGGCTTCCTGATGAAGTCCTCCTCCGATTTCTCGCGCGGCTGGTTCCTTTACTGGGCGCTCAGCGCCTGTGTTCTGCTCGTGCTCTCGCGTCTCTTCATCGCCTGGAAAATCAAGCGCTGGGCACGAAACGGCACGATGGAACGCCGTGCCGTCATCGTTGGCGGGGGGCCCAATGCAGAACTGCTCATCCGATCGCTGGAACAGCAGCCCGACAACGACATCCGCATTTGCGGAATTTTCGATGATCGCGATGACAAGCGCTCGCCGCCCATCGTCGCGGGTTATCCCAAACTCGGCAATATCAATGAATTGATCGAGTTCGCCCGCATTGCCCGTATCGACATGCTGATCGTGTCGCTCCCGATCAGCGCCGAAGCCCGCGTGCTGGCCCTGCTGAAAAAGCTCTGGGTTCTGCCGGTCGATATTCGCCTTTCGGCCCTCAACAATCACCTGCGTTTCCGCCCGCGTGCCTATTCCTATGTGGGCGCGGTGCCAATGCTCGATATTTTCGACAAGCCGATCAACGATTGGGACTCAGTCGCCAAACGCGTCTTCGATGTCGTGTTCAGCATTCTGGGCATCGTTCTGCTGTCGCCCATCATGATCGGCACGGCGATTGCCATCAAGCTGGACAGCAAGGGTCCTGTGATCTTCAAGCAGAAGCGGCACGGCTTCAACAATGAAATCATCAATGTCTGGAAGTTCCGGTCGATGTACACCGAGATGTGCGACCCCTCTGCGAAGCAGGCCGTTACCAAAAACGATCCTCGCGTCACGCGTGTCGGGCGCTTCATTCGCAAGGCTTCCATAGACGAGCTGCCGCAGTTCTTCAATGTTCTGGCAGGCTCCCTGTCACTCGTAGGTCCCCGCCCGCATGCGGTCGCCGCCCATTCGCATAATGTACTCTATAACGAAGTGGTCGACGGCTATTTCGCACGGCACCGCGTGAAGCCCGGCGTCACCGGATGGGCACAGATAAACGGCTGGCGCGGCGAAATCGACAATGAAAACAAGATCCGTATGCGGACGGAATTCGATCTTTATTACATCGAAAACTGGTCGCTCTGGCTTGATCTGAAGATTCTGTTCCTGACGCCGATACGGCTCCTTAACACGGAAAACGCCTATTGACCGGCATTGCGCAAAGGCTTGACGGAAATCCGCGTCCAGCTTTGACGCTGCCGGCGGATGCGGCGCGCAAACGCGCGCTCAACCGCCTCATCGCCAACAGCGCAATCGGCCTCGGCGTCTTTCTGCTTGGCTTCGTGATGAGCGAGCCTGCGCCGTATGAACTCTACATGGTTGGCCTTATCGCGCTGGCATTGCTGTTCGGCCTGCGGTTGACGCGAACCAGCCTGGTGTTGCTGGCGATCCTCGCGGTGTTCAATTTCGGCGGTATGATCTCGGTCATGCAGATGGCTGACGTCAAGAAAGCCCCGCTCTATATTGCCGTTTCGCTGTTTCTGGCTTTTACGTCGGTATTCTTCGCGGCGGTGATCGAAGCTGACTACCGGCGCTTGCGAACCATCTTCAACGCCTATCTTCTCGTCGGCATGCTGTCGTCCCTCCTCGGCATTGCCGGTTATTTCGGCCTCTTCCCGGGAGCGGAAAACTTCACGCGTTACGGACGTGCGCAGGGCGCTTTTCAGGACCCCAATGTCTATGGGCCCTTCCTGATATTGCCGCTGACCTGGACGCTTTATCGCATCATGCGCTGGAGCCTGCGCGATGTGGCGGTCTATCTGCCGCTCTGCTGCCTGCTCACGCTTGGCGTACTGGTGTCCTTTTCGCGCGCGGCATGGGCGATGGTTCCCCTCTCCTTCGTCGTATTGTTTGGGGTGCTGTTTCTACAGAGCAACAGCAATCGCTTCCGCCTTCGCCTGATCGCAATCGGTCTCCTTGCCGTTGTGGCGATCATTCTCGCGATCCTGATTATCCTGCAGATCCCCGGCGTCGGCGAGTTCTTTCGCGAGCGCGCACGCCTTGAACAAAGCTACGACAGCGCAAGGCTTGGACGTTTCGCGCGACATTGGCTTGGAATGGTTCTGGCCACGCAGCATCCTCTGGGTATCGGGCCGCTGGAATTCGGGCCGATGTTCGGCGAAGACACCCACAATATCTGGCTCAAGGCCGTGCTCGACTATGGCTGGGTCGGCTTCATGGCTTTTCTGACACTGACATTTCTGACACTCGCGATCGGCTTCAAGCTGCTGTTTCGCAATCGCCCCTGGCAGCCGTTTCTATTGGTGGCCTATGCAACCTATCTCGGGCATGTCCTGATCGGCAATGTCATCGATACCGATCACTGGCGTCATTTTTATCTGCTTTTCGGAATAATCTGGGGTTGTGCGGGGCTGGAATACAAGTATCAGCCTTCACTCAAATTCAAAGAAGGCTCAGGAGAGCAGAACCTTGCAATTCGCGATATACGCCGCCGCAGCCCTCTTTGAAATTGCCGGATGCTTCGCCTTCTGGGCATGGTTGAAACTCGACAAGTCACCGCTCTGGCTGGCGCCCGGCATGGTGTGCCTCGCATTGTTCGCCTATCTGCTGACACTGATTGAAAGCAATGTCGCCGGTCGCGCCTACGCGGCTTATGGCGGCATCTATATCATCGCGTCGATCCTTTGGATCTGGTTCGCCGAGGGCGCCCGCCCCGATCGCTGGGATGTGGTCGGCGCATGCACGGCCTTCGCCGGTACATGCATCATCCTGTTCGCGCCGCGCTCCTGATTTCGTAGCCCCAACCTAGCCTGCTGCGCCTATAAGCGAGATGGCTCGAACTCGCCGCCGCCTATCAGCTTCGAAAGACGCGATGGACGCGGTTCCACTTCGATTACCCAGACCGCATATTGGCCCGGCATGTTACACCAGACATTCGCCCGGCGACGACCGTCAATCAGGATGTCCGTGTCCTGCGTGCGGACCACAACGAGACACCCGTCGACATAACGGGGCGCTTCCTCTGTCCGCACTTGCTTTTGTGCTGATCGGGCATCGCTGACTTTCTGCATCTGATCGAGAAGCTCACCAATACGGCGGTTCGACCATTTCTCACGGACGACATTTCCCCGAAACACGTCGACCCGCCGAAGGCCGTAAAGCCGGGTCCACTCGCGCGCCAATCTCTGGATCGCCAGCACCCCGTCGCGATGAAAGAAGAACAATGGCAATATATTCTCCCAGACCGGCTCGCGATTGACCGCCAGATGCGCCCGCCAGAAATCAAGCGTGTTGAAAAGGTGACTGATTCTCATCCGACGATACCCTCCTTCCCCCAATTTATTAGGAGAGGCATAGCTGCTATCGAAGGTGACAGATTGTCACAATTTCTTCACAATTCCGACACAATGCGCCCCTGCCGGATTGGAGCAACGTTTGCGATTTCGCGCATGACGCAAAGTCCGTGTGCAATTTAACAGTTTCGAGAAATTATCCCTTGCGCACCAAGTCGTTATATTCTACGGCTTTCCCCGGCTCGGAGCGTAGCGCAGCCCGGTAGCGCACTTGACTGGGGGTCAAGGGGTCGTGGGTTCGAATCCCGCCGCTCCGACCATTTTTCCCCTTAAAATTTAATGCCTTGCAATTCCTTTCAATCGGGACTGCAATGGCATTGAAGGGAACGAAACGGAATCCAGATCCCGTAAAGAGCGCCAGAAGTCCGGAACAATACCGAAAAATCCCGTACTGTTTCCCGACTTACTCCCCGCTGTTTCAAAAGAAAAATCCACTACCAGTAATTAGCCCGGCAAGGGGAATGTGGGGAGCCAATCCCCGAACACGGAAATTCGTCCAGAACGAGTGAAGAGGAGTTTGACTACACTATAAAATTGCGGTTACTTGCAGCGCGTTGGGGAACTATTGGGAGGGGGCCAATGATCGCCAGGCGTGACAATAATCGTCGCAATTGGACGTATAGCGAATTTGCGTCAGAAAGATTTGGCGCGTGGGTCGGTTATAAACTTGACCCGATCAAGAAATCCGAAGGCAAGACCATTTATATTGCTGGAGCTGTTCGCTCCAATGGCAAGGTTATGGCTAATACCCAAATCGGCCTTGGTCACACGCCGGAATTCGCCATTGAGGAGTTTCTTAGAAATAACGGAATGCCGATATCCGAAACAGCGCAGAAGAATCTCTGCCAGGCTATTGTAAATTAAGACAAAGATTCGGAACGATAGAAAACCAAGGGGAAAACTTGTGAGTGCCCCCGTGTTCCAGTCAAGCGGGAGGCCAATAGCACGCCTTGCAACGATTGCATTTTTGATTTCGGATGCCTAACAAAATGAAGTGATTGAAATGATTGCGCATCCCTGAGGCGGTCCCGGGTGGAACTCCGTGGGTTCGTATCCCGCCGCTTCAACCCCTTCCTCCCCCAAACCTATATTTTCGTACGATCTTTCCTTTGCACATAAAGTGCAAATCGGATTACCTCTGCCATGGTTGGCATGGAGGAGAGCATGAGGAACGTTCTGATCACTGGTGGAAGTCGCGGCATCGGTCGCGCTGCTATCCTGCGCAGTGCGGCGCAGGGTTGGTCCGTGGCCTTGAATTATGCCGGGAACGAACGGGCTGCGCACCAAACAGCGGCCGAGGCAGCGAGGCTTGGTGCGAAAGCGCTGGCCGTCCAGGGCGACATATCCAGCGAAGAGGACGTGATCGCCATGTTCGACAAGGCCGAAGCGGAGCTTGGTCCGCTGAAAGGCGTGGTCCTGAACGCCGGCATCGTGGCCCAGACGATGCCGCTTGCGGACATGAGCGCCGAGCGCCTGAAAACCATGTTCGACGTGAATGTTTACGGCACCTATCTATGCGCCCGCGAGGCAGCGCGACGCTTGCAGCCCGACAGCGCCATCGTCATCGTTTCGTCCATGGCGTCACGTCTTGGATCGCCCTTTGAATACGTGGATTATGCCGGAGCGAAAGGCGCGCTCGATACGCTGACCATCGGCCTGTCGAAGGAACTGGCGCCAAAGGGCATCCGGGTCAATGCGGTGCGACCGGGCCTGATCGATACCGATATTCATGCAAGCGGAGGTAATCCGGACCGCGCGGCGCGACTAGGCGCCGGTACGCCGGTGGGGCGAGCCGGAAAGGCGGAGGAGGTCGCCGAAGCCATTTTCTGGCTGTTGAACGACGCTCCCGCTTATGTCACCGGCACATTCATCGACGTTGCCGGCGGACGCTAGAGCGCTTCCGACTAAAACGGAATCGCCGGAAGCGCTCCAAGTATTTGTTTGCCGCATTTTCCAACGCAAAACCGCTTCGCACTTTTGCTGGAAATGCTCTGGACGAGCGGTCATCGCTCGAAACTATTTCTCACGCAGCTGATAGGTTTCCGCGACGTAGCGATAGCCCTCACCTTCCCGCTTGAGATAGGCCAAGGCGGGAAACGGCATATGATAGCCGATGAAGGGCAGCCTGTCCGTCGCGATCATGTCGAACATGCGCTTGCGGGTCTGGACGGCGGCTTCCTTGTCGATATCGAAGGAAACGTGCCATTCGGGCCGCTGCAAGGTGATGACGAAATGGTTTGCCGTGTCCGAGATGAGCATGAGTGATTTGCCGCCCGTTTCGATCCGGAAAGCGAGGTGACCCGGCGTGTGGCCGTAGGCCGCCACGGAATGAATGCCGGATACGACCTCGCTGTCCTCGCTCAGAAACGTCATCTTGTCGGCCAGAGGCTTGACGTTTTTTGCCACCATTTCGGCAACTGTCTTCGCGGGACTGTCGAGCCGCGCGGGGTCTGTCCAGAAATCGAACTCCTTCTGTCCGGCCGCGTATCGGGCATTGGCGAAGGCTGGCTTGCCGTCTTCCATCAACCCACCGATATGATCGGGGTGGAAATGGCTCAGCACAACCAGCGAGACATCATCCGTCTTGTAACCAGAGGCTTCCAGCGCGCTGGCCAGCCTGCCCAGCCCCGCCTCGCGAGCGCCAGCCCCCATGCCTGTGTCGAACAGCACAAGCTCCTTGCCCGTATTGACGAGCACCGGTGTGAAACTGTTGACGAAACGGTCAGCGGGCAGAAGGTTTTCCTCGAGAAGTGCGGCGACCGCCTTCGGGTCCTGCCCCACCGCATAAGTCTTTTCGGGCGCCTCGCCTGCCCTGCGCCCATCGGAAAGCGTGGTGATTTCGAAATCACCGAACTGGAAACGATGGAAGCCCGGATTTTCTACCTGTGAAGGATTTTGCACTTTGGAACCGCCTGTTTCGGCTGCTGCCCTGGCAAGCTCCAGCGGCGACAAGGCCAGTCCGGCCCCGGCAGCAGATGCTGTAACAATGAAATTACGTCTTGAGATGGTCATGGATCGATCTCCCGGCATAATCTGTGGTTAAGAACGGTAGAATACGCGAAAAAGCTCCCTGATACATGGGATGCGTGATCAAGTTTCTGTTGGGCTTTCCAGAAGCGTCAATTCTCTTGCCTCTCCCGGCAAGAATCACTATTTAAAATGCCGCGTGGGACGACCTGCGCCAGTGTTCGCATCGGGGACGGCCCCATAGGAGGAAGTCCTATGGCAGGACCGATCGAACAATTTGCAATCAAGCCCATCGTTAAACTTGGCGAAATCGGCGGACAGCCGGTTGCTTTCACCAATTCCGCGCTTTTCATGGTGCTGACAGCGCTGGGCGCGGCTGCATTCATGTTCCTCTCGTCCAAAAGGGGCAGCGTGGTCCCGGGACGCTGGCAGTCCTCCGCCGAGATTCTCTACGAATTCGTGTCGAAGACATTGCGCGAGAATGCCGGTGAGAAAGGCATGACCTTCTTCCCCCTCGTCTTCTCGCTGTTTCTGTTCATCCTGTTCGCCAATCTGATCGGCATGTTTCCCTACGCATTCACGGTGACCAGCCATATCATCGTGACCTTCGCGCTGGCCATGCTCGTCTTTCTGACAGTGACGATCTACGGGCTTGTGCGTCACGGTTTCAGGTTCTTCCGGCTGTTCATGCCTGAGGGCGTACCGGTCGTGCTCGCACCTATCATCGTGCCGATAGAGATCATGTCCTATATCTCGCGCCCGGTCAGTCATTCAGTCCGTCTCTTCGCCGTCATGCTGGCGGGGCACATCACGCTGAAGGTCTTTGCCGGCTTCGTCATCGGGCTCGGCAGTCTTGGAACACTCGGTATATTGACCGCCGTACTGCCGCTTGCCATGACCGTCGCGCTGACGGCGCTCGAATTGCTGATGGCGATCATTCAGGCTTATGTCTTCACCATGCTGACCTGTATGTATCTCAACGATGCACTGCATCCGTCGCACTGATCAAGGACTTCGCGGGAGGGACGGCCTTCCTGCCCTCATCAACGAACGGGACGGCCCGTTCAGAACCCTCATCAGGGAGCATTAAAATGGCATGGATTTATCTGGCCGTGGCCGGGATTCTCGAAGTTGTCTGGGCCTTCTTCATGAAAAAATCGGAAGGGTTTTCCCTTCTCACACCGAGCATCATCACCATCGTGACCATGATCGGCAGCTTCGCTCTGTTGTCGATAGCCATGCGCAGCCTGCCGCTCGGCACGGCTTATGCAATATGGACAGGTATCGGCGCGGTGGGCGCTTTCGTGGTGGGGATCGTCATCCTCGGCGAAGCGGCCACCTTCTTCCGCGTCGCAAGCGTGACGCTGATCCTCGCCGGTATCATCGGATTGAAACTCTCATCCAGTTGATATAGTTCGCCTACAAAAGAAAAGGGAGGCAAAAGCCTCCCTTTTTCATGGGTTAGAGTCGATCAGCGAACCTGATCGAGAAGACGCTTGCATTCGAGCAGGTCGAATAATGCCTCCTGCAACAGCGAGCGATTATCCTTCGACGGACGCCGTCCATCGGCGCCGATGGGACCATCTTCCTCGCCCTTCAGGAGACCGAAAAGCTTGCGGGCCGGTTGCGGCGCCTTGATGCCGCTTGGCAAGGCCATTTCATTATCCGCCGCCTCTTCGGCAGCACGCTTGTCGGCGGCGGCCTGCTTCTGGCGCGTGATCGCCTCTACGGCCTGCACGTCGCCATTGCCAAGCGCGATGATGAACTGCGCATTGTTTTCACGGAGCAGACGCTGCACACCCTTGATGGTGTAGCCCTGATCATAGAGCAGATGGCGAATGCCCTTCAGCAATTCCACGTCGAGCGGGCGATAATATCGGCGGCCACCGCCACGCTTCATTGGCTTGATCTGGGTAAAGCGTGTTTCCCAGAAACGCAGCACATGCTGCGGAAGATCAAGGTCCTCCGCTACTTCGCTGATCGTCCTGAATGCATCAGGGCTCTTGTCCATTCCACTTGCCCTTTCCAGAGGTTCGGGTTTCGCCGTCGCGGCGCAACCTCGCCGATCCAGATAGCTCAACTCGCCAACGCGAACGCGCTTGCTACACAAAAGGCGTTTCAGCATCGGATTTTAAAGGACGGGAGTTAACAATCTCCAGCATGCAAAAAGGCACGGCTCAACGTCATTCAAAACCGGACGGCGCTCAACGCAAACTCGTTCTGAAAAACCTGCCGTTTTTCAGAGTGCAATATTAGCAAAGCGATTCGCCCTGCAAAATCCATTATATAATATCAGAGCTTTATAAGCATCCCTTCACGCAGAACGGAAGGCAGCGCGGCTGGCACCGGCGCACAGTTAGAGCGGTTCCTATTCTAACAGAATCGCCGGAACCGCTCTGACTACTTGTTTTATCGCATGATCCAACGCATCGAAGCGGGTTAAGAAATCAGTCCAGTGAACTGATTTCACCGCGTAGACGTTTCACACTTTTGCTGGAAATGCGCTAGCCATGCAATGGCAACCTGCATCAGACAAAAGCCAGTCCTTACGCTTGGCCCGGGGTCAGGCGCAGAAGGAAACCATGTCAGTTTGAGATGACGGCGCAAAAACAAAAATGCCGCCCGTTGGGCAGCATTTCAGGAATTATTTCTGGCTTTTGGCTTCGCGCTTCTGATGTTCCTGCAGGATACGCTGCTTGAGAACGTTGGAAGCTTTGAAAGTCATCACACGGCGGGGAAGAATTGGAACTTCCTCGCCTGTTTTCGGATTACGGCCAATGCGCTCGTTCTTGTCACGAACCTGAAATGTCGCGAAGGACGACAATTTCACCGTTTCGCCGTTGACGATAGCGTCACAGACTTCGTCGAGGATCATCTCGACAAGAGCCGCCGACTCCGTTCTGGAAAGGCCTACCTTCCGGTAAACAGCCTCTGCCAGATCAGCTCGCGTGACCGTTTTACCTCCCATGACCGAACCTGCCTGGTTAGCGTTTGAACAGATAATATCCTTACGTGACAGGACGTTACACAAATAAAAGCGCAACGGTCAAGCAGCGAGTTTCCTCACGGCAGATCAAATTTATCGCTTACCAACGCAACAGAACCGCGCCCCAGGTGAATCCGCCGCCCATTGCCTCCAGAAGAACGAGGTCGCCCTTCTTGATGCGACCGTCCGCAACAGCGGTTGCGAGCGCCAGCGGAACCGAGGCGGCAGAGGTGTTGCCATGACGGTCAACGGTGATGACCACCTTGTTTTCCGCAATATTCAGCTTCTTGGCGGAAGCGTCGATAATGCGCTTGTTGGCCTGGTGCGGGACGAACCAGTCGATATCCTCGGCAGTAAGGCCGGTTTCGTCGAAAGAGGCCTCGATAACATCGGTGATCATGCCGACTGCGTGCTTGAAGACTTCGCGGCCTTCCATGCGCAGGTGGCCGACGGTCTGGGTCGTGGACGGGCCGCCATCGACAAAGAGCTTCTCCTTGTGATTGCCGTCCGAACGCAGGTTGGCGGCGAGAACGCCGCGATCCGAGGTCAGGCCATTGCCCTCGGCGGCTTCCAGCACGAGCGCACCAGCGCCATCGCCGAAAAGAACGCAGGTCGTGCGGTCACTCCAGTCGAGAATACGCGAGAAGGTTTCCGCGCCGATGACCAGCACCCGCTTCGCCATGCCGCCGCGGATATAGAGGTCCGCCGTGGTGATGGCATAGATGAAGCCGCTGCACACGGCCTGCATGTCGAATGCAAAACCACTGGTGATTCCCAGCTCGCGCTGGATTTCCACGGCACTGGCCGGAAACGTATGGTTGGGTGTAGAGGTGGCCAGCAAGACGAGATCGATATCGGTCGGCTGCAAGCCTGCATTCTCGATCGCCGCGCGCGCTGCTGCGGTGCCAAGCGAAACCGTAGTTTCATCGTCGCCTGCAATGTGACGTTCACGGATACCCGTGCGCTGCACGATCCATTCGTCCGAGGTTTCGATGATACCTTCGAAATCGGTATTCTTCATGACCCGCTTCGGCAATGCCGAACCGATACCCCGCACGACAGATCTTATCATCTCTTATTTCCTGTCCTTACATGCGACCGGCGCGGCGAACATCGTGCGCGCAGTCGAGAATTCTGGCCCTACACATAACCGGCAAAAGTTACTTCACCGCTTCGGCGCCGAAGGATATCCGGCAATCCGCAAGTCTTTCAAATGCACTTCCTGGATGGCGTTGCGGAATTCAAGCCTTCGCAGCCTCGTCACCTTCACTCGAAACATGCGGATGACTGTGGTGGAAATGCGCCAGATCGGCCTCGATCTTTTCCAGAAGGCGATTTCTCACCATGTCATAGCCGACTTCCACCGCCGAACAGAAGCCTTCGGCATTCGCGCTGCCATGACTTTTGATGACAATTCCGCTCAAGCCAAGGAAAACCCCGCCATTGACCTTGTTCGGGTCCATTTTCTCACGCAGGCGGTCGAACGCACCCTTGGCGAAAACATAGCCGATCTTGGCAAGCAGCGTGCGGCTCATGGCCTGACGCAGCAGCTCCGCCATCTGCCGGGCCGTACCTTCCGCGGCCTTGAGCGCGATATTGCCGGTGAAACCTTCGGTCACGACCACATCCACCGTACCCTTGCCGATGTCGTTGCCTTCAACAAAACCGGAATAGGCAAGTCCTTCAAGCGGCGTATCGCGCAGAATCTGGCCTGCTTCCTTGATCTCGTCGAGGCCCTTGACCTCTTCCGTGCCGACATTGAGAAGCCCGACGGTCGGCTTGCGCACCTCGAACAGGGCACGCGCCATACCCGCGCCCATGACGGCATAGTCGACGAGCTGGCGCGCATCGGCGCCAATGGTGGCGCCTATATCGAGGACGATGCTTTCACCGCGCAGCGTTGGCCAGATGCCCGCAATCGCCGGACGCTCGACATCCGACATCATACGCAGGCAAAACTTGGACATGGCCATAAGCGCGCCGGTATTGCCGGCGGAGATACATGCCTGGGCGTCGCCGGTCTTTACGGCCTCAATGGCCTGCCACATGGACGATTTGCCACGACCGGCGCGCAGGGCCTGGCTTGGCTTGTCGTCCATGCTGATGGCAACCTCGCTCGCGCGGAACTCCGATGCGGCCTTCAGCTTCGGATAGCGTGCCAGCACCGGCTCCACCTGCGCGGGGAGACCGAAGAATATGAAGCGGATGTCAGGATGACGCTCAAGCGCCTTCGCTGCGCCGGGGATGACCACTTCAGGGCCAAAATCACCGCCCATCGCGTCAATCGAAATTTTGATCACTCTTGATTATTCCTGTGCGACCCTGCTCCTGCTCTGCCTTTTGCAGCAGACAGGTTTTCGGCGAAAATAGTGCTTTTGCGTTTCCACACAACCAAATTCTGACAAACTCACTGTGAATTACGGCTTCTTTTGCCATTCCGAAAGTTTCGCAAATGGCGAAACGGGCTTCTCTTCCCCATCATCGTCCCCGAAAACCTTCGGCTCGCTATCGTCCGGCAAGCCTGGCTTGCGGGGATAGGGATCGATGGCGAGATCGAAGAATTCCTCCGCAATCGCACCGACATCGATCTTGTCGCCGACAAAAACTTCCGGACTGTCCGCGCCTTCCGCATCGAGCAGCATTTCGCCGCTATCATCAAGCTGAATTCGCGCCAGCCGTGAATTTTTCGGCACGAAAATCGTATCGACTTCCTCGGCAATGCTGTTGGTCAGCGGTTCCAGCGTCACGACGCAGGATTGAACGATTTCCGCGTCGATACGGCCACGCACCCGGATACCATCCTTTTTCCAAGGCGTAATCAGAAACTCTGCGGCAAAGGCATTCACGGCCTCAAGCCCATGGTCTGCCGCGAGCGCTGCGCGCTCTTTCTCATCCGTGCCTATTTTCACCGTTACGCCCTTTTGCGGCAGGTGAAGAACCGGAACAGGATAGGTGAGCGCCGGTTTATCAGTCATTCTCATTGGCCTTTTTCAGCATTGTTCGTTGGCGCAAAGTCGCCTTTGGCGCGCATCTTATCCGAAAACTGTTTTACACTTTTCAGGATGCGCTCTTAAGTTTTGTTCCCATGCATGTCTCCCAAAACCGGTTCCCACTTTTCGGAGACATGCTTTAGTCTGCATCCATATAGGAAATGTCGCCTGCCACCAAAGCGTCGTCTGCAATTTTTTGCAGCCGGTCGCGGCACGCCAGCACATATTCAGCCAAATGGTGGGCATGCGGCCAGAATTCGAGATCCGGGCGGATGTTTCGCGTCAGGGCCGCCGCCAGCGCATCGCCATCATTCGCGTCGAGCGCCTCGCCATAAGCCGCGACGCGGCCATAGAACATGCGCGCAAGCTTTTTCATGCGCTTCGGCACGCCCTGGTCGCCGATGCCCAGTTCGCGAAGCGAATGGTCGACATCCTTGAAAAACTCGTCGGCGATTTCCTGCGCGAGATCGGCAAGCGCCCTGTTTTCTCCCCTCATGCGGTGAAGCGCGAGGAAAATATGAAGGGAAAGCATTTCATAACGGCCCAGCGGCGTGTCAGGCACCTGAAATTGTGCATAGAACCGTTTTTGCCGCGCCGCCGCCACGATCACCTCGTAAACGCGAAGCATAATTGCCTCGTTTGCTTTGGATTTGCGGCGGAAAAGTTGGAGAATCATGTCCGTACGACCGTTCCAGTTGCATAAATAAGCAAGGTGGTTTACCGAAGTTCTCCCGACGGCGAAAGTGCCGCGCTGATTTAGAATGTATGGAGAGGTCTTTGTTGCAGCGAATTTTTCCAAGCATGCGCACGCAGCGTGCTCTTCTCGCAGGC
Organism: Brucella sp. IR068; assembly: GCF_049065885.1. Classification (NCBI taxonomy): domain Bacteria; kingdom Pseudomonadati; phylum Pseudomonadota; class Alphaproteobacteria; order Hyphomicrobiales; family Brucellaceae; genus Brucella; species Brucella sp. IR068. Next base: position 242,572 of record NZ_JBAKHE010000002.1, on the reverse strand, counting down.
ACGGCAATTCTCGTCTCAGTGGCGCTTGCGGGGTGCAATACTGCATCCACGCTTAATCCGTCCGAAACTCTGACAGAGGGTTACGTACTCGATCAGAACGCGCTTGATTCGGTCCCTGTCGGCTCCAGCCGCGAGCAGGTGCTTCTGGCGCTCGGCACGCCGTCCACCACCGCGACCTTCGACAATGAAGTGTTCTATTACATTTCGCAGAAGCGTTACCGCGCCGCGCAGTTCATGAAGCCGAAGATCATCGAGCGACAGATCCTCGCCATCTATTTCGACAAGGACGGCAAGGTCGAGCACATCGCCAATTACGGCCTGAAGGACGGCAAGCTGTTCGATTTCGTGTCGCGCACGACGCCGACCGGCGGCAAGGACCAGAGCTTCCTCGGCCAGATCATTCAGGGCGTGTCCAAGGCCCCGACATCCTTGCCGGGCGCCGCAGGCGGCCCCAGCAACTGATCCTGCCGATACCTCCAAAACGAAAAACCCGCCTTCACGGCGGGTTTTCTTTGTTTGAAGCTCAGTCCGTCAGGACATATGCGCCAGCACAGCCAGCAGCAGCAGGGCCACGATGTTGGTGATCTTGATCGCCGGATTGACGGCTGGACCGGCAGTATCCTTGTAGGGATCGCCGACCGTATCGCCCGTCACCGATGCCTTGTGCGCTTCCGAACCTTTCAGGTGCTTCACGCCATCGGCATCGGTAAACCCGTCCTCGAAGCTCTTCTTGGCGTTGTCCCATGCACCGCCACCAGATGTCATGGAAATTGCGACGAACAGGCCATTGATGATGACGCCCAGAAGCGATGCACCAAGGGCTGCAAAGGCCGCAGCCTTGGAGCCTGAAATAAGCAAAACGCCGAAATAGACGACAATCGGCGCCAGCACAGGCAGGAGCGACGGGATGATCATTTCGCGGATTGCCGCCTTCGTCAGAAGATCGACCGCACGGGCATAATCCGGGCGTTCCTTGCCGGTCATGATGCCCGGCTTCTCGCGGAACTGGCGGCGCACCTCCTGAACCACCGCGCCCCCGGCCCGGCCCACGGCGGTCATCGCCATGCCACCGAACAGATAAGGGATAAGGCCGCCAAAGATCAGTCCCGCAACTACATAGGGGTTGGAGAGATCGAAGGAGACAGGCCCCATATCCGCGAAATAGGGATAGGTCTGCCCGTTGGCGGCAAAATAGGCCAGATCGTTGGAATAAGCCGCAAACAGCACCAGCGCACCAAGCCCCGCCGAACCGATGGCGTAGCCCTTGGTGACAGCCTTGGTTGTGTTGCCCACGGCATCCAGTGCATCGGTGGCCTTGCGGACTTCCGGGTCGAGACCGGCCATTTCCGCGATGCCGCCGGCATTGTCGGTAACCGGGCCGAAAGCATCGAGCGCTACGATCATGCCCGCAATGCCGAGCATGGCGGTAACGGCGATAGCGGTCCCGAACAGGCCCGCAAGCTGGTAGGTCGAGATAATGCCGCCAACGATCACGATTGCCGGAAGCGCGGTCGATTCCAGCGAAACCGCCAGCCCCTGGATGACGTTGGTGCCGTGCCCCGTCACAGAGGCCTGCGCGATGGAATTGACCGGGCGCTTGTTGGTGCCGGTATAATATTCCGTAATCACCACGATCAGACCGGTAACGATGAGGCCGATCAGCCCGCAGATGAAGAGATTGGTGCCAGTGATGCTTTTTCCGGCGACCGTTCCGATCTCGCCCCAGCCGATCGTCAGCGTGTTGGCGACGGCAAGCCCGACAATGGAAAGCAGGCCCGTTGCGATCAGCCCCTTGTAGAGCGCGCCCATGATGGAGCCATCGACGCTGAGCTTGACGAAGAAAGTGCCCACGATCGACGTAATCACGCAGGCGCCGCAGATCATCAGCGGATAGAGCATGACGCTTGAAAGAACATCCGATCCGTTGAAGAAGATCGCGCCGAGAACCATGGTGGCAACAACTGTCACCGCATAGGTTTCAAACAGGTCGGCGGCCATGCCTGCGCAATCGCCGACATTATCGCCGACATTGTCCGCAATGGTCGCGGGGTTGCGCGGGTCATCCTCCGGGATACCGGCTTCCACCTTGCCGACGAGATCTCCGCCAACGTCTGCGCCCTTGGTGAAGATGCCGCCGCCAAGACGCGCAAAGATGGAAATAAGCGAAGCGCCGAAGCCGAGCGACACCAGCGCATCGATAACGGTGCGATCAGAGGGCGCGTAACCAAGCCAGACGGTGAGAATGAAATAGTAGACGGAGACGCCGAGCAGCGCGAGCCCGGCCACCAGAAGACCGGTAATGGCCCCGGACTTGAAGGCCAATTCCAGCCCCCCGGCAAGGCTGAGCGATGCCGCCTGCGCAGTGCGCACATTGGCGCGAACCGAAACGTGCATTCCGATGAAGCCGGTGACGCCCGACAGAACTGCACCGATCAAAAAGCCGATTGCCGCACTGATCGACAGCAGATACCAGGCGGCGAGAAAAACCACGACGCCAACGATGGCAATCGTTGAATATTGTCTTGTGAGATAGGCTGAGGCACCCTCGCGGATGGCTTCAGCAATTTCCTGCATGCGCTGCGTCCCCTGATCGGCTGCGAGAACCGAACGGATCGCCCATATGGCGAAAAGAACGGAAAGCACGCCGCAGGCAATGACGAGAACTAAGACTGCCACTCCCATTTGCATAAAGGCCAACTCCCATTGAGCGCATCCCGAAAAATGTGAAACGATTTTCGGAAAATATGCGCGGCCACCCAGACAATTGGAGCGCCGGCCTGCCGCAACAGATCGGAACGCGCTCCATAGCTCGCGCTGGCTGCCGTCTGACCGCGAGCCGCGATGTCGGCAGACACGTGCGCAGGATAGGCCCGAAAACCCCTCCCCGGACCCGACTGAGCGGCATGGAAGTGCCTGAAGCCAATGCAAGATACCGGGCTTCTTCGGTATATTCGCCAGGAAACTTACGCCTTGGATTCAATGAATTGGCGCGATTCCCTGCATTTCAGCATTCTCAATGCCGCGCGACCAACATGCGAAACGGTTTAACAAACGTCAAGTCGTTCTTTGCCAGCGTACAATGAAAGAAGGGCTGCGATTTCTCACAGCCCTTCTTTCAGGATTATCGTCGGCGAAGCCGGATCAGCGCGGCTTCACGCCACGGCTCTCGCCACGAATGACAAACGCCAGACGATCGAGCACGGCATTGACCAGCTTCGGCTCTTCCTCCGTATAGAAGGCCTTGGCGATATCGACATATTCCGACACGATGACTGCCGTCGGCACGTCCTTGCGCGTCTGCAATTCCCATGCACCGGCGCGGAGAATGGCGCGCAGCGTCGAATCGAGACGCGACAGCGGCCAGTCCTCCGTCAGCGCCTGATGGATCATCGGGTCGAGCTTCAGCTGCTCATCCACGACGCCGGCTACGATTGCGCGGAACCATTGCGGATCGGCATCGAGATACTGCGTGCCGTCCACTTCCTTGCCGAGGCGGAAAGCTTCGTATTCGGCCACCACTTCCAGGACGCCCGTCCCGGCCACATCCATCTGATAGAGCGCTTGCACGGCAGCAAGACGGGCGACGCCGCGCTTGTTGGCCATGCGCGGGGCATTGGGAGTCGGGCGGCCTCCGGTAGAAGAACTCATAACGATCAGACTCCGAACTTCTTGCGCAGGTCGATCATGGTCAGTGCGGCCCGGGCAGCAAAACCGCCCTTGTCCTTGTCAGCGCGGCGGGCGCGAACCCATGCCTGCTCTTCGTTCTCGACGGTCAGGATGCCGTTGCCGATGGCGATGCTCTCCTCGACCGAAAGGTCGGTGAGCGCGCGACAGGATTCATTGGCAACGATATCGAAGTGATAGGTTTCACCACGGATGACCGTGCCCAGCGCGACATAGCCATCATATTCCGTGCCGCCATTTTCTTCACCGTCGAGCGCAAAGGAAATCGTCGCCGGAATTTCGAGAGCGCCGGGAACCGTCACGACATCATAGGTCGCCCCTGCCTCATCCAAGGCTGCCTTTGCGCCATCCAGAAGCGCGTCGGCGAGATCATCGTAGAAACGCGCTTCAACAATAAGCAAATGCGGCGCATGCGCCTCGTGCTTGGACATGAGAGACTCCATGACAAATCTTGCGGACCGCAACGATTGCGGTCAACGCTTAAAATCGGGAAATGCTGTTACAGCTTTAGAGTTTTAGGCTCTAAGCCTATTTCTGATATTGCGCAAGCCTTGCTGCGTATCGTGCCAGCTGGTCGATCTCGATATTTACCTTATCGCCCGCTTTCCGCTCGCCCCATGTTGTGACTTCCAGCGAGTGGCGGATCAGGAGCACATCGAACTCGTTTCCATCGACACCATTGACCGTCAGCGACGTACCATCAAGGGCAACCGAACCCTTCTGGGCGATGAACGGTGCCAGTTCTTCCGGCGCGCGCAAGGTGAAACGCACGGCGTCGCCCTCTTCCTTGCGGTCGATGATTTCAGCCTGTCCGTCCACATGGCCGGAAACCAGATGACCGCCCATTTCGTCGCCAAGCTTCAGCGAACGCTCCAGATTGATGTTGCGTCCGTTCTGCCAAGCGGAGATCGTGGTGAGGCGCAGCGCCTCTTCCCATGCCTCCACCTCGAACCAGCGGGCATTGGTGCCTTTTTCCGGCAGCGCCACCACCGTCAGGCAGACCCCGGAACAGGCAATCGACGCGCCCAGTTCAATCGTTTCCGGGTCATAGGCGGTCTCGATACGCAGAAGGACGCCTTCATTCAGCGGCTTGATCCGGTCAACCTTGCCTATATCGGTGATAATGCCTGTAAACATCAAATCTTCCTTACATATTCTGCATAGGCATCGTCGCCATAGCGCGCCTGCCTCAGAATTTTGAATTCGTCTGCGATATGGGTTTCAAGGCCGTCCACGGCAACCCCATGTTCCGAGCCGATTTCAACCGGCGAACGGAAGATGGCAAGCCGGTCCACCAGCCCCTCGTCGAGAAAGCTCTTTGCAACGCCCGCGCCGCCTTCAACGAGAACCGAGGAAATGCCCTGCGCGGCAAGATCGTCCATCAACTCGGGCAATGCGATGCGGCAATCGTCGGCTTCGGTCGCGAGGATGCGGCAACCGGCAGCCGTCAACTCATAACGCCGTTCGGGCGACGCCTCCTCGCCGCAGGCGATCCACAAGGGCTGGGCATCGGTGGTCTGTACGAGTCTTGACGAAAGCGGCAGGCGCAATCCGCCATCGAGCACCACGCGGACCGGCGAACGCTGTCCCAGCCCCCGAAGGCGGCAGTTCAGAACGGGATCATCCGCAAGCGCTGTTTCAATACCGATCAGGATAACATCTGTCTGCGCGCGGAGGATATGGGACTGCGCACGCGCAATCGGTCCCGTTATCGCGACCTGTCCCTCGCCGCGCCTGCCGATCATGCCATCAGCGGAAAGCGCAAGTTTCAGAATCACTTCCGGGCGCTTCTTCGCAGATCGATTCAGATAGCCCGCCAGATCGTCGGCAGCCTGATCGGCGAGAATGCCGGGTACGACCTCTATCCCTGCTTCACGCAGGATGGCGAAGCCCTTTCCGCTGACCCGCTCGTCCGGATCGGTCGCCGCCGCCACGACACGCGCCACCCCTGCCCGCACCAGCGTTTCGGCGCAGGGCGGCGTGCGCCCGTGATGGGCGCATGGCTCCAGCGTCACATAAGCCGTCGCGCCACGCGCGGCGTCTCCCGCCTCCGCCAGCGCCTGCGGTTCCGCATGGGGCCTGCCGCCCAGCGCGGTCACGCCGCGCCCGACGATGACGCCATCCTTGACAATGATCGTGCCGACGGACGGATTGGTGCCGGTCAGCCCCTTGTGACGGCGCGCATAACGGATCGTCGCCTCCATGAAGCGAACATCATCCGAAGTCACGTCCGAATGCGGAAACTTGCTGCCACTCATGCTCAAGCGTCCAGATCGTCCTCGGTTTCAGGAACCGTCAGCTCGTCGATGACATTGTGGAAATCGACGGCCTTGCTGAAATTGCGATAGACTGACGCAAAGCGGATATAGGCGATATCGTCGATGCCTTTCAGCGCATCCATGGCCAGCCGCCCGATCTCGTCGGAGGTGACTTCCGCTTCGCCTGAACTTTCAAGCTGGCGGACAATGCCTGAAATAGCCCGTTCAACCCGGTCATTATCGACATCGCGCTTGCGCAACGCCACCTCGATGGACCGCGTGAGCTTGTCGCGATCGAAAGGAACGCGACGCCCGCTTTTCTTCACGACCATCAGGTCGCGCAACTGCACGCGCTCGAAGGTCGTGAAACGCCCGCCGCAAACCGAGCAGACACGACGCCGGCGGATGACAGCACCGTCTTCCGCCGGGCGGGAATCCTTCACTTGCGTATCTTCAGACTGGCAATAGGGACAACGCATGGAACTCTTTCAATTTCAATATCGGCAGCTTCAAAACTGGCAACCTTAACACTGGCAATGGACCGCTCATATGTGGGGTCACTCCCCTTGAAAACTCAAGAGCGCGCTCTCCGTAGCCGATTCCTGCCGATCATAGCCGATTAGTGGCAATCCACCTACCGGATGGGAGAATGAAAAAAACCCCGCTCAACAGGGTTGAACGGGGTTTTCTCTCGATCATGGAAACCGGCTTATCCCTGATAACCGTACATCGGGAAACGGTCGGTAAGCGCGATGACCTTTTCCTTCACGGCCTGTTCGACAGCGGCATTGCCTTCGTCGGAATTGGCAACCTTCAGGCCGTCGAGAACTTCGGCGATCAGCGAACCGATTTCCTTGAATTCAGCAACGCCGAAACCACGCGTCGTGCCGGCAGGCGTGCCAAGACGAACGCCGGACGTGACGAACGGCTTTTCAGGGTCGAACGGAATGCCGTTCTTGTTGCAGGTGATGTTGGCGCGGCCAAGAGCAGCTTCTGCACGCTTGCCCGTCGCGTTCTTCGGGCGCAGGTCAACCAGCATCAGGTGGTTGTCGGTGCCGCCCGAAACAATGTCGAGGCCGTGGGACTTCAGCTCTTCGGCCAGTGCGCGCGCATTGTCGACGACGTTCTTCGCATAGAGCTTGAACTCCGGCTTCAGTGCTTCCGCGAAGGCGACAGCCTTGCCAGCGATGACGTGCATCAGCGGGCCACCCTGAAGGCCGGGGAAGACAGCCGAATTGATCTTCTTGGCGATGTCGGCATCGTTGGTGAGGATCATGCCGCCACGCGGACCGCGAAGCGACTTGTGCGTCGTCGTGGTGCAGACATGCGCATGCGGGACCGGCGAAGGATGAACGCCACCGGCAACCAGCCCGGCGATATGCGCCATGTCGACCATGAGATAGGCGCCGACTTCGTCGGCAATCTCGCGGAAGCGCTTCCAGTCCCAGATACGCGAATAGGCGGTGCCACCGGCAAGGATGAGCTTCGGCTTGTTTTCGCGTGCAAGGCGGGCAACTTCGTCCATGTCGAGCAGGTGGTCGTCCTTGCGGACGCCGTAGGAAACGACATTGAACCACTTGCCGGACATGTTGACCGGCGAACCATGCGTCAGGTGGCCACCGGAATTCAGGTCGAGGCCCATGAACGTGTCGCCCGGCTGGAGCAGCGCGAGGAACACGGCCTGGTTCATCTGGCTGCCGGAATTCGGCTGAACGTTGGCAAATTCTGCGCCGAAGAGCTTTTTGGCGCGTTCGATGGCCAGTTCTTCCACAACGTCGACATACTGGCAGCCGCCGTAATAGCGCTTGCCCGGATAGCCTTCGGCATATTTGTTGGTAAGGATGGAACCCTGTGCTTCCAGAACAGCGCGCGAAACGATGTTTTCCGAGGCGATCAGCTCGATTTCATGACGCTGACGACCGAGTTCGTTGCGAATTGCACCGAAAATCTCGGAATCGATGTCCTCGAGGCTTGCATTGAAGAAAACGTCGGAAGACGCGTTCTTGGCGGCGGCGTTGGCTTGAGACATGTTTCACACCCTCCGGGTTAGCCGGTAAAAGCTATATGGATGAGGCGCATTATCACACTTGAGCGCACAAGGCCAATGGCCGCAAAGCGAAAAGCTTATTCCAAAATGCGGCAAACCGATTTGATAATTGAGCCAAGACGAAAAAGCCGCCCGGAACGGGTCCGGACGGCTTGAAACGCGCAGTCGAGATGAGAATCAGGTGTCGGTGCCAAGCGCGAGGGCCGTTGCACCGTCCATCTTGTAAATGTCGTCGCGGAACTGCACCACGCCGTCGCCGGTGGACCATGCGGAAATGTAGACGAAGTGCAGCGGAACCGGATCGGCAACCTGGATCGGCGTGTTCGTACCCGACTTGATCGTATTTTCGATGGTCTGGCGATCCCAACCGGCCGTGTTCTTCAACAGCCATACGTCGAGATCGCGGACATTCTGGACGCGGACGCAGCCGGAAGAGTCGAAGCGCATGAGCTTGTTGAAATAGCTCTTCTGCGGCGTGTCGTGCATATAGACCTGATGCTGATTGTGGAAGTTGATCTTGGTCGAGGACATGGCGTTGATCTTGCCCGGGTCCTGACGGAACATCAGCTTCACTGCATCATCCGTGTTCCAGTCCACGGTTTCAGGCGCAACTTCCTGACCGGACTGGTCGTAGAGACGGATTTTGTTCTTCGCCAGATATTGCGGATCCTTCCGCATCAGCGGAATGATGTCCTTCTGGATGATCGACTTGGGCGCGGTCCAGTAAGGATTGAGAATGACTTCGTGAATCTTTGAGTTCAGGATCGGCGTCTGGCGATCGATCTTGCCGACAACCGCCGTATGACGCTGCACGACGCTGCCGCCTTCAACGGCTTCGATGCGCGCGGCCGGAATGTTGACCATCACGAAACGCTGTTCCTGCATGCCCTGATCGGCCAGTGGCGAAAGCCGCTGGAGATTGGTCTGGAGCTGTCCGAGGCGCGTATTCGCGTCCACGTTCATCGCGGCATAGGTGAACTGCCCCATGACGCCATCGGCAGGCAGGCCGTGACGGGACTGGAAGCGCTTGACGGCAGCATCGACATAGGTGTCGAACGAGCTGGAAAGACCGGCTTCCTGCGGCAGGTCGCCGGAAATCATGAGACGCTTGCGCAGCGCCTGCACGGCGGGATCGGTCACGCCGATCTGGAGCTTTGCATTGCCCGGCACGCTCGGCCAGCCGCCGCGACCGGCAATGTCGGTATACTGCGCGATGGCAGTCTGGAGATTGCCGACCGTCTGGGGGCTCAGAACCGGCTGGTTGGTCGCGACGCGTTGTCCGCCCGTTGCACGGGCATCGAACTGGTCGTCCCAGTTGCCGCGCCGCGGCGCTGCGATAACATCAGTCAGAACCTGCTGGGCATAGGCCGAGGAAACCATGGCGGAGGCTGCCACGGAAAGGCCGGCGGTTGCCGCGCCGCGCAGGAAACTGCGGCGATCTACTTTGAAAGCATCGGCTGGTCTGTCGGTCTTGGTCATCTTGCGTAGTCCCAAAAGGCTAACCGCTCGCGCGGGATCTTCCCAGAGAATATCAGCAATAGTTCAGCAAGGCGATATCCGGACAGAAAGCGATGCGACGATGCCCGCTTATCCGAAATTCGACTTTCGAGCCCATTCCTGAATGAAGGAGGCACAATATTGCCCGTGCCATTGTAAAACGCTTATGTCGTTTTTTATGGCTTAATCATGTCGCATGGCCGGAATTTCAAGCCACGCGCCTTACGATTGAGAGCTTCACAGCGCCTTATTCTTCTCAATGGCAGCCTGTTGTGACAGTTCTGCAACAAACCATCAGTCAGCCAGAGGCGGCGAGCCGAGATCAGAGGCGGTATGCGATGCTGTCGTTCCAGAAGCGGTCGAGACGCTGCAGCGACTTGTTCATCGCCATGAATTCATCGACCTGAATACCGCCAATCTGCTCGATGGAAGAGATATGGCGTTCGTAGAGCGCGGCCACCTGATCGGCGATGGCATTGCCCTTGTCCGTCAGGCTGACGCGCACCGAACGGCGGTCGACACGCGAGCGCTGATGATGGATGAAGCCCATCTCGACCAGCTTCTTCAGATTGTACGAAACGTTGGAGCCGAGATAGTAACCGCGCGAGCGCAGTTCGCCTGCCGTCAGTTCCGAATTGCCGATGTTGAAAAGCAGAAGCGCCTGCGTCGCATTGATGTCGCTCTGGCCGTTGCGGTCGAACTCGTCCTTGACGACGTCGAGCAGGCGGCGATGCAGGCGCTCGACCAGCTGGAGGGCTTCCAGATAGAGCGAGCGAAGTGCGGTTTCCGGTGTCGTGAGCGGAACGGACAACTCCGTCTTGCGCTGTGCGTTGATCATTTCTTTTGCCTCTCTGCCGGAGCCGCATTCCATGAAACCATGATGCAGCTCTCTGTCCTGTTTTACGCGGTGTATTGTTTCTCACCGTCTTGAGAGCAATTTAGGGGAGATGCATAAAATTCGACTTAAAAGTCAGCCTTAACAGTAACTTACCGGCAAAATTGGCCATTCAGGCTTAATGTTTGCTTACTCCGCGGCGACCTTGAGCCTGCTCCGCAATGCGCTGTTTTGGCGTAAAATGCCGGTTTTCCGGGCCTTGGAAAGCGCGTCACATTAAACTTTCGTCATTTGAGAAGTATGTGGACAGGAGCTAGTTACCGGCTATCAACATTCCATTGGAGGGACCATGACGCTTCGTTTCGCACAGTATTTTGTGGTCGGCGGACTGTTAAGCTTTACCGGCTTCACGAATTTCGCTCATGCCGAACCCGTTTCCGCCGCTCCGCAAATGACCATGTACAAGGACCCTTATTGCGGCTGCTGCGACGGCTGGGCCGAACATATGAAAGCCGCCGGGTTCAATGTGACCGTGAAGGTCGAGGAAGCGATGGACAGCGTAAAGGCAAAACATGGTGTCGCCGCCAATCTTGCCTCGTGCCACACGGCGGTCGTCGATGGATATGTCATTGAGGGGCATGTTCCGGCTGGCGCGGTCAAGCGGCTTCTGGCGGAACGTCCGCAGGCAACGGGGCTGACCGCCCCCGGAATGCCCATGGGCTCGCCCGGCATGGATATGCCGGGCAGCAAGGCCCAAACCTATGATGTGCTGCTTTTCAAAGGCCAGATGACGAAGCCCTTCGCCCGCTATGAAGGAACGCAGCCGCTATAGAATCTATATCGGCAGGCTCGCGCGGGCCTGCCGTTTCTTCTCAAAGAAGAGCAGAATGCGAAATGCGATAAATATGACGATGCAGGCCGCGTTGAACCCGACCGTGAGCGGCTTGTACTCGAAATGTCGCGAAAAAACGGAATAGATGGCGATTTCGCCGAGTGCTGCCACGAACCATAGCACAGGCCCCCAGGGCGCCCGCATCCATAGTCCCGTTGCCGCGACCGGCATCAGAACAGCCAGAGCGACGACCGCCGTCTGCCAGGTCCATGGCATCAGGTCGAACCGCCACAGAAGCCCGGGATGAATACCGATCAGCCTGACCCAGTAGAACACACCGCTGGCCAGCGCCACGAGCGCGAGTATCCGGATGAACCATGTGAAGGCCCATTCGGTTCCGCTGGGCTGGATATGCTGGCGCAGCTCGTTCATATGCATCAGGAGATCCTCACAAGGTCAGTTCCCCGTCGCCGAGATTTGCAAAATAGGCGTTGACCTGTTCGGGCTTCACGTCATCGAGCGTTGCAGGCTTCCATGTCGGCGCGCCGTCCTTGTCGATAAGCAATGCGCGAACGCCCTCATAGAAATCATGCCCTTCCAGCATGCGGTTGGCGATGCGGTATTCCATGCGCATGCAATCGTCGAGATCGAGCGCGCGCCCATCGGCAATCTGGCGGAAAGTGACAGCGACACTGGTCGGGGAGCGCGTGGCGATCACCTTCACAATGTCCATTGCGGCCTTGTTGCCGGCTTCCGCTTCTTTTTCCAGCGCGGCCATGCAGTCGGCAAGCGTTGCGCCCGAAAAACACTCCGCAATGATCTGGCGGGTTTCGACGGAGGTTTCAAAATCGGGGTACTGGCTGCGCGTCAGCGCCGCGTCGATGTCGGCGGTAGCGATGATGTCTTCGCGCAGGTCATGCAGATCGCTTGCGGCGACCGCATGGGTTGCGATCCCGCTCTGCAGGCAGTCGCCCCAGCGGATGCGGTTGCCGGTGAGCGCCAGATAATACCCGAAATTATCATGCAGATGCGGGAGAAATGCGCTACCCCCTACATCGGGGAAGAAGCCAATGCCGGTTTCCGGCATGGCAAACATGGTGTTTTCCGTCACGATGCGATGCGAACCATGAACGGAGATGCCCGCGCCGCCGCCCATGACGATGCCGTTGATCAGGGAGATATAAGGTTTTGGAAAACGGCCAATGCGCGCATTGAGCCGATATTCGTCGCGGAAGAATTCGTAAGCTGGTGTTCCGGCCTGACCGGACTTGTAGGCAGCGACCACATCGCCGCCGGCACAGAAGGCCCGCCCCTCGCCTTCGAGAATGACGCATGCCACTTCAGGGTCGTCTTCCCAGGACTGCAATGCGCGGTCGAGCGCCAGAATCATCTTATGCGTGAGCGCATTGAGGGCTTCGGTCCGCGTAAGCTTCACAAGCCCCGCTTTTCCCTTGCGTTCAAAGCTGATTTCGCTGCCACCGCCGAAGTCAATCTGCATATCGTGTCTCCCGTTCCTGTAAATGGGTAGAAAGTGAGACGCCCCGCGTCAATCCTGCACAGGTCAATGTTCTTGGTTTCGGCACTTTTCCCATGATAAACGAAGCGCATCCGATACTAGTGGATTGAATTTGACGTTTGATATCCGTCCGATATTAATCCCGTTTCAAACGTCAAATTCGAAAATCCACTAGATCCATAAAGTTACCGGTGGTCTTTTTGACCAGCCCTGCGATTTCATGTTCCAGGGCCTCCATTCTCGGGAATAGCCTCATGACCGATCGCCAGTCCAAATATCTGCCCGCCAATATCAGCCAGCATGTCGATGACGTCACCGGCAGCAGACGCCTGCGCCGCATGCGCAAGGCCGACTGGTCGCGCAGGCTCGTGCAGGAAACCCGGCTGACGGTCGATGATCTTATCCTGCCGTTCTTCCTGACCTATGGCACCGGCGTTGCCGAGCCCGTGGAAGCCATGCCCGGCGTCGAGCGCTATTCGGTCGACATGGCAGTGCGCATGGCGGAGAAAGCCGCCAAGCTCGGCATCCCCGCCATCGCGCCCTTCCCGCGCGAGAAGCTGGAAGTGAAGACCGAGGACGGCGCTTTCGTCGCAAGCCCGGACAATCTGATCAATCGCGCCGTGCGCGCAATCAAGAAGGAAGTGCCGGAAATCGGCATTATCACCGATGCGGCGCTCGACCCGTTCACCACGCATGGCCATGACGGCATCCTGCGCAACGGCGAAATCATCAACGACGAATCGGTCGCCATGGTGGTTCGGGGCGCGCTTTCGCAAGCCGAAGCCGGTGCCGACATCATCGCACCTTCCGACATGATGGACGGTCGCGTCGGCGCCGTGCGCCAAGCGCTGGACGAACATGGCTTCTGCCACATTCCCATCATGTCCTATGCAACCAAGTTCGCTTCCGCCTTTTACGGTCCATATCGCGACGCCATCGGCACGCAGGGCCTGCTGAAAGGCGATAAGAAGACCTATTATCTCGATCCGGCCAATCCGGAAGAAGCCGTGCGCGAAGCCGAGCAGGACATTGCCGAAGGCGCGGACATGCTGATGGTCAAGCCGGGCCTGCCCTATCTCGACATCATCCATCGCCTGAAGAGCGAATTCCGCCTTCCCACCTATGCCTATCAGGTGTCGGGCGAGTATGCGATGATCAAGGCCGCCGGGATCAACGGCTGGATCGACGAAGAAAAGGTGATGATGGAAAGCCTGCTCGCCTTCAAGCGCGCCGGCTGTGATGGAATTCTCACCTATTTCGCAATCGAAGCAGCTCAAAAGCTTAAACAGCAAGGCTGACCGGCAAGGCACCCTTTCGGGAAATCATCACATTTCCTTGAATCCGCCGGTTTTGGTTCCCATGTTGATGACTGTTCCGCCGAGGTGGCGGGGCAGCGCCGGTTGTCAAATCCCCCCGGGCGCTTCTTTTGAAACGACTGGAAGGAAAAATGTCCGACCATATCCTGCACGGCGAAGTCATGGGCCCGCGTTATGAAAGCCGCGCATTTTTTGAAGGCGTGCGCACGCGCCGCATTATGGCTTTTCTCATCGATTACCTGATTGTTTTCCTGCTCTGCATCCCGGCAGCAATCGTCATCGCAATCCTGGGCATAATCACGCTCAGCCTCGGCTGGATGCTCTACGGCATCATGTTCCCGATGGTGGCGCTGTTTTATGTCGCGCGGACCCTGGGCGGGCCGCAGCAGGCCACCAAGGGCATGCAGATGATGAATATCAAGCTCGTCCGGCTTGAAGGCGGCACGGTCGATCCCATGCTCGCAATCGTCCATACGGTCCTGTTTTGGGGTCTGAATGTCGTCCTGACGCCGCTGATCCTGCTTGCAACGCTGGTTCTCGACCGCAAGCGCACCGTGCACGATCTTCTGCTCGGCACGGCTGTCATTCGTTCTGATCGATAAACGACAGAGCATTTCCTGTTTCTTCATGAAACACCGGAAATGCTCTGCTTTTTTATCGGCCATCCTGGCGCGAAAACCGGCTCCCACTTTTCGGGGTGCGCTTCAGATCAAAAAAATTCAGAGCCGGCTGCGCAAAATGCCTATTGACGTTTTGTGCGGTCGGCTCAATCCTTACAAAAAGTATCGTGATGGTTTCGGTATTGCCATTTCGTGGATATTGAATGACCCATCAACCGCAACAGTCTCCGCAGTTCTTTCTGACAGCTCCGTCTCCCTGCCCGTATCTCGAAGGCCAGATGGAGCGAAAAGTCTTTACGCATCTGGTCGGCGACAAGGCGAACGAAATCAACGATCTCCTGACGCAGGGCGGTTTCCGCCGATCCCAGAACATAGCCTATCGTCCGGCCTGCGAATTGTGCCGGGCCTGCATATCCGTTCGCATCCTTGCCGGAGAGTTCAAGATGACGCGCAACATGCGGCGCGTCTGGACGCAGAATAACGATCTGATCGGACGCGTGCACAAGGCCCAGCCCAGCACCGAGCAATATGCGCTTTTCCGCGATTATCTCGATGCGCGCCATCGCTCGGGCGGCATGTCGGACATGACGGTTCTCGATTATGCGATGATGATCGAGGATACGCATGTGAACACGCAGATCATCGAATATCGCAAGCGCGGCCCGGAAAGCTTCATCAGCGCCAAGGGCGATGGAGAGCTGGTCGCGGTAGCACTTACCGACGTGATGGCCGATGGTCTGTCGATGGTCTATTCGTTCTTCTCACCGCATATGCATGATCGGTCGCTTGGCACCTATATGATCCTCGATCATATCCAGCGCGCGCATGCCGCCGGTCTGCCGCATGTCTATCTCGGCTATTGGGTCGAGGGATCACGCAAGATGCAGTATAAAATCCGCTTCACACCGCAGGAGCACCTTGGCCCCCGCGGCTGGCAGCGGTTCGAGGGCTAGCCTACCAGCGGTTTTTCCATGGGATATGAGAGCTCTCCGCCGCGCCTTATCTCCGCTTCGCCTACCGCTACATACCCTCGTCCGGCATAAAAACGGCGCGCTGTTTCGGTACTGACAAGACGCGCAACAGCCACCTTTCGAAATAAAAGATATTCCTCGAGTTTTGAAATGAGCGCCTTGCTGACACCATGAAAGCGAAATTCCGGCGCAACATAATTCAGCAGGATCTCTCCCTCATCCGTCGCCAGCCCCACACCGGCTATGGCATTCCCTATTTCAGCAACGAGCATCAGTTGAGATGGAGCTTCAATCCACTTGAACACGTTTTCAGGCGTCTTGTTGGCTAGCCACGGCGCGAGGATATCATCGCGATTATGGTGATCTGCCTCGCACAGTTCACTGATCGAACGCCTTAAAATCTCGCAATGAGTACAGCGTCATTGAGTAAGGCCGGACGAACCTGCATGATTTTCTCCTTACAACACGACCCGCTGGGTCGTGTTGTAAGTAAAGCCGCAATCAGCTCGAAAATCGATCACAACTTGTAGGCTCTCGAGCAGCCTCCAACTGCAAGTTTAAAACTTGCCTGAACGCGGGAAGCCCTTTGGCACCAGACGGCCCGCAGAGGCGCGCGCGCCGATCCATTCCACAAGCTCTTCCTTGCTGCGATTGAACGTGCGCTCTGCCGAATCCTGCCAGGAAAGTCCTTCGGCAATTGCAAAGGTGCGGACGTCGGACACACCGCCATCCTTGTATTTTTGCAGGCGCACGCCCTTGCCGCGGGTCATTTCCGGAATGTCGGAAAGCGGGAAGACCACCATCTTGCGGTTCTCGCCGACCACTGCGATATGATCGCCGGAAACACGCTGGCAAAGCTTCGCCTCGTCCGGCGCCTTCACGTTCATCACCTGCTTGCCCTTGCGGGTATTGGCCACAGCCTCGCTTTCGGGAACGATAAAACCGTTACCCTCGTGGCTGACGAGAAGCAGTTTCGCCGCCGGATCGTGCACGAAGGCTGTCAGAATGTCCTGATCGTTTTCCATATCGACAAGGATGCGGATCGGCTCTCCATGTCCGCGACCGCCCGGAAGCGTATTCGCGCCGATGGTGAAGAACTTGCCGCCTGTCGTGAAGAACAGGAGCTTGTCGGTCGTCTCGGCATGGAAAGCGAGCTTGAGCTTGTCGCCCTCCTTGAAGGCGAGCGTCGAGAAATCGGCCAGATGCCCCTTCATCGCCCGCAGCCAGCCCTTTTCGGATACAACGATCGTGACCGGCTCGCGCTCGATCATTGCCTGATGGATATCTTCCAGATCGTGGGTTGGCGCGTCGGCGAAGGTCGTGCGGCGCGCACCAAGTTCGGTCTTCGGGCCGAACTTTTCGCGTACCGACTTGATTTCGGCGCTGATCTTCTTCCATTGGCGCGTGCCGGAAGCGAGCAGCCCTTCAAGGTCCGTCTTCTCCACCGTGAGGTCATCGAACTCCTTGCGGATTTCGAATTCCTCAAGCTTGCGCAACGAACGCAGGCGCATGTTGAGGATCGACTCGGCCTGAACGTCGGTCAGTTCAAAGGTGCGCATCAGGTCCTGTTTCGGCTCATCCTCCTCACGGATGATGCGGATCACCTCATCAAGGTTGAGATAGGCGATCAGCAGGCCGCCGAGAATTTCCAGGCGCCGTTCTATTTCCGCCAGCCGGAATTGCGAACGGCGGACGAGCACTTCCTTGCGATGGTCGAGCCACTCGCGCAGGACGGCTCCCAGCGACAGGACATTCGGCACCTTGCCGTGCGACAGCACGTTCATGTTGAGCGAAACGCGGCTTTCCAGCTCGGTCAGCTTGAACAGCGATTCCATCAACAGTTCGGGATCGACCGTCCGGTTCTTCGGCTCCAGAACGATGCGAATGTCTTCCGCCGACTCGTCGCGAACATCGTCAAGCAATGGAAGCTTCTTTGCCAGAAGCAGTTCGGCGATCTTTTCGATGAGGCGCGACTTCTGCACCTGATAGGGAATTTCGGTGATGACGATCACCCAGGTGCCGCGATTGCCCTCTTCCTTTTCCCAACGCGCGCGGACACGAAACGCGCCGCGGCCCGTGCGATAGGCATCGAGGATATTGCCGTGCTCTTCGACAAGAATGCCGCCGGTCGGGAAATCCGGGCCTCGCACCTTGCATTTCAGCAGAGCTGCCGGATCGGTCTCGGCTTCGCGCTTCAGTTCTTCCCATTGTTCGGGCGAGGTAACAAGTTCCTCCACCGGCGCTTCGGGATGATTGATCAGATAGAGCGCCGATGAGCAAAGCTCCGCCACATTGTGCGGCGGAATGTTGGTCGCCATGCCGACCGCGATACCGGCGGAGCCGTTGGCGAGCAGGTTCGGGAAAGCGCCGGGAAGGACGATGGGTTCCTCGTCTTCCTCATTATAGGTCGGACGGAAATCGATGGCGTTTTCGTTGATGCCTTCGAGCAGCAGCGTCGCGACTTCCGTCATACGCGCTTCTGTGTAACGCATGGCGGCAGCATTATCGCCGTCGATATTGCCGAAATTGCCCTGCCCGTCCACCAGCGGATAACGCACCGCGAAATCCTGCGCCAGACGCACCAGCGCATCATAAATCGATGCGTCGCCATGCGGATGGAACTTACCCATCACGTCGCCGACGATACGGGCGCATTTCGCATAGGCCTGATCGGGATTGAGGCGCAGCAGGCGCATGGCATGCATGATGCGGCGATGCACGGGCTTCAGGCCGTCGCGCACGTCCGGCAGCGCGCGATGCATGATCGTCGACAGCGCATAAGCGAGGTAACGTTCCTCGAGAGCCGATTTGAGATCGACCCGCTCGATGTGTTCTTCGCCGTCGTCCGGCGGAATCAGACTTTTTCCCATGTCTCTTCGTACCAACTGCGCGATTCGCCAG
Organism: Brucella sp. IR068; assembly: GCF_049065885.1. NCBI lineage: Bacteria > Pseudomonadati > Pseudomonadota > Alphaproteobacteria > Hyphomicrobiales > Brucellaceae > Brucella > Brucella sp. IR068. Next base: position 224,095 of record NZ_JBAKHE010000002.1, on the reverse strand, counting down.
CAAGAGTTCAGGAGAACCAATCCAGTACATTAGTGTGCAATAGTCGCAATCCTGCCGCCATTTGCGTCCTATAGAGCTATCAGGGTGAATTTCCCCCGCTGCAATCGCAGGCTGAGGAAATCATGTTGTTATTGCGAGTGATTTCCGCCTATGAATGCCGCGCTACATCAGAGCGCCGATCCGATTGGATCAGATCGGCGCTCTGATCCTTTGTTTTGATGCGCATCTCATCCGAAAGCCGTTTCACGCTTTTCGGGATGCGCTCTAAAGATCAGGCAGGAGCTTCGAATGCAGGTTTTCGTCAATATCAGGCCAGCGGCACGTGTTCTGGCTGCCGGAACAGCGCTTTCGCTGGTATTCGGCAGTGCTGCCATGGCCGCAGACGCCAATGCAGTCGCCGAGCGCATCAAGGCGCTCTATGCCAAACAGGGTGGCGAACTGAGCTTCGCCAATGTCCAGGCGAGCGGCTCCGACATCGTGCTTCAGGGCACCAAGATCAAGCTGCCGACCATCGGCGAAAAGGAAACCGCCATCGGTGACGTGACGCTGCAGAACGTTCAGGATGCACCGGACGGCGGCTACAGCATCGAGCAGGTCACCGTGCCCGACCTGGCGCTTGCCGGTGAGACCGACAAGAACGACAAGGCCGAAATGAAGGGCCTTGCCCTGCAGAACGTGCACATTCCGTCGGAAAAGGCCAAGGGCCCGCTCGACAGCGTCGTCATGTATGACAAGCTGAAGATCGATGAAATCCAGTTCGGCACGCCGGGCAAGGACGGCGCCACGGTGAAGGGCTTCGACCTGTCGCTCGACACCACCAACAAGGCCGAGAAGATCGGCTATGTCTGGACCATCGCCAATATAGACGCGACCTTTGAAAAGGGCGGCAAGAACCCGCTGGCGCCGCTCGACATGAACACGTTCAACGGCTCGCTAACCTCGAAGGGCAGCTGGTCGCCGACTTCCGGCGACACGTCGCTGGACCAGCTGGAGCTTGAGGCGAAGGAACTCGGCAAGATCAACATCACCGGCAGCCTCGGCGGGTACGATCTGGCATTCCTCGAAGCCGTCCAGAAGACGCAGGAAAACATGAGCAAGGCCGATGCGGACAAGGACGCCGCCGGTCTCGCCATTCTTGGTCTGGCGGAACAGCTCAACCTCAAGAACCTGTCGATCCGCTTCGATAACGATACCCTGACCCAGAAGGTCCTGGATTATTATGCGAAGCAGCAGGGCGCGGACGGCAAGCAGCTCGGCGAGCAGATGAAGATGATGGTTCCGCTGATGGCGACACAGCTCAAGAACCCGGAATTCGCCCAGCAGCTCAAGGTCGCGGCCGACAAGTATTTCACCGATCCGAAGTCGCTGACCATCAGCGCATCGCCGGATCAGCCGGTGACCTTCGCGTCCATCGTTGCGACCGCATCGCTGGATCCGACCAAGATCATCCAGCTTCTGAAAATCAGCGTCGACGCCAACAACTAGAGCATTTCCAGCAAAAAGCGCGAAGCGGTTTTGCGCTGGATAATGTGGCAAAACAAATACTTGGAGCGGTTCCGACGATTCCGTTTCAGTCGGAAGCGCCCCAGAATGAAAAAAGCCCGGTGCATTTCCACCGGGCTTTTCTCTCACCTAATAAAAAACCCGGCTCAAGGCCGGGTTTTTTCTTTCTGTAAAACCGCTTAGCTCTTCTGTACCGGAGCCAGACGGATATGCAGGTCGCGCAGCTGCGCGGGCGTCACATCCGAAGGCGCGTTCATCAGGAGGTCGAGCGCCTGCTGGTTCATCGGGAACAGCGAGATTTCGCGCAGGTTCTTCGCGCCGACCAGAAGCATGATGACACGGTCGATGCCGGCGGCCATGCCGCCATGCGGAGGCGCGCCGTACTGGAATGCGCGATAGAGACCGCCGAAGCGCTCTTCCACGTCCTGCTGGCTGAGGCCGACCTTCTCGAATGCCTTGACCATGACGTCCGGCAGCTGGTTACGGATCGAGCCGGAAGCAATTTCAAAGCCGTTGCAGACGAGATCGTACTGGTAGGCCTTGATCGCCAGCGGGTCCTGATTTTCCAGCGCGTCCATACCGCCCTGCGGCATGGAGAACGGGTTGTGCGCGAAGTCGAGCTTCTTGTTGTCCTCGTCCCATTCGTAGAACGGGAAGTCGATGATCCATGCCAGTTCGAAACGGTCACGATCGACGAGGTTCAGTTCTTCACCGGCGCGCGTGCGGGCGTCGCCCGCGAACTTGTAGAACTTGGACGGCAGGCCAGCCACGAAGAAGCAGGCGTCGCCATCGCCCAGACCGAGCTGGTTGCGCAGCGCTTCAGTGCGTTCCTCGCCAATGTTCTTGGCAATCGGGCCAGCGCCTTCAAGCTTGTCGCCTTCCTTGCGCCAGAAGATATAGCCGAGACCCGGCTGGCCCTCACCCTGCGCCCATGAGTTCATGCGGTCGCAGAATGCGCGGCTTCCGCCGGTCTTGGCCGGGATTGCCCAGACTTCGACCTTCGGGTCGTTGGCGATCATGTTGGCGAAGACCTTGAAGCCCGAACCTGCAAAATGTTCGGTCACGGCCTGCATTTCAATCGGGTTGCGCAGGTCCGGCTTGTCCGAACCATAGGTGCGGATCGCATCGTCATAGGCAATGCGGCGGAATTTCTGCGTTACCGGCTTGCCTTCGGCAAATTCTTCGAAGATGCCGCGCATGACGGGTTCCATCGTTTCCCAGACTTCTTCCTGGGTCACGAAGCTCATTTCGAGGTCGAGCTGGTAGAACTCGCCCGGCAGGCGGTCGGCACGCGGGTCTTCGTCGCGGAAGCAGGGCGCAATCTGGAAGTAGCGGTCGAAACCGGCAACCATCAGAAGCTGCTTGTACTGCTGCGGCGCCTGCGGCAGCGCGTAGAACTTGCCCGGATGAATACGGCTCGGCACGAGGAAGTCGCGCGCTCCTTCCGGCGAGGAAGCCGTCAGGATCGGCGTGGTGAACTCGTTGAAACCGATCTCGGTCATGCGGCGGCGCATCGCGGCAATGATCTTCGTGCGGCTCATGATGTTCTTGTGCAGCGTTTCGCGGCGCAGGTCGAGGAAGCGGTACTTCAGGCGAATGTCTTCCGGATAGTCCGGTTCGCCGAAGACCGGCAGCGGCAGTTCCTTGGCAGCCGCCAGCACTTCGATTTCCGTTGCGAAGATTTCGACTTCGCCGGTCGGCAGGTTGGCGTTGACCGCATCGTCTGCGCGGGCCTTCACTTCACCATCGACACGGATAACCCATTCGCCGCGAACGGTTTCGGCAACCTTGAAGGCGGGCGAATCGGGATCCGCCACGATCTGGGTAATGCCGTAATGGTCGCGAAGATCGATGAAGAGAATGCCGCCATGGTCACGGACGCGGTGAACCCAGCCGGAAAGGCGAACGTTGGAACCAACGTCCGTCTTGCGAAGGGCTGCGCAGGTATGGCTGCGGTAACGGTGCATGATTTCTGCCTTTTGGTAAGATAAATCAGTGCAGGCAAAGCGCTGCAAATTCTGGCGGAAAAGCGCATTTTGACCAGGTTTTGTCAAGTCTGCACTCTCTGCAAGCGTCGAGGTTCGGGCGCCTTGACGCAAAGTATCGACAAAAAACACTATTTGCACTTGTTATACGGCGCGTTTTGCGCATTCTTTCGCGACAAGCGGCCGCGCTTTCTCTAAAAGGTAACCATGCATCTTATTACGACGACAGAGGCCCTCGAAGAGGCCGTATCCGCCCTTGCCAAATCCGATTTCGTCACAGTCGATACGGAGTTCATCCGCGAAACGACGTTCTGGCCGGAATTGTGCCTTATCCAGATGGCCTCGCCCGACCACACAGCGCTTGTGGACGCTCTCGCGCCCGGACTGGACCTCGCACCCTTCTTCCGCCTGATGGCCGACGAAAAGGTGGTCAAGGTTTTCCATGCCGCGCGGCAGGACATCGAAATCGTCTTCCACCTCGGCGACCTGATCCCCTCTCCCGTCTTCGACAGTCAGGTGGCAGCAATGGTCTGCGGGTTTGGCGACGCCATTTCCTACGACCAGCTCGTCCAGAAGGTTACGGGCAAGCACATCGACAAGTCATCGCGGTTTACCGACTGGCGACGCCGCCCCCTTTCCGAAAAGCAGCTCGACTATGCGCTGGCGGACGTGACCTATCTGCGCGACATCTATCTCTATCTGAAGCAGGAACTTGAGAAAGAGGGACGCAGCGAGTGGGTGAACGAGGAAATGGCGGTGCTCACTTCCCGCGAAACCTACGACCTTCATCCCGACGACGCATGGCGGCGGGTGAAGGCGCGCGTTCGCAAGCCCATCGAGCAGGCAATCGTGCAGGCCGTTGCCGCCTGGCGCGAGCGCGAAGCCCGCGAACGCAATGTGCCGCGCGGACGCATCATCAAGGACGACACGATTGCCGAAATCGCCCAACAGCAGCCGCGCGACGCGGAAGCGCTTGGACGTCTTCGTTCCATCCCCAAGGGCTGGGAGCGTTCCGCGCAGGCTGCCGGTCTGGTCGCTGCGATCCAGTCGGCGCTTGAAATCCCCAAGGAAGACCTGCCGAAATTGCCAAAGCAGTCGCACTCGCCGGAAGGCAGCGCGGCGGCAGCCGATATCCTCAAGGTCCTGCTCAAGCTTGTGACAGAGGAACACGGCGTCGCGGCAAAGATCGTGGCGAGTTCCGACGACATCGACAAGATCGCCGCGGAAGGCGACAATGCAAACGTGCCTGCCCTGCATGGCTGGCGCCGCGAGGTTTTCGGTCAGAAAGCTCTCGATCTCATCGACGGCAAGATCGGCATCAAGTTCGAGAACCGGCGGATAAGGGCGGTGGAGTTAGGGCAATAAGGCAGTAAGGCAGTAAGGCAGTATGTGAATGCTCGCGCTGAACATACTGCCTTCCTGCCCTACTCGCTTACTGCCTTATTCCCTTGTCCCCTCAATCGCGCCGTCGCCGACCGCGAAATAGATGTTCTTGCCCGTCAGTTTCGCCAGTTGCTGCAACCGGCCTTCGGGGCGGTCTGAAATCAGATCGGCGAGATCGCCGGGGACGACCAGCGCAATCCCGTTTTCTTCCTCGCGCCAGAAAAGACGCGGGATGACGCCCGGCATCGAAGCCGACAGAAGGTAGACCACGCGCAGAAGCGCCCCGAGCAGTTTGGCCCGTTCGCGCAGACGCGGTGTGGCGAGCTGCATGATCTCCGGTGCGATTTCGTCCTCGATCAGCCCTTCGTGACGATAGTAATTGGCAAGCGCCATGAAGGAACGTCCTTTATGGTCGATGCCGCCGAACGAGCCATGGGCGATGATGTTCAGCGCCTGCGAGCCGCGATAATCGGGATGCGCGCGCCAGCTTATGTCGGCCACGAGACAGGCGGCCTGCCTGTAGCGCGCCTCGTCATCGGTTTCGTCAAAACCGAGTACCGGCAGGGACAATGTCGTCCACGTCGCCAGCTCACGGGCATGGCGCGGAGAGCGCGAGCGCAGAATGGAAAACTCTTCCGCCGAGGCCAGGAGCGGATCGAGAAGCTGCTCGTTCTTGGGCAATAGCGAATAAAGATAGCCTTCGCGCACGCCGAGCGCCGAGAAAACGATCTTGGAAGGCTTCATCAGGCGGATCGTCTCAAGCAGCACCGTCGCGCCGTAGGACAAGAGCTGGCGGCGGTTCTTCGAAACTGCCTCGATGCCGCGCATCGTGTCGAGATTGCCCTTGGCGACGCGCTTCAGGAAGCTTTGTGCCTCCACCGGGTTCATCTCGTAGCCGTGCATGACGTGCAACGGATAATTCTTCGCCGTCATATGCAGCTTGGCAAGGTTACGCCACGTGCCGCCTACGGCATAGAAAACCTGTCCCTGATGAGCTTTCAGAAGCGTCGCCTTCGCCAGTTCCGCGCGCGCAATCTTCGTCGCCTCGGGCAGTTTCTCGTTGGACATATCCTGCAAGCGCAGGCCGCCGAGCGGCAAGGTGATCCCCTCGCCCACCTCGTGGTCATCCACGGCGACCAGTTCTAGGCTGCCGCCGCCAAGGTCGCCCGTCACGCCCTTCGGCTTGTAGAAGCCGGAAATGATGCCGAGCGCCGAATAATAGGCTTCTTCCTTGCCGGACAATACCTCGATGTGCCGGCCAAGAATGGCTTCCGCCTGAGCGATGAAGTCGGGGCCGTTCTTCGCTTCACGCGCGGCGGCAGTCGCCAGCGCATGAATGGAAACCGCGCCCGCCTGTTCGGCCAGGGCGCGAAAACGTTTCAGCGCGCGAAGCGCCGCCTCAACGGATTTCTCGTTGAGCTTGCCGGTCTTTGCGAGGCCTTTGCCAAGGCCGCAGAGAATCTTTTCGTTGAAAAGCACCGTCGGCGAACGGACGATGCCTTCATAAATGACGACACGGATCGAGTTCGAGCCAATGTCGATGACCGCAACGGGTTTCAGCCCCTTGAGGCGGCCTTGTGCTACAGCTGGACTCATGCAGTCGTTTTTCTTTCCGCCTGCGCACGCTTGCGATGCGCGATAAGGCGGGGGGCCGAAGACTTCAGCGACTTTCCGCGACCCGACAGGCTAGGATTGGTCATGAAATATTCCTGCGCGTTGAAAGCTTCCTCTCCTGCCTCTTTTTCTATCCGGCGAGAGGTGCCGTCCGCAAGTAGCTGATAGCTCTGTTGGTTATCAATTATGTTGGCAAACATGATTTGCGACAGGATTTGCTGATGCACTGTGGCATTTGTGATCGGAACGAGGGTCTCCACGCGGCGATCAAGGTTGCGCGGCATCATGTCGGCGGAACCGATATAGACGATTGCCTTGTCGGAGGGCAGGTCGTTGCCGTTTCCGAAGCAGAAAACGCGGCTATGCTCCAGAAAACGCCCGACAATCGACTTGGCGCGGATATTGTCCGAGAGCCCCGGAACGCCGGGACGCAGGCAGCAGATGCCGCGCACGACGAGATCGATCTGCACGCCAGCCTGGCTCGCCATGTAGAGCGCGTCAATTATCTGTGGATCGACCAGCGCGTTCATCTTCATCCAGATCGCAGCCGGACGTCCAGCCTTCGCATGCGCCACCTCATCCTCGATGTGCTTGAGGATTCGGGCGCGCAGCGTGAAGGGTGAAATCGCGATCTTCATTTCCTCGGCAGGCTGGGCATAGCCGGTAATGAAATTGAAGATATGCGCCACATCGCGCGCAATATCCGCATCCGAGGTGAAGAACGACAGGTCGGTATAGATGCGCGCCGTGATCGGATGATAATTGCCGGTGCCCAGATGCACATAGGAGCGCAGCTTCTGGTCTTCACGGCGCACCACGAGCGACATTTTGGCGTGTGTTTTCAACTCGATGAAGCCGAACACCACCTGAACGCCCGCGCGTTCCAGATCGCGCGCCCAGCGAATGTTGGCTTCCTCATCGAAACGGGCTTTCAGCTCCACCAGCGCCGTCACCGACTTGCCTGCCTCGGCTGCATCGACCAGCGCGCGCACGATCGGGCTGTCGTTGGAAGTGCGGTAAAGCGTCTGCTTGATGGCCAGCACGTCCGGGTCGGCTGCGGCCTGCCGCAGGAACTGCACCACAACGTCGAAGGATTCATAGGGATGATGGACCACGATGTCCTTTTCGCGAATCGCAGCGAAGCAATCGCCGCCATGTTCGCGAATGCGCTCGGGGAAGCGCGGATTGTAGGACACGAATTTCAGGTCTTCACGCGGGATCGAAACGATCTCCGAAATCATGTTCAACGCCAGCAGGCCTTCGTGCACGCTGATCCGGTTTTCCGAAACGCCCAGTTCCGTCGCCACGAATATGCGCAACGCTTCGGGCATTTCGCCGTCGAACTCGATGCGGATCACCTGACCGCGGCGGCGGCGCTTCAACGCCGTTTCAAAGAGACGAACCAGATCCTCGGCCTCTTCTTCCACTTCGATATCGCTGTCGCGGATGATGCGGAACGTACCGGCGCCACGCACTTCATAACCGGGGAAAAGCCGCCCGATGAACAGGCTCACCGCATCCTCGATGGTGATGAAACGATAGTCGTTGGTCTGCTCGGTCGGCAGTTGGATAAAGCGCTTCAGCGCGACCGGAATGCGCAGGAGCGCGGTCATCGGATGATTGTCGGCGCGGCGCGCAAGCTGCAACGCGATGGAGAAGCCAAGATTCGGAATGAACGGGAACGGGTGCGCAGGATCGATGGAGAGCGGCGTCAGGACCGGGAAAATCGTTTCGAGGAAGTGGTTTTCAAGCCATTCCTTTTCGGGCCGGGAAAGCGCGGAGGGGCGGACGATCTCGATGCTTTCCTGTTCCAGTTCCTCGCGTAGCGCGCGCAGACGCCCCTGCTGTTCTTCCTGCAGCCGCCCCACTTCGTCCAGAACGAAATCGAGCTGTTCCTGCGGCGTGCGCCCATCGGCACTGCGCAGCGCCACGCCAGCACGCACCTGTGCGGCAAGTCCGGCGATGCGAACCATGAAGAACTCATCGAGATTGGCGGCGGAGATGGACAGGAAGCGCAGGCGTTCGAGCAGAGGCTGGCGCATGTTTGCGGCTTCTTCGAGAACGCGGCGGTTGAACTGCAACCAGGAAAACTCGCGGTTCACGAAGCGGTCGGCGCTCTGCATCAGTTCGCCGTTCAAAGCTTTGTGAACCTCGGGGTCCGCTTCCATATCGGGAACGACGGTTGGGTTGGGGGCCAGTCCGGCTGTCATCTCGTGGTTCCCGCCTTCGGTTACGCTGGGGGTTTCGCTCGCCATAACGCTGTTTTCGCTCATGTTTCCTGTCCCGACCGCCACCGGAACATTCCGGCTCCGTCTGTCTGTTTCTCCGCGCATCCTGATCGAAAATTGCTTCGCACTTTTCCGGACGCTCGATAAGCCTATGGCTGTCATATGACAGTTTGATAGCAAATAGCTTGAAATGTCCTCAGAATTGATGAAAACGCTTCCGGAAACAAGACTTTCGCGGTACACGCATGCCAATGTCCAGCATGATCCTGTCCGGCACCCGGCGCAAGACCATGCCCATACCGCCCATCGACCAGAACCGGAGCATGTTATGTCCGATCACATCATTCCTCACTTTCAGAACGACGCCGGCCATGCTGCCATCGAAATCGGCGTGAAGGAATTCATGTGCGTCGGTGCCAACCCGCCTTTCGATCATCCGCACGTGTTTCTCGACATGGGCGATGAAAGCGAAGCCGTTTGCCCGTATTGCTCGACGCTCTATCGCTACAATGCAGAGCTCCATGCCGACGAAACCGTTCCGGCTGGCTGCGCCTACGAAGCACCTGCCGATAAGGCAGCCTGATCACGGCTGTTGATCCGGGCCGAACTCCGGATGGTCTCACCGACATGAGCAGAGGGCGCATATTGATTGCCGGGGCCGGAGTTGCCGGCCTGTCGGCAGCGCTGGAACTGGCAGCACGCGGCTGGAACGTCCGGCTCGTCGAAAAGGCAGAAACCCTTTCGGAAGTCGGCGCTGGCCTGCAACTTGCCCCCAATGCAATGCGCCACCTGCAACGGCTCGGCGTGGCCGACCGTCTTTCCACCCAGGCTGTCACGCCGGAAGCGCTCTACCTCATGGACGGGCGCAAGGCGCGCGCACTGATGGAAATGAAGCTCGGCGACAAGGCCCGCCAGCGCTGGCACCATCCCTACGCCGTGTGCCATCGCGCCGACCTGCAATTGGCACTGCTCGACGCCTGCCGCGAACAGCCGGGCATCGAGATCAGCCTCGGCGCAGAAATCACAGATCATCACGTCGAGAACGGGACCGTTGTGGCCACCGTCCGCCTTGGCAATTCCGAAGAGCCTGCCGACGCTGCCTATCTGATCGCCTGCGACGGGGTCTGGTCGGCTGAACGATCCAAGGCAGGTTTCAGCAAGGCGCGGTTCAGCGGGCATATTGCGTGGCGCACGACGCTTGCCGCCAGCGCCCTGCCCGCTTCCTTCCTCAACGCCATGCCGGAACGCAAAGCCGTCTCAGCCTGGCTCGGCAACAAGGCGCATTTCATCGCCTATCCGGTCAAGGGCGGCAGTTTCTTCAATTTCGTTGCCATCACGACCGGCGAGAATCCCGGTGAAGTCTGGTCCAGAACCGGCGACCTCGCGCGTCTGCGCTCCATCTACGCCGATTGGGGCGCGCCCGTTCGCGACGTGCTGGCGGCTGCCGATGAGTGGACCTACTGGCCGCTTTTTGAAATGCCGGATGCTCAATTCGTCGGGCCGGACCGGACGATTTTTCTCGGCGACGCATCGCACGCGGTCACGCCTTTTGCGGCGCAGGGCGCTGCCATGGCGATCGAGGATGCGGCGGCGCTGGCGCAGGCGCTGGACGGCAGCGACCGCGAAGCCGGGCTGAGGCGCTTCGATGCGGTCCGCAAGGAGCGGATCGCTGCGGTCGCCAAACGGGGCCAGCTCAACAGGTTTGCCTATCACGCCACCGGTATTTTTGCGCTTGGCCGCAACACGCTCTTCGCCCTGCGCAGCCCGGACAGCTTCCTCAAGGATCTGGACTGGCTTTATGGCTATGACGCTATTGCGGCCATGCGGGACCAAGGCAGGTCCTGACCCTAGGCCGCGTCGCGTGCGGCTTCCAGCGCTGCAACATCGATCTTGACCATCTTCATCATGGCATCGGCGACGCGCTGGCGCACGTCCGGCGGACCGTCCTGCAGGATATCCAGCAGCATGTCCGGCACGATCTGCCACGAAAACCCGTATTTGTCGGTCAGCCAGCTGCATTCCATCGGCGAGCCGCCTTCCAGCAGCTTTTCCCAGAACGCATCCACTTCCGCCTGGTCCCTGCATCGCACGATCAGCGAACTTGCCGGTGAAAACTTGAACTGGGGTCCGCCGTTCAGGCCGCATATTTTTTGCCCGTCGAGCGTAAAGTTCACCACAACCGGCTGGTTCTCGTTTTGCTGATGGCCATGCCTGAAACGGATGGCCCCGTCGATCGAAGCCGGTCTTCCGCACGCGCGGAAGACCGAAACATAGTGGTTGGCGGCTTCTTCAGCATTTCCGTCGAACCAGAGACAAATCGTCAAACCTGACATTTTCTCCTCCATTGTCCGGGGTAGTCATTCTCCCGAATGCTAGCCCATGACCTTTTTGGCTTCTTCCATGTCCATCCACATGATCTCCCAGATATGGCCGTCGAGATCCTCGAAGCTGCGTCCATACATGAAGCCGTAATCCTGCTTCGGGCCGGGGTCGGCCTTTCCGCCAGCGTTGACCGCCTTCTCCACAGTCGCATCCACTTCGGCCTTGCTTTCCGCCGACAGACAGACCAGCACCTCGCTGACCGTGTTGGCATCGGCGATCTTCTTCGGCGTGAACTGGCTGAACTTGTCGTGATCGAGGATCATCACGTGGATCGTATCCGAAAAGACCATGCCGGAAGCCGTTTCGTCCGAGAACATTGGGTTCCGGGTGGCGCCGATGGCTTCGTAGAAGCTTGTCGACTTCGCGACATTCTTCACAGGCAGGTTCACGAAAATCATTTTCGGCATGGGATTTCCTCCGTTGGTGGGCCGGCGGCCCGCTCCTGTTTTTTCGATTATCTATCGCCTGCCCGGTTCCCCGGCGATAACAAGGTCGAGCCTTCCGGCGCAGAACTCACGCAATTGGCATCGGAAGAACTCAAAGTTCGCTTGTACATAATGGCATATAAGTTATAATTAGCAACCATGAAGTTAGAAAAAATAACCAACTCGCAAAAACCATCGGCGAAGCGCAGCTATGACGATGCTTGTGCGGCGGCCCATGCCCTTGATTTGATTGGGGAACGCTGGTCGCTTCTGGTGATGCGCGAATTGATGTTCGGCCCCAAACGCTTCAGTGATTTGCGGGCTGACCTGCCGGGCGTGAGCGCCAATGTCCTCACGCAACGCCTTGAAGGGCTGGAAGAAGCAGGCATTCTTTGCAAGAAAAAACTGCCCCCTCCCGCCTCGGTCCAGGTCTATGAGTTGACCGAGTGGGGTTATGAGAGCGAACCTATTCTCCAGACACTGGGCCGATGGGCGGCGCGCTCGCCGAAACATGATCCCAACCTGCCGATTTCGACCGTTTCCTTCCTGCTTTCGCTGCGGACCATGATCGATCATGACAGGGCTGCGGGCCTGCGGGCGGTGATCGGCCTTTGTCTGGAGGGGGAAGACTTCACGGCTCATCTTGACGATTCCGGGGTTCGGATCGAACGCGGCGCGGCGCAGGAATATGACCTGCATTTCGAAAGTTCACCGCGTATGCTCGCCGCTGCCATCTATGGCGGGCAACCTCTTTCGGCGCTGGAAAGCGCCAGTGTTCTCAAGGTCATGGGCGACCGCGCGCTTGCAGAAAAATTCGTGACGCTGTTCCCGCTTCCCGACAAGGCCCCATTGCCTGAATAGGATAAGCAACTTTTTGGTTGCTTATTTTGCCCCCGCCCCTATATTGGCAACCATCAAGTTGCCAATTACGGAGGATGCAATCATGACCGTTGAAAGCAATACCGACCGCATTGTGAAGACTGTGGACATCCGCGCGGGGATTGACCGCGTATGGCGCGCCCTCACCGACCATGAAGAATTCGGGAGCTGGTTCCAGGTCAAGCTCGACGGCCCGTTCATCGTCGGCACCAAGTCGACCGGACACATCACCTATCCGGGTTTCGAGCATGAACCGTGGGAATCCTTCATCAAAGAAATGAAGGCTCCGTCCTATTTTGCCTTCACATGGCATCCTTACGCGGTGGACCACAGCATCGACTATTCCAAGGAGCCGCCGACGCTGGTGGAGTTCAAGCTGGAACCGATCGAGGCGGGAACGCGGCTGACGGTGATCGAAAGCGGTTTCGATGCCCTGCCCGCAGAACGCCGCCCGCTGGCGCTGCGGATGAACGAAGGCGGCTGGGAGGAACAGGTCGGCAACATCAAGAGACACGCCGAAAATGGACGATAGGCCAGAAATGACCGGCACGGACATGTCCATGGTTTTCGCAGCGCTTGCCGATCCAACCCGGCTGGCGCTCATCGAGACCCTGAGCGACGGCGAAAGCCGCTCGATCGTGGTGCTGTCGCAGAATGGCAGCATCACCCGGCAGGCCGTCACCAAGCACCTGTCCGTGCTGGAGCAGGCAAATCTGGTCGAACGCGAAAAGGTCGGCCGGGAGAGCCGGTTTCGGCTGCATCCCGCCCCGCTTGTCGACGCCCGCGCCTATCTCGCAAGCGTTTCCAGCCAGTGGGACGATGCACTCCAGCGCCTGCGCCAGTTTGCCGAAGATTAGGGTTGCCTGAACAGAAGCGACGAAGTGCCCTTCACAAAGCCGAGCTTCTCGTAGAAGGGCACAAGCCGATCCGGGCAATAAAGCTCGAAGCTTTTCACGCGCTTCAGCTTTTCATGGTGGAGTATACGCTCCACAAGAGCCTGTCCGAGGCCCTGCCCGCGATGCTCTTCGGCCACAATGACATCGAAGATCATCGCCTTGAAGGTGAAATCGCTCAGCACCCGCGCAAAACCGGCAATACGGTCATTGCCATCAAGACAGAACAACAGCAGGTGGCAATGGGCCAGCATATGGGTGACGTCTTCCAGGCTGCGCTCCCTGGTCCACCATTCGTTGCAATAGAATCTGTGGAACTCCTGATAGCGCTCGGCTGGAAGCTCTTCGATCCATTGAATATTCGTCACAATGCCCCTTACCGTTCTCGTAAAAAAACCCGCCGTCGGACCGGCGGGTGTTTTAATTTCGAGCGATAAGCCTGATCAGTGCAGTATCTGGCTGAGGAACAGCTTGGTGCGTTCGTGCTGCGGATTGTCAAAGAACTCGTCCGGTGAGTTCTGCTCGACGATCTGGCCCTGATCCATGAAGATCACGCGGTTGGCAACCTGACGGGCAAAGCCCATTTCGTGCGTCACGCAGATCATCGTCATGCCTTCGGCGGCAAGGCTCACCATCGTGTCCAGCACTTCCTTGACCATTTCCGGGTCGAGAGCCGATGTCGGCTCGTCGAACAGCATGACTTTCGGGTTCATGCACAGTGCGCGCGCAATGGCGACGCGCTGCTGCTGGCCGCCCGAAAGCTGGCCCGGATATTTGTTGGCCTGTTCGGGAATCTTTACACGCGCCAGATAATGCATGGCGATTTCTTCCGCCTGCTTCTTCGGCATCTTGCGCACCCAGATCGGCGCCAGCGTGCAGTTTTCCAGAATCGTCAGGTGCGGGAAGAGGTTGAAGTGCTGGAACACCATGCCTACTTCGCGGCGCACTTCGTCGATCTTCTTCAGGTCATTGGTCAGCTCGATGTTGTCGACGACGATCTTGCCCTTCTGGTGTTCTTCCAGACGGTTGATGCAGCGGATCATGGTCGACTTGCCCGAGCCCGACGGGCCGGCCACAACGATGCGCTCGCCGCGCATGACCTTCAGATTGATGTCGCGCAGAACGTGGAACTCCCCGTACCACTTGTGCATGTTGGTGATTTCGATGGCGACATCGGTTTTGGAAACCTGCATCTTTGAACGGTCAACTTCCACTCCGAGCTCGGATTGCGGGAGGGCGCTTTGTGCACTCATTTCCATTATTCCCTTTATTCTTATCGTTTATGACCCGTATCGAGGCGTCGTTCCATGAATATAGAGTATCGCGACATTGCGAAACAGAAAATCCAGAAAACGAAGCCCGCAAAGATCAGACCAGTAGCAGGCGTCTGTGGAGAAGCCCAGTTAGCGTCGGCGAAGTTCTGACGGACGATGCCCAACAGGTCGAACATGCCGATGATGTAGACAAGGCTCGTATCCTTGAAGAGACCGATGAAGGTGTTGACGATTCCCGGAATGACCAGCTTCAGCGCCTGCGGCAGGATGATCAGTCCCGTTTTCTGCCAGTAGCTGAGGCCAAGCGCATCCGCGCCTTCATACTGCCCGCGCGGAATGGCCTGGAGGCCGCCGCGCACCACTTCCGCCATATAGGCCGAAGCGAAAAGCGCCACGCCGATCAAGGCACGCAGCAACTTGTCGAAAGTCACGCCCGGCGGCAGGAACAGGGGCAGCATGACGCTGGCCATGAATAGCACCGTCACCAGCGGAACGCCGCGCACCATTTCGATGAAGATGATCGAGAACGCCCTGATGACCGGCAGCTTTGAACGCCGTCCGAGCGCCAGCACGATCCCCAGCGGCAGCGACACGGCGATGCCGACAAAGGACAGGACAAGCGTGACCAGCAGCCCGCCCCACAGCGGCGTTTCCACATAGGGAAGGCCGAACCAGCCGCCGACCAGCAGGAAGAAGGCGACAATCGGAAAGACGAAGAAGAACAGGATCGCGTTGAGCCCCTTCTTCGGCGCCTTCGGAATCAGGAGCGGCACCAGAAGAACGGCGAAGATCAGCGCCGTCAGGTTGACGCGCCAGCGCTCCGAAATCGGATAGCGGCCATAGAGAAACTGCTCGTATTTCGCATTCACGAAAGCCCAGCATGCGCCCGACCAGCCTTCCGGCTGTGCGCCGCCCTGCGCGACGGTGAGGCAGGCGGTGCGATCCGCACCGGTCCACACGGCCTTGACGAACAGCCATTCGATGATCGGCGGAAGAAACCAGGCCACGACCAGCAGGCCGAGAATGGTCAGCGCCGCATCGACGGGCGTTGCGAACAGGTTGACGCGCAGCCAGTGGGAAAGCCCCTGCACCGAGCGCGGTGGCGCTTCGCCATCCACCATCTGCGTGCGTACATATTGGAGATCTGCGTTTTCCATTGTCATCTCTCCACCAGCGCCATCTTGGCATTGAACCAGTTCATGAGGCCCGAGGTAATCAGGCTGATGCCGAGATAGATCACCATCCAGATCGCCACGACCTCGACCGATTGACCCGTCTGGTTGAGGATCGTTCCGCCGACGGCGACAAGATCGGGATAGCCGATGGCGATTGCGAGCGACGAGTTCTTGATAAGGTTCAGATACTGGCTCGACAGCGGCGGGATGATGATGCGCAGCGCCTGCGGCACAATGATGAGGCGCATCGTCTGGCCGGGACGCAGGCCAACGGCATAGGCCGCTTCCGTCTGCCCCTTGTTGACGCCCAGAACACCGGCGCGGACCGTCTCAGCGATGAAGGACGCGGTGTAGAAGGACAGCGCCAGGAACAGGGCGAGGAACTCCGGCTTGACCTGCGCACCGCCGGTCAGATTGAAGGTCCCCAGTTTCGGCAAATCGAACGAGATCGGAAAGCCGGTCGCGATCAGCGCCAGGACGGGCAGGCCGATGATGAGCGCCGCCGCCACGCGTATCGTGTGGAAAGGCTGGCCCGTCGCCATCTGGCGGCGCTTTGCCCAGCGCGCAATGACGATCGAAGCCACGATGCCGATGAGCAGCGCCACGGGCAGAAGCCATGCCCCCTCGCCCCATACCGGCGCGGGCATGAAGAAGCCGCGATTGTTCATGTATGTGCCGAGCGGCAGGGCGATGCTGTCGCGAGCCTGCGGCAGCACCGAAAGCACGCCGAAATACCAGAAGAAGATGACGAGCAGCGGAGGAATGTTGCGGAAGACTTCGACATAGACCGTGCAGATCTTGCGGATCAGCCAGTTGCGCGAAAGCCGCCCGATACCGACCAGAAATCCGATGATTGAAGCCGTCACGACACCGAGCGCGGCGACGTAAAGCGTATTCATCAGGCCGACCAGAAAGGCCCGGCCATAGTTCGAGTCGCTGCTGTATTGAATGAGCGTCTGACTGATATCAAAACCGGCGCGGCCACTGAGGAAACCGAAACCGGACGCGATGTTCGCACGCTGCAAATTGGTGACCGTGTTGCCCACGATCCAGTAGATTGCCCCGATGACCACCCCGAAGACGATCACCTGATAGAAGATGCCGCGAACCCGCGGATCATACAGGAGCGAGGTTCCGCCGCTATCTTGGCGGCGTTCAGTTGCAGAATAGGAAGCCATATGTTTCCTGTGCCTCTCGGCTGACAGCATCAAACCCGAAAAATTGACTTGGCCGCCTTTGCGGGCAACGCCTGAAATCGGAATATCGAATGCCGAACCGTTCGGTCCTGCCGTTCCTGTCCGGGCTCGGTTCGAGCCTTCGAGGACTGCAAGACGCGGTTGAATTCCAAAAAGCAGCTTGTCAGCATCCTATGCCCGGCAGATGCGGGATCGACAGCAAACGGACAAACTGCAAAGCCGACAAATCCGGCGGGCGCTGCTGCACCCGCCGATGATCAGTCCGGAGAGTAATGCCCGTCAGCGGACGGGGATGCCATATTGCAGGCCGCCCTTATTCCACTGGGCATTGATGCCGCGTGCAATCTTGAGCGGGCTGCCGGAGCCGATGTTACGCTCGAAAATTTCGCCGTAATTGCCGACGCCCTTGATGATCTTCACCACCCAATCGTTCTCGAGACCGAGATCGGTGCCGATCTTGGTGTCCGCTTCCACGCCGAGAAGACGCTTGATGTCCGGGTTGTCAGACTTCTTCATCTCTTCGACATTGGCCTGCGTGATGCCATATTCCTCGGCGTTGAGCAGCGCGTTGTGCACCCAGCGAACGACGTCCGTCCACTTGGAATCGCCCTGACGAACGGTCAGGCCGAACGGCTCCTTGGAGATGATTTCCGGCAGGATGACATGATCGTCGGGATTGGCGAGCGCCAGACGAACGCCGTAAAGGCTGGACTGGTCGGTCGTATAGGCGTCGCAACGGCCGGAATCGTAAGCGGCGTTCGCTTCTTCGATCTTTTCGAAGACCACCGGATTATATTCCATCTTGTTGGCGCGGAAATAGTCGGCCATGTTCATTTCGGTCGTCGTACCGGCCTGAACGCAGATGGAAGCGCCGGAAAGCTGCAATGCGGAATTGATGCCCGACAGCTTCTTCGAATTGATCATGAAGCCCTGACCATCGAAGTAATTGATGCCGGCAAAATCGAGGCCGAGCGCAGTGTCGCGGCTGATGGTCCAGGTCGTGTTACGGATCAGGACGTCGATTTCGCCTGACTGCAGGGCCGTGAAGCGCTCCTTGGCGTTGAGCGGCGTAAACTTCACCTTCGCCGGATCACCGAAAATCGCAGAAGCCACGGCACGGCAATAATCTACGTCGAAGCCGGACCACTCACCCTTGTCGTTGGGGGAAGAGAATCCAAGCAGACCCGTATTAACGCCGCACTGTAGAAAACCTTTCGCCTTCACATCGGAAAGCGTGTCAGCGGATGCTCCCGAAGCTACGCAAAACAGCGCCGCCGCACCCAATACACCCGTCATAAGAGTTTTTTTCATCTGGCCTGCAACCTTTTTCGTTCCCTGGAGAGCGCCGGACCTATGGCCCATGGCGTCTCTTGTTGCTTTATTTTTTGCATAAACCCGTTGGATAAGTCGCGTGACCTCCCAAGCCCATGCCCTACAACAGCTTGCCCTCGCCCGAGACCGCTATCCGGTCTTCAATTTTTCTTTTGAGCGCAGTGACAAACCTGTCGCCTTCACGGGTCTTATCGAAGGCGAAATTTTGTCTTTGGTCAAGGCTTTAACGCAGGCGAGCGAAAAGGCTTTCAAAAAAGATGAGGGAGAAATATTCGAAAATTTACACGATTTCCCGATTTCTGGGTAGGAAGGTCGTCGGGTGCAGCCCACATTGCACGCGAGGACGGAGCACAGGTTTTTTCAAATAAACACAGATTGTTAGGCAGTACTACCATACCAGATGGGCCGCGATTCCGGCAATTTCCGGTAGAAATCAGACGCGCGGCATCGTGCTTTCGTCGTCCAGAGAAAAAATAATATTTCGCGTGGCCATATAGCGAGCCACCCACCAGGTCGTGACGAATCCGATTGTCAGACCGGCGACCACATCCGTGGGGTAGTGCGCCCCGGCTGCGAGCCTGCTTATTCCGAAGAGAATGCAGATCATAACGGTAAGGATGCGCCAGCGCGGCAGGAATATCCAGAGCGAAACCATCATGACGCCAGCCATCATGGAATGGCCGGAAGGGAAGCTTTCATAGAGGAACTGGCCCTTGAAAGGCGAGAAATAGGCTGCGCCGACGTCATCGAGCAGGAACGGGCGTGCCCGGCCAATCGCGAGCTTGCCGATTTCGACCGGCACACTTGCGACGATGATCGAGGTCAGGATGAGCGTTGCCCAGCCGTGGAGCTTCACCAGCCACGCTCTGGCGCCGGAACGCAATTTCGGTGAGAGCAGTATCGCCGTGGCGAGCCATACGACGATGCCGATTGCAAGCCATACGACGGTGCGAATCGCATCCGTTACCGTCCGCAGGAGCTGCATGATGAAATTGGTGCTTTGCGCGGTCACGCGAATGATGTCCGCATCCCACAGATGCAGCACGAGAATGATGAAGGGCAGAAGCACGACGATTGCTGTCATTTCCAGCGTCCACGAGGACGGCGCGCCCTTATAGGCCGGACGCAGAAGAGCTTGAAGGAGTTCCAGCGCTGCGCGAAAGGGATAAAGAAAAGTGCTTCCCGTGCCTGACGCCGCCATACTGAAATGTCCTTTCACAAGCTTATTACGCAACAAATGGCACGCGAGGTTGCATCCGGAACGCGCGCATCCTATCCAAGTATTCAAAATTTCCGCCGCAGACGGAATCGCAGATCTTTTTGCCGCAGCCGACCTTGATGCGACCCGGCAGAATCCTCTCTTTCGAGAATCAGCAGGCGAGAATCAGCGGGATAGCATGCAACATGGTCTGGAGGCATTTTCGTGACTAAGCAGCAGGTCAAGACAGAGAAGCTGGGTATAAACACGCGTCTCGCCCACGACGGTTATCAGCCGCGCGACTATCATGGCTTCGTGAACCCACCCGTTGTCCGTGCCTCAACCGTGCTTTTCCCCGATGCGGAAACAATGGCGACCGGCGGCCAGAAATACACCTACGGCACGCGCGGCACGCCGACCAGCGATGCCCTTTGCGCCGCGATCAACGCGCTGGAAGGTTCGGCGGGCACGATCTGCGTCCCGTCCGGCCTTGCCGCCGTCACGGTTCCGCTTCTCGCTTTCCTGTCGCCCGGCGACCATGCGCTGTTCGTCGATTCGATCTACAATCCGACCCGCCATTTCGCCGATACGATCCTCAAGCGCTTGGGCGTGGATGTCGAATATTACGATCCGGAGATCGGGTCCGGCATCGCGAAGTTGATGCGTGCGAACACCAAGGTCGTGTTCACGGAATCGCCCGCCTCGAACACGTTCGAGATGCAGGATATCCCCGCTATCGTCGAAGAGGCGCACAAGGGCGGCGCCATCGTCATGATGGACAATACATGGGCCACCGCGCTCTACTTCAAGGCGCTCGATTTCGGCGTGGATATTTCCATCCACGCCTCGACCAAGTATCCGTCCGGCCATTCCGATATTCTGTTCGGCACGGTATCGGCCAACGAAAAATGCTGGCCGCAGCTTCTGGAAACGCACGGAACGCTCGGTCTTTGCACTTCGGCTGACGACACCTACCAGATATTGCGCGGCATGCGCACCATGGGCGTGCGGCTGGAACAGCACCGCAAGAACGCGCTGGAAATCGCGCGCTGGCTTGAAGGCCATCCGGCGGTTGACCGCGTGCTGCATCCAGCGCTGGAAAGCCATCCCGGCCATGAAATCTGGAAACGGGACTTTTCCGGCTCCTCCGGCATTTTCTCCATCGTGCTTGCCGGCGGCGGGCAGAAGGAAGCCCATGCCTTCCTCGATGCGCTGGAGATTTTCGGCCTTGGCTATTCCTGGGGCGGCTATGAAAGCCTCGCGGTTCATGTCCGCCTCAATGACCGGACCATCGCCAGGGGCGACTATCCGGGACCGGTGATCCGCCTGCAGATCGGTCTGGAAGACGTGCCGGATCTCATTGCCGATCTCGAAAAAGGTTTCGCGGCAATTTGATACCGAGGCACTGAGATACTCAATCGCCGCAGGGGCTTAACAAAAGCGCGATGAGTCAGGCTCATCGCGTTTTGTCTATGCGGGCTTTGCAGCGGTTGCCTTGCGCGACTGTGCGCGCGCCGTCTTGCCCGCTGCCTTCAGCGGCTTCGGCTTTGTTTCCGACAGCCCTTCAACGACGGCCTCAATCATGGTGCAGGCGACGAAATCCGCCTGCATCTCCTCCCGCAATGCCTCCCGGTCGACAGATCGTGCTTCGTTCGGCTCATGCCACAGCACCACGCCTACCCTCACAGCGGGTTGCAGCCGCCGCAGACGGCGCACCGCAAACCGGGCGTGACGCGCCGCCTGCCGGTCCAGAAAACAGATCATCAGCGTATCCCTGCCGGAAATATCCAGCGCCTTCAATCTGGCGGGAGTGAGCGCATCATGCGCGACCGCCTCTGCCGAGGCGCCCTGCACGGCAAGCACCTGCGCCAGCATGACCGCCGCCGTGTCATCGAGCCCCCTTCGCCCGCCGAAGGTCAGGAGCGACCGACCTTCGCCGGAAGGAAGCTCCAGATCGGTTTTGCTGCCATCGCCATCAGGATTTTCAATCGCGATCTCTTCATCGTCGCCCTCCTCCTCGGTTGCAATCTGCTCCAGATTGGCCACCAGCGTCTTCGTGCTTTCAGTGACGATCTGCAACTGCTGCTCTGTCAGCACGCTGCGAAGCCGGTCGCGCTCCGCCATCAGAAGTGCGGGAACAGCAACCGAGCCGTAGAACTCGACCAGATATTTCTGTTCCAGCATTTCCTCGGCATTGTCAGTGGCTTCATCCGGGTCGCCTGCAAGGAGGCGTTGATAGAGGCGTTCCTTCGGGTCAAGCACAGGCTCGTTGCCGAAGAGGATTTCCAGGAACTCGAATTTCGGTACATGGCGGCCCAGCACCACGAGGCAGACCGTCAGAGGCGTCGACAGAACGAGCCCGACCGGCCCCCACAGCCACGCCCAGAAAATGGCCGACACGATGATGGCAAGCGGCGACAGGCCGGTGCGTGAACCATAAAGCCACGGCTCGATCACGTTGTTTATAAGAAGCTCGATGACGACGAACAGCCCGATCGTCCAGAGAAGCAGGTTCCAGCCGGGCGCCACGGCAAAGGCAAGGAACAGCGGCAAGATGGCCGCGATGACCGGGCCGATATAGGGCACGAACCGCAAGACGATTGCCAGCATTCCCCACAGGGCCGCGTTGGGGATGCCGAGAATCCAGAGACCGAAGGCGAGAGGCACACCATAGGTTATATTCACCACGAGCTGCGTCAGCAGATATTGGCCGACCCGCTTTCCCGCATCCTGCAAGGCTTCGGTCGTTCGATGAAGATCGCCGTAACCCACCAGCCTTATGAAGCGGTCGCGCAGTTCCTCCCTTTCGAGCAGCATGAAAATCACCACGACAACGACGAGACCCGTCGTCGCCAGCGGTCCGATAAGCGGTTCGATGATGCTCCTAAGCGTTTCCACCGGATGGCGTGGTGCGAATATCTGGACAAGGAGCGGCTTTTCCTCGGGCTCATCGGAAGGGAGCGCCTGCGTTTTCTGTTCCGGCCGGTTGATTTCCGTGCCTATGCGCTCGGCGAAGCTGTTCAGCCTGTCGAAGAAACTGTTGTCGGAACCCGCTTCCTTGAGTGTCCTGATCTTCTCGATGATGTTGTACTGATAGTATGTAACATTCTGCGCGACTTCGGAAACCTGGAAGGCAACCACGGCGCTGAAAACGGCCACGATCAGGAAGCCGCCCGCCACGCTGGTAATCACCGCGAACAGGCGCGGAAGGCCCGCCCGGCGCAGAAAGGCGACGATCGGCGCCAGCGCGAATGTCAGCAACACCGCGATGGCAAGCGGCAGAAACACATCCTTTGCAAAGTAAAGGATGGCGACGGTGACCGCCATTGCTGCCAGGGTGGGCAGACGCGGCGGCGCCGACGTGATCGGCCGCACGGCAGAATCCGGATTGTCGATATTTTCCATGAACCCCTCTTTTGCCGCTTTATGACTTTCGGCTTGTCAGCCGGGTAACTGCAAAAGGCGCGTTCGGTTCCATAGAACGAGGGAACATATAATAAATTTAATTAGCGGGTACTAATAATAATATTACGCGGAATAAATTGCCTGCAATGGAAGTCAATATTAATATAATTCAAATACAGAAATCGGCCAGATTGAAGCATCTGCAGGAAGTTATGGGGGATACCGTGTCGTTAAAGGCAGCAACGAGCTTAATCAGTCGCAACTTATGGAAAGCTCTGCTTACTCTACTATTGGTAGCGGCTTCTTCATTCGCACACGCCCAGCAAACGCCGAGGCCTGTTCAGGTGGGTGTGTATGTAAGCGAGCCTTTCGTCAACAAGGAAGGCGATTCCTACTCCGGCATGGCCATCGACATCTGGCACGATATCGCCACGCGGATGAATCTTGCTTCGCAATATGTGGAATATCCCAACTATGGGGAGCTGGTGAAAGCTGTTTCCGAAGGCAAGGTTGAAGCAGCCGTCACCAATCTCACAATCACGGAGAGCCGGGCTGAAATCATCGATTTCACGCATCCATGGTTCGATGCGGGCCTGCGCATCATGATCCACACCCAGGCGGGCAGCGGCTGGGACGATCTGATCAATCGCCTGGATGATGCCGGGCATCTGGCGACCTATGCGTGGATATTGTTCATCCTCCTCGCCGCTACGGTGGTGCTGACGATTTTCGACCGGCGTTTTGATGAAGGTTTTCCAAAGCGGTGGCGCGAGGGGCTTGCGGAGAGCTTCTACCACGTCGTTTCCATTGCCACTTCGGGCAAAACCTCGCGCAAAAACCTGTTCGGCTGGGTGGGACGCGTCTGGCAGACATTCTGGATGGTGTTCGGCATTGCGATCATCGCCTATGTGACTTCATCGGTTACCAGCGTCATGACGGTCGCCCATATCGACAACAGCATTTCCAGCCTGTCGGACCTGCAAGGGAAATCCGTGGGCGTGCGCGCGGGCAGTGTCGCGGAGCAGTTCCTGAAATCACGCTCCATCGCGACCGTGCCTTTCGATCACCTGCCTGAAGCCGTCGGCGCGCTCGTGAACGACGAGATTGCGGCAATCGTCGGCGACGGTCCGGTCCTCGACTATTATGCCCATCAGCATGCCGACCAGCCTATCGATCTCGTCGGCAATGTGTTCAGTCCGGACAAATATGGCTTCGCCTTCCCGCGCCAGAGCGAACTTGTCAAACCGGCGAGCGTGGCGATCATCAGTGCCCATGAGAATGAGGAAATCCCCAAGCTGAAAGCCAAATATTTCGGCCCCGAGAACTGATGCGCAGACGCAAAAAAGGCGGCCAGTGGCCGCCTTTTTCATTTCCGCCAGTGATTTACCGACCCGCGACGATCGACGAAATGATGCCGGTTGCGATGCCGATCAGCAGGTAATCGTTGTTGACCTTGACCCAGTGATAACCACGCGGCGGCTGGCGCAGCTTGTAGCGCGAATAGTTGTTCACGACGTGACCGCGATAGTTCGGCGGCAGGCGGTTGCCCTTCCTCCAGCTCTGATGACGGCGGTCGTCATATCTGCGCGCATCATATTTCGGGCCGCCCTTGTGCATCTGGCCGTGAGACGGCTTGCCGTGATGCGACGGATAAGACTGTGCCATCGCAGCAGGCGCGGCGAGAAATGAAAGGGCAGTGAGAGCAATAACGATCCGCTTCATATCGGCTTTCCTTTGTTACATTCGATGGGAGGACAATGCGCCCGCCAATGTGAATGCCAAGTGAATGCGCCCATTAAATTAATTTAATGATTTCATCGGCCTGGCACAAAGCAGCAGCCCCGCATTTCCCATCCGTGCAAAATGCGCTAGGTAAAGCCCGAATACATGCGCACCCGCAAGGGCAAGGCTCAGAGGACTGGATCATGATGAACTGGGTTTTCATTCTGCAAGGCGTTATCGCGTTCGGACTGGCCGCATTGGCCATCGCGGTCATCCTGCGCCATCGCCGCCACTGACGCCGGTTCGCACCGCTATATTTTTGCCTGGACCTTGCCGGTCCGACGCAACCGAATTTGAGATCGATCGTTCATACATGGTCTGGTATTTTTTCTGGAGGAGATGGGGATGCGGAAAGTAGCACTTGGGCTGGTTGCCCTTCTGGCCATAACGGGCTGCACCACTACGGAAAAGGATCTTTCCATCGGCACGGGCGCCGGGGCCATCATCGGCGGCATTGCCGGTGGCGGACGCGGCGCCTTGATCGGCGCCGGTGCGGGTGCGCTGGGCGGCCTGCTGGTGCGTGAACTGCGCAACGGCAATTGCCAGTATCGCGACCGTCATGGCCGCATCTATGTGGCGCGCTGCCGGCGATAATCCCCAAACCGTGCAAGGTTGTCGAAAGCGCCGGTTCTCCGGCGCTTTTGCTTTCGGGGATTGCGGCCCGCCTGCCCTCGCTGGAACCTTCCCGCGCCGATGGCGTTTTACTGGAAATAACGACAGGGAGAACTCCGATGAAGCTTGCTCTCAAAGCCGCCCTTGTTGCCCTGGGCGTGTTTGCGGCGGGCGCAGCGCAGGCGGCGAACGCCATTTCCACCACCAATCTCAATATCCGCACCGGCCCCGGCACGCGCTATGCGACGCTGGGCTCCATCCCGAGCGGAGCGCCCGTGACGGTGCGCGGCTGCACAGCCGGCTACGGCTGGTGTCAGGTGAGCTATGGCCCGACCTTTGGCTGGGCCTCGTCACGCTATCTCGCGTTCAGGGAAGGAACTTCCGGCGGATATTCCGATGATTTCGGTCGAACCGCTGCGTTGATCGGCATTCCGCTGATCGCCGGCCTTGCCATAGGCTCGGCCCTCAATGATCGTGACGATTACTGGTATCGCGACCGTCGCTATTACCGGAACAGACATTGGGATCGTCGCGACTGGCGTGACCGCCCGCGCTGGCATGGCAATCACGGGCCGCGCGTCTACCTGAGGCAGCGCGGACCGGACGGCCCGCACGGTCAGTGACTGACAATTCACGTAGAGACGGCAAACGCCGCGAAGCGAACCACTTCGCGGCGTCTGCGCGCAGTTTTGTCGAGTTTCGCGCTAAAACCTGCATTATCGGATTACGGAAAGCGTCGCCCTCGACAGGTGCCGCAGGGAAGCGATCAAGCAAATAATTGATGAGGCGAAGATGGCGATCCCGGCAGGATTCGAACCTGCGACCTACGGCTTAGAAGGCCGGTGCTCTATCCAGCTGAGCTACGGGACCTGATCTTTCGATTAAGATCGAAGATATTCAATGAATGCAAGGCTTTGATGGCAAAGCCCTGCCGAACTAACCTATTGCCGGGCCTGATGCAATTGTCAGGCCATACAGGCAATCAGTGCGTCCAGGGCATCGTCCGGTCGAACCGGAAATTGTCAGAATAGGAAACCTTGCGGCGCTTCGGCTCGTTCGGCTCGAAAACGCGATAGGCGATGCCATTGCGCTTCGCATAATCGACGGCTTCCTCCCGGGTGGCGAAGAAAAGACGAATCTGGCTCTTCATATCGCCGGAAGACGTGTAGCCCATCAAAGGCTCGACCATGCGCGGGCTTTCCGGCTCATATTCCAGAAGCCACTGGTCTGTCTTGGCCTGACCGGACTGCATGGCAGTCTTAGCTGGACGGTAAATACGTGCAACCATTTGAAGAACCCTGAACTGCTTTGCTCCGCCGGGGAGCTGAAAATCCACCAAGGCAATAGTTTACACGTGAATGCATGTCAACGCGATAAAGACGCACGCCACAGCCTCTGCCGGGGCATCCAAAGTGTCGACCATTTAAACCTTGGGGAAGATGGTCGGAGCGGCAGGATTCGAACCTGCGACCCCCTGATCCCAAATCAGGTGCGCTACCAGACTGCGCTACGCTCCGTCGCTTTCAAGCGGGTGCGGCTTCACTAGATAATCAAACGAGATAAAGCAAGAGGCAAAATTGTCAGATTGCGCTTTTTCCCTTCAATCCGAACAGGATGGCGGGAAGAGCGGGTTTTCGCAGTATTTCGCTCGCCGCCCTCGACGTCCCGCCAGCATGAGCGCAACCTCCGGCAGCAGAAACCGGGTCGCTTGCAACGGATAAAGCCATTCTCCGTCCGAAAGTAGCAGAATCACCGAATTGACAGCGCTGGTAAAGTAAGCTTACCAATTATCTGCCTACATAAATTAGCAACGCACCACATGACTGCCGTTCGGGGAGAGAATGGCCGTTCATTGCATAACCGTCGGCGAAATTGCGGCGGCGTATTTCATGTCAAGGAAAGGAACGCATATCCAGGAAGGGAGGACCGATGCCCTGGAATCAAGTTTATGACCCTTTGGGAAGCATGTTCTTGTCGACATTGCTTGCCGCCTTGCCGATTGTCGTCCTGCTGGGCGGTATCGGCTTCTTTCACATCAAGGCGCATACCGCAGCCATACTTGGTCTTCTTACAGCGCTTGTGATTGCAGTTGTCGGCTTCGGGATGCCCGCCGACATGGCAGGCGCCACTGCCGTTTACGGTGCCGCCTACGGACTTCTGCCCATTGGCTGGATCATTCTCAACGTCATCTTTCTTTATCGGCTGACAGAACAGACCGGCCAGTTCAACATCCTGCGCGATTCCATTGCGGGCATCACGCCGGACCGCCGTCTCCAGCTTCTCTTTATCGCCTTTTCGTTCGGCGCCTTTTTTGAAGGTGCCGCGGGTTTCGGCACGCCTGTCGCTGTGACTGCCGCGATGCTGATGGGACTGGGTTTTGCGCCCCTGCCCGCAGCAGGGCTTTCGCTCATCGCCAACACCGCGCCGGTCGCCTATGGCGCGCTTGGAACGCCGGTCATCGCGCTTTCGGCGGTGACGGGGATAGACTTGATGCAGCTGTCGGGGATGATCGGGCGTCAGCTCCCGTTCTTCTCCGTCCTCGTGCCTTTCTGGCTGATCTGGGCCTTTGCCGGGCGCAAGGGCATGCTGGAAGTCTGGCCTGCGCTGCTGGTGGCGGGCGTGGCCTTCGCCATTCCGCAATATCTGGTCTCCAATTTCCACGGGCCATGGCTGGTGGATGTGGTGGCTGCGATCTGTTCGATGGCAGCGCTGGCGGGGTTCCTGCGGGTCTGGCAGCCGAAGCGGATATGGACGTCGACGGGACAGGAAGGCGAAGTGGATGCAGGCCCCATGCCCGCACCGCCGAAACATTCCACCGGAACCGTTTTCCGGGCATGGACCCCGTGGCTTATCCTTTCGGTGTTCGTGTTCCTCTGGGGCACGCCGCAGTTCCGGACATGGCTCGATTCGCTGTGGGTGTGGAAAATGCCGATCCCCTATCTGCATAACATGGTGTTCAAGGTTCCGCCGGTGGTGGCCGAAGCGCATTCGGAGGCCGCGATCTATACGCTCAACCTGCTTTCGGCCACCGGCACCGGCATCCTTCTCTCGGCAGTGGTGGGCGGGCTGGTGCTGGGCTTCAACCCGCTCCGGCTGCTGAAGGAATATGGCAGGACGGCCTATGTGGTCCGCTTCTCGCTGATCACGATCTCGGCCATGCTCGCGCTCGGCTATGTCACGCGCTTTTCGGGAACCGACGCGACGCTCGGGCTCGCCTTCGCGCAGACCGGCTGGGTCTATCCGTTCTTCGGTGCGATGCTCGGCTGGCTCGGCGTGGCGCTGACGGGCTCCGACACGGCATCGAATGTGCTGTTCGGCGGCTTGCAGAAGATCACGGCGGAACAGCTCGGCCTGTCACCCGTCCTGATGGCTGCGGCAAACTCGTCCGGCGGCGTGATGGGCAAGATGATCGACGCGCAGTCCATCGTCGTCGCCTCCACCGCAACGCAGTGGTACGGGCATGAAGCGAAGATCCTGCGCTATGTGTTCTTCCATTCCGTGGCGCTTGCCGCCCTCGTCGGCCTTCTGGTGATGGCACAGGCCTACCTGCCGCCATTTACCTCCATGGTCCCGACAGAAACACTGCCGGCCATCACGCATTGACGTGATCGACCGGAAGGCAGACCCACGCGAGCCCCGCTTGCGTGGGTTTTGTTTTGAGAAAGTTCCTTCCGGAACCAAACCCCACGCGCTGGCGTTCTCAATTCACTACCAACCAGCTGGAGACTGAATGTGAACAGAAACGGGCTTTATCTGATTATTGGCGCGCTGATCGTCGTGGCCGCAGGTCTGGCGATCTATGTCTATCGCGAAGAGACCAAACCCGCCGGGATCGAGATGAAAATCGGAGAAGGCGGCATTTCCATTCAGGAAAATTGAAATCGAATTCAAGTTATAAACATATAAACCGATTAAGATTTCAAGCGCTTACGCTTTGTGATGCAACGTTTTCGCCCTCGCCATGTTATTTGGGGCACCAGATAAAACGGAGGACCAAATGGGTATCCAGACTGTTTCCGATGAGCTTTATCGTCGTCATGAACGCGAATGGGCGGAGTTGCGCAACGCGGTTGAAGCAAGCGAAGCCAACCAACGGCAGCAGGAGAAGGCTTCCGGCCAGACCTCCTGCGATCATAAGACGTCTGGCCACCAGTAAGTCTTGCCACCCTGCCTCGAAACGCCGCGAAAGCGGCGTTTTTTGTTGCCGTCTCAGCGCTCGGGCAGCGCTGGGGCAGCGCTCGGGCAGCACCGGCGGCAAGCCCCGGTAACCAAATGCGAAGGAACAATTGGTAGCGTCTCCCCATCGCGATTCGAACAGGAGACAGACGATGGCTGCACGCAAACGCACCACCCGCTCGCCCAAGCGCTCCACCAAGCGTTCAGCCAAATCTTCGGGCTCGTCCACTCCCCTGCTCGCGCTGGCCGCCATTCTGGGTCTCGGTGCCTTCAGCCTCTGGGCGACGTCCCAGCACAAGAGCCCACAGGCTGCGATAACAGCGCTCTTCCAGCGCCCTGTGTCCAGGCCGGTTGCGCAGCCCGCCGCGAAAACGGAACCGAAGGCGACCGTCACCAGCAAGGCCCCTGAAAGCAAGTCACCGTCGAAGGATTATGGCGCTGCGGTCGGCCCGGTGCCACGCCCGTCCGCGCCCGTTGCGGCGCCCGCTCCGCAAAAGCCGGTGCAGCAGGCTGCAATCCAGACCGCCACCCCACCGCGCCCCGCAAATCAGGTCGTTGCGCCCCAGCCGCCCGCGGCTGCGTTGCGCTCAATGCCGCCGCGCGGCGTCAACACACCGGCAAGCTCGCCTTCGGTGATCTACGCCAAGGCGCGCCTCACCATCCACAAGAATGCCTGGGACAAGTCGCCATCCATCGGCGTCGTGGAAAAAGGCCGCGAGATGCGCTCTTATGGAAAGACCGGACGCTGGCATCGCGTGATCGTCCCGAAGACGAACATGATCGGCTGGGTGCATGAGGACCAGCTTATCGGCGGACGCAACAAGCCGGACAGCGCCAGCCTGATAACCGGCTCGATTGCCAAGAAGCAGCAAACCGCGACCGTAGCGCCGTCCAGACAGGCTCCGCGTCCAGCGCATTCCCGCATGGAGCCGCCAAAAGCTGTCGGCCAGAAGAATTGATCCAGAATGTTGGATCAGACCGCCTGCGCCATTGCTTCAAGCTGTCGGTCACCCGGCAGATAATCGAATCCTGCTTCAATCAGCGATGAAGTGTCCGCGACCAGATCGCCATAAAGCTGGTCGTAAAGCCCGCTTTTGCCCGCTGCCGAAAGCAGGAGCCGCATGACGACCGGCGGAACCGGCACAAGCCGCGAAGGCTTTCCCAAGGCAGCCCGCAGCTTCGTCACCAGTTCCTTCGTGGAACGTGGTTGTGGTTCAGCAAGGTGAAACACGCGCCCGGCAACCTTTTGCGCAGGCGCAACGCTTAGAAATGTCAGCGCGCGCGCGACATTCTCCAGCGACACAAAGCTGCGCCGGTTGTTTGCCAGACCGAAAGGCAGCGGCAATCCGCTGTCGCAGAGCCTTATCAGCGCTTTCAGGTTCGCCCGCGCTCTCGGGCCATAGACCAGAACCGGACGTGCGATGACGATCTCTATCCCGCTTAGTTCCCGCAGATCGGTTTCGGCCCTGGCCTTGGCGCGCCCATAATCGTCACGCGGCTTCAGCGGCATGTCCGGCGTCAAGGGCGACGGGTTTCCCGCGACCGTATAGATCGTGGATACGAAAACGAAGCGCTTTACACCGGCCGCCTTTGCCCTGGCGGCAAGTTCCACCGCCAGCCGATGATTGACCGCATCGAATGTTGCGGCATCGGGACGTTCCGCGCCCGTCCGATGCGCGAGTGCCGCACAATGGACGACTGTTTCCACGCCTGAAAGGTCCGGACCGGACAGCGCGTTTCGGGACAGAGGCAGCACTTCGTGCCCCTCACCGGCCAACATTTGCGTCAGTGCGCTTCCGATGAAACCGCCTGCCCCTGTGACCGCTATCCTCATCCTCAGCGTTCCGGCTGTTCGCTGTCGGCCAGAACCTGTGCGGCGAGCGTGCGCGTGATGCGGCTTTTCTGCTCCAACGCCGCGCGGTCGAGCTTGTCGACGATGCGGATTGCAGACAGAAGCGAGCGCTCTATCCGGCTGACCAGGTAGGCGACGACATGGGGCTCCACGCTCACCTGCCGGTCAGCAAAGAGCTTGTGAATGACGCCTGAAAGCAGCAAGTCGTCCGGTTCGGCGATTTCCACGACGGTCGCAGCCTTGAGGCGCGACGCAAGATCGGGAAGCTTGACGTTCCAGTTCGCGGGCCACAGCCGTGAGGTCATGAGCAAGGAAGGTCCAATTCCCTGCGCCGCATTCTGCCGGACGCTGTTGATGAGGTGGAAAAGCCCCGTTTCATCGAAAGGCGTGGCGCCAATATCGTCGATCAGCACGGGATATTCGGCAGCGCCATTCACGGCTTCTTCGGTGATGCTGGAAGGGTCGACCAGAAGCGCGCCCGTTCCGGCCCGCCAGATTTCCGCCAGATGCGTCTTGCCCGAGCCGGTCGGTCCGGCAAGGATGGTGACGGGCGACAGCCAGTTCGGCCAGCGGTCGATGAGGTCGACGGCGGCCCGGTTGGAGCCCGTGACGATCAGGTCCTCCCGGTGGTAACCGGGCTGATGCTCAAGGTTCAACGGAATCTGGCGCGGTGCCTCACGCATCGCAGCCTCCTGCACATCCTGTTGTAACGCCCGGCCCGTCACGACCCAATTTCATTTCTCTCTGCCCGCACTCTCGCCCGCCTCGATCAGCGGCCCCGCATCCGGGTCCGGCTGATGGTAGGCAGGATCATACATCGGTGAGTGGAGATAGCTATTCAATGCGAACCGCACAAGCACCCCGACCGCCGCCGCGGCAGGCACCGCCACCAGCATTCCGGTGAAGCCGAACAGCGAGCCGAAGGCGAAAAGCGCAAACATGAGCCAGACCGGATGCAGGCCCACGGACGAGCCGACGAGCTTCGGCTGGAGGATGTTGCCTTCCACGAACTGGCCAAGGAAAAACACGCCCGCGACGGCGCAGATCATGATCCAGTCGGGCCAGAACTGGACCAGCGCCACGCCGATGGCGAGCGCCAGCCCGACAAAGGAGCCGATATAGGGAATAAAGCTGATGAGACCGGCGAAAAAGCCGATCAGCAGGCCGAAATTGAGCCCCGTCAGCGTAAGGCCGATGGCGTAATAGGTTCCAAGAATGAGGCAGAGCGTTCCCTGCCCGCGAATGAAACCGGCAACGGCGGCGTTCATCTCGCGTGCGATGCGGCGCACGGTGTGAAGCTGGCGGCGCGGTACCCATGAATCGATGCTCGAGACCATGCGGTCCCAGTCCAGAAGCATGTAGAATGCGACCACCGGTGTGACGACGAAAAGGCCCGCAATATCGATCAGCGATTTCCCCGAATTCCACAGGGACTGAAGCAAGGTCGAGAGGAAACCGGCGCCTTGCTGGAGCAGCGAGCTCAGATTCTGCTGAATGACGGAACTGTCAATGCCGATATATTTCTTCAGCCACTGCGAATCCTCATTCGCCAGAAGCGATTGCAGCTGGGTGATGTATTCGGGGATTTTGGAAATGAAATCCGCAAGCTGCGTTGCGAGGATCGGCACGACGATCATCAGGCCGAGGACCAGCGCCATCAAGAAGATGAGCAGGATGACGACCGTGGCGGCAAGCCGCGAAAGGCCGAGGCGCTCCAGCCGGTCCGCAACGGGATCGAGGAAGTAGGCCAGCGCCATCCCGGCCACGAAAGGCAGCAGGACGGAACTGAACACGACGAGAAACAGGACGAAGACCGCGACTGCGCCCACCCAGAACATCGCCTGACGGCGCACCGAAGAGCCGGTCAGCGCACCGACTTCCACATTGACGTGAATGTCGCCGTCGCGAACCTTCGCTTCCGATTGACGGATCGTTCGGCTGGCGGTGGTGCGCGTGGGTGTCGGTTTCTTGACCATGTGCGTCCATTTTAAAGGAAAACTGTTGGATAGAACCAGTCCTGATAGCAGAACGGCGTTACGGATGTCTTATTGCAGTCGCGGACAAGTTAGAACGGTTGCCGAGGATTGCAATGTCTGTGCGAAAGGCCTGACGAAACACAACCTTTCTGTCGGATGATGGGCAGCGCTTTACAATTTTAGTCGGAATTCTGCGCTGTTTCACTCTTTTCGGGCCTTGTGGCCTTGCAGGCAGCGCCGTCTCATGGCATTGCGCGCACATTCTCTGTTTATCGCATTTTTCCTGAGCAAAACCGTTATACGCTTTTGCCGAAAATGCATTAGACAACTGCGTGGATAAGCGCCCATTTCAGGAGCAGGCCATGACCATGGAAAACAAGCCCGCCAATAAGCCCGCCGACAAGTCTGCCGCCCATAATGGCCTGACCTATGCGCAGGCTGGCGTCGACATCGATGCCGGCAACCTGATGGTCGAGAAGATCAAGCCGCTCGTGCGTTCCACGCGGCGCCCCGGTGCGGACGGAGAGATCGGCGGCTTTGGCGGCCTGTTCGACCTCAAGGCCGCAGGCTTCAAGGACCCGGTGCTCGTTGCCGCCAATGACGGCGTCGGCACCAAGCTGAAGATCGCCATCGACGCCGACAAGCACGACACGGTGGGCATCGATCTGGTTGCCATGTGCGTCAACGATCTCGTTGTTCAGGGTGCCGAGCCACTTTTCTTCCTCGATTATTTTGCGACCGGCAAGCTTTCGCCGGACCAGGGCGTGGACATCGTTGCGGGCATTGCCGAAGGATGCCGTCAGGCCGGTTCTGCGCTGATCGGCGGTGAAACCGCTGAAATGCCGGGCATGTACCGCGACGGCGATTACGATCTTGCCGGTTTCGCGGTTGGCGCGGCTGAGCGCGACCGCCTGCTGCCGCGCGGCGACATTGCCGAAGGTGACGTCATTCTCGGTCTGGCTTCGTCCGGCGTTCATTCCAACGGATTTTCGCTGGTGCGCCGCATCGTCGAGCTTTCCGGCCTCGGCTGGAAGTCCGATGCGCCGTTCCAGCCGGGCGCGACGCTCGGTGAAGCGCTGCTCACCCCGACGCGTATCTATGTGAAGCCGCTTCTCGCCGCGATCCGCGCTTCGGACGGCATCAAGGCGCTGGCGCACATCACTGGCGGTGGTTTTCCCGACAATATTCCGCGCGTCCTGCCGGAAGGTCTTGCCGCCGAAATCGACCTTGCCTCCATTTCCGTTCCGCCAGTCTTCTCATGGCTTGCCAAAACCGGCGGCGTCGCGCCGAACGAAATGCTGCGCACCTTCAATTGCGGCGTCGGCATGATCGCTGTCGTGAAGCCTGAAAAGGTCGATGAAGTCGTGGCAGCGCTTGCCACCGAAGGCGAAAAGGTCGTCACGCTGGGCCAGATGGTCAAGCGCGAAAAGGATGGCGTCGTCTACAAGGGCCAGCTTGCGCTATGAGCCGCAAGCGGGTCGTCATCTTCATTTCGGGCGGCGGCTCCAACATGGAAGCGCTGATCCGCGCCGCGCAACCTGCGGATTTTCCAGCCGAAATAGTGGCCGTATTCTCCGACAAGGCAGAAGCTGGCGGTCTTGCCAGGGCGCAAGGCGCAGGCGTTGCGACGCAGGTCTTCAAGCGCAAGGATTACGCCTCGAAGGATGAGCATGAAGATGCCATTCTGGAAGCCCTTGCCGCGTTGCAGCCGGACATCATCTGCCTTGCCGGTTACATGCGCCTTCTGTCGGGCCGCTTCATCGCTCCCTATGAAGGCCGCATTCTCAACATTCACCCTTCCCTGCTGCCGCTCTTCCCCGGACTGCACACCCATCAGCGGGCGCTGGATGCGGGCATGAAAGTCGCAGGCTGCACCGTTCATCTGGTGACCGAGGGGATGGATGAGGGTCCAATCCTGGCGCAGGCCGCAGTGCCGGTGCGCGCCGGAGATGATGCTGAAACACTTGCAGCGCGCGTCCTCAAGGCCGAGCACCAGCTTTATGCCGCCGCCCTTCGCAAATTCGCCGCCGGAGAGGCAGGGGATCGGGCAGAGATTCAGGCAGATAGCGTAATTGTCAGCGTCTGATCCGCGGCAAAATCATCACACACGAAGTTTTTTGTTAACAAAACTTTAATTTCCCGCAAAAAGCTCTAATTCCCCCTCGTAACGGAACTTGCTTCGGCAAACCCCGTTAAGAGTCGTGGAAAGCGATTCTTTCAATATGTTTTCAGAAGAGGACAAAGACATGTCTCTCCGTTTCTCGACTTCCTTCCTTTCGGCAATGGCCGTGGTTTCCGGCCTTGCGGTTACGGCTCCAGCTCTCGCAGCCGACTTCGTAGCTCCTCCCGCTTCGGGTCGTACCCAGCCACGCTCGGAAGTCGGTATGCTGTCCTGCGACATCTCCCCGGCTATCGGCGTAATCATCGGCAGCCAGCAGGATGTGGATTGCGTATTCCGGCCTGCCCGCGGTCGCGGCCCGATTGAGCATTACACCGGCACCATCACCAAGCTCGGCGTCGATGTCGGCTTCATCAATGGTGGCCGTGTCGCCTGGGCCGTATGGGCTCCGAGCGTTCGTCCGGAAGGCGCGCTTCAGGGCCGTTATGTCGGTGCTTCCGCCAATGCAGCCATCGGCGTCGGCTTCGGCACCAATATCCTGACGGGCGGTTCGTGGAAGACGATTTCGCTTCAGCCGATTTCGCTTCAGGGCCAGCGCGGCCTGAATGCCGCCGTGGGTGTTTCCAAGCTGAAACTGCGTTACGCCGGCTAACGGGCAGCGCGAATAAACAACAACGCCGGGGCGCATATATAGTTTATATATGCGCCCCGGCGTTGTTGGATTAATATTTATGCATTTATTTTGCGTATCCAGATCTTGGTATCGTGCACCGCAAGCCCGCCATAGGGAGCTGCCGGTTCGGCGCCGATCAGGATGTTGATCCCCTCGCCGCGCTCGAAGGTGGAATTGGGGAAAATGCCCTCGGAAACAACGACACCGCGTTTTTGCCCCGCGCGCAGCACGGCATAAAGCACCAGCTCGCCGCGATGATTGCCGATCTCGATGCGCTCGCCGTCCTCTATGCCAAGCTCTGCCGCATCGTCGGGATGGATCAGTAGTTCGGGCCGGATTTCCTTGGCAAGCGATGTCGGCGTCTCGGCAAAGGTCGAGTTCAGGAAATTATGGGCCGGTGAGGTCGTCATGCGGAATGGATGTTCGGAATCCGCCGTTTCAATCACTTCCCAATGGTCCGGAAATTCCGGAATGGAATGATGAGGCCCCTGAAGTCCCATGACTTCCGGCGGCTTGTTGGGCGAAGGGCTTCCCGTCCAGTCCGGGCGGAAGCGGAACTTGCCGTCCGGCCATTTGAAACCGTTGATATAATGCGCTTCCTCGAAGGGCGGTTGCAGATCGACAAACCGCTTTTCCTTCAATTCGTCGAAATGCGGCAGATCGCTATTGGCATTCATGTTGTCGATCAGCGTGCGCTCGTCCAGGTCGAAGCCCGGCAGATGCCCTACGCCAAGCCGTTTCGCCAGTTCGTTGATGACGAAGATGTTCGGACGCGCATCGGCAAGCGGCTCGATCAGCTTCGGCCCGAGCACGACATGCTGCTGCCCGCCGCCGCGATAGATATCGTCGTGTTCGAGGAATGTGGTCGCAGGCAGGACGACATCGGCCATCTTCGCCGTATCCGTCATGAACTGCTCATGCACGGCAACGAACAAATCCTCGCGCGCGAAGCCCTTGCGGACCAGCCGCTGTTCCGGCGTCACATTCATCGGATTGGTGTTCTGGATCAGCATGGCCATGACGGGCGGCCCGCCATAAAGCGCTTCCGGGTCACCGGTCAGGATGCGTCCGATCTTCGACTGGTCGAGAAAGCGGAGGCTCACATCCTGCATGGCGCGACCTTCGATCTCGCGCTTGTCCATCTTGAAGATGCCGGAATTGGAATGAAACGCCCCGCCGCCTTCATGAAGGAAAGCGCCCGTCACGCAGGCGATCGAAGCGGCAGCATGCATGTTGACCGCGCCATTGCGCTGGCGGGTGAAACCATAGCCGAGGCGGAAATAGGTTCGTTTGGTCTTGCCGACGAGATGAGCAAATGCCTCAATCTCTTCAACGGACAGGCCGGTGATCGCAGCCGCCCATTCCGGCGTGCGGGTCTGAAGATGCTTTTCAAGCCCCTTCGGATCGTCGGTATAACGCTCCAGATAATCCCAGTCAGCCAGACCGTCGCGGAACAGCACATGCATGACCGCGCAGGCAAAGGCGCCATCGGTTCCCGGCTTCAGCACGATGCCCATATCCGCCTGCCGGACTGTCGCATTGGCATAAACGTCGATGACGACGATCTTGGCACCGCGTTCCTTGCGCGCGCGGACCGCATGGGTCATGACATTGACCTGCGTTGCGGCGGCATTGGTGCCCCAGATGACCACGACATCGGCCTTGGCCATTTCACGCGGATCGGGACCGGTCAGGCTGCCGGTTCCGGCGAAATAGCCGGTCCAAGCCATATTGGTGCAGAAACTGTCGAACTGGTTGGAATAACGCTTGGCAAAGCGCAGACGATTGATCGAGTCGCGCTGCACCAGCCCCATCGTGCCTGCATAATAATAGGGCCAGACGCTTTCGCTGCCATAATCCTGTTCGGCTTTCAAAAAACGCTCTGCGATGAGATCAAGGGCTGCTTCCCACGAAGCCTGCTTCCACTGCCCCTCACCTTTTGCACCGGCGCGAACCAGCGGGTGCTTCAGGCGGTCGGGGTGATGCACACGCTCCGCATAGCGCGCCACCTTGGCGCAGATGACGCCAGCGGTGTAGCTGTTGTCCTTTGCGCCGCGCACGCGCCCGATGGTGCGCTCGTCGAGAATTTCCACGTCGAGTGCGCAGGTTGACGGGCAATCATGCGGACAGGCCGAATGACCGATCTTGATATTCGAAATGGGAGCGTGCTGGTTCATACTACTTTATTAGCTCAAGCCACTTGCCGCAGAAACGAATTTCTGCCGGAAGATTGTAACTGTGACGAAATAAATTTTCACGACAGGCGCAATGAAATCGCGCCGAAGACAATAAGCCCGGCAGCTACAAAGCGCGGCAGGCCGACTTTTTCTTTCAGTACCACGAAGGAAATGAGCACGCCGAAGAGGATCGCCGTCTCCCGCAGTGCCGCCACGACGGCAATCGGGGCCATGGTCATCGCCCAGAGCGCCAGGCCATACGACCCCAATGTGCCCACCCCGCCGATCATGGCCGGTCGCCAGTGATTGCGCAGGTAATGGATGAAGCGGTCCGGCTCGCGATAGAATGCCCAGCCGGCAAGCGGTATGGCGTTCATCAGGAACAGCCACAGCGTATAGGAAATCGGCTCTCCCGAAACGCGGACGCCAAGGCCGTCGATGATCGTATAGCTGGCAATGAAACCGGCATTGGTGAGAGCCAGCAAGGCCGTGCGGCTTGAAGCACCGCGATTTCTGCGCCGGGCATCAAGCGCCATCGCCAGCACGCCGGAACAGATAAGGATGATGCCAAGCCAGCTTTGCCAGCCAATGATCTCGCCCACCAGAGGCGCGCTCACCAGCGCCACCAGCAAGGGCGGCGTGCCGCGCATGATCGGATAGGCTTCGCTCATGTCGCCGGATTTATAGGCCGCTGCCACCAGCGACATATAAAAGGTCTGCGTTACCGTCGACAGAAGCATGTAAATCCAGCTTGCCGGGTTCGGCAGCGGCAGAAAAGGCACGATGAAAAGAGCGATCAGCCCGGCAGCGCCGGTAACGCTGGCGGCGCTGAAGAACTTGTCTCCGCTCCCCTTTACGATTGCGTTCCAGCTCGCGTGGAGGAACGCGCCAAAGAGGACGATCAGAAGGACGCCACCAGACATTTCGGGACTCGACTCAGAGGATAAGGAGCAGATGTTGAAGGTTGTATGTCACATTTGTGACAGGAGAGATATTGCAGCAACGACGCAGTACCCGCTCCAGAAGTCGCGATTTTCAAACCGGCCTGCCGCTTTTTGATTGAGACACCGGGGCGTTTTGCCATTCCCTGCCTCTTGCCGAAAACAGGCCGACATGAAACAAGCGCAGCCATGAATTATCGTCACGCCTATCACGCCGGAAATTTCGCGGATGTCGTCAAGCACGTCATCCTGACCCGTCTTGTCGAATATCTGAAGCGCAAGGATCAGGCCTTTCGCGTCATCGACACCCATGCGGGCATCGGCCTCTATGACCTGAAAGGTATCGAGGCTGGGAAGACCGGCGAATGGACAGGTGGCATCGACCGCATCGTGGATGCGGTGAAGAAAGGGCAGATCGAGCAGCCAGCGCTGGAATTGCTGGAGCCCTATCTCGCCGCCGTCCGCGCCGTCAACGAAGGCGAAAAGCTTCGTCATTATCCGGGTTCGCCGCTTGTCGTGCGGCATCTTCTGCGCAAGCAGGACCGTTTGTCCGCGCTGGAACTGCATCCGCAGGATTCGGCCAGGCTGGCAAAACTCTTCGATGGCGACTATCAGGTGCGCGTGACCGAACTCGACGGATGGCTGGCGCTTGGCGCGCACCTTCCGCCGAAGGAAAAGCGCGGCATGGTGCTGGTTGATCCGCCTTTTGAAAAGGAAGGCGAATTCGACCGTCTGGTCGACGGGCTGGCCAAGGCGCACAAGCGTTTCGGCGGCGGCATCTATGCGCTGTGGTATCCGGTGAAGGACCGCAGGGAAACCGAACGGTTCACCAAACGCCTGCGTGAAACCGGCATTCCCAAGATCATGCAGATCGAGCTTGCGATTCGCGCGCCTTCTGCAGAACCGCGCCTCGATGGCACGGGCATGATTGTAGTCAATCCGCCTTTTACACTCGAAAGTGAGATGCAAACCCTGCTTCCCTGCCTTACCAAGCTTCTGGCCGAGGAAAAGGGGAGCAATTTCAGCCTCAAGTGGGTGCGCAGCGAGACGGATCGCACTTGACCCGGAGAAATTGCTAGCAGAAACTGCGCCTCGACGAGGCTTCGGTCATCACAGAATTCAGCGAGCTGGCTCGCAATTTCGGACAGGATAGAGATATGCAACGAACCCTGGATCGCATCGGACAGTTTTCACGCGCAGCCGCTTTCGCCGCAGCCGTCCTTCCCCTGACGCTGGCTTCCCTGCCAGCGAGCGCCGCAGACTATCTTGCCCCGGCACCCGCAGGTGTTGCAGATGCGGGTGCGTGCAGCCAGCAGAGCGTGCTGCGCTCCGTGGTTTCCGATTTCGGCTATCAGGTGCGCCACGTCCCGAACCTGCCGCAGGTCGGCATTTCGGCCATGAGCGACGTTCAGCTGACGCGGTATGAGCCGAAGACCAACCCTGCCCAGATTGAGCGCACCTATTGCAAGGCGACCGCCGTTCTGAGCGACGGTCAGTATCGCTCGGTCTGGT
Source organism: Brucella sp. IR068 (assembly GCF_049065885.1). Taxonomy (NCBI): domain Bacteria; kingdom Pseudomonadati; phylum Pseudomonadota; class Alphaproteobacteria; order Hyphomicrobiales; family Brucellaceae; genus Brucella; species Brucella sp. IR068. The sequence goes on along the minus strand of NZ_JBAKHE010000002.1, from coordinate 183,403 downwards.
ATATGGTCGAGGAAGGCCAGGGCTTTGCCTCCATGGGCCGCAACGTCGAGTTCTGCGTCGACGGTTTCGACCGCTGGTATGTATACGACGCCCGGTGCCGCGTTCTTCGCTAGTGGTCTGATCCCGACATTTGCATCCCTCGGATATGAGCGCTGAGCAAATGTCGGAACCAAAAGACCACTGGTATCTGCTCTTGGAATCGCCATGCCGGTCTCCCGCTTTTTTGATTCAGACACTGACGCCTTGAGCAACGATTGAGTGGAGGGCACATGCTGCGGAAGTTTGGCGCTGCTGCGATTACGTTGCTTGCAGCGGCAACGGCGAATGTTCTGGCAGCTCTGCCTGCACGCGCTGATGATATTCCGGGCGAGTTCGATTTCTACGTCCTCGCCCTTTCCTGGTCGCCAAGCTATTGCGCATCGGAAGGTCCGCGCGCCAACAAGCAGCAATGCGGCACCAGCCGGCCATTCGGTTTCGTGGTGCATGGCCTCTGGCCGCAGAACGAATGGGGTTATCCGGCGAACTGTCAGGTGGACAATAACCGAAGCGGCGGCAGTTATGTGCCGCGGCGGATTATTTCCAGCCTGTCGGACATCATGCCTGCTGCGGGCCTCGTCGCCTATCAATGGCGCAAGCACGGCAGTTGCTCGGGCCTTTCACAGAATGATTACTTCGCCACGCTGCGCAACGCTTTCGATCAGGTCAACATTCCGCCCAGCCTGCGCAGTCTGGCCAGCGGGACGGCGGGCGGGCGACGCGTGGACCCTATCCTTGTCGAAAAAGCCTTCATCGCAGCCAATCCCGGCATGAAGCCGGACGGTATTTCGATCAGCTGCAAGCGGAATTATCTGCAGGAAGTCCGCATCTGCATGACAAAGGACCTGCAATTCCGTTCCTGCGATGAGGTGGACGCCAATGCCTGCCCAAGCCGGTCCGTGATGATGCCCGCCACGCAATAGACCCTACATAGCCTGTTCAGGAAATTACGATGACACAGATTCTCTATTCACCCGCCTCGCCCTATAGCGCGAAGGTTCGCATGGCCGCCCATCACGCCGGCATTTCGTTTGAAAGCGTCATCGTCAACACTTCGGCGGAACCGGCGGATCTGATTCAGGCCAATCCGCTCGGAAAGATTCCGACGCTTTTGACGGATGACGGCAAGGCCGTCTTCGACAGCCGCGCGATCACCCAGTACCTGAACCGGGTTTCGGGCAACAAGCTTTTCCCGCGCAATGCGGAAAAGCGTACCGATGCCGAGCGCTATGAAGCCATCGCCGATGGTCTTTGCGACGTGCTGCTGGCCCATGTCTATGAACGGCGGATGCGCCCCGAAGAGAAGGTCCACCAGCCCTGGCTCGACCTGCAATGGCGCAAGGCCGAGCGGGCGCTCGACCTTCTGAACGAAGCGCCGCCCCGCCTTGCGGGCAAGCTGCATGTGGGACATATCGCCGTTGCCGCAGCGCTTGGCTATCTGTCGTTGCGCTTTGAAGGCAAGTGGGAGCGCAACCGCTCCAAGCTCAAGCGCTGGATGAAGCGTTTTCAGGAACTGCACCCGGAACTGACCGAACTTCTGCCGCGCGGCTGATTGGTTTTAAAAGAAGAAAACCCCGGATTTTCCGGGGTTTTCTTTTGCGGATCACTCGCTTTTATCGATCGCCTGCAAAATGCGGTAAGCGGCCTTTATGCGCTCATCGTTTGGATAATTCCGGTTGGCGAGCAAAACAATGCCGGTCTTCTTCGCGGGGACAAAGGCCGCATAGGCGCCAAAACCCTTGGTCGAGCCGGTCTTGTTGATGAACATATCCGCCGAGGGCGCGTGTGGGGGATCGAATTTCTCGATCTTGTGCGATTTCAACGCCATATCCGACGAATTGCCAGCGAGAAGCGTCTTGAGCGTGACCGGATAGGTATAGATTTCCCAGCCGAGGCCCTGATTGTTCGCCCCGACACGGTAATAACCCGTATGCGTGGCGGCGACGGCTTTCTGGAAGTCGGGCGCAAGCGAGGCGCTGTCGATATTCAGCTCCACGAAGCGAAGGAGATCGGGCGCCGTGGTCTTGATGCCATAAGCCTCCGCATCCCGCGTGCCGCTTGCCACCCGGGTCGGCTTGTCGGCCTTGGCGTACCCATAGGCATAGTCCTTCATCCGGCTTTCCGGCACATGGACGAAAGTGTTCTTCAGACCCAATGCGGGCAGAAGCTTCTGCTCCATCAACACATCGAACGGCTGGCCCATGCTGCGCGCTGCGAGATAACCGAACAGCCCGATGCTGGGGTTCGAATAACGGCGCTGGGTGCCCGCCGGGTAATCCGGTTTCCACTTTCTGAAATAGGCCAGCATGGAACTGTCGTCGGTGACAGCATCGGGGAACTGCAAGGGCAATCCTCCCGGCGTATAGGTTCCAAGATCCAGCATGGTGATCTTGTCGAAACTGCTGCCCGCAAGTTCGGGAGCCCATCTGGTCGCGGGATCGGACGGGGAAAATGCGCCGGTCGCCAATCCATAGCCGCCAAGCGTCGCGGTGAAGGTCTTGCTGATCGAGCCAATTTCGAAAATCGTATCCTCATCGACTTTCTGCCCGCTTTCCTTCGACGCCACCCCGTAACCGAAGAAGTGGCTTTTGCCATCGATGCTTATGGCAACGCCCATGCCGGGGATTTTCTGCCCGGCCATGAGCGGGCGCACGGTTTCATCGACAATGCGGCGAAGTTCCTCATCATTTATAGTGCCTGCCGCCAGCGCGCCGCCGGCGGGGATGATGGCTGAACCAGCAAGGAAACCAATCAAAAGCGTCGTATATTTTCTCATGACAGATGAATAAACCTCATGATTATGCATTCGGCTGCCTCTCAACCGAGACATAGCCGTCGCTGCGCGATCCATTATACTGAAACCCGTTTCCCACGGGATATAAGCCTTTCAGGCCCTGCTGATATACGATGCTTGCGCTGCGGCGACAAACGACGTTATCTAGCATTTGACGTTAGAAAAATTTGGGTCTCCATGGTTCGTCCGCATCTCCCGCTCAATTCGCTACGCGCCTTCGAAGCGTCGGCGCGCCACCTCAGCTTCACCAAGGCCGCGATCGAGCTTTGCGTCACGCAGGCCGCTGTGAGCCATCAGGTCAAAAGCCTTGAGACCCGGCTGAATGTGACGCTGTTCGAGCGCCTGCCGCGCGGGTTGATGCTGACCAGCGAAGGGGAAACGCTGCTCCCCACATTGAAGGACGCATTCGACAGGATTGCCGGAACGCTCGAACGTTTCGAGGCGGGGCATTACCGGGAAATATTGCGGGTTGGCGCGGTGGGGACGCTTGCGGTGGGCTGGCTGCTGCCACGCCTGCCAGATTTCCAGAAAAGCTATCCGTTCATCGACCTGCGGCTTTCGACCAACAACAACCGGGTGGATATTGCGGCGGAGGGGCTGGATTACGCCATCCGGTTCGGCAGCGGCGCCTGGCACGGCATCGATGCAACGCGATTGCTGGAAGCACCCTTGTCGCCGCTTTGCATTCCCGAACTTGCGCGCGAATTGCGAACACCGGCCGATCTTGCGCGCCACACGTTGCTGCGCTCCTACCGTGCCGATGAATGGACGCAGTGGTTTCTGGCGGCAGGCGTCACGGGCGACATGCCCCTGCCCCGAAGCATCATGTTCGATTCGTCGCTTGCGATGATGGAAGCCGCCATGCAGGGAGCGGGTATTGCGCTTGCGCCGCCGCTGATGTTTTCCCGGCAATTGCTGTCGGAAACCATCGTCCAGCCATTCGAAACGACGGTGACGATGGGCAGTTACTGGCTGACGCGGCTGCAATCGCGGGCGGGAACCGAAGCGATGTCGGCTTTTCGCGGCTGGCTGACAGATGCCGCGACCAACTGAGCCCAAAAACGGCGCAACAAAAAACCGGGCAGTTGCCTGCCCGGTTTTCCGTGTTCAATTATCAGATAATTAGAACTTGTAGCCAACGCCGACGCGGATGTCGTGGGTGTCGAGCTTGTTACGGACCGACTCGGTGCCAAGATCATAGGTCTTGTTGCCGAACTGGGTGTAACGGTATTCAACGCGGCCCAGGATGTTGTCCGTGAGCTTGGCTTCCAGACCTGCACCAGCAGTCCAACCAACGCGGAACTTGCTTTCGTCGTCAAAGCCATTGTCGAGCTTGACCTGCTTACCAGCAACACCGGCGGTGATGTATGGCATGACCGGGTTCAGGTCGTAGCCGAGACGGCCACGCAGCGAGCCTTCGAAGCCTTCCTTGACTTCCAGGCCGTTCTTGGACTTCTTGGCCCAGGAGTAGCCGGCGTCGCCTTCAACACCGTATACGAACTGGTCCTGCTGGAAGTTCCAGCCAGCGTAAGCGCCAGCCTTCATGTCGTCCGGCTTGATGCTGCCGTCGGTGTTGGTCTTGACCTTGTTCCAGCCGTAGCCGAGGTACAGACCGGTGTAGCCGCCAGCCCAGCTGTACTGCGGAGCCATTTCGACCGGAGCCGGAACAGGAGGCTGTTCCTGGATGGCGTCAGCAGCGAAAGCAGTCGCAGAGAACGGCAGCAGCGCAGCCGAGGCGATTACGAGAGACTTAAGAGTGCGCATAGCATTCTCCTTACACAAATTACCTTTTGCGCGGTCCCTTATCGGGCGGGCGACATTGGGAGTAATCGTCCATGCCGCGCTGACAGGACCGACATATCGACGGTAATTGCGGCACGAAATGCCCGCTTCTGTGGAGAGAACCTGACGAGAACGTGGCAAAATTGCGATGTTGCATTATCGCAACGCCCGTTGCTGGCACCTATATAGTGGGAGGATGGTGTCGGTGGCGCCGCACGCCGCCCGGCCAGACGAAACGAAGTCGCTGAAATCCCTACAATTTTGTCAGCTATGAATGTTGCGGATGCTATTTTTAGCTGCAATTTTCCGACCGAAGTGGCATGAAATCGATTGAAGAATCTCGATAAGAAAGTGTTTACCGTGTTGAATGATCACGAGCCTCGCCTGCTTGCCAAATGTCCGGTTCTGGTAACCGGCGGCGCACGGCGCATTGGAAAGGCAATCGTCGAAGACCTTGCCGCCCATGGCTTCCCGGTCGCCATACACTGCAATCACTCCGTCGATGACGGCGCGGCCCTTGCCGCAGCCATAAACGAACAAGGCGGAAAAGCCTGTGTCGTGCGCGCCGACCTTGCCTCGGAAACCGATGTCCGCAACCTTGTCCGGGATGCAGCGAAGCAGCTCGGGCCGATCCGGCTTCTGGTCAACAATGCATCGCTGTTTGAAGACGACCGTATCGGGCAACTGGACATGGCACTGTGGGACAAGCACTTTGCGATCCACCTTAAGGCGCCGGTCCTGCTGGCCGAGGAAATGGCGAATGCCCTGCCCGACGGCGAGGACGCGCTTGTCGTCAATGTAATCGACCAGCGCGTATGGAAGCTCAATCCGAACTTCTTTTCCTATACGCTTTCGAAGACGGCGCTGTGGAATGCCACCCGAACCATGGCGCAGGCGCTCGCGCCGCGTATCCGGGTCAATGCAATCGCGCCGGGCCCCACATTGCCGAGCGAACGGCAGAAGCCGGGCGATTTTGAACAGCAGGTCGAACAACTTCTTTTGCAGCGCGCGCCGGAATTGTCGGAATTTGGGCGTACTGTTCGCTATTTCTGGGAAAGCCGCTCCGTCACCGGCCAGATGATCGCCCTTGACGGCGGACAGCACCTGGCATGGGAAACCCCGGATATTGCAGGAATTACGGAATGACTGGAAACCGCAAGAACAATGAGGATGCCGTTGCAAACCTGCCGTCCGATGACGAGCAGGATGTGGCCGGTATCATCATTGGCGACGCGGAGACCGAAGAGGATGACGAGACCGACGATATAGCCGATGTTCCGGCCTCTCCGTCCGCTGCCGATTCCATTCAATGGGATTCCTCGGATGGCCTGCCGGATATTGAAGGCCTGAGCGGTCAGGACATCATCAATGCTTTCGTGAAGCGCCTGCCGAACAATCCGGGCGTCTATCGCATGTTCAACGGCGATGGTGACGTGCTCTATGTCGGCAAGGCGCGCAATCTCAAGAAGCGGGTGTCCAACTATGCGCGCGGGATCGGCCATTCGAATCGCATCACGCGGATGATCCGCGAAACGGTGACGATGGAATTCGTCGTCACCCGGACGGAAACCGAAGCCTTGTTGCTGGAAGCCAATCTCATCAAGAGGTTGCGTCCGCGCTTCAACGTGCTGATGCGCGACGACAAGTCATTTCCCTATATTCTGCTGACCGGCGACCATCGGGCACCCGGCATTTTCAAGCATCGCGGTGCGCGGTCCCGCAAGGGAGACTATTTCGGTCCCTTCGCCTCTGCCGGTGCTGTCGGTCGCACGATCAACGCGCTTCAGCGTGCCTTCCTGCTGCGGACCTGCACGGATTCGGTTTTTGAAACGCGCACCCGTCCCTGCCTTCTCTTTCAGATCAAGCGTTGTTCCGGCCCCTGCACGCGCGAGATCAGCGATGAGGACTATGCCGAACTCGTCAATGAGGCCAAGGCGTTTCTGTCCGGCAAGAGCCAGTCGGTAAAGGACCACCTCGCAACGGCAATGCAGGCCGCGTCGGCGGACCTCGATTTTGAGCATGCAGCCGTTTACCGGGATCGTCTGGCGGCGCTTTCTCATGTGCAATCCCATCAGGGCATCAATCCGCAGACGGTTGAAGAGGCTGACGTCTTCGCCATCCATCAGGAAGGCGGCATGACCTGCATTCAGGTCTTCTTCTTCCGTACCGGCCAGAACTGGGGCAATCGCGCTTATTTCCCCAAGGCGGACAGTTCGCTCGGCCCGGCGGAGGTTCTGGGGGCATTCCTGTCCCAGTTCTATGACGACAAGCCAAGTCCGCGGCTGGTTCTCTTGTCCGAGACGGTTGAGGAGCAATCGCTTATTGCCGAAGCACTCTCGACGCGCGCGGGCCATAAGGTACAGGTCAACGTGCCGCAACGCGGCGAGAAGAAGGACCTTGTCGATCACGCGCTCACCAATGCGCGCGAGGCGCTTGGGCGGCGGCTTGCCGAAACATCGTCGCAGGCCCGTCTTTTGCAGGGTATGGCCGAGACCTTCGGCCTGTCGCAACCGCCGCGCCGGATCGAGGTCTATGATAACTCCCACATCATGGGCACGAACGCTGTCGGCGGCATGATCGTCGCCGGGCCGGAAGGTTTCGTCAAAAATCAGTACCGCAAGTTCAACATCCGCTCGACCGACATTACGCCGGGCGACGATTTCGGCATGATGCGAGAAGTGATCGAGCGTCGCTTCTCGCGGCTGGTCAAGGAACACGGCACGCCGGAAGAACCCGCCGACACCGAAGTAACGGATACGTTTCCAGCCTGGCCCGATGTCATCCTGATCGACGGCGGGCAAGGCCAGGTGGGCGCCGTGCGGCAAATTCTTGGCGAGCTTGGCATCAGCCATCTTGTCAATGCCATCGGCATCGCGAAGGGCGTCGACCGCGAAGCGGGACGTGAACGCTTCTTCGTGGAAGGCAAGCAGGCGTTCACGCTGCCGCCGCGCGATCCGGTGCTCTATTTCATCCAGCGTCTGCGCGACGAGGCCCACCGGTTCGCCATCGGCACGCACCGCGCCCGGCGCAAGAAGGAAATGGTCAAGAATCCGCTCGATGAAATCGCGGGAATCGGCCCGTCGCGCAAGCGTGCGCTCCTGCATCATTTCGGGACCGCAAAGGCGGTTTCGCGTGCTGCGGTCGAGGACCTCATGCAGATCGACGGCATTTCGGAAGCCATGGCGCGGACGATCCACGACCATTTCCGGGATCGATGACACAAACTTGTCCGGGAATCATCTACAAGCGTCATTAGAGCGCATCCTGAAAAGTGTGGAACGGTTTCCGATAAGATGCGCGTCAAAACAAAGGATTAGAGCGCCGATCTGATCCAATCAGATCGAAACGCGCTCTAAGTCGCGGGCGAACATGTTAGCGGGAGTTGATTTTATGTCATATCCCTGTTGATGTGCGACTGACAAACATGCGGCGGAACGAATGCAGAAGAATCATACCCTCTCCCTACCCAATATCCTCACTTATGGCCGGATCATCGCCGTGCCTCTTGTGGTGTTGTGTTTCTTTATCGAGGGACGGCTGGAGTCGAGCGATTTCGCCCGCTGGACAGCTCTCGGATTGTTCGCCGTCGCCAGCATCACCGACTTTTTCGACGGCTATCTCGCCCGCATATGGAAACAGACATCGACCATCGGCCGCATGCTCGACCCGATCGCCGACAAGCTTCTCGTATCGGCCATCCTGCTGCTGCTCGCCGCTGACGGCACGATTGCCGGCTGGACGCTCTGGGCCGCCATCATCATCCTTTGCCGCGAAATCCTGGTTTCGGGCCTGCGCGAATATCTTGCCGAGCTGAAGGTCAGCGTGCCCGTTTCGCGCCTCGCCAAATGGAAGACGACCGCACAGATGATCGCGCTTGCATTCCTGCTGGCAGGCCCTGCCGGTGACAAGATCATGCCCTATGTAACGGAAACAGGCATTGTCCTGCTTTGGGTATCGGCCCTTTTGACGCTTTACACGGGCTGGGATTACTTCAAGGCGGGCCTGAAACACGTGATGGATTGATCCAGTGGCGGTAAAACTCGTCTATTTCGCATGGGTGCGCGAGAAAATTGGCAAGGGCGAGGAGACTATCGAACTCCCCTCACCCAAAACGACCGTCGGTGATCTCATCGGCCATCTGAAATCGCTTGGGCCGGAATATGATGCCGCTTTCGAGCATGAGCATGTCATTCGCGCCGCGATCAATCAGGAACATGCCGAGCATGATGAACTGGTGAATGACGGCGACGAAGTCGCGCTCTTTCCGCCCATGACGGGAGGATGAGATGAGCGGGCAAGCTCCATGCCCACTGTTCGTCGGCATAAGAAGCGAAGATTTCGACACGGCGGCGGAACTGCGCAAGCTCGAACAGGGGCGCACGGATATAGGCGCCATTGTCACCTTTACCGGTCTTTGCCGCGATGAAAGCGGCACGCTTTCCGCGCTGGAACTGGAGTACTATCCCGGCATGGCCGAAGCGGAAATCACCCGCATCGCCCGACAGGCCATCGCGCGCTGGCCGATAACCGCGCTTACGATCATTCACCGTTACGGGCTTATCAGGCCCGGCGAGAACATCGTTCTGGTGGCTGCGGCCTCGTCGCATCGCCACGCGGCTTTCGAGGCCGCGTCGTTCCTGATGGATTACATGAAAACCGATGCTCCGTTCTGGAAAAGGGAGCATCTCGCCGACGGTTCTGTCGGCGGATGGGTATCGTCCAAAGAGGAAGACGAGAAGATACGCGAACGCTGGAAACAGTCATGATCTTCCGATCAGGGGGTTCGCTATTGATCTCAATTTTTCATTTTAATCGCGAATTAACTATTTAACCCCCTAGAATAGTGGGTAATTTAGCTGGCGTGTTCTTGCGCCGCCACAATTTTCACACGAAGATTTCGCTATTGTCGATATCATGAATCAGATGCCGACAGGCGATGATGACAGACAGACTGGAATCCGCATCAGCGCCATCTGTCTTGCAACAAACAACGCATGCGGGAACGGAAGTTTCGGGCTTTAACGATGCGAAATGGATTGGCGAAAACCCTTTCAATTGCGGCGGCACTTGTGGTCGGCATTGGCGCGCTTGGCGGCGCTGCCTTGTTCCTGACCACCTCGATGCCGACAAGCAGCCTGGCGGCGGAAAAGACCGTCAGCGGCAAGGTCGTGTATCGCGAGCGGATCGCGCTGCCGCCGGAAGCAAGCCTGACGGTCCAGCTTTCCGACGTCTCGCTGGCCGACGCCCCCTCGAAGGTCATCGGCGAAACGCGGATCGAATCCGTTCAGGGATCGCCGATCCCGTTTGCCATCAATTTCGATATGGACCAGATCCAGCCCGGCCATAGCTATGCCTTGCAGGCGCGCATTTCGGCGGGCGACACGCTGTGGTTCGTCAATGACGAACGCTATGCGATCGATCCGGAAAACCCCGGCGAACCTGCGGAAATAAAGGTTGTGATGGTGCGCAAGAGCGGTGACGAAGGCGCTGCCATCGGCATCGAGGGCAAGGACTGGCTCGCGGAGGACATTCAAGGCGGCGGCGTGATCGACAATGCCCAGACAACCCTGACGGTTTCGACCGATGGCGCGGTCAGCGGGTCGGGCGGCTGCAACCGCTATTTCAGCAAGGCGACCGTGACCGGGGAAAATATTTCCTTCGCCGAGATCGGATCGACCTATGTCCAGTGCCCGCCTGCCCTCATGAACCAGGAACGCAAGTTCCTCGACGTGCTCGGCAAGACCCGGTCCTACAAGATCGATATGGGCAAGCTCGTTCTCTTCGACGACGAAGGGAAGGAAGTGGCAAGGCTCGCGCAGAGCCTTTGAAACCTGTTTCCACGCATCGCCCAGACAACAAAAAAGCCCGCCGGGAAGGCGGGCTTTTTCTTTATATTCTCGTTGGGATCAGCCGACGATTTCGGTGCCCGAGAACCAGTATGCGATTTCTTCCGCAGCGGTTTCCGGAGCGTCCGAACCGTGTACGGAGTTTTCGCCGATCGACAGGGCGAATTCCTTGCGGATGGTGCCTTCGTCAGCGTTTGCCGGGTTGGTCGCACCCATGACTTCGCGGTTCTTGGCGATGGCGTTTTCGCCTTCCAGAACCTGAACGACCGTCGGGCCGGAAGACATGAATTCGGTCAGTTCGCCGAAGAAAGGGCGATCCTTGTGAACAGCATAGAAGCCTTCAGCTTCACGCAGGCTCATCCAGACGCGCTTCGAAGCGACGACGCGCAGGCCAGCTGCTTCGAGCTTGGCGGTGATTGCGCCGGTCAGGTTGCGGCGGGTCGCATCGGGCTTGATCATGGAGAAGGTACGTTCGATTGCCATTATGACACCTTGTGCTGGAATTTTCAGAAAAGTGAGGCTCTATACCGTCGATAGGCCCGATTGCCAAGAGGCGAACCGATTAGCACCTTGAGACGACAGAAAATTGATTGCATAGATGATGCCGCGCCGATTCAGCCTCGCAGAAGCGGCGCCGACGGGTGGTCAGGGGGTTCTCGTGGAACAGCATTTTCAAATGTTCGCCTATTACAACCGATGGGCAAATGAACTGGTCTATGCCGCCGCTGCCCAGTTGAGCGACGAGGAATACAGGCTCGATCTCGGTCTCTTCTTCGGCTCCATCCATCGCACACTCAATCATCTGCTCGTCGCCGACCGCATCTGGATGAAACGCTTCACCACGGAAGGCGATCATCCGAAGACGCTTGATGCGATCGTTTCCGACAATTTCATCATGCTGCGCGATCTGCGGCAGGCGGAAGACGCGCGCATATGCCGCTATGCGGACGGCCTCGACACACAGAAGCTCGGCGGTCGCTTCAGCTATACTAAACTCAATGAAATGCGCACGATAAGCCAGCGGCTCATGCCGTCACTTGCCCATATGTTCAACCACCAGACACACCATCGCGGACAGATCCATACCGCGTTTACCAGACTGGGAACGGAAGCGCCGTCGCTCGATCTCATGCATTTCCTGCGGACGGAAGGCGGGCGGCGTTTCGCCTGACTGATGTTGATACTTGCGGAAACGCTTCAAGCCGTGCAAAAGCGCTTTCATCATGCTTATCCTTGACGACATCTCCGTAAGAATTGCCGGACGCCTCCTTATCGACCACGCCAGCGTAACGCTGCCGGCGGGATCGAAGACGGGTTTCGTCGGCCGTAACGGCACCGGCAAATCCACGCTGTTTCGCGTCATCACGGGCGATCTCGCACCCGAAACCGGCAGCATCTCCCTGCCGAAGAACACTCGTATCGGCCAGGTCGCGCAGGAAGCGCCCGGCACCGACGAAGCGCTGATCGAAATCGTCATGAAGGCGGACAAGGAGCGCGCGGCGCTTCTGGAGGAAGCGGCCACCGCGACCGATCCGCATCGCATCGCCGAAATTCATACGCGCCTTGCCGATATCAATGCCCATTCCGCGGAAGCGCGCGCCGGCGCCATTCTGTCCGGCCTCGGTTTCAGCGCGGAAGCGCAACGCCAGCCGGCATCGGCCTTTTCCGGCGGATGGCGCATGCGCGTCGCACTGGCTGCGGTTCTCTTCGCCGAGCCGGACCTGTTGCTGCTCGACGAACCGACCAACTATCTCGACCTTGAAGGCGTGCTTTGGCTGGTCGATTATGTGAAGCGCTATCCGTACACAGTCATTATCATCAGCCATGACCGCGATCTCCTGAACTCGGCCACGTCGTCGATCATGCATCTTGACCAGAAGAAGATCAGCTTCTGGCGCGGCAATTACGACCAGTTCGAGCGGCAGCGGCATGAGATGCTGGAATTGCAGCAGAAGGCCCATGCCAAGCAGGAAGCCCACCGCAAGCACATGGAATCCTTTGTTGAGCGTTTCCGCGCCAAGGCCAGCAAGGCCCGTCAGGCGCAATCGCGCATGAAGGCGCTGGAAAAGCTCAAGCCAATCGAGCTTTATGTCGAAAGCAATGTGCAGCCGTTCCGCTTCCCGGATGCGGAAAAGAAGGCCGCCTCCCCGATCATCGCGCTGGACAATGCCGATGTGGGCTACGTGCCGGGCAAGCCGGTGTTGCGCAATGTGACGCTGCGCATCGACAATGACGACCGCATCGCGCTCCTCGGTTCCAACGGCAACGGCAAGTCGACGCTGGCCAAGCTGATTGCCGGTCGCCTGATGCCCGAAAAGGGCACGCTCACGGTTTCGCCCAATCTGAAGGTTGCCTTCTTCGCCCAGCACCAGCTTGATGATCTGGTTCCGGAGGACAACGCCATCGAGCATGTGCGCAAGCTGATGCCGACGGAACCCGAGGCCAAGGTCCGCGCGCGCGTTGCGCAGATGGGCCTTTCGACCGAAAAGATGCTGACACCAGCCAAGGATCTTTCCGGTGGTGAAAAAGCGCGCCTCCTGATGGGACTTGCGACCTTTCACGGCCCGAACCTGCTCATCCTCGACGAACCGACCAACCATCTCGACATCGACAGCCGCGAAGAGCTTGTGCATGCGCTCAACGCTTTCAACGGCGCGGTGATCCTGATCGCCCACGACCGCCATCTGATCGAAGCCACAATGGAACGGCTGTGGCTGGTCCGCGAGGGCGGCGTGAAGACGTTTGAAGGCGATCTCGACGAGTACCGGCAGATCGTTCTGGCCGACGCGAAGGGAGAACCGGTTTCCGACCGCGACGACAACGCCAGGGTCAACAAGGCCGAGCAGCGAAAACTCGCCGCCCAGAAACGCGAAGCCATGGCGCCGCTGCAAAAAAAGATCAAGGAAACCGAAGCCTTGATCCAGAAGCTGCAGAAACAGATTCAAGTCTTCTCGTCACAGCTCGAAGACCCGGCTCTTTACGAGAAAGAGCCTCAAAAGGCGATCCGGATCAACAAGAAGATGAGCGATGCACGCTCCGCCCTTGCGGATGCAGAGGACAAATGGCTGGAACTCTCCACCGAATATGAAGAAGCGATGGCGGACTGATCCGCCACCGCTGGCAAGTCATTGCGCTGCAGTGGCAATCACAGCACGAAGAAAACTATATAGACCAAACCGATGATCGACGCGCCAGCGATCCGCAGTGCCTTCGGCAACGGGCGCGGTGCGTACCGCACCGCAAGAACTGCGAGAATGGCGGTCAGAATCGGAAAAGCCACGAACATGGCCAGATAGCCGCTCGATCCCTCAAAGGACGAACCGAACCAGCCCAATTCCGCCATCGGAACGAGCGCGACAAAGGCGGCAAGTGCGGACAGCAGCAACAGCAGAATGCGGTCGAAAATCGCAGCGCCCATCTGCGCTTCCTCAGCCTTGAGGACGCAGGCGCGTGCGCATCAATGCATAAAGCCCGAAGGCACCGAGGATCAGGCCGATGGTCGTATAGACCTCGTTGGGCGTTTCCGCCCCTCGCCGCAACACCAGATCGGCCTTTGAAATCTGAAGCCCGTCTGTATTTCCCTGCACCAGACGAAATGCATAAAGCCCCGGAATGATGGGATCGATGTCCCCGGCACTCTGGCGCAGAACACTGCCATCCTGCGGGCGGTCCGTGTTGATGGAACCGGTGGTCGAGGCAAAGTCGAGCCCCTGCGAGAGAACCGGCTGTCCGTCACGGCTGACGGCAAGCGTCACCGCCGAGCGCCGTTCCGCAGGCACATAACCCGGCAGAGGCGTGGCATCGATGAACACGCGCACCGGCCCATCAGCCGCCGACAGCCTGACTTCCTGAATCTTAAAACCGCTCTGCCGGTTTTCCAGCATGGTCCAGCGGCCAATTTCGCTGCCGGTGAAATGGCGCACATACCACGGATAGCCAATGGCAAGACCAAAGCCGGCGACGGCCATCAAGATGAATAGCGTCCTCATTATGCCTTGCGCTCCCAGCGGCGGTCCGGCGTCTGCTGCCAGTAAGTCAAATCGTGGTTCTCCGCCTTGAAACTTTTCCATTGCCCCCGGGCAATATCGAGTTGCTCCTGATCGTGCCCGTCGAACATGACCACAAGGCGTTCATAGGCGTCCGCCTGTTCCAGCCCGGCGCCTTCGACGAGAAAGCGCACAGTCGCGCCATTCGGATTGGCTTCACTGGTGGTCAGCAATACCGGCTGGTGTTCGGGATGAGGCTCCTTGTCGGTGCCATGCGCCACGAAGGACGTGTCGGAAAAGGTCCAGAGCAAGCCGTCAAGCGCATCGCGTCTTTCCTCGCTGACGGTCTGGATCGTGACGCGCCAGCCGCGTCCGAGCGACCGCTCGACCAGGCCGGGCAAGGCTTCATCAAGTGTCGATTCCGTCAGGTGATAGAAGAGGATTTCCGCCATGCACTATCCGTTTCGCGAACGGGTGGAGAAACTGATTCCGCTTCTCCACCCATCCCTTTGTTCAGAAAAGATTTTAGCTTTCGAAATGATCCCGGACAAGGCGGTCCAGCAGGCGGACGCCATAGCCGGAAGCCCATGTCTGGCTGTATTCGTTTGCAGGCGAACCCATGGCCGTTCCGGCAACGTCGAGATGCGCCCAAGGGGTCTCACCGACAAAGCGCTTGAGGAACTGTGCCGCCGTGATCGATCCGCCGTAACGTCCAGCGCTGTTCTTCATATCGGCGAACTTCGAATCGATCATCTTGTCGTATTCGGTGCCGAGCGGCAGGCGCCACAGCTTTTCACCCGTCGACTGACCCGCATCGTAAAGCTGGTCCGCAAGCTCGTCGTCGTTGGAGAAGAGACCGGCATGATACTGGCCGAGCGCGACCATGACCGCACCCGTGAGGGTGGCCAGATTGATGATGAAGCGCGGCTTGAAACGGTCGTTCGTATAGTGCAGTGCGTCGGCGAGGACGAGACGGCCCTCCGCATCAGTATTGATGACTTCAATCGTCTGTCCGGACATCGAGGTAACGATGTCGCCCGGACGCTGGGCGTTGCCGTCAGGCATGTTTTCCACAAGACCGATAACGCCGATTGCATTGACCTTCGCCTTGCGGCCAGCCAGGGCGCGCATCAATCCGGTGACGGCTGCCGCGCCTCCCATGTCGCCCTTCATGTCCTCCATGCCAGCGGCAGGCTTGATGGAAATGCCGCCCGTATCGAACACCACGCCCTTGCCGACGAACGCGACCGGCTTTTCCTTGCTCTTCGCGCCCTGCCATTCCATGACGACAAGACGCGGCGGGCGGACAGAGCCCTGCGCCACGCCGAGAAGCGCGCCCATGCCGAGCTTCTTCATTTCCTTTTCGCCGAGGACTTCGACCTTGACGCCAAGCTTTTCGAGCTTTTCGGCTTCCTGCGCGAACTCCACAGGCCCCAGAATATTGGCAGGCTCGTTGACGAGATTGCGCGCCTGGATAACGCCGTCCGCCACCGCTTCGGCGACTTCGAGGGCCCGCTTCGCAGTGTGGGCATCCGCAACGCAGATGTTGATCTTCGCGGCGTGTTTCGGATCGCCGTTTTCCTCATCGTTCTTGCGCGTCTTGTAGCGTTCGAACTTGTAGGAGCGCAGCATCATGCCCAGCGCCAGATCGGCAGCTTCATCACCGGCGATGGTGGTTTCAGGCAGTGCCAGCGTCACGGTTGCGCGCTCCGCCTTGCCGATTCGTGAAAATGCCGCGCCGCCGATCTTCAGCCAGTCGTCATTGCCAAGCTTGCCCGGCTCGCCGACGCCGACCAGAACGATCTTGTCGACACCGCTGGAAGTCGTCTCGATCGCTTCCGCCGTCTTGCCCAAAGCACCGGTGAACCCGGAAATTTCAGCAATACGCTTGATCTTTTCCGCACCGCCAGCAGCCGCGGCCGCCTCGTCCGCAAAGCCGCCGCCCTTGGCGACGAGGACGATGGACACGCCTCTTTCCGGCACTGCAAATTCGCTGAAAGAGATCGAAGGACGTTTAGACATGACAACTCCAAACCTGATGTCGATTTAAGAATGACACGATTGTGTCGCGACTTTTCCCCACTCATGTGAGACGAATATGGCGAAACAGCAAGAGTGGAACCAAGATTGTTCCAGTTTTAGGCCGAGGAAAACCGTGCAAGACACAATTGCGAGCCTGTCTTACCCGCTCCATGCAAAAACTGGTTGCCTTGAGCCGACTCATCGCTCATTAACGGGACCGTCAACAGGAACACGAGAGCTGGCATCTTCGTGATGGTTTTAGTAGTCTGTTAACCGCGTTTATTGGGTCAATCTTAGCCAAGCGTCATTAAGTTTAGTCATTGTCACGAGTGCCGCAGCCTTTTTCGGATGCGCGCTCCTTCAACGGAACCGGGATGTAGACTCCACCTATGCGATTGATCGAGTTGTACATCCTGCGCCGGGTGGCGATCATGTTCCTCGCAGTGCTTGGCGCTGCGGTCGGGATCACCTGGACCGTGCAGGTGCTCCAGCGCATCGACTTCCTGACCACAAGCGGCCAGACATTCCAGACGATCGTTCAGTTCAGTTCGCTGTTGATTCCATCGGCTATTCCGCTCGTGATGCCGTTTGCGCTGATCATTGCGATCACGCAAACGCTGTCTACCATGAACCAGGATTCCGAGCTGGTCGTCATCAATGCGTCCGGCGCACCGCGCAGCGCGGTCATGCGCCCGATCCTGATTCTTGCCGCCGTCATTTCCGTCGTGTCGTTTCTGGTCGCCAACTATGTCGATCCCTATGCGCGCATGAACATGCGCGCCATGATCGCCAATGCCAGCGCCGACCTCATGAATGTCATCGTTCAGGAAGGCAATTTCCGCAAACTTGCCGACAATCTCTATATCCAGGTGGCGGAACGACGCGCCGATGGCAGCATTGGCGGGCTTTTCATCGCCGATTCCCGCGATCCGGCGCTCGATCTCATCTATTATGCCGCCGATGGCGCGATTGCTTCGACGCCGACCGGCGACATGCTGCTGATGCAAAACGGCGAGGTGCAGCGCCGTGACGTGTCGGATGGCACGGTTTCGATTATCAAGTTCAATTCCTATGCGTTCGACCTCAGCCAGTTTGCCTCGGCCGGGGATGATTTCGTCATCTATGCCAAGGACCGTCCGCTTTCCTATCTGCTGAACCCGGACCCGAACGACCCGATTCTTCAGACGCGGCCGCTGCGCTACAAGGCCGAATTGCACCGGCGGCTGACGCAATGGCTCTATCCGGTTGTGTTTGCGATGATTGCGCTGGCGTTCGCAGGCGATTCCCGCTCGCATCGCGAAGCCCGCGTGTCGGCGTCCTTCTCGGCGATCAGCACCGCTCTTCTCGTCTATTGGGCAGGCTATTTCGCCTCTGACCGCGCCGACAAGGATGCAGGCTATATCGTCCTCATGTATCTGGTTCCGGCCGCCGTCATTCTCGTGACGGGCTTCGCGCTCGCCACCGGGCGGCGGATCGGCCTGCCGGACAAATGGAACGACCGCATTCTCGACGGTTTCGACAGTTTGAGGCGCCGGGGCTCGGCGCTCTATGCCCGCCTCACCGGACGTTCGCGCAATAATGCCGGAGGAAAGGCATGATCGGCTGGACGCTTGGGCGCTATTTCTTCATCCGCTATGTGCAGATCACCTTCTATTTTCTGCTCGGCATTTTCGCCTTGTCGCTGCTGCTCGATTTCACCGAGAATGCGAGCAAGCTTTCAAACCTGCCGGACTATTCCGTGTGGGCGGCGCTTGGCCTTTCCGCCATGCGCGTGCCCTTCATCATGCAGCAGATGATCCCCTTCGTCGCCCTGTTCTCGGCAATGGCGACGCTCATTTCGCTCAACAGAAAATATGAGCTGGTCGTCGCACGCTCCGTCGGCGTGTCGGCCTGGCAGTTCCTTCTGCCCGCCTGTTTCGGCGCGTTCCTGTTCGGCCTCGCCACGATCTTCATTCTCAATCCCTTCGCCGCCTATGGCTTCGCCAAGGCCGATGAAATCGCATCGACATGGAAGACCGGTAAGACTACCGACGTTTCCGCGCTGCGCGATCCGTGGCTGCGCCAGAAGACCGATGAAGGCGAGACCATCATCGGCGCGAAAAGCATTCTGGATCAGGGCGCGACGCTGGCCGACGCGACTTTCATCCAGTTCGATGAGAAAAAGAACATCAGGGAACGTTTCGACGCGCGCAGGGCGCAGCTCAGGGACGGTCACTGGGAACTTACCGACGTGACGCGATTCGCGCGCGGCGAAGAGCCACAGAAAATGGCGAGTTTCCAGATCGAGACGCAGCTGCGTCCCGAATATGTGGAAGAGAAGCTCGCGACGCCCGACACGATCCCGTTCACGCAGTTGCGCCACAAGATCGAGGTCGCGCGTTCCTTCGGGTACTCCGCAAACGCATTTGACATGCAATACCAGTCACTTCTGGCTTTGCCGGCATTGCTGATGGCGATGACTCTCATTGCTGCAACAGTGTCGTTGAAATTTGTGCGATTTGGTCAGTCAGGAGCTATGATTCTGGGTGGCGTTATCGCAGGCTTCATGCTTTATGTCGTTTCGGTGCTGGTGAAGGCATTCGGGAATGCGGGATTCGTTCCGCCATTCGTGGCTGCCTGGGTACCGGTTATTATCGCGACATTTTTTGGTGTCTCCTTTTTGTTGCATAAGGAGGATGGTTAGTGGGTTCGAGTAACGCCCGCATGGTATTGCCCCATTCGCTCTCACGCCTGACGCGCGGGACGGCCTTGGCGTGCGTCCTTGCTTTACCTTTCATTTCTGTCGCAGCCCTGCCCTCACCCGCATTGGCACAGGACGCTCTCGGCGCCAATTACCAGAGCGATCCGAATGCGCGCATGCTCCTGCAGGCCGACGAACTCGTCTATGATCGTGACGTTAATACCGTCACGGCTCAGGGCAAGGTGCGCATCGAATATGACGGCAATCATCTTGTCGCCGACAAGGTGACCTACAACCAGCAGACGCGGCGCATGACCGCGACGGGCAATGTCGAGATCGTCGAACGCGACGGCAACAAGATCTACTCCGACCATATGGACGTCACCGACAGTTTCCGCGACGGCTTCGTGAACGGCCTGCGCGTCGAGACGACGGATAACACCCGTTTCGCCGCCGAAAGTGCCGAACGCAGCAATGGCGAAATCACGACGTTCAACAACGGCGTCTATACGGCCTGCGAACCCTGCGCGAAAAATCCTGACAAGCCTGTTCTCTGGCAGATCAAGGCGCGCAAGATCATCTGGAACAGCACGACCAAGACGGTCCGCTTCGAACATGGCCGCTTTGAATTCTTCGGCATGCCACTTGCCTATTTCCCGGCATTCGAAATGGCCGACCCAACGGTGAAGCGCAAGAGCGGCTTCCTGTTTCCGGGCTTCTCCTACAAGGACGATCTGGGCGTCGGCATCAAGAATTCATATTTCTGGGCGCTCGCCCCGAATTACGACCTGACGCTTTCCACGACTGGCTACACCAAGCAGGGCTTCCTGACGGAAGCCGAATGGCGTCACCGCCTGGAAAACGGCACCTACAATCTTCGCATCGCGGGCATTCATCAGAACAAGCCGGGTGAGTTTGATGTCAACACCGTTGACCGCGAAGAAGACAATCGTGGCATGGTCGCCTCGAAGGGTGATTTCGAGCTGAATTCGCGCTGGCGCTTCGGTTGGGATGTGATGGCGCAGACCGACCGCAACTTCAGCCGTACCTACAGCATTGACGGTTATAATGCAGGCACGCAGGTCTCCAAGATTTATCTGCAGGGGATCAGCAATCGCAATTATTTCGACCTGAACTTCTATCGCTTCAATGTGCAGGAATCGCTGCTGTCGAACAATCCTAATGAGATGCACTCGAAGCAGCCGTGGGTATTCCCGAGCCTCGATTACTCCTACACATTGCCGGAACCGGTCTATGGCGGCGAGTTGAACTTCAATACCAATCTGCAGGTTCTCTATCGGCAGAATGCGAATTACGCCGGAAGGTTTATTAACGTTCTGGAAGATGGCCGTTGGGTTCAGCGACCCAATCCGTATCCCCGCGTTCCCGGCTTTGACGGTACCAATGCGCGCCTGACCACTGAAGCGGAATGGAAGCGCACTTTCATCACGCCTGCCGGTCTGGTCATCACGCCCCTGCTGGCACTGCGCGGTGATGCGATTGGCGCGAACACGAACTTCAACCTGACGGATGCCGGCTATACGGATGCGGTCGTGCGTTCGGAAGCGCTTCGCGCCATGGCGACAGCCGGGCTTGAACTGCGCTGGCCGATCCTGTTCTCGTCCACCAGCTCGACCCACATTATCGAGCCGATCGCGCAGCTTTATGTTCGCAACAACGAACGCTATGCGGGTGAGTTGCCGAATGAAGACGCCCAGAGCTTCGTCTTCGACGCGACCAACCTGTTCTCGCGCGACAAGTTCTCCGGTTATGACCGTGTTGAAGGTGGCACGCGCGCCAATCTCGGTCTGCGCTATTCGGGCAATTTCAACAATAGCGACTGGGCTCTTTACGCCCTCGGCGGCCAGTCGTTCCAGCTGGGTGGCGTCAATTCGTTTGGCACAAGCGACTTCCTGAATGTCGGCGCAGATTCCGGCTTGCAGGATGCACGCTCCGACTATGTTGCCATGATCGGCACGTCCAACTCGACGGGTCTCGCCCTCGCTGCCCGCGGACGCTTCGACAAGGACAGCTTCTCGGTTCGTCGCGGCGAACTTGAAGCCCAGCAGAGCTGGCAAAAGCTGACGATCTCCGCGCAATATGCCTATATCGCGCCTCAGCCTGCTTACGGATATAACGATCTCCGTCAGGAAGTCACGGGTGCGGCCACAGCGCGCATCAACACGAACTGGCGCGTTTTCGGTTCGGGCACCTATGATCTGGTTTCCGAAACGCTGGTGCGCGCATCGTCTGGCCTTGCCTATGATGACGAGTGCTTCACTTACTCGATGAATTACGTCCAGACCCGTAACCCGGGCGATGACAAGGCGTCCCATGGCGTCGGGTTCAATATTTCGCTGCGCACATTGGGTGATATAGGCAGCGGTAACCAGACATTCTAAACTTGAGGGACCGGAAGCGTTGGAAATGCTTCCGGTCTTTCCATTTCATTCGACAAAGAAATTTTACACTTCACAGCTTAATCCGGCGTCCTTTTTGCAGTATTCAGAGGATGCAAGCTTCGCAAAATAGCTTTTGGGTCATTGTTTCGCCGCACTAGCTCATCTATACAGGCAGCTTATGATCAGCCGCTGATATGATTTTTGCTCGGCTGGATAGCGGCAATGACCATGATGGGATATGTCCGGTAAGGATTGTCGTTCGTCGACCGGAAGGAATCGGGAAAGAAAGATGATGATTGCAAGACCTCTCTTCGCCTCCATGCTGAGCGCCGCAGTCTGCCTGACGACGCTTGGGACGGTTGCAGCTCCCGCATTTGCGGCTGGCGCAGGTTCTGAGGTCAAGGTCATCGTTTCCGGCAATGCCATCACCAACAGCGATATCCAGCACCGCGTGGCCTTCTTGAAGTTGCAGCGCAAGGGCGGCAATCTCGCTCAGGTCGCCAAGCAAGAGCTGACCGACGAGATGCTTAAGCGCATCGAAATGAAGTCGCGCGGCATCGACATTTCCGACCGGCAGGTTGACGAGGCCTATGCAGGATTTGCCACCCGCAACAAGATGAGCCTGGCGCAACTGAACCAGTTGATGAATCAGTCGGGCGTGACGCCGGATCATTTCAAGAAATACATCATGGTGCAGATGGGCTGGGGCCGTCTCGTCAGCGCACGCTTCCGCGCAACCGGCATGGTCAGCGAGCAGGAAGCCGTCCAGCGCATGTTGAAGGACGGCGGCAAGAAGCCTGTCGCAACCGAATATCGCCTGCAGCAGGTCATTTTCGTGGTGCCTGCCTCGAAGCGCTCCCCTGCCTTGCTTGCCAAGCGCAAGCAGGAGGCCAACGCGCTCCGTTCGCGCTTCCAGAATTGCGACGCTACCCGCCAGCAGGCCAAGGGCATTCTTGACGTGACCGTTCGCGATCTCGGCCGCATCATCGAGCAGCAATTGCCGAACGAATGGTCGAAAGCGATCAAGTCCACTTCGGTCGGCGGCACCACCCCCCCGCAGGAAACCGAAAAGGGCGTCGAATTCCTGGCTGTCTGCTCGACCCGACAGGTATCTGACGATCGCGTTGCGCAGCTGGTTTTCTCCATGGAGGGGGCGGATTCCCCTGCCGGACAGGAAAAGAAGGCCGAACAGCTCAGCGAAAAATATCTGGGCGAACTGCGCGAGAAGGCGAAAATCATCAATCGCTGACAGTCAGCGCATCTTTCGATCTGATTGACTGCCGCTTTGACTGTTTGTTTTGGGCGCATCTTTTCCCGAAAATGGGCTACCGCTTTGGGGATGCGCTCTGGACGCCCTCATCCGTATTCAGTGGAATATTGAAGTGATGTCCGCAGCACCGCTTGCTCCTCTTGCCATCAGCATTGGCGACCCGTCCGGTATCGGCCCCGATGTTGCGCTTGCGGCCTGGCTGCGGCGGGACGAGCTTTCACTGCCGCCTTTCGCCCTGCTGGCGGACCCACAGCAGCTTGCCGCGCGTGCGCGGCATCTGGGGCTTGAAGTCCAGATCGAAGTCATCCCAACCATTTCTGCCGCAAACGACGTCTTTGCGCATGCTTTGCCGGTGCTTCCGCTCAATAACACACTGACGGACAGCGTCGGCAAGCCCTTGCCGGAAAACGCTGCGGGCATCATCGAAGCTATAGAACGAGCGGTCGAACTGACGCTGAAAGGTGAGGCTTCGGCGGTCATTACCTGCCCGATTTCGAAGAAGCCGCTTTATGAAGCCGGGTTTCGGCATCCCGGCCATACGGAATTTCTGGCGGAACTCGCGAGCCAGCATACGGGCAAACCGGTAACGCCGGTCATGATGCTGGCCGGTCCGCAGCTCCGCGCCGTTCCGGTCACTATCCATATCCCGCTAGCCGAAGTGCCGGTCCGTCTGAGCACTGCCGATATCATCGAAGTTTCGCGGATCACCGCCGCCGAACTGAAGCAACGCTTCGGCATTCCTGCACCGCGTCTAGCCATATCCGGCCTCAACCCGCATGCGGGTGAAGGCGGGGCAATGGGCCAGGAGGATGACGCCATCATCCTGCCTGCAATCGAAGTGCTGCGCCGCGCAGGGATTGACGCTCGCGGTCCCCTGCCCGCCGATACGATGTTTCATGCATCCGCCCGCGCAACCTATGACGCGGCGGTCTGCATGTATCACGATCAGGCCCTTATTCCTGCCAAAGCGCTGGCTTTTGACGAAACGGTGAATGTGACGCTCGGACTGCCCTTCATTCGCACATCGCCCGATCACGGCACGGCTTTCGATATTGCGGGCAAGGGCATTGCCCGTCCAGACAGTCTCGTGGCCGCGATTCGCCTGGCGCGGCGACTGGCGGAAAACGCAGCGAACGGAAACGCATGAGCATAGACAACCTTCCTCCACTGCGCGAAGTGATCGAGCGGCATGATCTGATGCCGAAGAAGTCGCTCGGCCAGAACTTCCTTTTCGACCTCAACCTGACATCGAAGATTGCCCGACAGGCCGGCAGTTTGCAGGAGCAGCCCGTGATCGAAGTGGGTCCGGGGCCCGGTGGCCTGACCCGCGCGCTCCTCGCACAAGGCGCTTATGTCACCGCAATCGAACGCGACGAACGATGCCTGGATGCGCTTGCGGAAATCGAGGCGCATTATCCGGGTCGCCTGCGCATCATCTCCGGCGACGCGCTTGAGCAGGATTTTTCGGCCTTGTTTCCAGACGGGCCGAAGCCGCGCATCGTTGCCAACCTGCCTTACAATGTCGGCACGCAGTTGCTGCTCAACTGGCTTCTGGTCGAGCCTTGGCCGCCCTTCTATTCGTCCATGACGTTGATGTTCCAGCGCGAGGTCGCCGAACGTATCGTCGCGACGCCCGACACCGATCATTACGGGCGCCTGGGCGTGCTTGCCGGGTGGAGAACCGTTTCAAAGATCAGCTTCGATGTGCCGCCTCAGGCATTTACGCCGCCGCCGAAAGTCATGTCGTCGGTCGTCCATATCATCCCGCGTGAAGACCCGCTGCCCTGCGATGCAAATGCGCTTGGTCAGATCACGCAAGCCGCTTTCGGGCAGCGCCGCAAGATGTTGCGCCAGAGCCTGAAACCGGTTGGCGGTGCCGAGCTTCTGGCCAAGACCGGCATCGACGGGACACGCCGCGCTGAAACGCTGAGTGTGGAAGAATTTGTCGCCCTGGCAAATGCCTATCGCCCGCCAAGATAATCAGCGGTGACGGCTGCCCTTCCCTGGAGCTGGCTTCGTGGATTCGGGCGCATTCGGAATGACGGGCAGCTTCATTTCGTTGACGATCTGCCCAACATGGTCGATTTCCTCTCGGAAACTGTTCAGGGACGAGCCCGTCAGTTTTTCGCCAGCATTGAGGCGCGCTGTCAGCGGATTGACATACTGATCGCCGACCTTGAGTTCGTAATAAAGATGCGGGCCGGTCGAGTAGCCCGTCGATCCCACATAGGCGATCACATCCCCCTGCTTGACATGTTCGCCGGGCTTCAAGCCCTTTCGTGCCGATGAAAGATGCGCATAGGTCGTGCTGTAGCCGCCCTGATGGCGTATGCGGACATATTTTCCATATCCCTTTTGATAGGAAATCAGCTCCACGACACCGTCACCCGCCGCCACGATGGGCGAGCCGATTGGCGCGTCGTAGTCGACGCCATTGTGGTGCTTGCGCACATGCAGAACGGGATGAACGCGCCAGCCGAAACCATCGTTGAGACGGCCATTCGGCAGGGGCTTGGGCATGAGATATTTCGCCATGGAAGAACCGTCTTCATTGAAATAGCCGGTGCCATTTTCGCTTTCATGACGGTAAAGGCGGCGACTATTATCGCCGGTCGTGAACTCGACAAAAACCAGTTCCGGTTCCGTCTCGGCGCTCCTGCGGAACAGCAGGTCGATCAAATCCGGCTTTCCGGCGCCATCCAGCGAAACGCCGTTCTGCGCGGCCAGCTTCCCAACTTCGTCGACGATCGCCTTCGGCGCTCCTGCTTGCCCCAGACGCGAGGCAATGGAGCCGCTGCTGTCCGGCGCACCTTGCGGGCTATAGGCCGTAAGCATGGCGTCACGTGAGAGGCGTGCAAACAGACGTTCATCGCCCGTGGCGCGAAAAACGCCATCGTCGGCCCGTCCATAGATTGCCTTGCCGATATCACCGTGCTCGAAACGGGCGAGAGCGATGTGCTGTTCTCCATTGGTGTGCTGTCTGGACTTATCGACCAGCAGTTCAAGATTGTCGCCGGGCACGAGTTCCGTCCGCGCCAGCGCTTCTTCCAGACGCTTGCTGTCTTCAACTGCGATACCGGCCGCTTGCAGCAACGCGCCCAACCGCTCACGTGACTGCGGCGCGACGATGATCTCGTGAACCTTTGCACCGGTAGCGGAAGCCGGTTTGGCGAGGCTGACATTGATTGGGACGCCGCGCTCCAGTTCTTCCTCGGGCCGTTTTGGAAGAGATTTCTGTGTGGAAACAGCACCGCGAAGCGTGTCGTCGATCTGGGCCCGGCTCTGGCCTTTCAGGTCAAGAACCACATGCTGGTAGGTGTAAAGGCGAGCGTCGCCGTCCTCGACACCTTCCGCGATATCGATACGCCGCGATACGTTGCTCGCCGGATCACCGCCCATTGCGGGCGTCAGCCGCGCCTCTTTCGGTGCGGCGTGAGTGTGAACCAGGGTTGCCGGATTGACCATGACGGGTTGTGCGGCATGGCCGTGACGTACCAGAAGCCCTGTCGCAAACAGCAATCCCCCACCGGCAATGGCGGTAGCGGCCATCAGCGCCAGACAAAACCGCAGATGAGTGTGCAGGGAAAAACGGACCTGCCGGAATGGCTTGAGGCTTTTGGAGGAAAGCGGTTCGCCCTTCAGGGCAACGCCGAAGGCCGCAAGTTCTCGCTCCGCCGTTTCAGCAGACTGCGTTTCGCTTGCCGGGGCGCTTGGTTGGGCTGACCCGAAGACCATTCTTATATTTCTCTACCGCTGGATTATTGACGGATAAGCGGGAGAGAGAGCGGCTAAAATAAGGCTCGCTGTTGCGATATCCACCGGAAGAGAACCACATTCAGCGAATTGTGAAGATCAGGCCTTCGCCCGGCCCCGGCGATGTTCGACCAGCATCGACCAGGTATAGAGCGCAAGCCCTGCCCAGATCAGCGCGAACGCACCAAGCTGTGCTGCCGAGAACGGTTCGTTGAAGATGAAAATCGCAAAGAAAAACAACATCGTCGGCGTCATGTACTGCATGAGGCCCAGGGTCGTATAGCGCAGCAGCTTCGCGCCGCCAGCATAGAGGATCAGCGGGATGGCCGTGAAAGGCCCCGCCAGAAGCAGCATTGAGACGTTGAATGCAGGGCCGGTGAAGAAATGATCCTGACCGGTCGCCGCCAGCCACAGCACATAGCCCAGCGCCGGGATGCACAGAATGAGTACTTCAAGCGTGAAGCCCTGCAATGGCGGCATCGGCAGTGACTTGCGGAAGAAGCCATAGAGACCGAAAGTCAGCGGCAGCACCAGCGATACCCAGGGCAAACCGCCAGCGTTGACGGTCAGAAGCAGCACCGCTGCGAAAGCAAACCCGACGGCGACATATTGAACCCTGGTCAGTCTTTCCCCGAGGAAAAGACCACCGAGAACCACGTTGAACAGCGGATTGATGTAATAGCCAAGCGCGGCGCCCATCACCTGATCATGGGCAACGGCCCAGACATAGATCGACCAGTTGATGGTGATGAGCCCGGCTGTCAGGGCAGCCATTGCCAGCATGCGCGGCTGGCGCACGGCGTTGAGTATATCCCTGAACTGTCCAAGGGCCAGAAGAAGAAGAAGCGCGACCGGAACCGACCAGATCACGCGATGCGAAACCACTTCCATCGCCGGAATATGACCGAGCGCCTTGAGATAGAACGGCAGCGCGCCCCAGAGCCCGTATGCTCCCAGCGCCATCAGGAATCCGCGCGCGCCGTCAGAAAGGCGCATATCGGTGATGGTCTGGTCGGACATGCCTCTCTCCTCGGCGAAATCACAATTGTTCGCGCGCCGGATGAGGCAGGCGAAGCATCGAACTTCACCTGCTATGCGCCCAACAATTCATAAAATCCATTCAATTAAACTGATCGAAGCATCAATTGTTGTGAACGGATGACTTCACTCGGCAGCGGCCAGCCCCGCCATCGAGCGGTTCTTCATCAGCTTGTAATTGACCGAATCCATCAGCGCCTGGAAGGACGCATCGATGATGTTGTCGGACACGCCCACTGTACGCCAGCGCGCGCCTGTGGCATCCCCGGACTCTATCAGAACGCGGGTGATAGCCGCCGTGCCGCCATTGAGGATGCGCACCTTGAAGTCCACCAGCTCGAGATCCTCGATCTCGGCCTGAAAGCGCCCCAAATCCTTGCGCAATGCAATATCGAGCGCGTTGACGGGGCCGTGTCCTTCGGCCACCGACATGCGAACCTCGCCATCGACCTCCACCTTGACCACCGCTTCCGAAACGGTCTTCAACATGCCGTTGGCATCGAAGCGCCGCTCGACGAGGCAACGGAAGGAGTCGACCTTGAAGAATTCCGGCTGCGGCGTCAGCATGTTGCGAGCCAGAAGCTCGAAACTCGCATCAGCACCTTCATAGGCATAGCCTTCCGCCTCGCGCTCCTTGACCAGCGCGATCAGCGTATCAAGGCGCACATCGTCCTTCGCGACGCGAATGCCCCGGCGCTCGAGTTCGGCGATGAAATTGGATTTTCCACCCTGATCCGACACCATGACGCGGCGGCTGTTGCCAACCGATTCCGGCGGCACATGCTCATAAGTCTGCGGCTCCTTGAGCAGCGCGGAGGCATGAATTCCGGCCTTGGTCGCGAAAGCGGAAGTGCCGGTATAGGGCGCCTGCTCCGTTGGGGGACGATTCAGGATGTCATCGAAGGCACGCGAAATGCGCGTGATGCTCTTCAGTGCAGCGGGCTTGATACCGAGTTCAAAACGTTTCGCCCAATAGGACTTCAGCGCAAGGGTCGGGATCAGCGAAACAAGATTGGCATTGCCGCAGCGCTCGCCGATGCCGTTGAGCGTCCCCTGCACGTGGCGCACGCCCGCATCGATGGCAGCAAGCGAAACGGCAACCGCCTGTTCCGTATCGTTATGAGCGTGGATGCCAAGGCTCTCGCCGGGAACCACAGCCGTCACGGCAGCGATGATTTCGGCCACCTCCGATGGCTGCGTGCCGCCATTCGTATCGCAAAGAACGACCCAGCGCGCGCCTGCCGAATAGGCGGCCTTTGCGCAGGCAAGCGCATATTCGGGATTGGCCTTGTATCCATCGAAGAAATGCTCGCAATCGACCAGCGCCTCCCGCCCCGCCATGCGCGCAGCAGTGACCGAGGCAGTGATTGAATCGAGATTTTCCTCATTGGTGCAGCCAAGCGCGAGCCGGACATGATAGTCCCAGCTCTTGGCAACAAAGCAGACGGCATCGGCGGAAGCCTGTAGCAGGCTGGACAGGCCGGGATCGTTGGACGCCGAAACGCCTGCACGCTTCGTCATGCCAAAAGCGGCGAATTTGGCGCGAGCAGTCTGGCGGCGCTTGAAAAACGCCGTATCGGTCGGGTTGGCACCCGGATAGCCGCCTTCCACATAGTCGACGCCCAGCTCTTCCAGCAGCACGACAATCGACTTCTTGTCCTCCACGGAAAAATCAACGCCGGGTGTTTGCTGCCCATCCCGCAGGGTGGTGTCATAGATGTAGATGCGTTCGCGTGCCATTGTGCCTGCCTGTCGGTGGGTATGCTGCGGTCCGGTCAACCTTGCTGTTGCGGCCAGCTTTCAGTGTCGTGATCGGGATGCTGGTAGGAAACCATCGTTCTCACAAACTCGATGCTCTCCGGATCGCGTTCCGTTACATAGCCGGGAAGACTCGCAAGCTTCGGCACATAGGGCAGTTGCTTCTCGATCCCCCATTGAATGGTCGGCTCGATTTCCTCCGGGGCATCGAAAGCGCCGATGGCAAGCGCGATTCCGTCGGGCGCTTCATAGGTAAGCGGCGTGCCGCATTCAGGGCAGAAACCCCGCTGCACGTGATTGGACGAACGGAAGCGCTTCGGCTCGTTGCGGGTCCATTCGAGCTTCGCCTTGCTGACGGAGACCAGCGGCGCATAAAAATTGCCAAACGCTTTCTGGCACATGCGACAGTGACAGATCGATGGGGAGCCCATCGCTCCGTCGACCCTAAAGCGAACCGCACCGCACTGGCATCCGCCAGTATAGACCGGTTTATTATCAAGCGTCATATTATTCTCCCTGTTCCACAAGCCTGCCAGAGCGGTTCCGGTTAAGACGGAATGGCGGGAACCGCTCCAGGCATTAGCCTACCACATCCCAGCTGGTTATGCGTTCGCCCGTTGCCGGGTCCTTGCCATCCTTGAGCTGGATACCTTCGCCGAGCAGTTCATCGCGAATGCGGTCAGCTTCGGCCCAGTTCTTCTCATTTATGAAGCGCAAACGCTCCGCGATACGTGCTTCGACGGCTTCGCTATCCACCTCTGCCTTTGCAAAGACCGGAACGTCATCCGCCGTCACGAAATGCGGATCGAAAAAGCCCAGCAGCGCCATGCCCTCGCCCAACCCGGTGACATCCCGCGCCTTGAAAGCCTTGCGCAAGGCCGTGATAGCCGTCCAGCTGTTCAGGTCGTCAGACAGAGCCTCGACCACTTCGCCGACCGCCGTCAGCTTTTCCGGCACCGTGAAATTCCTGTCGCGCAGCAGGCCGTACCAGCGATGCAGCTCCTCGGCGGATTCCGCCAGCCGCTGCGCCGTCCAGTTGATCGGCTCGCGATAATGCGTCTGCAACATCGACAGGCGCGCCGCCAGGCCGACCCAGCGGTCACGCACATCAACATCGTCCCAGACACCCAGTTCCGGCAAGCCATCATTCAGCACATCGCGAATGGTGATGAAATTGCCAAGCGATTTCGACATCTTCTGCCCTTCGACCTGCAAGAAGCCGTTATGCATCCAGATGCTCGCCATACGCTCCGTGCCAAATGCGCAGCATGATTGCGCAATTTCGTTCTCATGATGCGGGAAGACGAGATCGATACCGCCGCCATGAATGTCGAACTGGTTCTTCAGCGGATCATCGCATTTGAGGCCACCGCCAAACGGCTCAAGCAGTTTGGCCATCGACATGGCCGAGCACTCGATATGCCAGCCCGGGCGGCCCAATACCGCGATACCAGCAGGAGACGGCCAGCCTGGCTCCCCTTCCTTCGACGGTTTCCATAAGACGAAATCCATTTCGTCCCGCTTGTAGGATGCCACGTCGACGCGAGCACCGGCCAGCATCTCATCCAGCGAGCGGCGGGCAAGCGCGCCATAGCGCGGCCCCTTCCGCTCGTTCATGGCGGATGGCGAGAAGAGGACGTGATCCTCGGCGACATAGGCTACGCCAAGCTTCACCAGACGGTCAATCATGGCGCGCATCTCGTCCATATGCTCGGTCGCCCGCGGCTGCACGCTTGGCGCCAGATTGCCCAGCGCCGTCACATCGGCCTGAAACTGCGCATTGGTGCTTTCCGTCACCCGGCGAATTGCTTCATTGAACGGCAGGTCAGGGTAATCGCGGGCCGCGCGGGCGTTGATCTTGTCATCGACGTCCGTGATGTTGCGCGCATAGGTGACATGATCTGCGCCATAGACATGGCGCAGCAGACGGAACAGCACGTCGAAAACGATCACCGGACGGGCGTTGCCTATATGCGCGAAATCATAAACCGTGGGGCCGCAGACATACATGCGCACATTGTCGGCATCGATGGGGGAGAAATCCTCCTTCGTGCGGGTCAGCGTGTTGTACAGACGCAGTTGCGGCGCATAAGCCATTGTAAATATTCCCCAAAAAGACCTGTGAAATCAGTGCGCGACTGACTGCAGCCGACTGGCCGGGGCGTTATCATCCAATTTTTATGAAGGGAGACGAAAACGGCCGGACCAGCAAGCTGCTAGCCAATAATAATCGCACAAATACAAATGATCGTGGTCGGCGTTTTCATGCCAGCACTTATCCTCAGTGGAGGTGCCGTCGTCAAGAACTTTCACGAGATGACTGATAGTTTAGCGTCTGCCGAGAAGCAGTTTTGGAGCCAGGTCCTCGCAGGTCCCAATCACAGCGCCGGAAATGTTGTATTTTTGCAACCCGCGACTGTCCTTTCCGGCGTTAACCGGAAAACCCCAAAACCGGCTCCAAACAGCCTTCATTCGGTCTCAATCCATCACAAAATGGTGATCAGGCATTATCGAAAGGAAGGACAAATGTCTAAGAGTGAACTGCAACCCCGCCAAGACCGACTGGTTGACAAATACCGCGAGATCGGGCCTGCCGTGCTTGTTGCAGCATTGCTGAACGCAACGCGGCGCAGCAGCGACGGTCGCAACGACAATCGCCGGCGTTCTATTCTCGCCGTCAAGAAGACAGGCTGAGAAAGCTGGTCCGGTTCAGCGCCCGGAGCGCCCTTAAGTGAGGCGCCCGGAGTTGGTGGATGCGTAATAAACGGCGCCAGTCCGGAAAGACTGGCGAATGCTGTCAGAACATCGAAAGCTGCCCGTCATTGCCGTTATCGGAATCGGGCTTGCTCTTTCGCTTTGGCACTGCACGCTCCAAAGCTAGCTGTTCCTCTACGCGATCCTGCAAATCGGGCGTCGTGTTGGCCACCTTGTTGACCCTGTCCGACACGGGAATGGCTTCAAAGAAATCATCCTGAGTCGGGCGCATTATATCCGCCACTTCACGCGGCAGGAACCGCTTGCAGTCCAGCCAGCGGGCAAAATCCTCGGGCTGCACGACAACGGGCATCCTCTCATGGATCGGTCGCAGCAGGCCGTTTGCGCTCGTGGTCAATATGCCTCCGGTATCGATCTGCGATCCGTCCGCACTGCTCCACGTCTCGACCAGGCCCCCAAAAGCCACCATACCGCCCCCGCGCGGGCGCACCCAATAGGCTTGCGCCTTGTTCTTTCCCTCGCGACGCCATTCGTAGAAACCCGATGCCGGGATCAAAACGCGCCGGTGGTTCAGGGCTGCGCGAAACGAATTCTTCTCCGCAGCGGTCTCGGAGCGGATATTGAACATGAGCGGCCAGTCGTTCGGGTCCTTGACCCAGGACGGAACAAATCCCCAACGCACCAGCAACCCGACGCGATCCGGCCTGTTGCTGCCCGGGGGCGGCGTTTCCCCGCCCAGAATTGTCAATATGGGCTGCGTTGGCGCGATATTATATCGTGGAGGAAAATCCTCTGCGATCAATGCGGCCGCGAAGGCTTCCAGCTCTTCCCGGCTTGCAGTCAATGAAAAACGTCCACACATAGTGGGCATGTTCAAGCTTTTTGGTAAGCGGTCAAGGGGCGCTTTGCCATTGCCAACCAGTGTCTGCACGATCATAGCTAGGGCATGATGAAAACAGTTCCCGTATTTCCGATTCCCGCCAAGGTTCATGGTGTGTCGCTGATCTGCCGGCGCGAAGGGCGCTTCCTGCTGGTCGAGCGCGGGAAAGAACCGTGGAAAGGCTGGCTCGCCTTTCCGGGTGGCAGTATCGAAGCAGGCGAAACGCCGGAACAAGCGGCAATTCGTGAACTGAAGGAAGAAACCGCGCTCGATGCAAAGGCCCTGTCGCATGTCATAACCGTGGATCTGGCGCTTGAGGGCAAGGCCTATGCCAGGAGCTATTACCTGTCCGTCTTCCGCGCCCTGCACGTGTCGGGCCGGGAGATAGCGGGGGACGACGCCGCTTCCATCCACTGGCTGACGATAGAAGAAATGGCCGTCGCGAAGGTGACGGACAGCACGCTCGATGTCGCCCGGTCGGTGGCGGAGACAGAAGACAAATGTCCGGATATTAATCCTGTTTAGCGATCTGCCTTGAAGCGGCCCCTATTTGTGGCAATAGCTCATTTCAGGTGAGAGGTTTCGATTGAAGAGCATTCCGTTTTTTCGACCGGCTGCCTGCTTCTCGATTGCTTTGTGGGTCGGGGCGGCATTTCCGGCCTTCGCTCAGGACGCGCCCTATGAAGGGAAGATGTTGCGGCTCGCCGAAATTCTCGGTTCGCTTCATTACCTGCGCAATCTGTGCGGCGAAGCCGGCAGTGAATGGCGCGATCGGATGGATGCGATAGTGACGGCGGAAAAGCCTTCCGAAGCCGAACGGGTGCGGCTCGTTTCAAGCTTCAACCACGGCTATCGCGTGTTCAGCGACAATTATACCCGCTGCACACCCTCGGCGCTTGCGGCGATAGATCGCTACATGAAGGAAGGCGGGGACTTGTCGAACGAGATCATCTCACGCTATGGAAATTAACCAATCATTCACTCTTGTGCGGATTGACAGGATTAGTTCATTCAAATCCGTGATAATCTGTTAACACTGTCTTAAGAAGGCAGTCACGTTGCCAGGTGGTTGAGCTCCCGCAAAACGGTGAGACA
The DNA here is from genome assembly GCF_049065885.1 of Brucella sp. IR068. Taxonomy (NCBI): domain Bacteria; kingdom Pseudomonadati; phylum Pseudomonadota; class Alphaproteobacteria; order Hyphomicrobiales; family Brucellaceae; genus Brucella; species Brucella sp. IR068. The sequence goes on along the minus strand of NZ_JBAKHE010000002.1, from coordinate 149,346 downwards.
CCGACAGCGCAACAGAAAGGCGAAAGCCAGGATGAAGTCTATGGAACATGCACCGGCCGATCTGGACGAAATGATTGCGCGCGAGAAAAAGCTCGTCGCAATCGAATATCATAACGAGGCCTGGGCAGACGGTATCTCTGAAGGTATCGAACCGGAAATCCTTGCTGAAGCGGCCTTTACGACCGCGCTTACCGAATTGATCCGCGAAGCCGGTGACGACTGTGCACTGGAGTTGATCGAGAAAATGCGTGAACAGATCGTGGCGGGAACCTTCCTGCCGCAGCGCGTTCTTCAGTAAACATTCCATATAACGCCGGTCGCGGGACCAGACCGGCGCAGCGGTTCCCTCCGGCGTCCCCCATTCCAGCGCCAAATGTCATTCTCGATCAGGAACTCCGCCTCGCCCCGAAATCTACTGGCAGGGATATTCCTTGCCTGCGGCATTGCCTTGCCCGCGGCGGCGGCAAACGCATTCGACGTCGCGCTGGCGGATCAGTCGGATTTCCTGCAACGTCCCGGCGCCCGCGTTGCGGCGGATGAAGACGACAACCCTTCCCCCATTCCCTTGCCCGGCGCGCTTCCCCGCGCTGTGCCGAGAATTTCACCGGACAACGCACCTGCCCCGGCAGCATCCGCGAAGCCCATGCCGGAAATCCACCGCGACTTCGACAAGCTACCTGAGCCTGTCAGGCTGATGCGCAAGCGCATGTTGCAAGCCGCCCGTTCCGGCGACATAGAGCAATTGCGTCCGCTTCTCGGTATCGAGGACAAGGCTACACAACTGTCGCTGGAAGACCACGAGGAAGATGTCATCGATTTCCTCAAATCGCTTTCGGGCGACGAGGCAGGCCGCGAGGTGCTGGCGATCATTGTCGATCTGCTGGATACGGGCTATGTGCACCTGAATGCAGGCAAGGACGACGAGGTCTATGTCTGGCCCTATTTCTACGCCATGCCGCTCGACAGGCTGACGCCGCCGCAGATCGTCGAGCTGTTCGAAATCGTCACCGCAGGCGATTTCGAGGACATGAAGAAGGCGGGCGGCTACATCTTCTACAGTATCGGCATCGGACCGGACGGGAGCTGGCGCTTTTTCACCGCTGGCGAATAATCAGACCGCAAGGCGGACCCGGCTCGGCGGCTCGTTGTAGATGCGCTGCCAGACCCGGCGAAATTGCCGCGCGGAGGCAAAGCCAGCCCTTGTCGCCACATTCTCGATATCGAGTTCGGAATTCAGAAGCATCTCGCGTGCGAGGCTGATCTTGAGCCTGTTGACGTAATCCGTCACCGTCATTCCGGCATATTCATTGAACAGGCGCGAGAAGTTGCGCGGGCTTGCCCCGCCGATATGCGCCAGCCGCTCCACAGACCAGTCCGCCACCGGATCATCGGCGATGGCATCCTGTGCGCGGTGCACGACGGGGTTCATGTGATTTCGCCCCTCAAGCCAGGGCGATAGCTGCGGATCACTGCCGCTGCGGCGCAGATAGACGACCAGATAACGCGCGACCGCCAGCGCCGTGGCGTGATCGGCAAGCCCCGCAACGATGTGCAGCATCAGATCGATCCCGGCGGTGATGCCGGCGCTCGTCAGCCGCTCGCCGTCTTCCACGAAGAGCCTGTTTTCCTGCACCCGCGCGGCGGGCGCCAGCCTCTCAAGCTCGCCGATCGTCAGGTGGTGGGTGGTGCATGAGTAGCCGTCGAGAAGTCCCGCACGCGCTGCAAGCAGCGCGCCGGAACAGATCGTCACCAGCCGCACGCCGGGACGAACCGTCCGCCGAAGCCATACAACAATGTCTTTTTCCAGCGCGGCATCGGTAGACCGGTCAGTCTCCGCATTTCCGAGCGGCACATCGGCTGCACCCGAAACAATGACCAGCGCGCCATCCGGCAGCGCCTGCGGCAACGGTTCCACGCCCGCGACCGACAGGCCGATGGAACTGATCGCAGTCGGTGCGGGCCCGACATAATGAACGTCGAACCGCACCTTGTTCTGTTCAAGATTTGCCTTGCGCAGAACCTCAAGCGGTCCCGCCACGTCGAGCAGAAGCACGCGTGGCGGGATGACGACATAAACCGGGATCAGCCGGGCAATGTCCGCGTGGTCACTCATGCCGCCTTCCGTTCTCCGGGCGCGGCCAGCGCCTGTTCCACGGTTACGATACGGGCAAAGCGATTGGCCAACACAAGTTCGGTACGAGCCTTGATTTCCGCAGCGCTCCATTCCCGGCCAGTTGCGTCCGTCATCGGGAAGGTCAACGTCGCTTCGCTCACGAAATCGACCTGATATCCAAAATCCGATGCCTGCCGCGTGGTTGTCTCGCAGCACTGTTCTGTACGAATGCCGGAAACCAGCACGCGGCGGATGCCATTGGCAACCAGCCAGACGTCGAGCCCGCTTCCGACCAGCGCGCTGTGGCGACGCTTGCGGAAAACCGCATCGGGTTCAATGGATAGCGGCGAAATCGGCTTCACCAGACCCGAGGCTTCTGAGAACGGGCCTTCATTCTCGACATGAAAAATCTGGACCACCGGAATGCCGGCACGCTTCGCGCCGTCTATAAGCGCCTGCTGGCGTTCAATATAGGCACCCACCTCTTCGTCCCGGTAATAAGGCCGATGGCGGAATGACTCCTGAGCGTCGATAACCAGCAGGGCTGTATCGTGAGCGGACATTTTCGTTCTCCCTATGAAAAGACTATAGGGAGAAAATACGCCTTGCAACCCGGACCGAAAGCCACCTTGCGGACAAAGAGCGGACAGATCACGCCAACGCGCGGGGCCCGCAGCCCTCGGCCAGAGCCGGAGCATATTTCACGGGGGTGAACTCGGTAACATCATAAGTCGCCAGCCCGTACTGCCTGAAAGGATCCAGGTTCAGTATCGCTTCCAGCTCGTTTCTGCTGATCTTGCCGCTTGCGAGGATCACGCCGCCGTCGCGTGGATTTTTCGGTCCGGAAGCGAGAAAAATACCCTCCGCATACTGCCGGTTCAGAAAATCCCGATGCGCCTCGAGATGCCTCTCGATCTCTTCGAGAGGCTTGCTGTAAGTCAGGTTGACAACGAACACGAGACGACCTTCAGCGATGCGGCAGCGCTTCGAGGAACTCCACCGGCTCGCCCTTGCTGGCGTTCACGATTTCCGCTTCCCACATCACCTTGATCCCGCGCACGAAAGTGCCTACCGGCCATCCGGTGACGGTCTTGCCGTGATAGGGCGTCCAGCCAGCTTTCGAACCGGCCTGTTCATGCGTGATCGTTTCGCGGCGCTTCATGTCCACGATGGTCAGGTCTGCATCGTAGCCGATCGCGATGCGCCCCTTGCGGGCCATGCCGAAAATACGGTTCGGGCCATGGCTGGAAAGCTCGACGAAGCGCTCCAGTGTCAGCCTGCCCGCATTGATGTGATCGAGCATGATCGGCACCAGCGTCTGCACGCCCGTCATGCCGGACGGGGAAGCCGGATAGGGCTTCTGCTTTTCTTCCAGCGTATGCGGAGCATGGTCTGAACCGAGCACATCGACAATACCCTGATCGATCCCTTTCCACACGCCATCGCGGTGGCGCTTGTCGCGAACGGGCGGGTTCATCTGAATGAGATTGCCGAGCGTCTTGTAGTCATCGGCCGACAAGGTGAGATGATGCGGTGTTGCTTCGCACGTCGCGACATCCTTATGATCTTTCAGGAAGTCGATTTCCTCGGCAGTCGAGATATGCAGCACATGGATGCGTGCGCCAGTGTCGCGTGCGATGCGCACAAGGCGTTCCGTGCACTGAAGCGCTGCAATTTCATCACGCCAGACCGGATGGCTCGACGGATCGCCCTCTACGCGCAGACCCTTGCGCTCCTCCAACCGGAACTCGTCCTCGGAGTGAAAAGCCGCACGACGGCGCGTGTTCTTGAGGATAGAGCGAACGCCGTCGTCATCCTCGACCAGCAGATCGCCGGTGGACGACCCCATGAAAACCTTGATGCCGGCAGCACCCGGCAGGCGTTCCAGTTCGGCAACGTCCTTCGCATTATCGCGCGTGCCACCAACCCAGAAGGCAAAATCGCAGTGCATGCGATGGCGGCCACGTCTCACCTTGTCTTCCAGCGTCTCGGCGGAAGTGGTGAGGGGCTTGGTGTTCGGCATCTCGAAGACAGAGGTCACGCCACCCAGCACGGCGGCAAGGGAACCGGTTTCGAGATCTTCCTTATGCTCAAGGCCCGGCTCGCGGAAATGCACCTGACTGTCGACCACACCGGGCAGGATATGCAGGCCGGTGCAATCGATCACCTCACCCGCCGCATGGGTGGAAAGGGAGCCTATGGCAGCAATGCGACCATTCCGAATCCCGATGTCTCGCTGGCCTATACCGTCGTGGTTGACGATGGTTGCACCCTTCAAAATCGTATCGAATGTTTCGGCCATGGTTGTCTCCTGCCAGATTGATGGGACTTGCGAGCCTGTCCATTGGGGCTTACGTAACGAGGGCGCGAAAGGCAAGGACGAAGCGATGACGACGGCAGCTGAAACGGTAAATCTTTCCAACAGGGCGTTGGTTCATATCACGGGCGAGGAAGCGGAAAAATTCCTGCAGGCGGTGATCACCACCGATCTCGACAAACTCGGACCGGACGACCTGAAACCCGGAGCATTGCTCATTCCACAAGGGAAAATCCTGTTCGATTTTCTCGTTTCACGCATCGATGGCGGCTTGCGCTTCGATCTTCCGGCAAGCGTTGCCGCCGATTTCATCAAGCGGATCACCCTCTACAGGCTGCGCGCGAAAGCCGAGATAACCCAGCAGCCAGAATCACTTGTCAGCGTTTCCTGGCAAGGTGATTCACCGCCTTCACAAGATGATTCAATCAAGCGCGACAGCCGCTTTCCGGCTGAACTGAATGTCCGCCGGATTTATGGCCGCGCAGATGGCACGACCGACCAGAGCGCGTGGACAAAGCTGCGGGCGGAACATGGCATAGCGGAAGGTGAAACGGATTTCGCTTACAATGACGTCTTCCCGCATGACGTCAATTTCGACCAGACGGGCGGCGTCTCCTTTCCGAAAGGCTGTTTCATCGGACAGGAAGTCGTTTCCCGGATGCAGCATCGCGGCACGGCCAGACGGCGCGTTCTGGTGGCACGTTCCGAAGTCCCTCTTCCGCCAATGGGCACACCGATTACTGTGGACGGGCGCGAGATCGGCACGATGGGAAGTTCGGCCGATATGGTCGGCATCGCACTTGTGCGCATTGATCGCGTCAAGGATGCAATGGATGCCGGCAGCACCGTTCTGGCGGGCGAGACGCCCGTAACGCTCACCTTGCCGCCGCATGTGCGGTTCGGGTTTCCGGAAGCCGAAGCAGGTAACGCCTGATGGCAAGCGCCGACCGATCTTCCGGCAAGACGCGCGCCTGGCAACGCATGTTGTCGGGGCGGCGCCTTGACCTGCTAGACCCGTCGCCGCTCGATGTCGAGATAGAGGATATAGCCCATGGTCTCGCCCGCGTGGCGCGGTGGAACGGGCAGACTGTCGGTGAACACGCATTTTCCGTTGCCCAGCATTCGCTGCTGGTGAACCAGATATTCACCCGACTGGTGCCTGACGCCAGCATCGAGTGGCAGCTACTCTCGCTTCTGCACGACGCGCCGGAATATGTGATCGGCGACATGATTTCACCCTTCAAGGCGGTGATGGGCGGCAACTACAAGATGATCGAAACGCGGCTGGAAAACGCCATTCACCTGCGTTTTTCTCTACCCATAACCGTTCCCGCCCAACTCAAGACGCTCATCAAGCGCGCCGATCAGGTCGCAGCCTTCTTTGAGGCCACGCGGCTCGCAGGTTTCACCGAGGCGGAAGCCGTCAAATATTTCGGCCGTCCGCGCGGTTTCGATCCGGCAGGGCTGGACATAACACCCCGCCCCACACAGGAGGTGCAGACGGATTTCCTCGCACGGTTTGCGGCACTGGAAGAAGCACGGCAGAACCGATGAGTCTGATCGTCGTGACGCCCTTGTCGCAACTGGCGGCGCAACTCGCATTGCACCGGCCAAGCCATGTCGTGACGCTGGGAAGCGAGGCCCCGGCAGCCTTGCCTGATGGCCATGATGCCAACCGTCTCACGCTGACATTCAACGATATTGTTGAACCGCGCGAGGGACTGGTTGCCCCCGATGAAAGCCATGTGCGTGCGCTTCTCGACTTCGCAAAGGTCTGGCCCATGGATGCGCCGTTGCTCATCCACTGTTATGCTGGTATTTCCCGTTCCACGGCGGCGGCTTACATCGCAGCTTCCGCTTTGAACCCGGAACTGGGTGAAAACGAGCTTGCCGCGATTATTCGCAGCCTCTCTCCTTCCGCGACGCCAAATATCCGGCTGGTGGCGCTCGCAGACGAAATTTTGGGGCGTCAGGGGCGGATGGTTGCAGCCATACGCGCGATCGGGCGCGGAGCAGATGCCTTTGAAGGCGAGGTTTTCAGCCTGCCTGTAAATCCACCAGATTCATAAAGTTACTAGTGGTCTTTTTGATTCCGGCATTTGCTCAGCGCTCATATTCGAGGGATGCAAATGTCGGAATCAGGCGACTAGAGCGGTTCCTGTTCTAACAGAATCGCCGGAACCGCTCTAACTATTTGTTTTATCGCATTATCCAACGCAAAGCCGTTTCACACTTTTGCTGGAAATGCTCTAGGCATTGATCGCCCGACCGAGGGCGTTCAGGAACCCGCCCCGCGCATCGGGTGGCGTTATCGCCCGTGGTTCCCAGACGTGCCGCATCAGAAAATAGCCTGTCATCGTAAAGGCATGGTCTATGTCGTCATAGGATGCTGCGCGAACGGCAGTATTGTTGACGAAACCCGGCAAAAGCAGGAGCTTGTCGGCCCAAGGCGCACCCACTTCGCGGCAGACCGCACGCCCCGATTTTGGCGAGACATAGATCAGGTCTTCCTTGACGCCGGTCGCGGCGCATTCCTTCAGATCTAGGCCGAAGCCCAGCTCTTCCAGCATCATAACTTCAAAGCGCAATACCAGTTCGCCTGACGCAAGCGGATCGTCGAAATGTTCGATGATGAGCCGAAGCGTCTCATAAAGACCGCGATGCGGGTCGCGCTCGGGCAAAAGACGCAGGTGTGAAGCCGCAAGCTGGATGCCGTAAAGCGCCACTGGCGTTTCGATGAGGCGGGCGGCAGCAAACTCCAGCGGTTCGATGGTAAAGCTGCCCATATGCTCATCCAGCCGCGCCCACCATGTCACATCCACATGATTGCCCGGTTGCAGCAGAGGCTGCATGCGGCGGGAACGCCCGCCGCGCACCATTCCCATATGGCGGCCATGCTCACGGGTCATCACTTCCACGATGGCGCTTGTCTCGCCATGGCGTCGTGTCCCGAGAATTATGCCTTCATCGCGCCATTCCATGGTCACCAGTGTTATAATCTAGGTTGGGAAATCAAGACCCATCTCGCGATAGCGTTCCGGGTCGTTACCCCAGTTCTCACGCACTTTTACGAAAAGGAAGAGATGAACCGTCTGTTCCAGTATTTCGGAGATTTCCTTGCGTGCGGATTGTCCGATCGCCTTGATCGTCTCGCCCTTGTGACCGAGCACGATCTTCTTCTGGCTCTCGCGCTCGACATAGATGACCTGCTCGATGCGAACGGAACCGTCCTTGCGTTCTTCCCAGCGCTCCGTTTCCACGGTCGACGCATAGGGAAGTTCCTCGTGCAGGCGCAGGTAAAGCTTTTCGCGGGTGATCTCGGCTGCGAGCTGGCGCATCGGCATGTCGGAGATCTGGTCTTCCGGATAGTACCATGGACCATTCGGAACATTGTCGGCCAGATATTTCGCCAGATCCTTGCAGCCGGAGCCGTTCAAGGCCGAGACCATGAAAGTCTGGTCGAATGCGACAAGCTCGTTGGCCTTGCGGGCGAGATCCAGCAGAACCGGCGGATCGACGCGATCTACCTTGTTGAGCACCAGAACCTTCTTCTGGCGCACATCCTTCATGCTCGAAAGCAGCGCTTCGGCATTCTCGTTCAAGCCGCCTTGCGAATCGAGAAGGACCAGAATGATGTCGGCATCCTTGGCGCCGCCCCAGGCCGTGGTGACCATGGCGCGGTCGAGCCTGCGCTTCGGGCGGAAAATCCCCGGCGTGTCCACCAGAACGATCTGCGCCGGACCTTCGATGAATATGCCGCGCACGAGCGCGCGTGTGGTCTGCACCTTATGCGTGACGATAGAAACCTTTGTTCCCACAAGCTGATTGACCAGTGTGGATTTCCCCGCATTCGGCGCCCCTATCAACGCCACGAAGCCGGAACGGGTTTGTCCTGCTTCGTTTTCGCCGTCAGCCGGCGTCGTCCGATTATTCATTGTTTATCCTTCCAGACGATATTTCCTTGCGGAACGCCGCCGTCCTCCAGCGCACGACGTCCCAGATACGACAAAACTGCTCGTGAAAGCGGCATTATCCGTATCAGACCATTATAACCGATCACGATTTAAAATTTGCCAATTCTTGCATCAAGCCGGATTGTCACGCTTCCAGACGCCTTCACGATAAAGCATCGCTTCCGCCGCGTGCTGCTCGGCTATCCGTTTTGAACGGCCCTCGCCCGTTTCCGCAGCAAAGCCCTTGACCGTCACCTCTACCATGAACAGCGGATCATGGTCCGGGCCGGTGCGGCTGATGATCGAATAGGCAGGGTGGACATTGCCCTGCTGATGCGCCCATTCCTGCAATTCCGTCTTGGCGTCGCGGCGGGCGGCCCCGGTTTGCAAAGACCGTTTCTTCCAGAAGCGCTTGACGAAGGGACGCACGGCGTCCAGTCCGCCATCCAGATAGATCGTGGCGATCAGCGCCTCCACGACATCGGCGCGCACGTTCAAAAGGCGTTTGTCATTCAATGATTTTATATCGGAACCCGTATGGATGAGATCGGCAAGCCCGATCTCGTCGGCAATCGCCGCACAGGTTTCCGCGTTCACCAGCGCATTGAGACGAACCGACAATTCGCCTTCGGACGCTTCCGGAAACTCGTCGTACAGCATTTCCGCGACCGTCAGTCCCAGAACGCGGTCGCCGAGAAATTCGAGACGTTCATAATTTGCCCGCGAGGGCGCTTGCACACTTGAGTGGGTGAGCGCACGATCCAGCCGCTTCACGTTGAGAAAACGGTGTCCAGTGCGCTCTTCCAGAATTGCTGCTGCCTGATTTGCCGAAGCCATTTCAATTTCCGGTTACGGCTGTATGCGGTGTGCCTGCAACTGAACTGAACAGTCGGCCAAAGCGTACTTCAGTCGGCCATTTCCAGATTTCAAGCGGGCTCGCCTTGTCGGCGATGGAGAAGAAGATGATGTTCGCGCGTCCGACAAGATTTTCAAACGGCACGTAGCCAACGCTGAAGCGGCTGTCGAGCGAGTTGTCGCGGTTGTCGCCCATCATGAAGAAATGACCGGCGGGAACTTCAAAGACGCGCGTATCGTCACCGATGGAATTCGGTGCGAGATCAAGCGTATCATAGGTCACGCCTTCCGGCAGGGTTTCCCGATAGACATCGACCGGACGGTTCTGCTCGGTCACATCGGGATTATCGATCGCGCCGATCCGCTCGCGCTTGACCGCCTGATCGTTGATATAGAGCACGCCGCCGCGCATCTGCACGCGGTCGCCCGGCAGGCCGATCACGCGCTTGATATAATCGACCGATGGGTCGCTTGGCAGCTTGAACACCACCACGTCGCCGCGCTTCGGCTCCGCGCTCCAGATACGGCCCGAAAACAGGTCCAGTCCGAACGGAAGCGAATAGCGCGAATAGCCATAGGCATATTTCGACACGAACAGATAATCGCCTTCCAGAAGCGTTGGGCGCATCGAGCCGGACGGTATGCTGAAAGGCTGGAAAAGAAGGGTGCGGATGACCAGTGCCAGCAGCAGCGCCTGCACGATAACGCTGATGGTTTCGCCAAGGCCGCCGGATTTTTTTGTCTCACTCTTGCTGGACACGCTCATTGTATCTCCGCTTCCGATAACGCGATCTAATAACGACTATGAATGGATGACGCAATCACGCCGCCCGCAGAACGCGGGTTTATCGCACGATTATGAGCAGGAGTTATCTGCCACAATCACAATTATTCCGTCTCAGGCAGGGCTTCGATGATAACGAAGGCCTGAGCGAGAGGAAAATCATCGGTAATTGTCAGATGTATGGCGGCGCGCGTTCCAGCGGGCAAGAGTTTTTGCAACTGTTTCGCCGCACCGCCGGTTAGATGCATCGTGGGCTTTCCGGAAGGAGCGTTGACCACGCCCATGTCGCGCCAGAACACGCCCTGGGCTATTCCGGTTCCCAGCGCCTTGGCGCAGGCTTCCTTCGCCGCGAAACGCTTCGCATAAGATGCGGCGCGCTGCTTGCGTCCATCCGATTTCTTCTGCTCGACCTCTGTAAAGACCCGGTTGCGGAAACGGTCGCCATGCCGTTCAAGCGCACTTTCGACACGGCGAATATCGATGAGGTCGCTGCCAATCCCGACAATCATACTTTCTGGGGCTCCTGTGCGCGGTGCAGGCGGTGCTTTTCCGCAAGACGTTCGATACGGCGGCGACGGAAAGCCGAAACCGCAAACCGGGTGACAAAATAGACCACGACGGCGAATGCAGCACCCAGAATGGTGGAACCGAACAGCATGGGCTTCAGGAGCGGGGTCCAGATTTCATCGAAACGCATGGTTTCCAGGGCCCGCCCCAGATGGATCGGCGGCGCATCATCGATGCTTCCATTCATGATGAAGCGGCCAAGCTCGAACGTGCTCCCCCAGATGAACGGCAGCGTCAGGGGGTTGGCAAGTGTCGTGCCAAGGGCCGCAGCCGCGATATTTCCGGCAAGGACATAAGCCAGCACGATTGTGATGATGAGATGGAAGCCGAAGAAGGGCGTAAAGGCCGAGAACACGCCGACTGCCAGGCCGGCGGCCACGGCATGGGGCGAGGCAGTGATGCGCAGAATCCGCTTGCCACCGTACCGGAGGGAACGGGAGAAGGAGCGGCGCGGCCAGACCAGAAGCCTCAGGCGCTCTTTTCTGGTCGGGGGATTACGGCGTTGAAAAAGCATGTGGCCCTATTAATGCGCTCCAATCGCAGAGACAATTGTTATTATTCCGCCGCGACGCTATCGCTGCGTTCAAACGGAACAGTATCCAGCCGCGGCAGATAGAACCGCGGCGAAACTCCGAGCATCCTGCGGAACATCGTCGTGAAAGCGGAAACGCTGTCATATCCCAGATCCAGCGCCACGCTCGTCACCGCTTCCCCTTCCGTGAGGCGTGGGACCGCAGCGAAGAGGCATGCCTGCTGGCGCCAGACCGAAAGGCTTACGCCGGTTTCCCGCTGGAAATGCCGGGTGAACGAGCGTCGGCTCATCGCCATTCTGTCCGCCCAGTCGTCAATTGTGGCGCGTGAAGAAGGCTTTTTCACGAATTCCCGGCATAGTTTCTGCAAGCGCGGATCGGATGGAAAAGGCAGCCCCAACGAGCGCTGCGGCAATGTGTGAAGGTCCCGCAATATAAGCTCGATCACTAGAGCATCGCGACTGTCCGGTTCCGGCGTGCTGTCCTGCGCCGTTGCATCGGTTATGAGGCACCGCATCAGGTCGGTCAGCCCGACCACATGAAGATAATCCGGCACGCCGGACACGGCATCGACGCAGATATAGATCGACCGCATGAAGACTTCGCCGAGGATTTCGACCGAATGCTCCACACCCGCCGGTATCCACATGGCGTGATCGCTCGGGATCATCCAGCGTCCAGCGTCGGTCGTCACCAGCACCACCCCCTGGGAAGCGCAAAGAAGCTGCGCCCGGCTGTGACGGTGGCGCGGCACGAAATAGCCATCGGGATAGCGCGTCGGCAGGGCAATCACTGGCCCGCTCATGCCTTCCAGCATGGCAATGCGCTGCTCGTGGAACTTCTGCAGTTCCTCGCTTCCCGGAAGCAGCAGGCCCGGCGGCGACTTCGGTTTCATTGCAGCTCTGCCCCTTGTTTGGCCCACTCTCGAAACTATTGGACCAAATCACGAAAGCGGGCGAGAGGCAATAGTCCTATTAATAGCGTGCTGAGAATGGGTCGCGACATTCGCTGGCGGAATGAATTTGACGTTTGAGCAGGACACGTGCCTGTTCAGACATCAAATTCGCAAATTTTCGCTGGTTTCTCATCAAAGCCCCGCAATTTCCTTGAGGTCTCGTTTCCAGCTGTCAGATAGTATCGGCAGGAAATACACCAGAAGACTGACTTCCATCTTCGGAGTAGCAGTATGAGCATGAGTGCTGCACAGCAGCCATCAAACAGCGGCGCGGACAATACTGTCCTCGCCATTATTCTGGCCACTAGCATGGGCCACTTCCTGAACGACATGATGCAGTCGCTCCTTCCGGCCATCTATCCGATGCTGAAGGACAATTACAGCCTGTCATTCTGGCAGATCGGACTTCTGACGTTCACCTTCCAGATGACGGCATCGATCCTGCAGCCACTGGTGGGTATCTACACAGACCGCAAGCCGATGCCTTATTCCCTGCCCTTCGGCATGGGTTGCACGCTTGTCGGCCTCGTCTTTCTGGCGACCGCGCATCATTATTCGATCCTGCTTCTGGGTGCGGCCTTCGTCGGCTTCGGCTCATCTGTTTTCCATCCCGAAGCGGCCCGTGTCGCACGTCTCGCCTCGGGTGGACGACATGGCTTTGCGCAGTCCCTGTTCCAGGTGGGCGGTAATTTCGGCTCGTCGATCGGCCCTCTTCTGGCAGCGTTCATCGTTCTGCCGTTCGGCCAGATCAGCGTGTCCTGGTTCTCCGTTGCCGCGCTGATCGGCATGATGCTGCTCTGGTATGTGAGCAACTGGTACAATCGCTACCGGATTGCCAATGCCAGCAAGGCAAAGCCGGACAAGACCCTTCCGCTGCCGCGCAACAAGGTTCTCGTCTCGATTGGCGTTCTGGCGATGCTGGTCTTCACCAAGTACATCTACATGGCCAGCCTGACGAGCTATTACACCTTCTACACCATCAGCCACTTCGGCGTGTCGGTGCAGTCATCGCAGTTGCTTCTGTTCCTATTCCTCGGCGCGGTTGCCGCAGGAACGATCATCGGCGGCCCCATCGGTGACAAGATCGGTGCGCGCAAGGTGATCTGGGCATCGATCCTCGGCGTCCTGCCGTTCACGCTTGCCCTGCCCTATGCCAACCTCGAAATGACGGCTGTCCTGACGGTCATCATCGGCCTGATCCTCGCCTCGGCCTTCCCGGCCATCGTGGTATTCGCACAGGAATTGCTGCCGGGACGCGTCGGCATGGTGTCGGGCCTGTTCTTCGGCTTCGCATTCGGCATGGCCGGTATTGCAGCCGCCGTCCTCGGCGTCGTGGCTGACCAGAAGGGCATCGAGTATGTTTACAACATCTGCTCGTATCTGCCCCTGCTTGGGTTGCTGACGATTTTCCTGCCAAAGCTCGAAAAGAACCGCAAAGCCTGACCCTTAAACGCACAGCCCGAAAGCCCTCCGGCTTCCGGGCTGTGCTCTAAAATAGTGGAGCACCGCACGTCCCCCAACGGCGGTGCTCCCATGCCACTGACCTTTTGACGGCCCGGTGCAGCAGCATTCTTTTGATAGAGCTTCTTTCGCTCTACCTCTTTGTTCCAGCGCAAGTTCAGACGGCAAAACTGAAGCCGTGCATCGTCTCCCTGCGAAATTCATCAAAAGCAGCAGCAACCAGACGGATCAGCGGCTTGCCGTCGCTTGTCGCGCTGATGACCCCGCCACGGATTTCCACCAATCCGTCCGCGACCAGAGGGCGCAACAGGGCCATTTCGTCGGAAAACTCCACGCCCGGCGCCGTCATGTTCAGATCGACCCGGAAATTGCACATCAACGCTGTGATGATACCGGCGCGGATACGGTCGCTTTCGCGCATGGCATAGCCGCGAACCGTTGCAAGTTCACCCGCTTGGACGCGTTTTGAATATTGCGTCACGTCCGAGATATTCTGGGCATAGCCGCCGGGGAACTGCGAAATCGATGACGGACCCAGGCCGATCAAAGTCTGGCAGCGATCATCCGTATAGCCCTGGAAATTGCGGTGCAGCGTGCCGTTGCGCGCGGCAACGGCCAAACTGTCGTCCGGCAATGCATAATGGTCGATCCCCACAGGTTCATAACCGAAACCGATGAAGCTTTCCGCGACGACGCGCGCCTGCGCGAAGCGTTCATCGGCATCCGGCAGGAGGCTCGCATCGATGAGGCGCTGATTGGCGCGGCGCTGCGGAAGATGCGCATAGCCGTAGCAGGCAACGCGATCAGGCTTGAGCGCGGCAACCTTTTCGCAGGTCTCGCGCAATGTCTCCACCGTCTGCAACGGCAGGCCATAGATGAGATCGAAGTTGAGCCGATCGATACCGACTTCGCGCAGAAGGCTCGCGGCCTTGGCAACCGTCTCTATCGGCTGGATGCGACCGATGGCTTTCTGAACCTCGGCGTCGATATCCTGCACGCCGAGGCTGGCGCGATTGACGCCCATGAGCGAAAGCGTACGGGCGAGCTGTGGCGTGACGGTGCGCGGATCAAGCTCGATGGCATGTTCCATCTCGGGCGAAAAGTCGAACGCCACGCGCAGTGCAGCCAGAATGCTGGTAAACTGGCGCGGGTTCAAGATCGAGGGCGTCCCCCCGCCCCAATGAAGATGGACGACGTTCGGCCGCGCGGTCAAGCTCTTGCTGACGGTCTCGATTTCGCTCAGCAGAGCGGTACAGAAATTCTCGACCACATCGTTGCGGACAGCCATTTTTGCGTGGCAACCGCAGTAATGGCACAACTGCCGACAATAAGGCACATGGATGTAAAGGGAGACACTTTCCTCCGGCCCGATCTGGCGCAGCCAGCGATGCGTCGTCTCGACACCTACCGGTATGAAATCCGCAGCCGTTGGAAAGGATGTATATCTGGGAACCGCCAACGCCGCGTAGCGTCTTATCGCTTCTTCATGCATAGCGCGTCCACCTTAAGCGTTGGGCGCTCCGGCGAAGCCCGTCCGGGGATACGCACACCCGAACCGGGGCGACATTCTGCGGGGCAAGACGGCATGATGCGGCAAGGAAGCCCGCATGCATGACAGCCGATATTGCAATTCCCAGCCACAACAGCACCTGTTTTCCCCATTCTGAACGGCGCGACCCTCAAGGCCGCGTCAACTTCCATGGTCAGGAATAGGCTGTTCCGCCGGACTCCGCATTGATTTGAATCAACGCAAATAGGCCCGGCGATGGCTCGAAATCAGAGTATTTTCTCAGAAATTTTGCTGGAAAGCCCTAAAGGCTCTCCGGGTCCATTCCCGCAACAGCCGCCAGCGACCGGCGGGACAGGATTTCCACCGTATTGGCGTCTATCAACTGAATCAGGCCCTGGGTTTTCAGCTTTGTGAAGCTGCGGCTGACGGTTTCGATCGTCAAGCCTAGATAGTCGGCAATGTCGGTACGGTTCATCGAAAGATGAACGGGGTTGGGCTTCTCACCGCGCTTTTCCGCACGGGCGGAAAGAACCAGTAGGAAGCTCGCGAGCTTTTCCACCGGCGCAAGGCGACCGAGAACCAGTTGGTTGTCGCGCGCCGTGCGAAGTGCGGCCCGCGTCATCTGATGCAGGCGCTCCTTCAGCCTGGGAAAACGCTCCATCAGGTCGTCCATTTCCCTGGTGGAAAAGGCGCACAGGACCGATGGCACCACAGCCTCGACCGACTGGGAGTAAGTCTCGTCGTCAGCCAGACCGAGATAATCGCCGGGGAACAGGAAACCCGCAATCTGCCGACGCCCATCGGGAAGCGACGTATAGATGCGCAGCATACCGGAAGTCAGGCTGAAGACACGACGCTTCGGCTCGCCCTCCTCCACCAGCTGCTCATTGGCATCAAGCCGCTTGGAGGTCATGATTGCTTCCAGAGCGCCGAGATCCCCATCGTCCAGCGCAGCACAAACCGCCATCCGCCGAACATCGCAATCCACGCATACCCCACATGGCGCACGATAAGGCGACCTGGGATCGAATATGATAGGCGCTACACTCACGATGGAATCCTGTTTACGGGGCCGGAAGGGTGTCTTCGCGACACCCCCTAAATAGGTAACTAGAACGCGTCCCGCAAAGCGGAATTTCGCCGCAGGGGTGTATCCTCCCCTGCAGCGTGTGGAAAGCCGTCGGCTGGCCTGCTTAAATGTTGCGGCTACCGGGCTTCACAGCCGGTATTGCAGCAAGCTCCGGCGGCAATTTATCCGCGGGATAGGCTGGAACTTCATATTCGGCGAGCGAAATCAACCTCGTGCCGACATCGGCCTTTCCCGCCGAGCGGTCGACGATGCAGGCCGCAGCCACGACTTCGATACCGAGGTTCTTCATGCAGTCGATGGTTTCGCGAATGGAAAGCCCTGTCGTGACGATATCTTCCACGATGACGACGCGCGCGCCTTTCGGCACATCGAAACGCCGCAGGCGGAACACCCCGTTCTCGCGCTCCACCCAGACCGACGGGACGCGCAGATGACGCGAGGTCTCATAGGAAGGAATCAGGCCGCCAATCGCCGGGCCGACCACGTAATCGATGGCCCCGAGATTGGCCGCCTCGATTTTTGCCGCCAGTGCCTTGCAGAGCTTTTCCGTCTTGTCGGCGTGCATGAAAACGCGCGCCTTTTGAAGAAAAACGGGGCTGCGCAGGCCTGATGTGAGAATAAAGTGGCCTTCAAGGATCGCTCCCGCTTCGCGGAAGACGGCAAGCACATCTTCGGTGTTCATCTTAGTCCTATCCGTTCACGCGTTTCGCGCCGCTGACGCTCGCGCTTTCTTTCAATTGGGAAATGATACGGTTGAGATGCTTGAGGTCCCAAACCTCGACATCGATAATCATCTCGGTGAAATCCGGTGCGGTGCGCACCATGGAAAGATTGTGAATATTCGCGTCGTTGGCCGCCACAATCTGCGCGATCTCGGCCAGCGAGCCCGGCGAGTTGATGGCCGACACGCTGACGCGCGCAGGGAAACGCTCGCTCATCTGCTCGTCAATGTCCCAGCGCACATCGATCCAGCGCTCCGGCTGATCGTCATAGGCTGTCAGCGCGGGCGACTGGATCGGATAGATCGTGATGCCGGCGCCCGGCTGAAGAATACCGACGATACGGTCGCCGGGCACAGCACCTTCCGGGGCGAAGCGCACCGGCAGGTCCGAATTGGTACCGCGAATCGGCAATGCCTTTTTCCCCGGTTTCGGCGCGGTGTCGGCATCGGACTTTGTCGCGTCCTCACTGCCCTCCGGCACCTTGAATATCATGCCGGCTGCATTCTGAATGTTGAACCAACCCTTCTCGCCGGTCTTGGCCGGGTTGTTCTGGGAGGTCACGCGTGTATCCTGGTAGTCGGGATAAACAGCCTTGACGACATCGGTCGACGGCAGTTCACCGCGGCCGACTGCGGCCAGCACGTCCTCGACATCCTTGCGGGCCAGACGGGGCAGCCCCGGCTTC
Source organism: Brucella sp. IR068 (assembly GCF_049065885.1). Classification (NCBI taxonomy): domain Bacteria; kingdom Pseudomonadati; phylum Pseudomonadota; class Alphaproteobacteria; order Hyphomicrobiales; family Brucellaceae; genus Brucella; species Brucella sp. IR068. The sequence goes on along the minus strand of NZ_JBAKHE010000002.1, from coordinate 131,804 downwards.
AGGATATCCTTGCTGAATGGCTTTCCGGCGCGCTCGAAGGCGCGTTCGAGAATGCGCATGCCCAGTCCCGAATATTGCTTGCGGACTGCCGAGCGCGTTGCGCGGCGGATGGCGGCGCGCGCCTTGCCGGTCGCGACAAGCGATTCCCAGGCGGCAGGAGGAACCTGTGCCTTGGAACGGATGATATCCACTTCGTCACCGTTCTTCAGCTCGGTCATCAGCGGCATGATGCGGCCATTGACCTTCGCCCCGACGCAACTGTCGCCAATGTCGGTATGAACGGCATAGGCGAAATCGATCGGGGTCGCGCCGCGCGGCAAGGCGATGAGACGGCCTTTCGGCGTGAAGCAGAAGACCTGATCCTGAAAAAGCTCAAGCTTGGTGTGTTCGAGAAATTCTTCCGGATTGTCGCCTTCGGAAAGCTGTTCGATCGTCTGACGCAACCATGCATAAGCATTGGTCTCGGTGGAGATCTTGTGCGGATTGTTCGCGCTGCCGCGATCCTTGTAGATCGAGTGGGCGGCGACACCGAATTCGGCGATCTCATCCATTTCGCGCGTGCGAATCTGCAACTCGACACGTTGGCGCGACGGACCGATGATAGTGGTGTGGATCGACCGGTAATCGTTCTGCTTTGGCGTGGAGATATAATCCTTGAACCGGCCCGGGACCATCGACCAGGTCGTATGGATAAGACCAAGCGTCCGATAGCAATCCTGCACCGTATCCACCATGACACGGAAGCCGAAAATGTCGGAAAGCTGCTCGAACGACAGCCCCTTTGTTTCCATCTTGCGGAAGACGGACCAGGGCTTTTTCTGGCGGCTCTTCACACTGGCCTTGATGCCGTGCTTTTCAAAAATCTCGGACAGGTCCTTCTCGATCTTCTGCAGCAGGCCGCGATTCTTTTCCAGAAGTTCTGCCAGACGATCCGTAACGGCGCGCCATGCATCCGGGTTGATATAGCGGAAAGCAAGTTCTTCAAGCTCTTCGCGCATGTCCTGCATACCCATGCGGCCAGCAAGCGGCGCATAGATATCCATCGTTTCCTCGGCGATGCGCAGGCGCTTGTCTTCCCGCATCACGCCCAGCGTGCGCATATTGTGCAGACGGTCCGCCAGCTTGACGAGAAGCACGCGGACATCTTCGGAAATCGCCAGAAGCAGCTTGCGGAGGTTTTCCGCCTGCACAGCCTTCTTTGAAACGAGGTCGAGCTTCTTGAGCTTGGTCAGCCCTTCAACGAGCTTGCCAATTTCGGGGCCGAAAAGCTGATCGATTTCCTGTCGGGTTGCTGTCGTGTCTTCAATCGTATCGTGCAGAAGGGCGATCGCAATCGTCGCTTCGTCGAGATGCATATCGGTGAGGATCGCGGCGACTTCGAGAGGATGGGAAAAATAGGGATCGCCGGAAGCACGTTTCTGACTGCCATGCTTTTGCATGGCATAGACATATGCCTTATTAAGAAGCGCCTCATTCACGTCAGGCTTGTATCGCTGTACACGCTCCACAAGCTCATATTGGCGCATCATCTACGAAAACTCCCTTTGGAAACCGATACTTGCATGCATACGCGGCAAACGTATCGGGCATTCTGACCCAAAATCGCCGAAAATCGAACAATTCTCGACATTCAGGTTTGATTTTCTGCCGACAATATTAATTTCCGGCGGAAATGGCCCGTCATTAAAGGGGTGCGCATCCACTCGACCCACAAAGGATGCCTCCACCCACCGAAACTGCGCGCCTGCCTTTCCGAAAATCGCAACCGATAGTTCAAGCTGTCACCGGCGCATAAAAACATGCGCCACGACCGGAAAGTCGCAGCGCATGCAAAAAGAATTAATCCAGAAGACGATCAGAAATCGTCGTTCTTCTCTGGCGCAACGAGGCCTTCGATACCGGCGAGCAGCTCTTCTTCCGACATGCGGTCGAAAGTAACCACATCTTCCTCAGCGGCTTCGGCAATGCCTTCCGCGACGTCTTCCGACGAAGAGGCGATCTGTGCAGGTGCAGCCGCTTCCGGCTCATCGACTTCCACATGCTTCTGCAGCGAGTGGATGAGGTCTTCCTTCAGATCGTCCGGCGACAGGGTTTCGTCGGCGATTTCGCGCAGGGCAACGACGGGATTCTTGTCGTTGTCGCGGTCGATGGTGATCTGTGCACCCTGGGAAATCTGGCGAGCACGGTGACCAGCCAGCAGAACCAGCTCAAAACGGTTCTCGACCTTATCTACGCAGTCCTCAACAGTGACGCGGGCCATGCGCGGTCCCTTTCATTTCTCGAACTTTAATGGATTTTTCCCCACATAACGCGTGTGGAGCCAAATTACAAGCAAAAGCGGAATTGCTCGTGCATCGCCGCATGAAATCTGCCAAAACAACGTCAATTTCATGGATTCGCCTCATAAAACACGGCGGCGCGTCAAAACGGCACAATATTTTATAATCTCGAACGCGATTACTGAGACAAGACTCCCTTACTGGTAATTTAGCGGGGGCAAATAACAACCAATGGTTGCTTGTTTTTCTGTGATATGTCCTTAGAAGGCAATAAACGCACTGGTAAATTTCGATACCACCCGCCGTTTAGAAAACAAACTGAATAAGCGGTCGCCGGTCCACTCCCGTCCGGCCGTAGAGTGGATATATTGCACGATGTTCGATTCTCGTGAAAAGATTGCGCTTTTTATTGATGGCGCCAATTTATACGCCGCCTCCAAGACCTTGGGGTTCGATATTGATTATCGGAAGCTTTTGAAGGCGTTTCAAAAGCGTGGCTATCTGCTCCGCGCTTATTATTACACTGCCCTTGTTGAAGATCAGGAATATTCCTCGATCCGCCCGCTGATCGACTGGCTGGATTACAATGGCTACAAGGTCGTCACCAAGGCTGCCAAGGAATTCACCGATTCCACCGGACGCCGCAAAGTGAAGGGCAACATGGATATCGAACTGACGGTTGATGCCATGCAGCTCACCGATACAGTCGACCATTTCGTTATTTTCTCCGGCGATGGCGATTTCCGGTCGCTCGCTGAAGCTCTCCAGCGCAAGGGCCGCAAGGTTTCGGTCGTCTCAACCCTCACCACCCAGCCAGCCATGATTTCGGATGAGCTGCGCCGCCAGGCCGATCATTTCATCGATCTGGTCTCGCTCAAGGCCGAGATCGGCCGCGATCCATCAGAACGTCCCCCGCGCCGCCAGGATGATGATCTCGACGAGAGCTATTGACGCCATCGTCGAGCCGGTTCATGCAAGGGCATGATTTCCGAACCATCTCCCAACTGTCACATCTGCCCGCGGCTGCACGCCTTTCTGCAAGAATGGCGGCGCAAGGAGCCGTCATGGCACAACGCCCCGGTTCCTCCGTTTCTTCCGGCAGATGACACCGATGTCCGGCTCCTGATTGTGGGACTGGCACCGGGCCTGCGCGGCGCCAACCGGACCGGGCGTCCCTTTACCGGCGATTATGCCGGCGATCTTCTCTACAGCACTCTGTCCGAATTCGGATTTGCGACCGGCAAGTTCGAGGCGCGTCCGGACGACAGCCTGCGGCTGCTGGATGCCAGCATCGTCAACGCGGTACGCTGCGTCCCACCGGAAAACAAGCCAATCGGCTCCGAGATCAATAATTGCCGCCAGTTCCTGTCGCCAATGCTGACCCGGTTTCCCAATCTGCAAGCCGTTGTTACGCTTGGAACGATCGCGCATCAATCAACCGTTCGTGCACTCGGCGCGCCGGTTGCGCGGCACCCCTTCGGCCACGACAGGGCAAGCGACATTGGCACCTTGCGTATTTTTTCCAGCTATCACTGCTCACGCTATAATACGAATACCGGGCGACTGACGGATGCCATGTTCCGCACCGTGTTCCGGAATGTGCGGGATTATCTGAATCAAAAGAGCGCCTGAGGCGCTCTTTCTACATTCCGGTGCTCAACCGCGGTCCCGCAGCAAGCGAGCCTTTTCGCGATTCCAGTCGCGCTTCTTTTCCGTCTCGCGCTTGTCGTGAGTCTTCTTGCCTCGCGCCAGCGCCAGTTCCAGCTTCGCGCGGCCACGATCATTGAAGTAGAGCTTCAACGGCACCACGGTCATCCCCTCCCGGGACACGGAATTGAAGAGGCGGGACATTTCACGCTTGCTGATGAGCAGCTTGCGCAGGCGCCGCGGCTCATGATTGAAGCGATTGCCCTGCGTATATTCCGGAATATAGGAATTGATGAGCCAGAACTCGCCATTTTCAAAGCTCGCATAGCTTTCCGCTATGTTGGACTGATTGGCGCGCAACGACTTGACCTCGGTGCCTGTCAAAACGAGACCGGCTTCGAGCGTATCGAGGATTTCAAAATTGAAGCGCGCCTTGCGGTTTTCCGCGATGATCTTGCGCACGGGAGAATTCTTAGGCTTGTTCATGATGGCACCATATAATGTGCAATGCCTGAAATGAAAACGCTCCCGAAGCTACGGGAGCGTAAAAATCAGCGAAAGCGGCAAAGTTTGCAGGTCAGTTGACCAGACCCGCATGTTTCATGGCCTGATCGATCTTCTCTGCCGTCGCGGCTTCCACCGTCACCATCGGCGAGCGCAGTGCATTTTCCACGCGGCCAAGTCGCGACAGGGCATATTTCGGACCCGAGGGATTCGGCTCGATGAAGAGCGCCTTGTGCAACGGCATGAGGCGATCCTGCAATTCAAGCGCCCTCGCGAAATCGCCCGCCTGACATGCATCCTGAAATTCGGCGCAAAGACGCGGCGCGATATTGGACGTCACCGAAATGCACCCTACCCCACCATGGGCGTTGAAGCCGAGCGCAGTGGCGTCTTCGCCGGAAAGCTGGATGAAGTCCTTGCCGCAGGCTGCGCGCTGTTCCGAAACGCGCTCAATCTTGCCGGTAGCATCCTTGACGCCCACGATGTTCTTGTGGTCGCGAACAAGGGCGCCCATCGTTTCCGGCGTCATGTCGATGACCGAACGCCCCGGAATGTTGTAGATGATGAGCGGAATAGAGATTGAGCGGGCCACGCGCGAGAAATGTTCGTAAAGACCCCGCTGGTTCGGCTTGTTGTAATAAGGCGTGACGACGAGAACGGCATCGGCACCGGCCTTTTCGGCATGCTGCGCCAGTTCGATCGCTTCCACCGTATTGTTGGAGCCGGCACCGGCAATGACCGGAACGCGGCCAGCCGCAACTTCGATGCAAACCTCGATGACGCGCTTGTGCTCGTCATGCGAAAGGGTCGGCGTTTCGCCGGTCGTGCCAACCGGAACCAGTCCTTTGGTACCCTCTTCGATCTGCCAGTTTACAAATGCGCGAAAGGCTTTCTCGTCGAACGCTCCTTCGGAATCGAATGGCGTGACAAGCGCGGTAATTGAGCCCTTCAGCATTAGTGAACTCCTGAAAAAAGAAAGACGGGACCTCATTCCGCAGTCATCTTGGGCATGTGACCGGGTCGAGGCGTTGCACAATAGTCTTGCAGCACGAGTGGAGCAAGCGGGGTATGCTGGCAAAACAGGCGCAATGCGGCAGTTTTGCGGCAAAATTTGTTGCCGGTTCCGTGCGCTGCCAATGATACGCCGGGATTGATTAAAGGAACATCAAGCGTCACGCAGTGGCCGCGCCCCGCAGAGGTTGTAGATAACGCTTTGTTAAGGAGAGATTCATTCCTTGAGCCTAACCTCGACGGAGAAATCGACGGCCTAAAGCCCGGCTAAGAAAAGCCTGATTTCAACAACATATTGCGCATCAACCAAGTCTTTGTTCTAGTTAGCCAATGTTAAAACAAGCCGCAGCGATATCCCTGACGAAAAAGGCACTCCTCGCGAGTTGCTTTATTGCGGTTGCCTTGCAGCCGGTGATTTCGCTTGCACAATCGTCGCTGCCGTCGGATATTCCAACCCCGCTCGCGCGCCCATTTGCACCGACCGCGACACATCAGTCGCCGATGAATCTGGTGACGCCGAAACCCCGTCCGGCTACGCCCGACCCGGTTGTGACATCGGCGGTCGGACGCATGGAAAATCCGGCCACCATCGGCGGAACGCTGAAAAGCGGGCTCGATGCTCTTTCTTCTCGTGATGCAGCAAGTGCGATCGCGTTTCGCAACGCCATGCCGCATGGGTCGCTTGACCGTCAAATCCTGACCTGGGCGATTGCCACTTCGGGCCTCGACGGTGTGCCGAGTGCGGAAATCGCTGCAGCAGCGACGGATCTTCGCGGCTGGCCCGGAATGTCGGCTCTGCGCAGCAATTCGGAACGGGCCCTCTTCAAGGAAAATCCGGCGCCCGCCACGGTCATCGCCACGTTTGGCAACAGGCGTCCACAAACGACCGAAGGCATGATCGTTCTCGCCCGCGCCTATGTCGGCTCCGGCAATGCTGGCAAAGCGCGTGAACTACTTTCACCATGGTGGGCTACGCAGCGCCTTTCTGCCGATGACGAGCAAAAGATCCTGAAAGAGTTCTCGGGCGTCCTGACGCGTGAGGACCATCAGCGCCGTATTCTGCGCTCGCTCTATAATGACCGTATGCAATCGGCAAAATTACTTGCAGGTCCGGCGCAGGCTCAATCGCTCTACAACGCCTTTGCGGCAGTTGCACAAAAATCTCCGAACGCAGCCAAGGCGATAGCGGATGTCGACCGCAGCTGGCAGGGCAATGCCGCCTACCAGTTCCTGAAGATTCGCTATCTGCGTCGCGCCGAACGCTTCAACGAAGCCACGGACCTCATGCTGAAAGCGCCGCGTCAGGCCTCGGCACTGGTCGATCCGGATGCCTGGTGGGTGGAGCGGCGTATCCTGTCGCGGGAACTGCTTGATCAGGGCAAGCCGCAACTCGCCTACAAGGTGGTTTCGACCCACGCAGCCGAATCCCCGACAATGGCGGCAGAAGCTGAATTTCATGCCGGGTGGTATGCGCTCCGCGCCCTGAACCAGCCAAAGACTGCTGCACCGCATTTCGCAAGGATCGCGGAAATTTCCTCGCGTCCCATTTCCGCATCGCGGGCTTTCTACTGGCTCGGAAGGTCGGCTGAGGCGGGCAGCGGCGGCGATGCGCGCGACTTTTATCGTCGCTCCGCTCATTTCGGCACGACATTCTACGGACAACTTTCAGCAGCCAAGCTGAACGAAAGGGCACCGGAACTCATTTATCCGAAACCGACCGACGCGGATCGTACGCGCTTTGCCGGTCGCCCTGCTGTGCAGGCAATCAAGCGGCTGGAACAGGTCGGTTACAGCAATCGTGCAACTGCGCTCTTTAACCAGCTTTCGCAGGAACTCGACAGCGTGGGCGAACTGGCCCTGCTGGCGGTCATGGCCGAACGCAACGAAAATCATTATCTGGCGCTGCGCGTCGGCAAAACCGCTGCATTGCGCGGTCTCGATGTCGGCGCTCTGTCACATCCGCTCGGTGCAATTCCTGCTACCGCCAATATAAGCGGGTCCGGCAAGGCCCTCGCCTATGCAATCGCGCGACAGGAAAGCGAATTCAACGTCGGTGCCGTTTCAAAGGCCGGTGCACGCGGCCTCCTGCAATTGATGCCCGCAACAGCGAAAAGCGTGGCGACCCGTAACGGTATGAGCTTCTCCGCGCCGCGTCTAACCACGGATGCAGGCTACAACGCGACGCTTGGCGCCCACTTCCTCGGAGAACAGCTCGACCGCTTCAACGGTTCCTATGTGCTCACCTTCGCCGGTTACAATGCCGGCCCTCGCCGCGCATCGGAATGGGTCGAGAAATATGGCGATCCGCGTGGGAAGCCTATCGATCAGGTCGTGGACTGGATTGAACGCATTCCCTATTCGGAAACGCGGAACTATGTTCAGCGCGTGATGGAAAACTACGAGGTATATAAGGCTCGCCTGACCGGGAGCGCCGATATCCAGGCTGACCTGATCCACGGTCGGCGTTAGAGTTGGTCCTGTTTAACAGAAGCGCCGGAAGTATCGCATTATCCAACGCAAAACCGTTTCACACTTTTGCTGGAAATGCTCCAAGCGAAAATACAAGACAAAGAAAAAGCAGGCTATTCGCCTGCTTTTTTTGTCCGTCGCGGCCTGGGTTTGGCCGGCGCCTTTCGGGGCTTGTCCGCCTGCTTGGCGCTCGCTTTGTTCGCTGCATTTGCCAGTTTTGCAGCTTGCGCGACCCAATCCTCGCGCTCCACGCGGCGCGGGAAGCCAATATTTCGCTCAATCCAGCGCGACTCTTCATCGTTCCAGCTGGCAATCTGGTCATAGTGAAATACGCCGATACCGTTGAGCAAACCCTGAACAGCCCTGCCGATACCTTTTATGACGGTGAGATCGTCGGCTTTTCCACGACGCGCAGCTTCAAGAAGCTCCGGACGGCCCGGATCGAGAACCGGTTCCGCATCTGCGTCAGGGCTTTCGGCCTCCAAGGGCCAACTTCCAACCACTTCTGCCTCAGGTACAGCTTTGACCGGAATCGTCTCCGGCTCGCTCGGCTGTGTTGAAGCCTTGGGCTCTTCAGCTTCAGCCGGTGCTGCAGCTTCCTTGGGCGTTTCCGGCTTCTCGTCGACAGGCAATGTAGCACGTGCTGCGGCAATGATTGTGCGTTCGCTATCCGGGACAGCAGCGTTTCTCCGCCTCAGAAAGCGGCCCAGAAGGCACCCGATAATAAAAGCGACGGCAACAAGAACAGCCAGTTGAACAATCAGCAACGGCATATGGTTTCCTCGTACTCCAAATTACTCAAGCCCGACGAACATAGTCGCCGTCAATTTTCCCTGCCCCAAATTTGCAACCATTACTTCGAACCGGTCAGCCAGCCCACGACCGCGCCGATCAGAACCGACACGACGAGAACCGGCCAAAACGATACAGCTAGATAAAGCATTGTCAGGTCCGCTTTCTATTCCGGAAACGGAACATATGCTCCGCTATGTCTATTCATAGTGCGAAAGGAAAGGCCCGAACAGGCGAGCTGTCAATTCCGAACAGAAAACTGGCGGAGATGAACTCCAAATCAGATCAGCCTGCCTCACTGCTGAAGCTCGGCTTCGCCAATCTCAACCTGTCCGGCCGTCAGGCCGAAAGGGAGCGGCGAATTCAATCGGGACTCGAGCTTTTGATAGCTCGCCGTGTCTGCTGCCCTGCCCTTGATCGAAATATTGCGATCAGAAATCCCGATCTCCCCTTCCCGCAATCCCGACAGAAGTTGCAAGGCAAACTCCACCGAATCAGCGAAGTCCGGTGGGCTGCCGCGACCCATTGCCATTTGGTCATCAAGCGGAATGCCCGGAGCCGCACTTTCGGCGGCAGTCATGATTCGGTCTCTGACATCATTATCTGGAACTGAACCGGACAGGATTATTCCGTCAGCACTCTTCCTTATCTGCAACGCATAGGGCGACACGAGCGGCAAAACACTCGTCAGATCGGTGATCTCGCGAATCCCCCATACATTTGCCAGCGCATCCTGCGCCGCAGATTGAGCCTCTGGATCGGGAGCAATGCCCTTCAGCGTCACATCGCGGCCGTCCACATCCAAGCCCGTCCACACGAATGGAGCAAGTGCTGCGCCGGTCCGCGTCGCAATATCCGTCTCGACCCGGTCGGCCCCGAACCAGAGCGCAAGCGCTGTCAGCGCTGCGGTCCATGTCATGCCGGGCCAAAACCATTTGAACATATCGGGGCATCTCCACGCTGGGAATGATGGGAGGTGTAGCGACGAAACACGTATCGTCTCCTTCTCCGTACAAAGACCGAGTTTTCGGTGAAAGCAAGATCACAACCGTGAAAATCAATAAACAAAAAACCCGGCAGCGATGCTGCCGGGTTCTTTTTGAACAATCCCGAAGGATTAGAACGAGCGCTGGAAGCGAACCATGCCCTGCCAGGCGTCTTCACCCTTGAGTTCGGAGTGCTTGTCGTTCCACTTGGTGTAGGAAACTTCCGGGGTGATGGTGAAGCCAGGAACCAGTTCGTAAGCAACGTTTGCGGTTGCAGCGAAGGTTTCTGCATCTTCGTAAGCGACCTGAACGTTGAAGGTAGCCTTTTCGGTTGCCTTGAACGCTGCGCCGCCCCAAACGGCCCAATCGCCGCCCCAGGTGCCGTAGAACGAGTCGATGCGGCGAATACCGCGCCAGCTGCCGTCAGCAAATTCCTGCGTGACGTAGTAGTTGTCGTCGTTGGACTTGTAACCACCCATTACCCAGACCGAGAAACGGTCGGTGATGTTCACGTCAGCGCGGACCTTACCAGCCCACTCTTCGTTGCGGGCGTCATAAGCGACAACACCTGCGATCGAACCCCAGCCGCCAGCGTACTTCAGGCCACCAACGACGTGCGGCGTGTAGTCCTTGAGCGTTACGTCAACGTCGGAGTCGCCGTTGCCGCCTTCTTCGAGCGACAGGATGGCCGAGAAGCCGTTGCCGCCGGTGAAGGTGTAGCTGATGAGGTTGGTGCGGTAGCCGCCAGCGAGGATCACGTCGTCGTTGATGACGTTGCCGAGGTAACCAGGGAAGGTCACGAAGGCCGATTCATCGAGACCAACGCGCAGGCCGCCGAGCTGGATGTAAGCGTAACGCAGCGAGCTGTTTTCGTTCGAACCGTAAGCGTATTCTTCGCCGTCACCGCCGCCGTTCCAGTTGTAACGCAGTTCGGTGAAGGTCTTCAGGGTGCCGAGTTCGGTTTCCGAAGCGGTCGAGAAGCGAAGCGTTGCACGGGCGTTCTTGCCCCAGGTGTCGCGCTCGACGTCGCCCAGCGAACGAGCGTAAACGCGATCGCCGCCCGTAGCGTCGTAACGAACATAGCCATGAATACGCAGGCAGGTTTCGGTGCCTGGGATGTAGAAGTAGCCGGCGCCGTAAGCATCGCAGACGCGGACATATTCAACGGCTTCTGGCTCTGGCGCGACGATTGCGTCGGCAGCCTGAGCGCCGGAAGCTGCAACCAGAGCTGCAGCGGAGCCAAGGAGAAGGCTCTTGATGTTCATTTCTGACCTCCAGTCAAGAATCGGAGGTTTTGGAAATAAACTATATATTTCAAACGGTTGTCGGATTTCGGAAACCAAGGCGCAAAAAGTCAGGAAATCGGCTGCCAGTCGATCGCGCGGCTGATACGGTGCGAAAAGGCGCATAATCGCACGCGAGGAAGCGAATCTGGATCTGATCTTGTGAGGGAATGTGCGTGGAGCAACTGGCGGAGAGGATGGGATTCGAACCCACGAGACCCTTATGAGGTCTACTCCCTTAGCAGGGGAGCGCCTTCGACCACTCGGCCACCTCTCCGGTAAGGGCGAGATAGCCGGTACGCTTTGTCATTTCAAGCGAATTGCGCGCCAACTGGCAAAATTTCCTGCGAATTATCGCACTTTATATATACGCGATCAGGAATGTGCGTGGAATCATCGGCTTTCGTCCGGCCCGGCGCTGTCGTTTTGCCTCGCATAAGAAGGAAAGATTCGCCCTGGTTTCGACCAATGTGGCGGCCCATGACGATAGTCTGACATATTCTCCGCCTGGAACGCCAGAAGTCGTGGATTCGCTTCCCTGAAGTGGGGGCGATGCCAAAAAACGCGTGTTTTCAAGCGTTAAGACCCGTTAATTCCCATTTACTCATGTTAATAAACCCTAAACTCCCTGCCCGGAAACGGGCAATTTCGTGTCTTTTCTGCAACAGAGCTCCCTCATAGAAGCACCAGAAAGGTTGGGAGAGTGCATTCGATGTTGAAACGAGAAAGCGGGCGAGTATCTTCACATCCAGAAGAAGGAGCGCTTCGGGGTGACTTTTTCAAAAGGGGATGGGGACAGGTTGTCCTTCAGCCAAATCAGAATGCCCAGACCCATTTTTAACTTTGACTGGAGGTCAGAAATGAACATCAAGAGCCTTCTCCTTGGCTCCGCTGCAGCTCTGGTTGCAGCTTCCGGCGCTCAGGCTGCCGACGCAATCGTCGCACCAGAGCCAGAAGCCGTTGAATATGTCCGCGTCTGCGATGCTTACGGCGCCGGCTACTTCTACATCCCAGGCACCGAAACCTGCCTGCGTATTTCCGGTTACGTTCGTTACGACGTAAAGGGTGGCGATGATGCCTACTCCGGCGTTGAACTGGGTGGTTGGGTAAAGCGTGCACGTTTCGCGCTGCGCACCCATACTGCGACTGAAACGGAACTGGGTACTCTTCGTACGTTTACCGAGAACCGCTTTCAGTGGGACGCTGTTCCCGGCAATCTCGGTGACACCGGCTTTGAAGGCTATGGCGCTGACCGTCAGTCGACGACGTTGCAATTCGCTTATATCGAACTGGGCGGCCTGCGCGTAGGTCTCGACGAATCGTCGTTCCATACCTTCACCGGCTATCTTGGCGATGTCATCAACGACGACGTTGTAGCTGCGGGTGCTTATCGTACGGGCAAGATTTCTTACACCTTCACCGGCGGCAACGGTTTCTCAGCGACTGTTGCTCTGGAAGAAGGCGGCGAAGGCTATGTCGTCAATGATTATGTTCCGCATGTCGTTGGTGGCGTGAAGTACGCCGGTGGCTGGGGCGCGATCGCAGCTGTGGTAGCTTATGACTCCGTAATTGAAGAATGGGCAGCCAAGGTTCGCGGTGACGTAAACCTCACCGACCAGTTCTCTGTCTGGGTGCAGGCTGGATATTCCTCGGAAGAGTCTAACGATCAGATGTATGGTCAGTGGGGCGGTGACTGGGCCGTCTGGGGTGGCTTGAAGTACAAGGCCACTGAAAAGGCTGTCATCAACGTTCAGGCTGCATATGAAGACTGGGGCAAGACCGCAGTTACAGCAAACGTTGCCTATCAGCTGGTTCCAGGCTTCACCATTACGCCTGAAGTTTCCTACACCCGTTGGGATGATGACCATCCGCTGCGTGTCACCAAAGATGCGTTCCAGGGCATGCTTCGCTTCCAGCGCTCGTTCTAATCAGGTCGACGCTTAGGCGAAAAGCGCCAACGGGAAACCGTTGGCGCACATTCATTTGAAACGATGCTCACGAACGCGTGAATTTTGATCCTTCAGAAATGGAGATTTCGAAAAGGATCGAAAACCGAGGGGAGTGACGGGGGACGACAAAAAGTTGGGGGCAAATACGGTCTTTTAGAAAGGTCCGAGCATGTCTCCGCATAAAGTTAGCTCACTTATCTTGTGCTCTGAGAATTATTTCATTAATTGTGCGTCTCATAAAGCTATGGGGGGCGTGCAATGATCGTCGTTGGGGAAACGAAGATCGACATGGGCGACAAGTTTACGCCGATAGTCGACTACCACTTAAAGTACACATCCAGCAAAAGTCCGAACCACCGGCTTGTCGAACAATTTTCGGTGGCGGAACTGACGGGGAAATACATCAACATCCTGTGGGATGATGGATCACACAAGTATAATGTGAAGTCGTTTCTCGGCGAAATTGACGAGATTCTGAAAGGCGAGCGTTTTTCAGGTTTCGATCAGGAAATGCTTGACTCCGTCATCGGTTCGCTCCGTGAGCGCGGCAACAGCAATGCAACCATCAATAGAAAGATGGCTGCGCTGAGCAAGCTGCTGCGAAAGGCGCATAAGATGGGAGATATCTTCAATTTACCGGAGTTCGTCCGGCAGAAAGAACGGGTCGGACGCATCCGATTCCTTGAATATGAGGAAGAGAAGCGCCTGTTCGCCGCGATCAAATCGCGATGCGAAGATAGCTACCGGCTTTCCCTATTCCTTGTCGACACGGGTTGCCGTCTCGGTGAAGCAATCGGCGTTACCTGGAACGATGTTCAGGATCAGCGGGTTACCTTCTGGCTCACCAAGTCGAATCGTAGTCGCACTGTCCCCCTCACCCGGCGTGCACGAAAAGCAGCACATATCCCGCATGAGAAGCTCAAAGGTCCCTTCTCGATGCTCAATCAGGTCCGGTTCCGCCAGATCTGGAATGAAGCAAAGATGGAGGTTGGGCTGGGCACCGACGATCAGGTCGTTCCGCATATTCTGCGTCATACCTGTGCCTCCCGTCTGGTCCGGGGCGGGATCGATATCCGTCGCGTTCAGATGTGGCTGGGCCATCAGACCCTGCAGATGACCATGCGTTATGCGCATTTGGCGACACACGATCTCGATTCATGCGTGAAAGTGCTCGAAGTCCATTGAAACACCTTGGAAAGCTGCGAAACGGTTTTCGGAAGATGTGAGACGGCTATCGGCTGGAATTCATTCCGTCGAACTGATCAAAATGCGTCCGGTGCGACTTCAACACTGTGGGGGATTTGACGGCCAACTGGGTTGGTGCGGCAGTGATAATGGCGATGCCCATATTCGGACTCACGTCCGGATCATTCAGTTTGGGTGGATCTCGAGTTCACTCCGTTCGAACGACTGCCAGCCTGATCGTTGCTTGATAATTCAGTCGACGCAGAATCATTGTGATGGCACCGGCCAATACAAGTTGCTATGCCTTTCTCACCGGAACAGGCGCGGTGACTGACAGCATTATCGGTCGCTCGACTTGTCCGCATTTACAGGACTGAGAATCGACTGGAAATCGTCATGGGATCGCCTCTCCTTACACCGCTCGTTGCAAACCTGCCGTCTACCGTTCCATTTACAGGTCCCGAGACGCTTGAGTTGCAGCGTGGAAAGCCATTCAAAGCGCGAATCGGCGCGAATGAGAGCAGTTTTGGGCCTGCGCCTTCCGTTCTCGAAGCCATTCAAGCTGAAGCAGGCGAGATATGGAAGTACGGCGATCCTGAAAATTATGAGCTGCGTCACGCAATTGCGGCACATCACGGTGTAAAGCCCGAAAATATCATGCCGGGAGCCGGCGTGGATGCTCTGCTTGGCCTTGTGGTCAGGCAATATGTTCGGGAAGGCGACAGGGTCATCAACTCGCTTGGTGGCTACCCGACTTTCAACTACCACGTTGCCGGTTATGGCGGCAAATTGGTCACTGTTCCCTATATCGATGACAAGTCCGACCTTGACGGCCTGCTTGATGCGGCGCGCAAGCAAGATGCAGCGATTTTGTATCTCGCCAACCCTGATAACCCGATGGGGACCTGGCATGAGGGTTCGGATATCCAGTCCTTCATCGAGCGTGTGCCGGAAAGCACGCTGCTCATTCTCGATGAGGCCTATTGTGAAACAGGGCCTGCATCCGCTTTCCCGCCCTTCGAAACCGACCGCCAGAACGTCCTTCGTATGCGCACCTTCTCCAAAGCCTATGGCCTTGCCGGGATTCGGTGCGGCTATGTTGTGGGCAGTGCCGAAGCCATCAAATCCTTCGATAAGATTCGCGATCATTTCGCGGTGAACCGGCTTGCACAGACGGCAGCTATAGCTGCCCTCAAGGATCAGGCCTACCTGAACGTCGTGGTTGCGAGAATACAGGCCGGGCGGGACCGTATCGCTCAAATCGCCGAGGCCAATGGCCTTTCAGCCATTCCATCCGCCACCAATTTTGTCGCCGTCGATTGCGGCAGGGATGGAGCGTTTGCCACGGCAGTTCTCAACGGGCTCATTGCGCGGGACATTTTTGTCCGCAAACCCGGAGCTCCGATTCTGGAACGCTGCATTCGCGTGAGTGTCGGCGTTGAAGAGCAGCTCGATCTCTTCGAGGCTGCCCTTCCTGCAGCTTTGGAAGATGCCCGCAAGCACGCAGACATTCGCGAAACTGCCCGAACGGTGGAGGTCCAAATTGCAGAAACGATCCGATAGCTGGCCTCAGAGTATTCTTTTCAGCACGCTTGCCGGCTTGTGCGGCGCATTTGCGATTGCCGCTTATGCAGGTGCTGCACACGGAGGAGAGAACCACCTGGGCACTATTGCTCCGCTGCTTCTCGGCCATGCGCCTGCCTTCCTCGCGCTGTCGCTGATTGTACCGGCAAGCCGCGTCGCTTATCTGGGCGGGGCATTGCTCGCTCTCGGCCTCGCCTTGTTCTGCGGTGACCTCTTCATGCGCGACATGACGGGTGACCGGCTTTTTCCGATGGCCGCACCGACCGGTGGATCATTGATGATTCTTGGTTGGCTGGTCGTCGCAGTCGCCAGTTGGTTCTCAAGAACCAAATAAAAAGGGGCCGAAAGGCCCCTTCTCGTTCTCATGCGCCGAAAATCAGGAATTACCCTTCAGGCGTGCATTGCAGAGGCTGTAATAACCGCCGCCCTTCTGCACCCACTTCAGGCCACCCAGCGCATTGGCGTCCTTCAAAGCGTGGTACTGTTCGAGGCAGGTGTGCATACGAGCCTTGCCAGCGGATTCACTGGAAAACTTCGCCGATACGGCGGTCGGGAACTTCACGCCCTTCGGCGCAGCAACCGTCGGCGCCGCAGGTTCGGAATTACCGTCCGTGCTGAGCGCAACCGGATCGGCGCCCGGGCCGCACTCGGCCTTGCGGAAATCGTTCCACTTCGCGCCATTGTCCGTGCCGGCATCCTTCGCCGCCTGATACTTGGCACTGCACTGCTTCATCGTCAGGCCCTTGGCGCTATCGTCTGCTGCAGGTGCAGCGGCGGCCTTTTTGGCTGGAGCAGCAGCTGCGGGCGCAGCCGGAGCTGCGGCGGCATCCGCGGCGTCACCGCACTGAGCCTTGCGGAAATCGTTCCACTTCATGTTGCCAAGCGTACCGGCATCCTTGGCCGATTGATACTTTGCGCTACATTCCTTCATCGTCAGCGCATTGGCAGGCGAAGAAAAAGCGAATGCGGCGGCACTCATGATAATGGCTGTGCCGGCCATAGCTGTGATGGATCGAATAGACATCGTGTCACTCCTGTCGAATGCAGCTCTTGCAATCACCCGGCATGTTTCATGCCTTGCGATCTTGCTAATATAGAAAAACGGCAGACGTCATCGTTGCTCTGACCCGTTCCGTTTATACGTCAACATTGCGCCTCGCAAAGTTGACTGTCAATCATCTGGGCAATATTACCCTCAACTCCAATACAAATTTTCTAACGGACTTTCTTTGCTCGTTATGGTCATTCGGGTGCCATGAAGTAAAATTATAGTACTTCGCTCCTCATGTCCGATTTTTATTCGAACAGAGTTAAAATCCGGGAACGAGACAGGTGATGAAGCGGATCATGATCATTGGCGGTGCCGGTTCCGGAAAATCAAGCCTTGCGCGTGCGCTCGGCGACATTACCGGCTTACCGGTCGTTCATATCGACACCCTCTATTGGCAGCCCGGCTGGGTGATGCGGCCGCGTGACGAGATCGGTCGCCTCACCATCGAAGCGGCAGATCGGGATGCATGGATATTCGAGGGAAATCATAGCGAAACTATGAATTATCGAGCCTCACGAGCGGATATGCTCATTTTTCTCGATATATCGACCGGGCGGCGGCTGTGGCGGGTGGTGAAAAGGACGCTGAAGCATTATGGCCGCTCCCGTCCGGATATGGCGCGAGGCTGCGTGGAGCGTTTCGACTGGGACTTCCTGAAATGGGTGGCGGGCTATCGCAAGAACGGTCGCATTCGTGCGCTCGCCTTTCTAGACAAGGCGCCCCCACACCTCGTCAAGCACCATTTGCGCAGCCCGCGTGAAGTGGAACGCTTTCTGTCGCTGGTGAAGCGCGAAATAAAATAAAACAAACGCCCCCTCCGATAGCGACAAATCCACAAAGTCGACCGCGAAATAACAATTTTTCAAGCGGTGCGAAGGGCCGAGGCGACTGTTATATTTGGCCGTCTCCCAAGACTTTACGCTGCGTGCCACGGCCTCGCCATCTGCACAGCGCGAATGCATGCCACACCGGATTTCTTTCCGGCCTCGTAATCTTTTTGCCGGCCTGCCGGCTTTTCGCTGTTCTGGAGTTTACCCGTGGCCGATATCGCTGATAACGCCGCCCCGCTCATCGATGCGTCAAAATCCGCCGCGCCCGATCGTCACCGTCTCTATGAAGATGCGATGGCGATGCTGATCGGCACATCCTTCATCGCGCTCGGCATTACACTTTACAGCCAGGCCACGCTGATGACCGGCAGCACCGCCGGCATTGCATTGCTCATCCAGTATGCGACGGGCGCAGAATTCGGATTGCTTTATTTCCTGATCAATCTGCCGTTTTATTATTTCGCCGTGCGGCGGATGGGCTGGGCGTTCACCATCAGAACTTTCGTCGCGGTGGCGATGATGTCTGGCTTTGCCCGGTTGATGCCGCTCAGCGTCGATTTCTCAAGCGTCCATCCGCTTTTCGCGGCACTCATGGGCGGCACGCTTATTGGCATGGGCGTGCTGGCGCTTTTCCGGCATCGTTCCGGCGTCGGCGGCGTCAACATTCTCGCGCTCTATCTGCAGGATACTTATGGGATAAGAGCAGGCTGGTTTCAGCTCGGCCTCGATGGCGTGATCATGCTGGCATCGCTGTTCTTTATTCCGTGGGAAAATATGTTGCTTTCGCTGATCGGCGCCATTGCGATGAACCTCATCATCGCGATCAACCACAAGCCCGGTAGATATCTCGGCATAAGCTGAACAACAAAAAGCCGCCCGAAAGGCGGCTTTTGTCACGAAAGATAACTCGTCAGTGGGTGGTCATCCACTCGCGCGCGCCACGCAGGGCTGCAGCCAGTTCGCCCTTGCTCATCGTGGCCGCTACCTGATTGCGCATGCGGGCGGCCTTTTCGCTACCGCGGATGGCGGCGATATTCAGCCACTTGTGGGCTTCCACAACGTCGATCTCGCAATCACGGCCGATAGCGTATTTCATGCCCATTTCCAGAAGAATGCGATCCTGTGCAACTGCGCTGTTCTTATTCGTAAAGCTCTGAAACTGTGCCATTTTCTTTGTCCCTGTTAAATCCCGAGAACCGTCCGGTCTTTATTTTCAAAGCTTGATTTCATTGCTTTGAAACTGCCGTCTCTGTCGTTCCGTTCATGCTTTCAAATCTACGGGAAAGGGTTGAAATGCACGTTAAATCGGATGCTTAACGAGCGACCAACAAAATCCGAACAAGGGGTAAACTTGGGATTTTGTTAAACATGCAAGTGCCGCCGATTGCTGGATTTTTGCAAAAATTCGATTCAAATGCTCTTCGTCGAACGAAACCAGTTGCTAACTATAGACAACATTCAAACGCAGCCATCCGTATAGAAGCAGGCTGTTTCACGGATGATTTGCAGGTGCAACTATCCTCTTCCGCTCGGTCTAAAACTATATTACGTTTACGTTTGCGTAAGTTTGGCAGGTGGTCGAGGAGGCTTCTGTTTCAAACCTCAGAGCGCAGAACAGCGGTTTCACCGCTGCAACCGGCAATGCCGGGCCAGCGGCGACTTGGGAGGAACGAATGATCCGCACATTTATTCTTGGAATGACGCTTGCAGCTACTTTTGCCGCTCCTGCCCTTGCCGAGGAGGGAATTGTCGGCACGTGGAAGCGCCCCAACGGTACGATCATCAGCTATGCATCCTGCGGCGCCAACAAGTTTTGCGGTACGGTGCAGACGGGCGAGTACAAGGGCAAGTCCATCGGCACGATGTCCGGCACCGGGGGCAGCTACAAGGGTGAAGTCAACAAGCTCGACGAAGGCAAGACCTATACCGGCAAGGCCAGTGTCAAAGGCAACACGCTCTCACTTTCCGGCTGCGTGATGGGCGGGCTGATCTGCAAGAGCGAGAGCCTCACGCGCCAGTAATGGCGGCATCGGAATCGAAAAGGGCGGCCCGGGGCCGCCCTTTCTATGTTCGCCTCAGCGTGCCTTCTGGCCGAAGAGAATTTTCTGGGCTTCCTTGTCGGTTGCCAGATTGGATTTCTCCCGCTCCTCTTTTCCCACAAGCAGGCCGCGCTGCACTGCCGGACGAGCGTTCATCGTCTCATGCCAGCGCTTCAGGTTCGGGAAATCATCAAGGTTCTGGTCATAGTTCTTATAGGCGTTGATCCAGCCTATCGAGGCCATGTCGGCAATCGAATATTCGCCCGCGATATATTCCTTGCCTTCCAGCTGCCTGTTCAACACACCATAGAGGCGATTGACTTCGTTGGTATAGCGGTCGATCCCGTACTGAACCTTTTCCGGCGCGTAGATACGGAAATGCCCCGCCTGCCCCGACATCGGGCCAAGGCCGCCCATCTGCCACATCAGCCATTCATCGACGGCCACGCGCTTGCGCTCGTCAGTGGGATAGAACTTGCCGAATTTGCGCCCGAGATATTGCAGGATTGCACCGGACTCGAAAACCGAAATCGGTTCGCCGCCCGGACCTTCAGGGTCGATGATGGCGGGCATGCGATTGTTCGGAGCAATCTTCAAAAAGTCGGGCTGAAACTGATCACCCTTGCCGATGTTGACATATTTAACCTCATAGGGAACGCCCAATTCTTCCAGCATGATGCTGATCTTGAAGCCATTCGGCGTGGGCCAGTAGTACAATTCGATGGGCTTGGTCTGTTGGGCCATGGGCTCTCTCCCGCTGATCCTGAAGTTGCGCGGGACACGGTCCCGCATTCCAATGATGGGAAACATAAGACCCTTTCGAACAGGCACAAGAGCGCCGTGCCGCAATAAACGGAACATCAATATTTTTGAACGCCGCATGAACGACGCTCTCAGGGGCGGTTCAGGCGTGGTCGCTAAATTGGCAAGGGAGAACGGAAATCAGAACGGCTTTGGGGTCAGTGGTATGCTTCGTCGTTTAACAATTGTCTGCCTGATGATCGCTGGTTTTGCGGCTGTCGCCAGCATTTTCGTCGACCAGCGATACAATGTGTATCGGGACCAGCCGGTGATCGGGCCTGTCGCCGCATTCACCCAGAAGCACGCCGGAGAACGGCCATGAGGCGAACCCGGGCCATCGCCGCAATCGCGCTTCGTGTTTTCCTTTTCACGGCCATTTTCACGGGTCCGGCAGCCACCTTCGCCTATACGCAGATCGGTCAACATTCTCAGATGAGCGGCATCGGCCTCGTACTTTACGTTAGCCTGCAGCGCGCCGCATAAACTGGGTCATGTCATGGTCACAGACTTTGCTATACTGGCATCCTGATTCTGAAATTTGCATTGGGCTGATATATCCAGCGGGATGCAAATTTCAGAAGCAAAGGGACACTAGCAGCGTGGTTTCCTAGTGTCGTTTCGATCTCGAAGTTCGGTTGCGACGACGATATCGAAACACAGGCGAACTTCGAGATCACGACACCAGGCCATGACACAGCGAATCGAACATCCATTTCTGACCGAGATCAAAACACCGCCGACGGTTGACCCGGAGGTTTTCACCGATGCCGGTGCGGCGGTTGCCGCCCTGCAAAAACTCTATGATCGCAACACGGCCTTCCTGCGCGATGCGTTCGAGAAGGTTGCGCGCGGCGAGGTCCCGGCGCAGCGTTACCGCGCCTATTATCCGGAAATATGTCTGTCGACGTCCAGCTTCGCGCATGTGGACTCGCGCCTGGCTTATGGGCACGTCTCGACGCCGGGCGATTATTCCGCAAACATCACGCGCCCCGATCTGTTCGATCATTACCTGAACGAACAGATTCGCCTTCTGATGCGCAATCATGGTGTGACCGTGACGGTGAAGGAATCTTCGACGCCAATCCCGATCCATTTCGCCTTCAAGGAAGGCACCTATGTCGAGGCTTCTGTCGCGAGCGCCTTCACGCATCCGCTGCGTGATCTGTTTGACGTACCCGATCTGGCTGCAACGGATGACAAGATCGTCAATGCAGACTTCGAGCCCGCACCGGGCGAACCGATGCCGCTTGCGCCATTCACCGCCCAGCGCGTCGATTATTCGCTGCATCGGCTGGCGCATTATACGGCGACAAGCCCCGCGCATTTCCAGAACTTCGTGCTGTTCACCAACTACCAGTTCTATATGGACGAGTTCTGCGCCTATGCCCGCGAATTGATGGCAGAGGGCGGCGGGGGTTATGAACGCTTCGTGGAGCCGGGCAACATCGTCACGCTGGCGGGAGAAACCGCGCCCAGCAACGGCAATCCGCTCCAGCGCCTGCCCCAGATGCCCGCTTATCACCTGCAGCGGGCAGACCATTCGGGTATCACAATGGTCAATATCGGTGTCGGCCCGTCCAATGCCAAAACCATTACCGACCATATCGCGGTGCTTCGCCCGCATGCGTGGCTGATGCTTGGTCACTGCGCGGGACTGCGCAACAGCCAGCAACTCGGCGACTATGTTCTGGCGCATGCCTACATGCGTGAAGACCATGTACTGGACGATGACCTCCCGGTCTGGGTGCCTTTGCCGGCGCTTGCGGAAATTCAGGTCGCACTTGAAGAAGCCGTAGAGGAAATCACCGGCCTGCAAGGCTATGACCTCAAACAGATCATGCGCACCGGCACGGTCGCGACCATCGACAATCGCAACTGGGAACTGCGCGACCAGCGCGGCCCGGTGCAGCGCCTTTCGCAAGCGCGCGCGGTCGCACTCGATATGGAGTCTGCCACGATTGCCGCGAACGGGTTCCGCTTCCGCGTGCCTTACGGCACCTTGCTTTGTGTTTCCGACAAGCCATTGCATGGCGAATTGAAACTGCCGGGCATGGCGACCGAATTCTACAAGCGGCAAGTGGCGCAGCATCTGCGCATCGGCATCCGGGCGATGGAAAAGATTGCGGCCATGCCGGATGAGCGGCTGCATTCCCGCAAGCTCCGCAGCTTCTATGAGACGGCTTTCCAGTGAGGCCGGCGAGTAAGGGAGTAAGGGAGTAAGGGAGTAAGGGAGTAAGGGAAGAGGATCATTATTGTCGTGCATGGCAAATATTTTCTTGCCTAGCCCACATCCGTTTAGCACCCTATTCCCCTATTCCCCTATTCCCCTATTCCCTTCCCTTTGCCTTCATCATCACGCCGCAATCGACACCTATGGGAATTTTCATGTCGAAAAGCCGTGAAAACCTTTCATTCCTGTTGCTGCTGGCTGCCGTTGCGCTGTCTGTCCCGCTCGTGCTTGGATTTCTGGGGGCAGTGCATCCGGCTCTCGATTCCTTCTCGCACTTCAGAGCCCATATCGCCGTCCTGCTGGCAGTGCTGACCTTGCCCTTGCTTTTCACCAGGATGCGGCGTGAAGCGGCTATGCTCCTGCTTTTTGCGGTCATGGCTCTCAGCACGACTATCGGTGCCGCACGCGATTTCCTCAGCGGGTCCACCGGCGCACAGGCAGACGAACAGGCTGGCGCACGCTATAGCCTCGTCCAGATCAATCTGCGCGAAGACAATCCTGAGCCGAAACGCATTCTCCAGATGATCGCGCGGGAGAAGCCCGACGTCATCACCTATGAGGAAGCGAGCGACCAATGGTCGAAATGGCTCACCATCCTCCAGGGTTCTTATCCCTATCATCTTAATTGCGCTGACGACCCCAATACCTGGGGCGTGGGTATCCTATCCAAGCGACCTTTCAGCGAAGAGGCGCAGACGGCCTGCGTCGGCGACGGCTTGCTGGCAATCGCGCCGATCAACTTCGGCGGAACCACCGTGCACGTGGCCGCCATTCACTTTTCATGGCCATGGCCGCGCTGGCAGCCGCATCAGCTCCGCTATATTGAACCGGAATTGCAGAAGCTGAACGGTCCAATGATCATTGCCGGCGATTTCAATGCGGCTCCGTGGAGCAATGCCGTTCGCCGGGTGGAGTACGCCTCCGGAACCCGCCACTTGACCGGTATCGGCGGCACCTGGATGACGCACCTGCTGCCGGTTTCGCTGTCGCCTTATATTGGCTTACCCATTGATCAGATACTTGTAAGCCCCGAAATCGGAGGGGCGAGGGTTTCGTCCCGCGAGGACGCCGGCTCCGATCACCTGCCGGTGCGGCTCGATTTTTCCGTTCCGCCGCCTGTCCGCCCCGATGAAGAAGAACCGGAAACGCAATCCGTGATGCTGCAATAAAAAAGGTGGCCCGGGACCGCCTTTTTCTTTTACATGTTCACGTAAACCGGTCCTTCGCCGACACTCCCTTAAACGCATTTCCGAAACGCAAAACCGGTACCCACTTTTGCTGGAAATGCCCGGCCGGCGGACGAGACGGACGCCGTTTCCGCAAACATCACATGTTTACGTAAACAGGTCCTTCGCCGCCTTGTGGCGGTACCCAGTTGATGTTCTGGTTCGGGTCCTTGATGTCGCATGTCTTACAGTGCACGCAGTTCTGCGCGTTGATGACGAACCGCACGTCCTTTGCCTGCGGATCGGCAGCGGCGTTACCGTCCGCATCCACCCACTCATAGACGCCCGCAGGGCAGTAGCGTGTCGACGGACCTGCAAAAACATCGTGCTCGGAAGTCTGCTGCAGTTTCATGTCAGCGACCTGGAGATGCACGGGCTCGTTCTCATCATGGTTCGTGTTCGACAGGAACACCGACGACAGCCGGTCGAACGTCAGAACACCGTCCGGTTTCGGATAGTCGATCTTCGTGTGCTTTGCGGCCGGTTCCAGCGACTGCGCATCGGTCTTGCCGTGTTTCAGCGTCCCGAAGATGGAGAAGCCGAACAGCTGGTTGGTCCACATGTCGAGGCCGCCGAGCGCCACGCCGACAATCGTGCCGAACTTCGACCACAACGGCTTGACGTTGCGCACGCGCTTCAGATCCTTGCCGATCAGGCTCGAACGCCAGTTGTTTTCGATCTCCACCGGCTCGTCATTGGCGCGGCCCGCTGCAATTGCTTCTGCGATCTTGTCGGCGGCGAGAATGCCCGACAGAACTGCATTGTGGCTGCCCTTGATGCGCGGCACGTTGACCAGACCAGCCGAGCAGCCGATGAGCGCACCGCCCGGGAACGAAAGCTTCGGCACCGACTGGAAACCGCCTTCGGTAATCGCACGTGCACCGTAGGAAAGACGTTTGCCGCCCTCGAATACGTCGCGAATAGCCGGATGCGTCTTGAAGCGCTGGAATTCCTCAAATGGCGACAGATACGGGTTTTTGTAGTTGAGGTGCAGCACGAAGCCGACCGCAACCATATTGTCTTCCAGATGATAAAGGAACGAGCCGCCGCCGGTCTTCATGTCGAGCGGCCAGCCGAATGAGTGTTGGACCAGACCCGGCTTGTGCCTGGAAGGATCAACCTGCCACAATTCCTTGAGGCCGATACCGTATTTGGCCGGTTCGCGACCTTCATCAAGCTTGAACTTCGAGATCAGCTGCTTGGCAAGCGAACCGCGTGCGCCCTCGCCGACCAGCGTATATTTGCCGAGCAGCGCCATGCCGCGCGTATAGTTCGGCCCGTGCGTTCCGTCGCGTTCAACGCCCATATCGCCCGTGGCGACGCCGATGACCGCGCCTTCATCATTATAAAGCACTTCGGTTGCCGCAAAGCCCGGATAGATTTCCACGCCCAGTTCTTCGGCCTTCGTGCCAAGCCAGCGGCAGACATTGCCGAGCGACACGATGTAATTGCCGTGATTGTTCATCAAAGGCGGCATGGCAAAATTTGGCAGGCGCACCGATCCAGCAGGCCCCAGAACAAGGAAATGATCAGCCGTCACCGGCGTCTTGAACGGATGTCCCTCCTCCTCGCGCCAGCCCGGCAGAAGCTGGTCGATACCCACGGGATCGACGACAGCGCCGGAAAGAATATGCGCGCCGACTTCCCCGCCCTTTTCGAGGACAACGACGGAAAGCTCCGGATTCGCCTGTTTCAAACGGATTGCCGCAGCAAGGCCCGCCGGGCCTGCGCCGACGATCACAACGTCGAACTCCATGCTCTCGCGTTCGGGAAGCTCCTGATTTGCATATTCTGGGGCTTCAGACATTCATCCCTCCGTCCGGTGTAATATCGTCTTCTCACTAAGATAGCCCAGACGACACATCCAATTGTTTTTGTGCATGATCTGATCGCGAATATCCATGAACCGACTGCCCGTCAGCACTGGCGGCACACGAAAGACCTGCCGTTTCCCCGTATTCCGCCTTACCCTGTCGCAGAGTTGGAGACTGTCGCAAATGCGTCCAATTGTCCAAAACGGGCGTCTTACGTCCTCAATTATCTTTACCTTAACGTAAACGTCAAATCTACTCCATTCAAGAAGCTGCGATGAGCATTTGTCCGAACGGTAGGGAAGCATAACTTCATGTCATATTGAGGGTTCTGATCAAGCCGGCGCAGGAAACAGGGTACGAACCGGAACTAATGGGCCAAACACCCCCGAAATCTGAACACGGCTATTGCATTCACCTGCAAAATTCGCCACCTCAAAGGTGAGGTAGATAATGGCTGAAAATCGCGAAACGCTGGATATTGAAGGTTTGCTACGCTTCTATGCAGAAGCGGGCGTCGACATGCCGCTTTCCGAAACGCCGATAGATCGGTTTGCCGAGCCGCAGCGCCCTGCCCCGGCCCAGCCCGCCATGCAGACGCAAAGCCCGCCTGAACGCCCCCGGCAGCAGCCTCGCCCCGCACCAGCGCCTGCCCCCACCAGCAGACCTGTTCAAGCTGCGGCCGATCTTCCCGATACGGCCCAGATTGCGCTTGCGCGCGAAGCGGCGGCGCAGGCTTCAACGCTGGACGAACTGCGGGAAAAGCTTGCCGCATTCGATGGCTGCAATCTGAAATTCACGGCGAAGAACCTTTGCTTTGCCGACGGCGATCCATCCTCCGACATCATGTTCATCGGCGAAGCGCCCGGACGGGATGAGGATATGGAAGGGTTGCCGTTCGTCGGAAAATCCGGCCAGCTTCTCAATCGTATGATCGAATCCATCGGTCTGAAGCGGGAAAGCGTCTATATCGCCAACACGATCCCGTGGCGTCCGCCGGGCAATCGTACACCGACGCCGCTTGAAACAGAGCTTTGCCGGCCTTTCATTGAAAGGCAGATCGAGCTTGCCGCACCCAAGGTTCTGGTTGCGCTGGGCGGACCGGCGGGCAAGGCGCTCACCGGTGCGACGGAAGGCATCCTGCGGCTGCGCGGCAACTGGAAGATTCATCGGACACCATCCGGCATCGAAATCCCCGTCATGCCGACGCTGCATCCGGCCTATCTTCTGCGCACTCCGGCGCAGAAACGTTTCGCCTGGCGTGATTTTCTGGCCGTGAAGCTGAAATTGGCCGAATTGACGAGTTGATAACCGGATATTTCAGTGGCATCGACAAGGACCCGGGCGGCATTGTCACCAACATGCCGCAAACATGGTCTATTCCGCCGCTTGCCAAAGCGCCTATCGGCGACATGTAGCCCTAAATTCTGGTTCATAGAGCGGAAAGCGCTCTATCTGTTTGTTTTATGCATTGTCCGACGCAAAGCCGCTTCGCACTTTTGCTGGAAATGCTCGAGTGGAGTTTTTCATGGCTGGCCAGCTCCTGCCCATAGCCGCTTTGCTTGCAAGCACCTTCCTCATGCTGCTTGCAGGCGGTCTTGCGGGCATTCTTCTGCCTTTGCGCGGCGGCATTGAAGGCTGGTCGACCACGACCATCGGCTGGATGGGCACGAGCTACTCCTTCGCTTTCACGATTGGCTGCATCGTGGTGCCGCATCTGGTGCGGCGCGTGGGGCATGTTCGGGTTTTCTCCGCGCTGCTGACACTGCTTTCGATGGCGCTTCTCTTGCATGCACTGCTCGTCAACCCCGTCGCATGGATGATCTTTCGCGGCGTCGCCGGCTTTTCACTCGCTGGCAGCTACATGATTATCGAAAGCTGGCTGAACGAGCGCGTCACCAATGAATCGCGCGGCCGCATCTTCTCGATCTATATGATCATCACCATGCTCGGCCTGCTCTGCGGACAGTATATCCTGCCGTTCGGCGACGCAGGAACCCAGACGCTCTTCATCATCTGCGCCATCATCTATGCCAGCGCGCTGCTTCCAACAGCCCTTTCAAGCGCGCAATCGCCCAATCCGCTGACGCAGGTTTCGCTTGACCTCAAGGGGCTTTACCGGCGGTCGCCGGCTGCGGCGGTCGGCTCGCTGATCGCCGGTATCGTTGCGGGCACGTGGAATTTCCTCGCCGCCATCTACGGCGAGATGAATGGCCTTTCCACCTTCGGCATTGCGACCATGCTTGCCTGCGCCATGATCGGCGGTGCGATCTTCCAGTATCCGCTTGGCCGGGGATCAGACTTCGTGGACCGTCGCTATGTGATGGTGATAGCCGGGATCATCGGCTTTGTCCTGTCGTTGGTGATGGTGCTGTTCCATCCCACTTCGCCCACAGCGCTCTACATCATGATGTTTCTGTTCGGTTCGGTGATTTATCCGATCTACAGCCTCAACGTCGCCCATGCCAACGACTATGCAGACGCCAGCGAATTCGTGAAGGTTTCCGGTGGATTGCTGATCATCTACGGCGTGGGCAGTGTCATCGGCCCCGCGCTTTCCGGCCCGTTGATGGATCTGATCGGCGCTTCGGGCTTCTTCGTGACCATGGCTATCGCTTATGCCCTATATGGCCTGCACGCGTTCTGGCGCATCCGCCGCTTCGAGCGTCCGGCCATCAGCGACCAGAAGACCGAATACAAGTTCCATACGCCGGACGGCCAGTCCACGCCGGAGACCATGCAACTCGACCCTCGCGCAGAAGGCGCACCTGGCCAGAGTTGATTACTGCGTTTGCGGCGCATTCACCTTGTGCGGCGCTATGGAAAGCTTGTGCTCGCGATAGATGATGAAACCGCCAGCCGCCATGACGATGGCGCTGCCTGCCAGCATTTCCAGTGTCGGGATATCGCCGAACAGCAGGAACCCGATGGCAAGCCCCAGCAGCATCGATGTGTATTCGAAAGGGGCAATGGTCGACATGGGCGCGTGGCGATAACATTCGGTCAGAAGGATCTGCCCGACCCCACCGGCAAAGCCGGCCCCTATCAGCATGGCAAGCTGCGGCCAGCTTGGTACGATCCAGCCGAATGGAAAGCTCGCCAGGGAGATGACGCTCGCGGATATGGAAAAATAGATCACGATGGTCGATGTGCGTTCCGTCTGCACGAGATGGCGCACTAGCATCATGGCCACTGCGGACATGACCGCTCCACCGAGGGCGGCAAGGGCACCTACGGCCTCTTCAAACCCTATATCGCCACCAGAGAACACCGTCAGCCGCGGCCATAAGATGAACGTTACCCCGCCGAGCCCGATGAGCACCGCGCTCCAGCGATAAAGCCGCACCACTTCGTGCAGGACGACCGCGCCAAGAATGACACTGATCAGCGGCGAAGCGTAATTGATGGCGATTGCTTCCGGCAACGGCAACTTGGTCAGAGCGAAAAAGCTCATCGACATGGAACAGACGCCGACCAATCCGCGCCAGAAATGGCTGAAACCGTTCTGCGTGCGGAATACGCCCGAAAGTTGCCCGCGCCACGCCAGATAGAGCAATATCGCGAAGATTGCGAAGAAAGATCGGAAGAAGATCAACTGCCCGACCGGCACGCCATCAGTCGCCTTCAGCAAGGTGGACATGGCGACGAAAACAGCAACGGAAGCGATTTTGAGACCGATGCCAAGCATCGGGTTCGTTTCAAGATGGGCAGCCTCGACAGGCGCGCTCGCATGAGCGTTCACAACGCAATTCCTTAAAATATGATGCGCAGCTACACCCGAAATATTCGCGTGCCCGTCTTTCTTATTCCTGTTTGTGACACAGCACCAGTAGCTCAAAGGTCAAGTCGAAAAATATTTGGTAAAACATCCATCCTGCTGCAAAGCCGGGCTGGTTGTTCTGGAATTAAGTTTCCCTCGGCAGCAATTCCGGGTACGAATCCAGCATCGTGAGTTCAACGTGAGTTCAGGGAGAGAGTTTCCACTATGCGTACTGAAACCGGCCAGACATTTCGTCTCGAAGATTACCGTCCGACCCCTTACGCCATACCCGAGACGAAACTGGATTTCTCACTGGAACCGGAAAAAACCATCGTCCGTGCGACCCTCACTATCGAACGCCGCGATGGCACCCCCGCCGGTACGCCTCTGGTGCTGGATGGCGACGAACTGAAACTCGTCAGCATCGCCATTGATGGCAAGCCGCTCGCCGATAACAGCTATGTCGCAACGCCCGACCAGCTGGAAATCAGCGACCTGCCGGAGGGAAAGCGCTTCACGCTTGAAATCGTGACGGAAATCAATCCGACGACAAACCGCCAGCTGTCCGGCCTTTATCGCTCAAGCGGTGTCTATTGCACCCAGTGCGAAGCCGAAGGCTTCCGCCGCATCACCTATTATTACGACCGCCCGGACGTACTGTCAGTCTATACGGTCCACATCGACGCTGACAGGCAAGCCGCTCCAATCCTTCTGTCCAACGGCAATCCGGTCGATGGCGGATCGGTCGAAGGCAAGCCCGACAGGCATTTCGCCGTCTGGCAAGATCCGCACCCGAAACCTTCCTATCTTTTCGCGCTCGTTGCCGGATCGCTTGGCGTCGTGAAGGATCACTTCACCACGCAGTCGGGAAAACCGGTCGATCTGGCGATCTATGTCGAACATGGCAAGGAAAGCCGCGCAGTCTATGCGATGGATGCATTGAAACGCTCCATGCGCTGGGATGAGGAGAAGTTCGGTCGCGAATATGATCTCGATGTCTTCAACATCGTTGCCGTGTCCGATTTCAACATGGGCGCGATGGAGAACAAAGGGCTCAACGTCTTCAATGACAAATATGTGCTGGCCGATCCAGAGACAGCAACCGACATCGACTATGCAGGTATCGAGGCGGTCATCGCGCACGAATATTTCCATAACTGGACCGGAAACCGCATCACCTGCCGAGACTGGTTCCAGCTGTGCCTCAAGGAAGGCCTGACGGTCTATCGTGATCACGAATTTTCCGCTGACGAGCGTTCGCGCCCGGTCAAGCGCATTACCGAAGTGAAGATTCTGAAAGCGCAGCAATTTCCCGAAGATGCGGGGCCGCTCGCCCATCCGGTGCGCCCGCGTGAATATCGTGAGATCAACAACTTCTATACGGCGACCGTCTATGAAAAAGGCTCGGAAGTGGTGCGCATGATCCGCACGATCATCGGACCCGATCTCTTCCGCAAAGGCATGGACCTCTATTTCGAGCGTCATGACGGAGACGCTGCAACCATCGAGGATTTCGTCAAGGTTTTCGCTGATGTTTCCGGCCAGGACTTTTCACAGTTCGCGCTCTGGTACGATCAGGCGGGAACGCCGAAGGTAGAAGCCGCCTTCGCCTATGATGCGGCAAAGGAAACCTACACGATTGAACTTTCGCAGTCGCTTGGAGCCACGCCGGGGCAATCGGTCAAGAAGCCGATGCATATTCCGATCGCCTTCGGCCTTGTCGGGCCAGACGGCAAGGACATGGCTCCAGCTTCCATTGAAGGCGGTGATGTGCGCGGCGATGTCATCCATCTGCATCGCGCATCGGAAACCATTGTCTTTCATGGCATCAAGGAACGCCCCGTGCCATCGCTGCTGCGCGGGTTCTCGGCTCCCGTTAACCTGACGGCGCCGTTATCGGATGATGACCGCGCATTCCTTGCCCTGAACGACAGCGACCCGGTCGCACGCTGGCAGGCATTGACCGGAATTTTCAGCCAGGTCCTGCTTGAAGGAGCCAAGCGCGTTCGCGGCGATCATGCACCGGCGATTGATGAGAGAAATGTGGAACTTGCGGGCAAGGTGGCGTCCGATGAGACGCTTGATCCGGCCTTCCGCGCGCTCTGCCTGACGCTGCCTACCGAAAGCGATATCGCGCGCGAAATGGGCAGCAATGTCGATCCGGACGCGATCCTTGCCAGCCGGAACCATTTCATCGATGCCATCGCCGCCCGCTATGCCGATGAATTTGCGAAGCTCTACGATGCCCTCAAACAGGATGGCGCCTTCTCGCCGGATGCCGATGCAGCGGGCAAGCGCGCCTTGCGAAACGCGCTGCTCGACTATCTGAGCCGTCATGAAAAAAGCCAGCAACGCGCCGCCGACCAGTTCGCCCTTGCCGATAACATGACCGACCGCTTCGCGGCGCTGACCGTGCTGGTGCATCGCTTTGGCGATACGCGCGAAGCAAAGGACGCACTGGCAAGCTTCGAACAGCAGTTCGGCAAGGATGGGCTCGTGATGGACAAATGGTTCAACGTGCAGGCGAGCCGTCCCGGCGAAGTAGCCTTGCAGGCCGTGCGCGACCTTACGAAACACGCCCTCTTCTCGCTCGACAATCCGAACCGCGTCCGTTCATTGATCGGTTCGTTCTCCGCGTCCAACCCGACCGGCTTCAACCGCAAGGATGGTGCGGCTTACGAGTTTTTTGCCGACACGATCCTGTCCATCGACCCGGAGAACCCACAACTGGCGGCGCGGCTTCTGACTGCGCTCCGTTCCTGGCGCTCGCTCGAAGATACCCGCCGTGAACATGCCAGGGCAGCGCTGGCGCGCATTTCCGGCGCGGGCAAATTGTCGACCGACCTGCGCGACATCGTGGACCGCACTCTCGCCTGATTCGCGTTCCATCCTGCCATCGTGATGATTCGCCCGTTCCGGTTGCTGATATGCTACCGGAACGGAGCTTTTCATGCGGGCCAGGGCAAAGGTGGCGAGGCAGTCAGCTTTCATGAGTCTTTTCATGCGTTTAGCCGAATCAAATGCCACGCAGATTCCACTTAACAGCTTGAGATTCATGAATAAATTGGCCGGTGAATTTCCGATTTTTACGCCTCGTTAACGAATTCGCTGGACAGCGCGAATCACTTTTGATTCATTGATATCATTCGGAGGTGGCGTATTCCGAATCACTTCACTCGCAGGGAATTCACGAGGGACCATTATATGGCGAGCACCGACGCGTATGGCGCGCCGGCGGGGACGCGTTGCGAATCCGGTCGGAAAAGAAGAAAGGGCAAGCTTTCGGGCCATGTCAGTCTTCTTGCTGGTCCGGCCTATGGCAAATTCGTCTCGATCGAGCCTATCCTGCGACGTCTCGTACCTGCACTCATCATCATTTTCCTGATTATTCTCGGCGTTGCGCGCGTCTTTTCGATGCTGGCGTGGCGCGACGATATCGAGCAGCAGCACAAGGCATTTCTGTCGGCTGCAACGGCCAATCTTGCACAGATGATCGAACGCGCCGCCAATGGCACCGATGCCGGTGCGCAGTTATCCGCGAAGGACATTCAGGACACGATGGCGGAGTTTCGCTCTCGCGGGCTGTCATCCCCGGGCATGACGCTTGCAGTCATTGACGGGCAATCATCCGTGGTGGCGGCATCGGGTCCGGGCCCTGATATTTCCGGCAAACCACTCGACACAATCCTGTCGGATGCGCAGCCGCTGTTCCTGTTTGCAGAGCGTGCAGGTGTGCTGAAAGTCACGCTGCAGGCCGAACCGGCATTCGGCGCCCTGTCGAAGCCGCTGTCCCTGCCCTATTCCATTATCGCCGTGGAACCGGAAAGCACGATCTTTGCGGAATGGCGCCGGGCCGTGTCGCTCAATGTGACACTCTTTGCCGGTACGACGGGCGTCATGTTCGCCATTCTCTACGCCTATTTCAGCCAGGCGGCGCGCGCTCGCGAGGCCGACGATCTTTCCGGCCAGATCCAGCGGCGTATCGATCTGGCGCTGGCGCGCGGCCGTTGCGGGCTGTGGGATTGGGACATGGCGCGGGGCCGTATCTACTGGTCGCGCTCGATGTATGAAATGCTGGGCTATGAAGCGCAGGACGCAGTGCTGCCATTCGGCGATGTGGCTGCAATCATCAATACGGAAGACGGCGACCTCTATTCCATCGCCGAACAGGCAGCTGCGGGCGATATTTCGCATGTTGATCGTGTGTTCCGCATGCGTCATGCCGATGGTTCATGGGTGTGGATGCGTGTCCGCGCAGAAATTGCGAGCGAAGGCGACCTCCATCTGGTCGGCATTGCCTTCGACGTCAGCGAACAGCACCGTTTTGCACAGCAGACGGCGGAAGCCGACATGCGCATCCGCGAAGCCATCGAGAACATTTCGGAAGCCTTCATCCTGTGGGATTCCAACAATCGCCTCGTCATGGCGAACTCCAAATTCAGCGAATATGCAGGCCTTCCGGTCTGGACGCTGAAACCCGGCGTGCCACGCAACGAAGTCGACGCCCATACGCGCCCATTCACCTTCGAGCGCCGCATGGCCAATGAGCATAACCGCGCCGGTGGCCAGACATTTGAACGGCAGTTGAGCGATGGACGCTGGCTTCAGGTCAACGAACGGCGCACGCAGGATGGCGGCCTTGTCTCCATCGGCACGGATATTACCCAGCTCAAGCTGCATCAGGAACGTCTGGTCGATAGCGAACGCCGCCTGATGGCGACCATTCACGACCTGTCGATTGCGCGAAAGGGCGAGCGCGACCGTGTGCGCGAGCTGTCCGAGCTAGCGCGCAAATATGGTCAGGAAAAGGAACGCGCCGAGGCTGCCAACCGCGCCAAGTCCGAATTCCTCGCCAATATGTCCCACGAATTGCGCACGCCGCTCAACGCGATCATCGGTTTCTCGGAAATGATCCAGGCGGGTACATTCGGCCCGCTCGGCTCCGATCGCTACGAAGAATATATCAACGACATCCATACGAGCGGCAACTTCCTGCTCAACGTCATCAATGACATTCTCGACATGTCGAAGATCGAGGCCGGACATTTCTCGCTGGACCGCGAGGAGATCGATCTCTGCCCGCTCATCAACGAGACAGTGCGCATGATCTCGCTACAGGCGGATGAGAAGAATATTGCGGTCAATACGCGCATTGAAGACGCGATGCAGCTTTATGCCGACCGGCGTGCGATCAAGCAGGTGCTGATCAATCTTCTTTCCAATGCGGTGAAATTCACGTCCTATGGCGGGCAGATCACGGTGCGGGCACGCAAGACCGGCTCGGCCCTGTTCATGACCATTCAGGATACCGGCGTCGGCATTCCGAAATCGGCGATCAAGAAGATCGGACAGCCCTTCGAGCAGGTGGAGAACCAGTTCACCAAGACCCACACCGGTTCCGGTCTGGGGCTTGCCATCACCCGCTCTCTCGCCGAACTTCACGGCGGCTGGCTTCGCATTCGCTCGACCGAAGGCGTCGGCACCGTGGTTTCTGTCTGCATTCCTGACCGCAAGCGCGGTCTCGTTGGAAATGGCGCAGAAACTCACGCGGCTTGATCAGATATTCAAGAGCTTCTCGAAACCTGTCCGTACGTCAGTGGCAACTTCCGCCAGATGATGCTCGACACGCTTTATATCGGGCATGTCTGCCGCACGGCATAACAGATCGATCATGCCCGGAATGAACTCCTCGCGCTTGGCGTCGCTTCCAAGGCACAGGCGGATCGTCTGGCTCAGATTGGTATAGAGGCGGTGTGCACTCACCAGATTGTCGGCAAGCGCCGGATCGGCAAAGGACGGGTCGAGCGCTGAAAGGATTTCTTCTGTACCCAGGGGGCGCGGCTTCCGGTCAAGCTTGTTCGCCAGCACGGCAAATTGGGCAATGAACTCCAGATCGACAATGCCACCGGGCTTGAGCTTGAAATCCCAATCGTCGGCAGGCGGTTTTTCCTGATAGATGAGATCGCGCATCTCACGCACATCCTTGGCGATCTTCTTTACATCACGCTGCGTTGAAAGGACCTCGTCTATCTCGCTCCTGATGTGCTCCATAAAGGCCGCGTCGCCGTGGATCGGGCGCGCGCGGGTCAGGGCCATATGCTCCCATGTCCATGCTTCGCTGCGCTGATATTTGCCAAAGGACTCGATATGGGTCGCAACCGGTCCCTTGTTGCCGGAAGGGCGCAGCCGCATATCGACTTCGTAAAGCACCCCTTCCGCCGTTGGCGCGGAAAGTGCTGCAATGAGCCGCTGCGTCAGGCGGATATAATATTGTGACGGAGCCAGCGGCTTTTCGCCGTCGGATTCATCCGTATCCTTGTCGTGATCGTAAAGCAGGATCAGATCGACATCAGAACCAGCGGTAAGCTCACGACTGCCAAGCTTGCCCATCGCCAGAAGGGCGACTTTTGCGCCCTTCACCCTGCCGTGTCGCCGTTCCAGTTCAGCCTCGACAACCTCGAAAGCCTTGCCGATCATCAGTTCGGCCAGATCGGAAAAAGCGCGGCCAGCCCGCACGCCGTCAATGGCGCTTGTGAGCAAGCGAATACCGATCAGGAAGCGATGCTCGGCGGCAAAGATGCGCAGTCGGTCCAGAACTTCCTCATAGTCGGTCGCAGCCCCCAGAAACACGCGAAGGCGCTCTTCCAGATAGGCACGCGTGGGCATTTCGGAAAAGATCGCCGGATCAAGCAAACCGTCGAAAACATGCGGATTTCGCGTGATGATTTCAGCAAGCCGGGGTGCGGCGCTCATGATCATCACGAGGAGGTTCAGGAGGCGGGGATTGGATTGCAGCAGGCTGAAAAGCTGGATGCCCGCCGGCAGGCCTTTCAGAAAGCCATCGAAACGCAGCAACGCCTCGTCGGCACGTTTGGTCTCGGCAAAAGCCTTGAGCAGGGCCGGCGTAAGTTCGGTCAGACGCTCACGCGCTTCGGCAGATTGGGTCGCGCGATAACGCCCGAAGTGCCATGTACGGATCACGCGGCATATATCGCTCGGACGCTCATAGCCCATTGCGGCGAGTGTCTCCAGCGTACCCGGATCGTCCACATCGCCGGTAAAGACCAGATTGCCGGATGAGCTTCCAAGTTCGGGAGCCTGTTCGAACAGCGCCGCGTAGTGCTTTTCAACAACCCTGAGCGCGTCGAGAAATGCATCGGCGAAGACTGCCGGATCAGTATAGCCCATCATATGGGCGACACGCGCAAAGCCTTCATCGTCTTCCGGCAGTATGTGCGTCTGTTCGTCGGCAATCATCTGGATGCGATGCTCCACATCGCGCAGGAAATAATACTCCTTCGCCAGAGCATCGCGGGCCTTATCGGTGATCCAGCCCCGCTCCGCCAGTCTTGCCAGCATCGGCACCGTCTGGTTGCCGCGCAGTTCAGGAAAGCGCCCGCCAGCGATCAGCTGCTGCGTCTGGACGAAGAATTCGATTTCACGGATGCCGCCGCGTCCAAGCTTCACATTGTGGCCGCGCACGGCAATATCCCCATGGCCCTTATGGGCGTGAATCTGCCGCTTAATCGAGTGCACATCGGCAATGGCCGCATAGTCGAGATATTTGCGCCACACGTAGGGGGAAAGCTCCGCGAGCACCTGCTTTCCGGATTCGCGATCACCGGCAACCGGCCGCGCCTTGATCATGGCAGCACGTTCCCAGTTCTGGCCGCGCCCTTCGTAATAGTGAAGTGCCGCGCCGACAGGAATGGCCAGCGGCGTGGAACCGGGATCGGGGCGCAGGCGAAGATCGACACGGAAGACATAGCCGTCACCCGTCCGGTCCTGCAGGATGCGGACAAGGCGGCGCGTCAGCCGTGAAAAAGTCTCGACGCATTCATAAGGATCGCCGATAGCCGGTCGGGTTTCATCAATGAAGACGATAAGATCAATATCGGACGAGTAGTTGAGTTCACGCGCACCGAACTTGCCCATGCCGAGCACGATCCAGCCACTGTCCTTGTCGGGATGGTTGCGGTCAGGAAGTTTGATCTTGCCCGCGCTATCCGCATCGAGCAGCAGGAAGTGAACGGCAGCGCCCGTGCAGGCCTCCGCCAGATCGGTGAGCCAACCAGTCGTTGCCTGCGTGTCGCAGATACCGGCGAGATCGCAGAGGGCGATCAGGACATGTGCTTCGCGTTTCAAAACGCGCAAGCTCGTCATGAGCGAGGCTTCCGTCACGGCGTCGCTTGCAGCGCTGGCCGATATTTCCGACAGAATATCCTTCAACGCCGCCTCGGGCGTTTTTGCGACGATGCGGTCGAGAATGCGCGGATGGCGGGTCAGAGCTTCGCGAATGAACGGTGAGAGATCGAGAACAGCCGAAAGGAAACGGGCGGCTTCCGCCTTTCGCAGCAAGGCAACGACGCCCGTAAGCTCCTCTTCTCCGGCGCGTGCTGCAAGGTCGGCTAAAAAACCTTCCGCCCTTGCGGGATCAAGCGGCGTCAAAGCACGAATATCTCTGCCGAAAAATTGTGCCTTTGCGTTTTCTGCCGCCATGATCCCCTCTTACGTCACGTTATTCCACCTTCTCCGACGGCAACGGGAACTCCAGAACGGCGCGCAGGCCCGGATCGTTGCCTTCAAGTCGAAGTGCGCCACCGTGCAATTTCATCACAGCCTTGGCAAGGCTTAAACCGAGTCCAGAGCCGGGTTGTGTGCGGCTTTCCTCAAGGCGAACAAAACGTTCCGTCGCCTGTTCGCGTTTTTCCTCCGGAATGCCGGGGCCGTTATCGGCAACGATGATGCGGACCCAGTTCGGATCACGTTCCATCGAAAGACTGACGGTCGCGGTCCGCTCATCACCGCCCGCATATTTGATCGCATTATCAACGAGATTCGAAATCGTCTGCCCGACCAGTTCGCGGTTGATGTGAAGCGCAACTTCATCAAGATCGCCAAGCGTGAGATTCACGCCCGCATCTTCGGCGACCGGTTCGTACATTTCGGCCACGTCCCGAAGAATGGGCGCCACCGGCATGTTTTCGAGACTCTCCGATGAATAGCCCGCTTCAAGCCGCGAGATCATGAGGATTGCGTTGAAGGTACGGATCAGTTGATCCGACTCGCCAATGATGTCTTCCAGAGCCTCACGATATTCCGGGCCAGCCTTCTTACCGGAAAGGGCTTCTTCCGCACGGTTGCGCAGGCGCGTAAGCGGTGTCTTGAGATCGTGGGCGATATTGTCGGAGACCTGTTTCAGCCCTTCGTTCAGTTCGAGAATCTTGCCGAGCATGACATTGAGATTGCCCGACAGGCGGTCGAATTCATCGCCGGAACCGTTGACCGGAAGCCTGCCC
Organism: Brucella sp. IR068; assembly: GCF_049065885.1. Classification (NCBI taxonomy): domain Bacteria; kingdom Pseudomonadati; phylum Pseudomonadota; class Alphaproteobacteria; order Hyphomicrobiales; family Brucellaceae; genus Brucella; species Brucella sp. IR068. Next base: position 93,068 of record NZ_JBAKHE010000002.1, on the reverse strand, counting down.
GTCAGGTCGCCATCCATGATGCGCTGTGAGGCCTTCGATACTTCATCGATGCGCTTCAAGGCGCGCCGCCCCACGAACAGCCATATCAGCAGCGCCCCGATTCCCATGATGCCCAGCGCCAGCATGAGCGACCGGCGGACCACATCGCGGAACCGTTCCGGTTCGCCAAGATCACGGCCAACCAGCAGCCGCATGCCGTTCGGCAAGGCGATCACGACCGCAATGGCGCGGTGTTCCGTCTCGGCGCCCTGCTCGCCGTAGCGCCGATATTTAAAATCACGTTCGATAACGCCATTCGTGTCCAGAACACCGGGTTCCACGCTCTCGACATTGCCCGCAAGGATGCGGCCCGTCGGATCAGCGACCAGATAGAGGTAGGCGCCCGGCTGTCGCGAGCGATAGTCGATGGTCCGCACAAGCTGCGGAATGCCGCCTCGCGCATAGCTCTTGCCGATGCTGCCTATTTCCTCGCCGAGCGACTGCTGGGTCTGTGCAGCCAGCATGGAGGCGGACAGATTGGTCATATAGAAGACCAGCGCCACCGCACCCACAATGAAGAGCAGCAGATAAAGCGTCGACAATCGAACGGCGGTGGTGCGCATGAGCGCGGAAAAGCGGCCCATTAGAGCATTTCTTGTTTAAACTGAATCATAGGACACGCTCTATCCTTTTGTTTTTACGCATGTCTTTATCCCAAAACCGGTTGCCACTTTTGGGAGACATGCTCAATCCACCTTGGTGCCTGTGGACTGTTTCGACTTGCCAGCCTTCAGCATGTAACCGGCGCCGCGCACCGTGTGAAGCAACGGAACGTCAAAGCCCTTCTCGATCTTCGAACGCAAACGCGAGATATGCACATCGATCACATTGGTCTGCGGGTCGAAGTGGTAATCCCAGACATTTTCGAGCAGCATGGTGCGCGTCACGACCTGTCCGGCGTGGCGCATCAGATATTCGAGCAGGCGGAATTCGCGGGGCTGGAGGGTGATGTCCACATCCTGACGGCGCGCAGTGTGCGCAAGCCGGTCAAGCTCCAGATCGCCGACACGGTAGATCGTATCCGCCTCACGCGGGCTGGAACGGCGCTGCAAAACCTCGACGCGGGCCAGCAGTTCCGAAAATGCATAAGGTTTGGTCAGATAGTCGTCGCCGCCGGCGCGCAGGCCCGTAACGCGGTCATCCACTTCGCCCAGCGCGGAAAGAATCAGGACTGGCGTTTCCATGCCCTTGGCGCGCAAACCTGCCACCACGGACAGGCCGTCGCGCTTTGGCAGCATGCGGTCGACTACGAGAACATCGTAGCTTCCATTTTCGGCCAGCGCATAGCCGGTCTCGCCGTCACCGGCGATATCGGCGGAATGTCCGGCCTCGGTGAAGGCCTTCTCCAGATAGCGGGCCGCTTCGCGGTCATCTTCGATAACGAGAATCTTCATGGCGCTACTATAATAGTGTTTGAGGATAAGGCGATGCCAGGCGGTGCACCGCCTGGCATCGAATTTCTCAGAGCCTTGAGCAGCCGGTCATCATCCCTGATCGATCGGCAGGGCCACGAAGCGGCTCTGGTCGTTGCTCTGCAATTGCAGCAGCACCGCCTTGCGACCCGACTTTTCGGCTTCGCTGATGGCGTTGTTGATGTCCTTGGCGCTCTTCACCGTCTGGTTGTTGACACTGACGATGATGTCGCCGGAACGGATACCGCGGTCGGAGGCGTCGCTGTCGGGATCGACATCGGTCACCACCACGCCGTTACCGTCTTCGGACGGGGTCACGGTGAGGCCATAGGAGTCGAGGGTCTCGTTCTGGCCGCCGCCATTGTCGGTCGAAGGGCTGGCCGACTTGCCCAAATCGCCAGGCATAGCTTCGATGGTGACGCTGATTTCCTCGGCCTTATTCTTGCGCCAGACGGTCAGAGCCGCCTTTTCACCGGGAGCAACGCCCGCCACCTTGCGTGCCAGATCACGAGTGTCCTGCACGGTTTCGCCGTTGACTGCCGTGATCACGTCGCCGGACTGGATGCCAGCCTTGGCAGCCGGTCCATCCTTCTGCGGCGAAGCGACGAGTGCGCCCTTCTCTTCGGCAAGGCCGAGCGAAGCCGCGATATCCTTCGTCACCGGCTGGATCTGTACGCCAATCCAGCCACGTTCCACCGAGCCCTTCTTGATGAGCTGGTCAACGACCTGCTTTGCGGTCGAGGCCGGGATTGCAAAGGCAATGCCCACGCTGCCGCCCGAAGGCGAGAAGATGGCGGTGTTGATACCGATGACCTGACCCGACAGGTTGAAGGCGGGACCACCGGAGTTGCCCTTGTTCACGGCCGCGTCGATCTGGATGAAGTCGTCGTAAGGACCAGCGCCGATATCACGGCCACGGGCCGACACGATACCGGAGGTCACCGTACCGCCGAGACCGAACGGATTACCGACAGCCACGACCCAGTCACCGACGCGGATCTTGTTATCGTCGCCGAATGCGACATAGGTGAACTTCTGCTTCGGATCGTTGACCTTCAGCACGGCCAGATCGGTGCGCGGGTCGGTGCCGATCAGCTTGGCGTCGAGTTCCGTGCCATCGTCCATGACCACACTATAGGCATCGCCGTCGGAAACAACGTGGTTGTTGGTTACGACATAACCGTCTTCAGAGATGAAGAAGCCGGAACCTTGGGCAACCGGACGTTCGTGGCCGGGACGAGGACCGCGCTTGCCGGGGCCGCGGCGATCAGGGCGCGCATCGGGACGTGCATCGCCGCGCGGGTCCATGCCAAAATCACGGAAGAAGCGCTTGAGCGGATGGTCGTCCGGAAGCTGATAGAAGCCCTGAGGGCCGGAGAACTGGCCACCCCCACGATCAGCGGTTTGCTGCACGTCCTTCTTGACACGGACGCTGACGACAGCCGGACGAACCTTCTCAACGAGATCGGCAAAACCCGCAGCCTGCGGCGGCGGCGTTACCTGCACGGCATCCGCACGGGCGTCATTGAGCGCACCGATAGGACCGGTCGCGACAAAACCACCGGCGAGAACGGCCGACAATGCGATCGCGGCAACGCTCTTGCGATAGTTGGAAATCCTGGCTCTGGACATGTATTTCTCCTTACGAGCAGTAATCCGGCCGCGGTCCTGATCATTCAGGAAACGTGGACCTGTGAAACCTTTATAGAGCGTAAGATAGTCAGGGCTACCTTACCGCTCCGTTTCCACCACATGAAAGTTTCGTAAGGTTACGAATAACAAATACCGGCGACCGGCGCCTATTTTCCGTCGAGCAGGCGTGATAATTCCGCCTTTTCGCTTTCGGTAAGCGGCTGGGGCGCCTCCCCCACCCGCTTGCGTCCGCGAAAGGCGAAAACCAGCGCTACAGCACCGATCAGCAATATGACGACCGGAAATCCCCACAGGAGTACGGTGCGCGCGTTGAGACGCGGCTTCAAAAGCACGAACTCTCCGTAACGGTCGACGATGAAGTCCATCACCTGTTCGTCACTGTCGCCTTCTTTCAGCCGGTCACGGACAAGAATGCGGAGATCGCGGGCAAGCTCGGCATTGGAATCGTCGATGGATTCATTCTGGCAAACCATGCAGCGCAGTTCGCCGGAAATGGTGCGGGCGCGCTTTTCAAGCACTGGATCGGAGAGAACCTCGTCCGGATTGACGGCGAGCGCTGCAGTTCCCTGAAAGGCCAGGGCTGCGCCAAGCAGAAGTGCCGCAAATGCCGAGCGCGTTTTCATGCCGCGGCCTCCGCCTCTTGGCGAGCCGATTTGCGGCTGCGCGAAGGCGCACCCACCCGCAGGCGCCGGTCAGCCAGAGAAAACAGTGCACCCACCATCATGACGAGAGCCCCGTACCATATCAGTGTCACATCGGGCTTCCACCAGATACGGACGACGACCGATCCGTCCCCCGGTTCGTCGCCAAGCGCAACATAGACCTGGCTGAACCATAGCGTCTTGATGCCTGATTCAGTTGTCGGCATCTGGCGAGCCGGGAAAAACCGCTTGGACGGTTCGATTTGTCCAAGACTGCGCGAGCTGGAATCGAGCAGCGTGAAAGTACCGCGATTTTCGGTGAAGTTGGAGCCAGTGAGCGGGCGCAGGCCTTCAAAGCGCAGCGTGTAATCCTGTACCCTGGCGGTATCGCCCGGACGCATGATCAGCACATTTTCCGTGCCGAAAGTGGTGACGCTCACGATGCCCAGCAGTGTCACGCCGAGCCCGATATGGGCAAGTGCGGTACCGAAAACCGAGCGCGGCAAACCCTTGAAGCGCGCAAACGCCTTGCTCGCGGAGACCTTGCCTATGCCAGCCTTGAGCACGAGGTCCGTCAGGCTGCCGAAAATCAGCCATGCCGCAAGCCCGATCCCGCAGGCGGCGAGAACCGATTTCGCCGATGTGCTCCACAGGACGATTGCCGCAGCCACGAGCGAGAGCGCGAAAGCCGTCATCAGCCGCTGCGAGACGCCGTAAAGATCGCCGCGTTTCCAGGCGAGCAGCGGGCCGAAGGGCACCGCGAACAGAAGCGGGATCATCAGGGGGCCGAACGTCATGTTGAAGAACGGTGCGCCAACGGAAATCTTGTCGCCGGTCATCACTTCCAGCAGCAGCGGATAAAGCGTGCCGATCAGCACGGTCGCAGCGGCGGTCGTCAAAAACAGATTGTTGAAGACCAGTGCACCTTCGCGCGAAATCGGATGGAAGATGCCGCCTGCCGTCAGGCACTGCACCCGGAGCGCGAAAAGCGAGAGCGAACCGCCAATGAAGATTGCAAGGATGGCCAGAATGAAGAGGCCGCGCCCCGGATCGGTGGCGAAGCTGTGAACCGAAGTCAGAACGCCGGAGCGGACAAGGAAGGTGCCGAGCAGCGACAGCGAAAAGGTGAGGATCGCCAGCAGCACGGTCCAGATTTTCAGCGCCGAGCGCTTTTCCATGACGAGTGCTGAATGGAGCAGTGCGGTGCCGACCAGCCAAGGCATGAAGGATGCATTTTCAACCGGGTCCCAGAACCACCAGCCGCCCCAGCCAAGCTCGTAATAGGCCCAGTAGGAACCCATGGCGATGCCGCCGGTCAGGAACATCCATGCGACAAGCGCCCATGGGCGCACCCAGCGCGCCCATGCAGCATCAAGGCGCCCCTCCAACAGGGCCGCCACGGCAAAGGAGAAACAAACCGAAAACCCGACATAGCCGAGATAGAGCAGCGGCGGGTGGATCGCGAGGCCGATATCCTGAAGGATCGGGTTGAGATCGCCGCCCTCCATCGGAGCCGGAAAAATACGGGTAAAAGGATTGGAGGTGAAGACGATGAACGCCAGAAAAGCCACCCCGATCCAGCCTTGCACGGCGAGGACATTGGCGCGCAGCGTTTCAGGCAGGTTGCCGGAAAAAGCCGCGACCAGCGCACTGAAGAAGGTGAGAATAAACACCCACAGCAGCATTGAGCCTTCGTGATTACCCCAGACGCCGGTGATCTTGTAGAGAAGCGGCTTTTGCGAGTGAGAATTCTCGACCACATTCAGGACCGAGAAATCCGACACGACATAGGCATGGACAAGCACGGCGGATGCAAGGCAGATCAGCGCAAAGACTGCAATTGCAGTCGGGGCGGCGACTGACATGAGCTGTGGGTCGCGACGATGCGCGCCGACCACCGGCACGATCGATTGGACAATCGACAGTGCCAGTGCCAGAACCAGAGCAAAATGGCCTATCTCGACGCTCATCTGCAGTCTCCATCAGGCACGCAACCGGACATCGCCGGTTGGAGTGCCCCAACTGTTACTTGCCTTCCCAGACGCCCTTTTCCTTTAGGCTGTCGGCAAGGTCCTTGGGAATGTAATTTTCGTCGTGCTTCGCCAGCACGTTGTCGGCGCGGAAAACCCCGCCATCACCGAAACGCCCTTCGGCGACGACGCCCTGCCCTTCGCGGAAGAGATCAGGCGGAATGCCCTCGAACACGACCTTCACGGTCTTGATCGTATCGGTCACCGTGAAACGCAGTTCGCTGCCCTGGCGGCTGACCGACCCTTCCTCGACGAGACCGCCGAGACGGAACCGCGCGCCTGAGGCCATGTCCTGTTCCGTCAGGTCGGCTGGCGTGCGGAAAAAGCGAATGTCCTGACTGAAAGCCATCAGCATCAGCCCGACCGCCACAGCCAGAACTGCCAGCGCGCCGCCGATCAGGAACAGGCGCTTGCGCTTTCTCTGGCTTACGGTACGGGCGAAATTGGCCGCTGGTTTGCTTTTGCGTGCGTTGTCGTCTGCGGTCGCGCTCATTTTTGTGCGTTCCCTGCCTTTAGATCTAGTCCAAGACCGGCTGCGAAACTCTCAAGGTTCGACCGGCTTTCGCCTTCAAGGGCTGTCATTCCGCGATTGAGAGCGTCGAGCGCTGCATCGCGGCGGTTGAGGATCATATAGGAGCGCACAAGGCGCTTCCAGCCTTCGACATCCCCGCTATTCTGGCGAAGACTTTCATCGAGACGTTGAACCATGCCTTCGATCATCGCCTGCCGGTCTTCGGGGCTCATCGACGAAGCGGCATCGACATCGTCAGCCGTTGGCCCCTTCGGCTGCTGCTGAACAGCAGCAGGATCGCGAAGCCGGGCGATGGCCTGTTCAATCTGGCCGCGCCACGGCGCGTCGGCGGGGGCTTTGTCGAGGAACGCCTGCAGGCGGTTGGCCGCCAGATCCATGCGACCATCCTGCATCTCACCCTGCGCGAGATAGAATTGCGGGCGCACATCATTCGGTTCGAGATCGGCAGCCTTCCTGAAGAAACCTTCGGCCTCGGCGGTAACAGTACCGCCTGAAGCGGTTGCCAGTGCTTCACCCAACCCCAGAACGCGCGGGAAATTCTCACCCGCGATACGAATGGAGCTGCGATATGCATTGACGGCATCGGCAGCGCGGCCAAGCCGCAAGTAAATCGGCGCCAGCACATCCCATCCACGCACATCGTCGGGATTTTGTGCCAGATGCGCTTCGGCACGCGCTACCAGCTCATCGACAGAGCCACGATCCGCGCTTGCCGAAAGCCGCTCGGCGAGCGGCATGGACGGCATGTCCGGCTTTCCGAACAGCGGGTAGACGCCCCAGGCGACCAGCGGCACTGCAAGCACCGCCAGAAAAGCGAGCAACCGGCCCGGTGTCGTCTTGCCTGCGGCTTCGGCAGCTTCCCTCGCTGACTTTTCGGCGTTCAAAATGCGACGTGAAATTTCGATGCGCGCCTGTTCGGCGCTTTGCGGGTCGATCATGCCTCGGGCAGCGTCGGCTTCGACCTCGCGCAATTGGTCCCGATAGACCTCAAGGTCGTTCTTTTCAGCGGGCAAAAACGCCTGCTTGCGCCGCGTGAGAGGCAACAAAACAACCAGAGTGGCTGCCAATGTCAGTAATGCTGCAATAAGCCAGAATCCCATGGCTACGACTTAAGCGCAGCCAAGGGAAAAACCAACCACTACCTGCAGTAAGTTGCTGCCTAGGGCAATTCGCCGCAAAGGATGTCAGGTCAATGGCGTCCAGCTGCCATCCGGATTGCGACAGGCCGTTCCGCGCGAAGTCTGCTGCGATCCGCCGATGGTGAAGCTGTGCGAATACTGGCGGCAATTCTGGGAGCCGACCTGATAAGGCTGCGCCGCAGTCACATCGCCGGAATTCGATCCGCTGCCGCTCCAGGATACGACCTTGCCCGCGGGCGAATATTCGAGCGCGCGATATTCGGCCTCAAGCGCCTTCTTTCGGTCGGCTGCATTCAGCTGATTTGCCGAACTGCCGAGAAGACCATTGCCGAGCGGCGTCAACAGGCTGGTTTCCGGCTTCTGCGCCGCAGAGCCGCCGCCTAGCGAGCCAAGCCCGATCCCCTTGCCGGTGGTCGTGCCACAAGCTGACAATGCAAGCGCCACGGCAAACATCGTCGAAGCAACTGAAACCGGGTGAGAAGACAACCTGGATACCATTACCATAACAACCAGCCTTCATGAACAATTAGCACGCATACTATAACGGCATGCGGCTTTTCAATTTATCTTCTAGTTCGCTTTCAGCCAAAAACAACCGTCAATCTTCTGTCAGGGGCAACAGGACACGGACTCCCAGTCCGCCGAACGAACTCTTGCCCAGATGCAAGCCGCCGCCATATTCGCGGACGGTATCCTGCACGATCGCCAGTCCCAGCCCGGTTCCCGGTTTCGTTTCGTCGACGCGGCTGCCACGTTTCAGCGCCGCCTCGATCTTGTCCGATGCCAGCCCCGGCCCGTCGTCTTCGATCAGGATTTCGAACTGGCGTTGCTCGCCGGAAACGGGGGAAAGCCCGATATTGATGCGTTTGCGGCCCCATTTGCCCGCATTCTCCAGCAGGTTGCCGACGATTTCTTCCAAATCCTCCCGTTCCCCCGCGAAGACCGCGTCAGGCAAATCGTTGCGGAACATGACCTTGAAAGCCGGGTTGAGCTTGGCCGTCACCCGCTGCATGCGCTCGAGAACCGGGGTCACAGGCGTGCGGAAAACAACGCTGTCGCGCTGCGCGGCGATTCGTGCGCGTTGCAGATAATGCTGTATCTGCACCTGCATCGCCTCGCTTTGTTCCTGGACGATGCGCCCATGTTCGCCGCCCATGCTTCGTGCTTCATTGACCAGCACCGAAAGCGGTGTCTTGAGAGAGTGGGCGAGATTGCCGACCTGTGTTCGCGACCGTTCCATGATGCGGCGATTGTTTTCGATCAGCGCATTCATTTCGCTGGCGAGTGGCGCGATCTCGACAGGCAGCGACGTGTCGAGCTTTGACGAACGCCCCTCGCGAATGTCGGCCAGAGACTGACGCACCTTGTCGAGCGGGCGCAGTCCGAACAGGATTACGGCCGCGTTGATGAGAATGCTTCCGATGCCGAAGATCGCCAGATAGGTCGCGAGGCTGGTTCTGAAATCGGATATTTCCTTGAGGACTTCGCTGAGATTGCCCATCACGCGAAAACGCGCAACCCGATTGGCGGCGTCCAGAACCACTTCGGTTTCAACGATGAAAAGTTCCTCGCCATGGAGACCGGGCAAGGTGTAGCTGCGCATGAAGGAACTGTCGAACGGGGCCTGCGAGACCGGCATTTCCGGCACGATGCGACCAAGCAGCGAAGGTGACTGCAGTTTTCCGGACAGATTCGGCGTGACGGGGTCGACAGACCAGTACCAGCCAGAGAGCGGGCTGGAATAGCGCAGTTCTCCCAGTTCAGGCCGCCCCTGCAAGAAGCCTTCGCCCGACGTACTGACGGCGCCGACAAGGCTGAACAGATGGGCGGTCAAAAGCCGCTCGAAGTTGCTGCGCGCAGCTTCGCCGTACAGGGAGCCGATAAAGGTCGCGACCACCACAAGGGCCAAGATAACCCAGATCGTTGAGAGGGTGACGACGCGGACCGCGAGCGAACGCAGCGGAGGAAAGACGCGAAGAAGCTTCAGCTGTCGTTGCCTTTCGTTTCGCCCCCGCCTTCCGAACGGATGCGGTAGCCCATGCCGCGCACGGTCTCGATCAGGTCCACGCCCATCTTCTTGCGCAGGCGACCGACAAAGACTTCGATCGTGTTGGAATCGCGGTCGAAATCCTGATCGTAAAGGTGTTCCACCAGTTCGGTGCGTGACACCACTTCATCCATATGGTGCATAAGATAGGACAGAAGCCGGTATTCATGCGAGGTCAGCTTGAGCGCGACGCCGTTGATGCTGGCCTTCGATGTTTTCGTATCGAGATAAAGCGGCCCGCAGACAAGCTCAGACGACGCATGGCCAGCCGCACGGCGGATCAACGCGCGCAGCCGCGCCAGCACTTCCTCGATATGGAAAGGCTTGGCAACATAGTCATCGGCGCCCGCGTCGATGCCGGCAACCTTGTCGCTCCAGCGATCACGGGCGGTGAGCATGAGAACGGGCATGGCGCGGCCACTGCGCCGCCAGCGCTCCACGACGCTGATGCCGTCCATGCGCGGCAGGCCGATATCGAGCACGACCGCGTCATAAGGCTCGGTGTCGCCCAAATGATGGCCTTCTTCGCCGTCATAGGCGCGGTCGACCACATAACCGGCAGCAGCCATTGCTTCCGCAAGCTGCCGATTCAGGTCCTTGTCGTCTTCAACGATCAGGATACGCAAGCGGACATTCTCCCTCAATCCATTACCGAATGGCGGTGAAAGCCGTTGTCATTGAGCGCATCCCGAAAAAGCGAAGCGGTTTTCGGAGGAAGATGCGCGTCAAGACAAACTGGCAGAGCGGTTTCGACGATTCAGTCTGACGAAACCGCCCTATTGAGCGGGAACAGCCACTTCAACGCGGCGCGGACGTTCGCCATCACGGCCCGGCACCAGCACGACGACCACACACATGGGGCGGCCATTCTGCGTCGTGGCAGTTGCCTTGGCCAGTTGGCCACCCTGCTGGGCGGCCACCTGTTCGCCGACCGCGGCGCAATCACCAGCGGCAGCGACAATGAGATTGGACTTCTGCGGCGCGGTTATCGGCAAGGCACCGGCACTGACCGGCAGCAAGCCAATACTAACGGCGAGAAGCGCGAAAACTTTGAGTGCAGGGTTCTGTTTCATCATGCCGCCTTATATAGCGCCCAACAGCTGAATGATGCATGAACAACCAAACTTCTTGCGGGCCCAAAGGAAAAATCAGCATCTGACTATCACGGTTTGTGTAATTATGAAATGCGTGATGTTGCCCCGATGCGCCCGATAATCGTAACAATTCCGGCAATTGCGGTCGCCAGTTGCAGCAACACATCCGTTAGCGCGCCCTGGTCGAAGAGATCCGTCGCCACGCCGAAAACGCCCGCAAGCGATAGAAAAAGCGCAACCAGACCAGCCCAGACCGTGCGCGAAAGATACCATGATTTATCTGCGTTCATATTTTTTCCTGTCAGTTGCCGACACGCCAATTGAGTTCAAATCCGACTTCCGACGCTTGCAGACAGCCACAACCGCACCGTCCAGCCATATGAAAGGTGTCTCGGCATTCTTCACGACCGACGCGGCCTGCTCTGTTTCAAAATGCCCGCGTGAGGCGCGCGTGAGTTTCCAGCGATTTAGACCGATTTCCTCCTCATCCAAAACAGGAGCACCCTCCCTTCTCCATTGGGCGAGCAGCAGGCCTGTATTGGCGCCATTCAATATCTGCGCCCTTGGCCGCGATTGCATCTCGTCGGAATGAAGTGCGACCTCAACCGATTGCCCCTCCACCACCCTTCCCGTTGGAGCGCCTGGCTTGCCGATTCCAGTGCGATCTCGAAGGTCACCTCGGCATCGTGATTGCCACCAGACCATGCCAACGTCGAACCAGCTCTCGGCGAGGCTTGTTTCCCGCCACGACAGGCGAGCGTCCCGCCCCTGTCCCTCTCCCTCACCGGCGAACGCCGCAAAGCCCGTGGCAAATTGGGTATTCGCGGCAGTTCGGCTCAGCCCCGTATTCCGCGTGAGCCAGCGTTCGAATTCACGGATCGTCGGCAGTCCCCGCCTTGCCGCTGCTCACACGCCTGCGGCCGCATCGGAAAGGTGACGACCGAGATCTCCCAAAGATCGGCTTTGATGATGTGGCGCGGGCCAGTGCGGGCATCCGTGCGCGCCTTGACGGTGCGAAAGCCGATGGACAAGCCTTCCAGCCGCCGCCGCGCATCAGTTCCAGCGCATCGCGCACCCGCGCCAGCCTGCCCTCTACATAAAGGCCGCGCGCATCCTCGCAGATTGCCGTCCACATGCCGATTGGCTCCGCCGCATCATGCTTGCCAGAGCATCCGCACGTCCGACACGCGGCCTTGGCGGGCGAGCGGGCGATCGCCCCCCGTTCGACGACGTCGTTGTGCAGATCGGACAGGCCGAAGACACTGGCATAGCCGGAAAGGCTACCGGCCAGCTCCACATCCTCGATGGCGAGAGCGGGCTGCATCGTTTCGGGCCGCATATCAAGCATCGCCATTGCTTTCCCTTTCCTCAGTCAGGATTCCAGGGATCGGCGCCTTTTTCAGCCGTTCAGAAAAGCGCTTGAAGATGCCAAGCGCCGACCAGGCGGTAATGCTTACTGCAGCCGATCCCATCAGCATCAGCTCGGCCCGGCCAAGCAATCCGCTGAGAGCAAGGGTATCGGTAATCTTGACGCCAGCCGCTCCTCCGAAAACCATGCCGCAAATGATGCCGACGGCGAAACGAATGGCCGCTTCACGCTTTCCATGCGGCAGCATATAGGCGAGCGATACGGCAGAACCTGCCATCGCGCCCACCATCTTGGCGAACCATATCCACGTCGTCTCCGAGGTAAATACTGCATCGGTGAAGTTCGTCATGATGACCTCCTGGCTGAATGCGGTTGGTAGCCCACCGCATCGCGTTTCTTCTTCGTCGCTGAGAAATGAGGCATCGAAAATGCGCGCCGTCGAGTTCCCGCCGTCCCAGAGGCATCTCGCCATAGCGGTCGCTGATCGTCTGCATGAGCCTTGCGCCAGATTCGCGGAGTTTTCGTCCGTGCGCATGGGCGTCATCGAAACCGAGGCGTCGCGGACCAACGCTTTCAGCAGCGGAACCGCTCGCGGTGTCATTGTCACGACCTGTCTTGGAGAAGCGCGCAGACGCAAGTCGAATTGCAGCATGCCCCAGGTTTCCTTCAGGTGCGCCAGGTAACCATAGGGGACAATTGCGCATCACGCGCCTGAAACAGCCATTCCTCCTCCGCTGCTTCCACTTGCTGCGGCGTCAGGCCTGCCGTCCAGGATCCCCCACGCCCGAATTTTTGCACGCGCCAGGATTGCATCGCGCGTCTTCACCTGCGAATCAGCCGCAGCGGATGAACAGTCCAGATTGAGGCGATTGAGACGGTTGAGATACTGGCTTACCGGAACAGACAGCAATAGCGCGATATCCGCGGGGTCGATGCCGTGTGCAACCTGCAATTGGTGCGTCAGACGAAGGCGTGCTTCGCCACGTGCTAACTTATCCACAATTTTAGGGTGTACCATCACAATTTTTACAATTGTCTAAAAGACATAACCCTGAAAAGCCGCTATAGCCTCTCAGGGTTATGCACACCGGTATCTGCCGGGTATATAGCAGGGACCGGCGACAGTCACACTTTGTCGACCGTAGATAAAACCTAGCAAAGCACCGTTACGCCGTCAAGGACTATTTTCCTATAATTTGATTTTGTTCCTATCCATATAAAGTTGCCAGGGCCTTAACCATTTCACATGAGCTGTGGCTTATTTATCTGCTATGATAGACACTCCATCTGTCTGCGACAACCAACCGTGCCGAAGTTAGTGAATGCGTAAGACGGCAGAAAAAGAACCGGGAAGCGAGAAGCGTAAACCGTTCAGGGTTTCGCGCCTGATCGGGCTCGACGCGTGGATCGATTCCACCCTCTACAGCCTGCGCTACAGTCTCGGCGAGTGGTGGGAAAACATCACCATCTTCTCCCGGCGTTTTCGCGTGCGCGGGTTCCGGCGTTTCGTCGTCGAGGTTCTCGACGAGGGATTTACGCTCGGGGTTACCGGAGCGGTGCTGATGCTGGTGCTGGCCTTGCCCGCCTTCGAGGAGACCAAGAAGGACTGGCGCGCGCAGGACGATTATGCCGTCACCTTCCTTGATCGCTACGGCAATGAGATCGGCCAGCGCGGCATCCTGCATCGTCAGGCCGTGCCCATCGATGAATTGCCGGACCATGTCATCAAGGCCGTGCTCGGCACCGAGGACAGGCGCTTTTTCGATCATTACGGCATCGACTTCTGGGGCCTGACCCGCGCTTTCAGCCAGAACATGCGCGCCAATGGCGTTGTCCAGGGCGGCTCGACCATCACCCAGCAGCTTGCCAAGAACCTGTTTCTCTCCAACGAGCGCACCATCGAGCGCAAGATCAAGGAAGCCTTTCTCGCGCTCTGGCTGGAAAGCAATCTCAGCAAGAAGGAAATCCTGCAGCTTTATCTCGACCGCGCCTATATGGGCGGCGGAACCTTCGGTATTGCCGCCGCATCGGAATTCTATTTCGGCAAGAACGTGAAGGATATTTCGCTTGCGGAAGCCGCGATGCTGGCCGGTCTTTTCAAGGCGCCTGCCAAATTCGCCCCGCATGTCAACCTGCCGGCGGCGCGTGCACGCGCCAATGTCGTGCTGTCCAATATGGTTGAAAGCGGTTTCCTGAGCGAAGGGCAAGTCGCCGTTGCGCGCCGCCATCCGGCAAGCGTCATCGACCGCGCCAAGAACGAGAGCCCCGACTATTTTCTCGACTGGGCTTTCGAGGAGGTGAAGAAGGTCGCCGCCAATATTCCTCAGCACACGCTGATCGTGCGCACGACGCTGGACCGCAACATCCAAAAGGCGGCGGAGGAATCGCTGGAATATCACCTGCGCCAGTTCGGCAAGGATTATAATGTCTCGGAAGCGGCGACCGTTGTGATCGCCAATGACGGCTCCGTGCGCGCACTGGTCGGCGGGCGGGACTATGGCGAAAGCCAGTTCAACCGCGCCACCAAGGCATTGCGGCAGGCCGGTTCGTCCTTCAAACCTTATGTCTATGCGGCGGCGATGGAAAAGGGGCTGACGCCCAGCACCATAGTCTCGGACGCGCCAATCAGCTGGGGCAACTGGTCGCCCCGCAATTATGGCCGCAGCTTTGCGGGCCGCGTCGACCTGACCACCGCGCTTGTCCGTTCGCTGAACAGCGTGCCGGTGCGGCTGGCGCGCGATTATCTGACCACGGCCCCCATCGTTGCGCTGACCAAGGCGATGGGCGTGGAATCGCCGATCTCGTCGCACAAGACCATGGTGCTCGGCACATCGGAAATGACGGTGATGGATCAGGCTACCGGCTTCAACGTGTTTCCAAATGCGGGCATGGCCGGTAACCGCCACGCCTTCACGCAGATCGTTTCATCGGATGGCAAGGTGTTGTGGGATTTCGGTCGCGATGCACCGAAGCCGCACAGGGCGTTGTCGGAGAAAGCGGCGCTCGAGATGAACTCCATGCTGGTACAGGTGCCGGAACGCGGCACCGGACGCCGCGCCGCACTGCCGACGACGCGCGTTGGCGGCAAGACCGGCACGACGCAGAATTATCGCGACGCATGGTTTGTCGGTTTCACCGGCAATTTCACGGCGGCGGTGTGGTTCGGCAACGACAATTTCACCCCGATGAAGGAAATGACCGGCGGTGTCCTGCCTGCCATGGCTTGGCAGCGGATGATGGCTTATGCGCATCAGAACATCGAACTGAAGCCCATACCGGGCGTGACGCCGCCCTTCCCCGCGCCGCCCAAGAAGAGCGAGCCGCAAGTGGCCAACGCCAAGCCGGAAGAAGTCATGGCCGCGCCGCCGCGCGTGCTCTCGCCCATGTCGACAAAAGTCATCAAGGAACTGCATGACCGCTTCCTTGCGGCACCGCCTCTGCCTAAGATCGCCGGGCGCACAAAAGTATCGGTACTCTGAGGGGCGATGTTCAAGACGATATTCAACACGGCGATTGTGCTTGTGCTGGCGCTCGGCGGCGGCATCTGGAGCGTCGACAAGGTGCTCGACCGGTTCGAGGGTTTCGGTGAACTCCGCGTCGGGGCCTGGAGCGCCTATCCGGCGGCTGGCACGCCGGATGCCGATCCCTATTCCAAGGCCCGTGCGGCCCGCAAAGCCTATCTCGCGCTTGGAACGGCGGAAGGGCTGCCTTTCTATGCGCGTACCGACAATGGCGGGCGCACATTGCAGCGCGGCTGCACTTATCGCCTCAGCGGCCTAACCCCGCCCGCCCGTTTCTGGACGGTCTATCCGGCCACGCCCGATCTCGAGCCGATCACGCCGCGCGACGGATTGCTGGAAGCGCTGCATTCCCGCGAGGTGCTTTATGGCGATGACGGCAGCGTCACGATCACCATCGGCCCGGATGCCGCGCCCGGCAACTGGCTTCCCGTCGAAGGCGGCGGCGATTTCGTTCTCGTCATGACGCTCTACGACACGCCTGCGGCATCATCCTCGGGTCTTTCCGATCTGGTCATGCCGGGGCTGGTGCGTATTGCGGGAGCAAATCCGGGAGCGTGCCGTGGCTAGAATTTTCCGCCTCGTCCTTCTCGGCATCATCGGCGCGGCGATCGTCCATATCGCGGTTCTCTTCCTCGTTCCCTTCTATTCCGACAAGAATGCCTGGTCGCGGATCGAAACCGGAAGCGAGCCATACCGCTTCCAGCGGTTGGATCAAAAGACCGGTCCGGTCAGCGACAGCGACCCGCTGATACAGGAAGCCACCTGCCGCTTTGATCTTGCCGACGGCCCCGTGCACATCACGACAGGCGCAAACGTGCCTTACTGGTCGCTCTCGATCTACGCGCCCAACGGGGACAATCTCTACAGCCTCAACGACAGCGTTTCCAACGAACGCAAGCTCGACCTGATCCTTGCCGATCCCATCGGCATGGCAAGTCTGCGCTCGGATGGTTCGCAGGCTGATGCGCGTTCGATCCTGATCGAGCAGAATATCGGCGAAGGCGTCGCCGTGCTGCGCGCTTTCGTGCCCGATGGAACGTGGAACAGGCAAGTGCAGCGCTTCTTCACCGAAGCGCGCTGTGCGCCGTTTGAGGGTCTCTAATACCCGTGCCCGGCATTTTCAGCGCGTGATGCGTTGGCATCCCGGCGTCCCGCCTTAATGCGTTTCCGACGACCCCGGTTCGACTGGAACCTCTCCAAGCCTGAAGCGATGCTGTTTCTTTTTGGCACGGTTAATGAGTTGCTAACGCTTCAACGCTACTATCCGGAACACCGACCCATGCGGGGTGCATTTGCGCGCAAGCCGGCCGCTGCCGGAGGCGTGATCTGCGATTTGGGGCGGGTGAGTTGTGTGCCTACCGGAGTATTCTGCGTGACAAATGATCAGTTCCGCGCCCTGGAGGATATTTCAGGCCACCGGAGCCCGTCGAATTCAAAAGCGGGGAGCAGCAAGGCGGACGACCTTCTGGCGGCCGCCATTTCGGCATTCGCGGGTATCACGCGCCCCGGACGGCAGGATATGCAGCAGCTCGAAGATCTTGCCATGCCCCTTCTGCAATGCGCTTCCACCCGCGGCAAGCGCCACGCAGCCAATGCACTGGCGCAATTGGAAGACGCGCCACGCCGCCTCATTCTGGCGCTGGCCGACCAGCCCGTGGAAATCTCCGCGCCTATTCTCCTGCGCTCTCCCCTTCTGCGCCCGTCCGACCTGATCGAGATCATCGGCAGGAACGGACTTGCCCATGCGCGCGCTGTTGCACGGCGTCAGTCCGGCGATGTGCTTCTGCAAGGCGTGCTGCGCAGTTTTGCCGATCCGGTGATCGACCGCACGCTGGCGCTTCAGGAAAATCTCGCCAATATGGAAGCCGAACCGCTGGAAAAGCCGGATGTACCCGACCTTTCGGCCGCCAGAACGCCGCTGATGAAGGAAGGCAGTTCCGAGCGGCTGGCGCGCGCGCTGCAACAGCCTTTCTACGAGACAGGTGCGGCCACCGGCGCGCAGCATCTCATCGATACCGCGCTTCTGATCGACAGCCAGTTCTTTCGCAATGCGCTGGCCGATGCGCTCGACATTTCGTTCGAGCGGGCCGATGCGATCATCGGCCAGTGGCCGGATTCACATCTGCCGATTGCGCTCAAGGCGCTGGGATTGTCGCCTGCGGAATGCTATCTCACCATGACAGCCATTCTGGGACCGATCGACACCAATCGCGACAGCCTGCGGGAGTTCGTCCACATCTACCGATCCATCGACCGCGAAAAGGCGATGGCGCTCGTGCGGCGCTGGAAGGCTGAAGACATGTCGGCCATGCTGCGCGGCAAACTGCGCGAAATGGCGGAAGCCGAAGACGATACCCCGCTCGTGGATGCGGCCAATTCCGATCATCCCTCCCGCCAGCGGCTGGCGAAATAAGCGCATCAAAAAATTCAGAACGCCTCTCCGTCCTGCGAAATCGAGAACAGCGCCGAAGCATCGGCAATATCTTCCAGTTCGACCAGCCACAGGTCGGGGTCGAAGCGGGTTTCCCGCGCCATGCGGTCACTTGCCGCCATGTCATCGGCGTCATGAAGAATGCGCAGGAACATGCGCTCCCCGTCATGATCTTCTTCATAGGAGGTTTGCGGCGCTGGCGAATAGAGATCGCAGGTGCCGAAGCGCGAGCTTACCTTGATGAAGATCGCGCCGGCTTCCGGCGAGCCGCGACGGGCGAGATAGGCAAAGCCGCCCTCGCCCTGCACCTTGCGGATCAAGGCTGAAACCCAGAAATCGGATGTCAGGCGCATCGCAAATCCATCAACTGATCAGGCCGATCTCGCGCATCTTGGCGATGAGCGTTCCATCGATTTCGCCCGTCACCGGCAGGCTGAACAGTTTCTGGAATTCGCGCACCGCTTCCTGTGTCGACTTGCCCGGCTGTCCGTTCACCGGCACCGTGTCGTTGCCGAATGCCTTCAGCCCGGCCTGCACGCGGATGATATCCTGCGAACTCACCTTCGCCGACTGACCGGCGGGTGCTGCCGCGACCTGTTTTTTCGGCGCCGGTTTTTCATAGGAAGCAAGATCCGGCTTCGGTTTGGAAACTGTTTCCGATTTCAGGACAGCGGGCTGCGGACGCGGCGATGGAACCGCGACCTCGATGGCTTTTGCCACATCGTCCCGAGCCGGAGTGCGGTTCGGGTTACCGTTTTGGGTGTCGGCCAGCAATTGCGGCGGGATGTTGGCCTCCTGCACGCCGAGCTTCTGCTGCAAGGCGCGCCAGCGTTCCACCGCTTCGCGGGTCTGCGGCCCGGTGAAACCGTCCACCGGCCCCTTGTAGATTCCAAGCGTCGAAAGCCGATACTGCAGCCGCGCGATTTCCAGATCGGCATTGGGCGCAAGCGCCGGCAGCATATCGTCCACCGAGGCGTTCATATTCAGCCGGTCAGCCGACAGGTTGGCGGGTTCCAGCGGTTGGGCTGGCTCGTTGTTCACCTCCGCTGCGGAAGCGCTTTCGGTCGGTTTCGGAGCGTTGTCGCTCGCCGCCGCCGTTCCCGGCAGGACCGCGCGCGGCGTTGGGTTGAACACGAAATCCGGCCTTGTGCGGAAGAACACGGCATTATGCGCCTCCGGCTGATACCAGAGCGCATTGGCCGAAACGAAACTCATGACCACCAGAAACGCGGTTGCCCCGCCGGTGAGGACGGGGTTGCGCGCGATGAACTCTCCGGCGGCAATTGCCAGCGCGGAGGCCGAGGTGAAGAAGAAATGGAGGAGCCGCGATCCGAGACTACGCCGTTTTGCGGGTTTGCGCATTTTTCTGCTCCCGGATTTCGTCGTTCTGCCAGTCATGACGCCTTTCTCCGTGGTGACGGTGCATGTCGATCACCATGCCAAGCTCTGGGCCAAGCTCCTGATATTCGTCTTCTCCCATCACAAATTGCGGACCCGCCACCGGAAGGCGGACCGTGACGACCGTGCCTTCGCCGGGGCAGCTTTTCAGCTGCATCGTTCCCTGATGCAGTTCCACCAGCCCCTTGACCACCGAAAGGCCGAGGCCGCTACCTTCCTGCGCGCGCGCATAATTGTTGTTGGCGCGCACGAATGGCGTGCCGATGCGCTGCATGTCTTCCGGCTCGATGCCGATGCCGGTATCCGACACGCTGAATTCCAGCATAGCACGGCCTTCGGCCATAACGCGCGCTGCATCGATGGTGACGCAGCCGCCGCTTTGCGTGAACTTCACCGCATTTCCGGCAAGGTTGAGCAGGATCTGCTGGACGGCGCGGCGGTCGGCCACCAGTTCGCCAATACCGTTGCCGACGCGATGGCAGAAGGCGACGCCTTTCTTTTCAGCCAGCGGCAGCATGACGGCGGTGCACATTTCGGCTGCTTCGCGGAAAGCGAGCGTCTGCGGATCGATGCTGTAATTGCCGGTCTCCAGACGCGAATTGTCGAGAACGGCGTTAACAAGCTCCAGCAAATAATGGCCGGACTGGTGAATGAGGCCCGCATATTCGCGCTGCTTTTCACTGGCGAGCTTGCCGCCCATTTCATGCGACAGCATGTCGGAAAAGCCTATGATGGAATTGAGCGGCGTGCGCAGTTCGTGGCTGACGGCGGCAAGCAGACGGCCCTTGCCGATGCGCTCCGATTCCAGCTCCGCTTTCAGCGTGGCAATCTCTTCCAGAAGCTTCTGCTCGCCTTCCAGCGAACGGCCGATCAGCGTGATAGCGTGGGCGCTTGCAGCTCCTTCGAGACGATAGGTACGGAAGATGGTCTCGCCATTTTCGATGGAGCGCAGGCGCACGTCGATCTTGCGTACCGTGGCACCGGCGCGTAGATCGGCCAGAAGCGAAAGATATTCCACGCGGTCGGCCACATGCACGCGGTCGATCAGGGCCGTGCCTTCCAGCATTTTCGGCTGCACGCCCAGAAGCTTGGCAGAATTTGCATCGACCGAAGACACCACGCCTTCCATGTCGAGGCTGAACTGCACGTCACCGGCAGCAACCGCGATCTGCGGTGCGCCGACCTTGATCTCGGCAGGTTTGGCAGCGTTCACAAAGCCACGCGCCACAAGGCTTGCGGCATAAAGGACAAGAACCGCGACAGACGCATAGCTGCCGCCGGAAACAGCGCCGCCGCTTGCGGTCGCGAGGAAAGCCAGAATCATGGCGGCGAACGCAGCGCCTGCTGCGGCAGCGCCCGGTCGGCGGGTCGCAAACCAGACTTCAAGCGGCAGGCCTGCCGCCATCAGCCACAGAACCGCATTGCCATGCGAGAAGGCGCCAATGGCAGCGAGACCCGCGCCATAGGCGGCGAAATTCAGGCCCGCCAGAACGGGCGCGGCAACGCCCATCAGCGACAGCGCGCACAGGATCATGGCCACGCCTGCAAAGCTGGCGGCGAGAATGGCAAATTCCGTGAAGCCCGGCGTTACACCGGAGCCGAGCACCGCAGCACAAAGCAGGACCGGCACGGTGAGAACCGAGCCGATGACACGTATGGAGGCCGCGTCGGGTGTGGACACCCAGCGGCAGCAGAAACGTTCGTAAAAACGGCTGATCGCCTGCACGCTCGTGCGGACGGTATCGGCTGTTTTCAAAAGAATGGCGTTCAACGTGCCCTACTCACTCAATACTCTTGCATGATCCGAACTGGAAACCCTTCGCCGTGGCGACGCATTCCCAGCCAGCAACAGATTGCAGCGGAGGCTTTAAAGAAACGATAAAGCGGGAGCGCCCAAAGCGGATAAGTGACATGCCGGGTCTGCTTTTCTGTCTATGGTAAACAGAGAGTAGCAATCGGCGAGACGCCATTGCTGGCCGATGCAATTTTAACGTTCAGACCGAACGGTTACGGAATCTTTTCGAATTCATCGGACATTGACGGCGACACATCGCAACCGAAGCAAGGCAATGATCCGTTTTCTCATCAAATCCGCATTCTGGCTGACGCTGGCATTCCTCGTGATGCCACGCATCTTCCCCGCGGATAAGCAGAACACCCCGCAGGAAAAGCCCGCCATGACGGGCACCAGGCGGGAGCCGGATTCCATCGACCAGCTTCTCGCCAACGGCAAAACCGCCGTGGAACTGGGCAAGCTTTGCATCGACAATCCTTCCTTCTGCCAGAACGGAACGTCGCTTGTGTCCAGCGCCGGAAGCGGCCTTCTGGAAGGAAGCCGGGTTGCGCTCGAATACCTGAGCGACCGCTTCGGCACCAAGCCGCAACCGCCGGCGAAAGCGGAACCGGCGGCATCCCCAGCCGTGCAGGGGGCAACCGGCATTCCCATCCCGACACCGCGGGAAGAAGCCCTTCGCGCACTGGATCGCCGCTCGACCGGCGCGATTAGGCGTTAGAGCGGGATTTTTTCAAGTTGAAACGTCATCATGGTTCAAGCTTTTATTGGAGCATGAATCCGAAAACCGGTTGCCACTTTTCGGATTCATGCTCTGGTTTTCCGTGACCTCGCGGCGTTTCATCACTATATAAGCGGCAAGAAATTTTTTCAGGCGAGTACCATGACCACGACCATCGATAGCATCATGTCCGATTTCGAATTTCTCGACGATTGGGAAGACCGCTATCGCTATGTCATCGATCTCGGCAAGGAACTGCCGCCCTATCCCGACGATGCGCGCGATGCCGTGCACAAGGTGCAGGGCTGTGTCAGCCAGGTCTGGCTGAAGACGCTGCCGCAAGGCGGCAACGATCCGGTCATGGAGTTTCTGGGCGATTCCGATGCGCATATCGTGCGCGGTCTGGTGGCCATCGTGCTGGCGCTTTATTCGGGCCGCAAGGCGTCGGAAATCCTGACGATTGAGCCGGAAGCCATTCTGAAAAAGCTCGGCCTCGATGAACATCTGACGCCGCAACGCTCCAACGGCCTGCGCGCCATGGTGGCGCGCATACGGCGTGAGGCAGAGCTGGCGAAAGAATCAGCGTAAAAGTTTCTCAACCGACAAGGCAGCCGCCAGCAGTCTTTTGTCGTTGCCGCCGCGTGCGGTGAGCATGAAGCCGGTCGGCAGGGTCATGCCCGGCATCGGCACGGTGATGCTGCACAGGTCGAACTGGTTTCCAACCTGCGTATCACGCAGCAGAAGCCCTTCCACACGGTCATATTCGGCCTCATCATTGCTGACCGAAGCAATCGTCGGGGCAACGATCGGCGTGGCGGGTGTCACGAACATGTCGAACTCGCTCAGGCGTTCGTCCATTTCCCGCACCAGCGCCGCGCGCGTTTCCATAATGCCGCGATAGGTTTCCATCGGCACCTTGACGCGCACGGCGAGCGGACGCTTCACGCGAAGATCGACATTGGCATCGGGATCGCCAAGCCAGGTCGATGCGTGGACATGGCTTGCCTCGATCCCGGCAATGGAGCCGACGCGGGTTGCCTCACGCAGACGCTGGATCAGGTCATCGACCCCCAGATCGGCAATGACAGCACCCGCCTTTTCAAGAAGCGCGACCGTTGCCTCGAAGTGCTTCACCACGTCCGGCTCCATATCGGCCAGAAGATAGCCCTTGGGCAGCGCGATGCGCAGGCCCTTCAGCGACAGGGCTTCAGGCAGGACCGGCGTTTCGCCCGCCATGATCGCGTCGGTCAGAATGGCGTCGGCGACGGTTCTGGTCAGCGGACCAACGGAATCGAGCGATGGCGCCAGCGGAAAAGCACCGTCGAGCGGAATGCGCCGCGCCGTCGGCTTGAAGCCGACAAGGCCGTTCAGGGCCGCCGGTATGCGCACCGACCCGCCCGTGTCCGAGCCGATGGCGATTTCGCTGGTGCCTTCCGCCGCCGAAACGGCAGCGCCCGATGACGAACCGCCCGGAATGCGCGTGGGATCAATGGCGTTGCCCGGCTCGCCATAATGCGGATTGAGACCGACCGGCGTGAAGGCGAATTCCGTCATATGGGTCTTGCCGACGATGACCGCACCCGCCTCGCGCAGACGGCGAACAATCGCGGCATCTCTGGTCGCGGGCGCCGCGTCACGGCGAATGACCGAACCGGCCAGCGTCGGTTCTCCGGCAATGTCGAAGAGATCCTTGATCGAAACGATGCGCCCGTCGAGGGGGCCGACAGCGCCTCCGTCGCGCAGACGCGCATCGGCGGCATCCGCCTCGGCACGCGCCTGCCGTGCATAAATCTTGCTGAAAACGCGCTCGTTGCCTGCCCGCGCTTCCAGCCGCGACAGGATGCTTTCCAGCCGATCCCGTACCGAATTCATGTGATTTCTCCCACTTCCCCATCAGGCCTGTCAGGCTTGTTTGGGACACAGGCGATAGACCCGCCCCAGTGGAGTGTCAATCCGGGAGATTGCTTCACTTGTTCAGCGGCTGCATCCGGGGACGATAGTCGTCGGCTCCCCAATGCAGGACAGCGCCGCCGCCGCGTTCTTTTTCGAGTTGCGGATTATAGTGCCGGTGGAGCGCGGCCAGGCCGACCTTGAGCAGCATCTTGGCCGAACGCGCGGGCCATTGCCGCTCGCGCTCCACGGTTTCAAGACCTTTCAGGAAGCAGCAGACGTCGACCAGAACGCCGTTCAATTCCGGCCCTACCGCTTCCAGCGCCCGCTCGACCCGGATGCGGCTGGCAAGCGCAATATCCGTCAGTTCGGCCATGCCGCCCGGCCCGCCCGACCCACTCGCCCTGCTTCTGACGCTTTTGTCCCAACGCATCGTGATGGAAGGCATCAGCGAGCCGCGCGTGAAGTCGGCGCGCAATCTTTCACCTGCAAGAAACTCGTTCTGCGAAATAAACGAAGAACCGCTTGCGGTTTTGCGCCGGTAAAGCATGGCAAGCGGCGACTCTTCAGGGTTGATTTCAACCTTCTCGCCCTGCTCATACTCGACGGTCAGCGTGGCTCTTGCCGGGCTAGGCAGCGGCTTGCCCCTCTGCTTCAGGCATCTGTTACCGTGCGGCGCCAGAACAAGCCGTTCATCCTCCCAGCGCAGCAACCCCTTCCGATGCATGGATTCCAGTTCGGCGCGGGAAGCGGCGATGGTTCCGCGATCCGCCGCCAGCAATACATGCGTCGCGCGGACCGAATCCTGAACCTCGCAGGCTCCGCCTTTCAGAAAGCGCATGATCCTCGCTTCGGACACTGACAGTTGGGTGGTCATGCCGCCATCCTCCACTCCACAAAAGCACTGTGCGCAATGCGCTCGAAGGTCGAGACGATTGCATCGAATTCGGTATCGTCGCGCATGTCTTCCACCAGATGGCAGGCATGCATTACCGTGGTGCGGTCCCGTGCAAAGCCCGCGGCCACATCCCGCATGGCCAGCCCGAAAGCCGTGTGCGCGACATACATGCCGATCTGCCGGACCCGCGCGACCTCCCGCCTGCAACGCAATGGGGACCGCAATTCGGTGCCGGAAACCCCGAACATGGCCACAAGCAAATCGATCAGTGCGTCGCACAGCGCCACATTCCGCCGTTGCCGCAACCGGTCGGCGCAGCCCTCCTCCATTGTGAGGCTCAGGTTCCGACCATGCCTTGCTGCCAGCAGCTTCAATGCTTCGAAAGCTTCCGCCCGCGTGTGAATGACATCCGATAGTTCCAAAGACATTCATCTTCCCTCGCCAGAATAGGAATATCTTCTTATACGGAGAAAAATGCAAGAGTGGATAAGTTTTGTAGAATGGATTGTGTTTCGCGGTTAATTTCGACACTTCTAAGATAGGCTAAGGCCTTGTAAGCGTGGAATTAACGGGACCCAAAGGGGTGCGGCTACTCGCTATTTTACAGAAAACTGCGCCAAAATCTAGGAATATTATCCAACGGCATCTCACGAGGTTCATGCTCGTTCACACCGAGAAATGAGGATTGTGACGATGGATGCGGATATCAGACACGCCCGCAAATTATTCCTTGCCCGAAAAAAAGAGAATCAACTGACGGCGATGCAACGCATCGCCTTGCAGATCATCGCCGGGATCGATCTGGATGAAGTTCTCAAGGCGCCGCAGGAAGAAAAGGAACGGACCAAGCGGCGCCTGACGCGCCTTATGGAAAGGGAGCGCCTGAAAGGAATGTGCGGTCACTGGAGTTATGACCTGAACCGACACATCGCATTGAAACAGGCTTTCGACCGGATCGGCTGACGGGGCCAGCATTTCGGAAATGGCACCCCAAGCAAAATGGCCGCTATCGTCGAGCTTGCGCTTTACGATAACGGCCATTTCAACAAACGCTCAAGAATAGATGTGGCAAAGCGCAGTGCGCTCGAAAGTCAGAGCGCTCAAGCTTCCTTCGGCTTGCGGCCGAGGCCCATCTTCTTCGCAAGACGCGAACGGGCAGCAGCGTAGTTGGGGGCGACCATCGGATAGTTCGGGTCGAGATCCCACTTTTCGCGGTACTGTTCCGGCGTCATGTTGTAATGGGTCATGAGGTGACGCTTCAGCGACTTGAACTTCTTGCCGTCTTCGAGGCAGATGATGTAGTCGTCATGAACCGACTTCTTCGGGTTGACGGCAGGCTTCGGCTTCTCAACGACGACAGGCGCTTCTTCGCGTTCGACGTGACGCTTGAACGCGGCATGTACTTCGGCGATCAGCAGCGGCAACTCGCCAGCGCGAATCGAATTATTGCCGACATATGCAGCTACAACATCTGCAGTAAGGCTCAGAAGCAGTTCTGCGCTCTCGTCGTGCGTGTCCAGATTTTCCATCAGATTTCCTTTTTTACTTCTTATTGTTGCGCAATCGACGACTGGAGATCCCCGCCTGCCATCGCCGTTACGTATTCCAACTCTGCCCCATCCATTCCCGACTGCGAATATCAGTTGATAATGTCATTTGCAATAGAATTGTCAAACCACATTACATTAATACCAAGTCTTTCTTCTTGAATCGTCAAATACAAAAATTCGGATCGCAACCGCGCCAACATATGGAAACTTTGAATCACAATGTGTTGGCGTTGCCGCCCCTGTCATTTATTACAGGATATGGGTGGAGCCGCAGTTCACTGCGTTGCTTCCTTTAATTTGCCGAGCTATCGTTAGCAATAGTTTTCTCCCTCAAGTTTTCTTGTACGCGACTCAAGACTAACTGCCTTCCGTAACGTAGCTTTTGGGCGCAGAATCGGGCCTCAAAATGGCATTGTTCAAATATATTTCCACGGATTGAACTCGCTTTCGCCTTTTCAGCCGACTATATAAATATCACCGTCACCCGCTCTTGGTCTGATTCCAACATTTGCCTCCCCTGGTTCAAGCGCTGAGCAAATGTTGGTATTCAAAAGACCGTCAGGAAGTATATGTATCTGGTGGATTTTTCGAATTTGACGTTCGAAACAGCATCTATGTCAGCCGGGATTCATCCTCAAAATCAATCCACTAGAAGGCACTACTTACCTGCCTTGCAGCAAATCGAAACAGTATTCATTGGAATTGTGGATGTCTCAGAGCTTCTTGCAAATTCAACCGCCGCACGCAACCAAACATCCGGTTAATGACACCCGTCACGGGATCACCCGCACCGACGATTATGCCTGGCTGCGCGCAGATAACTGGCAGGATGTATTCAAGGACCCCTCGGTTCTCTCCTCCGAAATCCGCGCGCATCTGGAGGCGGAAAACGCTTATCAGGCAGCGCTGATGAAGGACACGG
Organism: Brucella sp. IR068; assembly: GCF_049065885.1. Lineage (NCBI taxonomy): Bacteria > Pseudomonadati > Pseudomonadota > Alphaproteobacteria > Hyphomicrobiales > Brucellaceae > Brucella > Brucella sp. IR068. The sequence continues at coordinate 65,989 of NZ_JBAKHE010000002.1, read as the reverse complement.
AAGCGCTGCAGAAAAGCCTGTTTGCCGAAATGCGCGCGCGCATCAAGGAAGACGACTCGTCCGTTCCTTCCAAGGATGGTCCCTATGCCTATGGCGTGTCCTATCGCACCGGCGGTGAACAGCCCTATTTCATCCGCACGCCGCGCGATGGCGGCGCTGAGACCATCCTTCTCGACGGTGACGTGGAGGGCAAGGACAAGGCATATTTCCGCCTCGCTTCCGCCGATCACGCGCCGGATCACAAGCTTTTGATCTGGGGCTATGACGACAAGGGATCGGAATTCTACAAGCTCAAGGTCCGCGACCTGTCTTCGATGAAGGACCTTGAGGACATCGTCACCGACACGAATGGCGGCGGCGCGTGGGATGCACAAAGCGAGGGCTTCTTCTATACGCGCCTTGATGAAAACCATCGGCCATCCAAGGTCTTCTATCATAGGATCGGCACGGCGCAGTCGGATGACCGGCTGATCTATGAGGAGAAAGACCCCGGCTTTTTCCTCGGGGTCGGCGGTTCGGCGCTGGACGACTATATCTTCATCGATATTCATGACCATGAAACATCGGAATGCTGGCTCCTTCCCGCCAGCGACCCGGCGGCCAAGCCGCAGCTCGTCATGAAGCGCAAGACCGGCACGGAATACGACATCGCGCCGGGCGGCGATGTGTTCTACATCCTGACCAATGCCGACGGCGCCAAGGATTTCAAGATCTGCCAGGCGCCCGCCAGCGCCCCGCAGCCGGAAAACTGGGTCGAGGTGGTGGCGGAAAAGCCGGGACGGCTGATCCTGTCGCATTCGGCCTACAAGCATCACCTTGTCTGGATGGAACGCGATAACGGCCTGCCGCGCATCGTGATCCGCGACCGCGAAACCGGCGAGGAACATGCCATTGCCTTTGACGAGGAAGCCTATTCGCTCGGCCTTCATGGCAGCGCCGAATATGATACGGATTTAATCCGCTTCTCCTATTCGTCCATGACGACGCCGGAACAGCTTTTCGACTACAATATGCGGACGCGCGAGCGCAAGCTGTTGAAGACGCAGGAAGTTCCGTCCGGCCACAATGCGCAGGACTACGTCACGCGCCGCGTGTTCGCCAGGGCATCGGATGGCGAACTGGTGCCGGTCTCCCTGCTCTATCACAAGGACACCCGGCTCGACGGCTCCGCGCCCTGCCTGCTCTATGGCTATGGTTCCTATGGCATCACCATTCCGGCCAGCTTCAGCACCTCGCGGCTGTCGCTCGTGGATCGCGGCTTCGTCTATGCCATCGCCCATATCCGCGGCGGCAAGGACAAGGGTTTTGCCTGGTATGAAAACGGCAAGCGCGACAAAAAGGTGAACACCTTCACCGATTTCATCGCCGCCTCACGGCACCTTGTTGCCGAAGGTTTTACCAGCCATGACCGCATCGTCGCCCATGGCGGTTCGGCGGGCGGCATGCTGATGGGCGCGATTGTCAATATGGCGCCCGACGCCTTCGGCGGCATCATCGCCGAAGTGCCCTTCGTCGACGTGCTCAACACGATGCTGGACGACACATTGCCACTCACCCCGCCGGAATGGCCGGAATGGGGCAACCCGATCACATCGGAAACGGATTACCGGATCATTGCCGGCTATTCGCCCTACGATAATGTCAGCCGTCAGGGCTATCCCGCCATTCTGGCGGTGGCGGGGCTTACCGATCCGCGCGTGACTTATTGGGAACCCGCCAAATGGGTCGCCCGGCTGCGTGAACTGAAGACCGATGACCACCCTGTCCTGTTCCGCATCAACATGGATGCAGGCCATGCCGGGGCCTCGGGTCGGTTCTCGCGGCTGGAAGAAGTCGCCTACACTTACGCTTTCGCGCTCAAGGTGACAGGCAAGGCGGGCGGCACGCTCTAGGAGCCTCATCCAGAGCCGCCCTGTTCCGGCTCCCGCCAGATAGCATCGCGTCCAGTTTTCAAGGGCGCGATGCCTTCCTCTTACGCATGCCTTTTCCCGACCGGTCCCGCTTTCGGGAGGCATGCTCTGGAAGAACGCGCCATTTCCCTTATACTATTGTTCTGTAACTATTCTTTTGAAGGAGAGTTCGATGCTGCGTCAGGTCATTGCTGTCTGCCTCACTTCCGCATCGCTTGCGGTTTCCGGCCTTGTTGCGCTGCCCATGTCGGCTGAGGCTCAGGTGCGCAAGGATGTCGGTGAATTTGCCGGCCAGCGCTGCAGCGTGCCGAGAAGAGGCAGCGGCATCATCGTCGGCCAGTTCAGCGGCGTGGACGATTCACCCTTCATCACCGGCGGCGACGGGCTGGTTCCGATCGACCGTATCCGCTGCTTCAGCAGCATGTCCGAATGCAAGGGCTGGCTCTATACGATGCAGAGCAAATACACCAATGCCGGAGCCGCCACGCTGGTGCGCTGCATGAAACGCTGAACCCGGCCTTAAAAATCTGCGGTTTTCATGAAGCGCTGCGGATGGCATCCTCTCACCACTTGATGCATCGCCTTCGGGCGTCATCTTCGGTTTGGGAGGATCGGAAATGCAGCAGGCCAGCTCTGTTCCCAGTTATGTGCATGGCGCGAGCGACAAGCTTCTCATCGGCAATACGATCGGCCGGCATCTGGACCAAATCGCGGAAAAATATCCTGAACGTCCCGCAGTCGTCATCCGCCACCAGAATATCCGGCTGACCTATTCCGAACTCAGGCAGCGGACCGATGAGCTTGCCGAAGGCTTCCTCGCCATAGGGCTGCGCCCCGGCGAGCGTCTCGGCATCTGGTCGCCGAACAATCTCGAATGGATTCTCACCCAGTTCGCGAGCGCCAAGGCGGGCCTGATCCTCGTCAACATCAACCCCGCCTACCGGGCGCATGAACTGGAATATGTGCTGGGGAAAGTCGAATGCGCGGCGCTCATCCTCGCGCCGTCGCTAAAGAGCAGCAACTATATCGATATCCTGCGCAGCATCGTGCCCCAACTCGATGAGGCCCGGCCGGGGCATCTGATGTCCGGGCGGCTTCCCTCGCTGCGCTGCGTGATCCGGCTTGGTACGGAACAGACGCCGGGCATGTTGAATTTCGACGATGTGGCCCAATCCGGCGATGAAGTCACCAGGCAGGAACTGGCGCAGCTTGCGGACGAACTGCAATTCGACGATCCCATCAATATCCAGTTCACCAGCGGCACGACCGGCAGCCCGAAGGGCGCGACGCTCTCGCATCACAATATCCTCAACAACGGCTTTTTCGTTGGGGAGGCGATGCAACTTTCCGAACAGGACCGGCTCTGCATCCCGGTGCCGTTCTACCATTGCTTCGGCATGGTGCTCGGCAATCTTGCCTGCGTCACTCACGGCTCCTGCATGGTAATCCCGAATGACAGTTTCGACCCTTTCCTGACGCTGCAGACCGTCGAGGAGGAGCAATGCACCGGCCTGCATGGCGTGCCGACCATGTTCATCGCGATGCTGGATCATCCGGACTTCAGCCGCTTCGACCTTTCGAGCCTGCGCACCGGCATCATGGCCGGGTCGCCCTGCCCCATCGAAGTCATGCGGCGTGTCGTGAGCGAGATGCATCAAGGCGAAATCACCATCGCCTACGGCATGACCGAGACGAGCCCGGTCAGTTTCCAGAGTTCGACGTCCGATCCGCTGGAGCGGCGCGTTTCCACGGTCGGGCGCATTCACCCGCATCTGGAGGTGAAGATCGTGGATGCGGATGGCAAGGTCGTGCCGCGCGGCGAAAAGGGCGAATTGCTGACGCGCGGCTACAGTGTCATGCGCGGCTACTGGAACGACGCGGAAAGTTCAGCCGGCGCCATTGACGATGCGGGCTGGATGCACACGGGAGACCTCGCGACCATAGACGAGGAAGGTTATTGCAACATCGTTGGGCGCATAAAGGACCTCATCATTCGCGGCGGCGAGAATATCTACCCGCGTGAGATCGAAGAGTTCCTGTTTGCCCATCCGGCGATCAGCGACGTCCAGATATTCGGCATTCCGGACCGGAAGTTCGGCGAAATCATCTGCGCCTGGGTCAAGCTGCACAAGGACGCACAACTGTCCGAAGAGGACCTCAGCGAATATTGCCGGCAGCGGATCGCGCATTACAAGGTTCCGGCGCATATCCGCTTCGTGGATCAGTTTCCGATGACCGTGACCGGCAAAATCCAGAAATTCGTCATGCGACAGGCCATGATAGAAGAACTGGAACTGCAGGAAATTAGAACGGCGTAATTATGCCGTCGTGTCCGGAGTCATATTCTCCAGGAGCGGGATGTTTGTAAGTTGTCCCGCCGTCCCGCTCCCAGGTTTTGTCTGAATATGATCATGTCCGAAGCCGCTCCCACTTTTTCGGAACCATGTTCTAATATTTTCGCTCCCGCCGGCTTGCAAAGCGAAACCGAGAATGCATATTACGTAAACGTAAGATTTTTGGGAGAGTTTCCATGGAAGAACTGATCGCACGCATCACCTCCAAAGTTGGCATCGATGCGGCAACGGCAGAAAAGGCAGTCGGCATGATCCTCGCCTTCCTGCAGAAGGAAGGTCCGGAGGCAGAAGTCCAGAAGCTTCTCGCAGCATTTCCGGGCGCTGAAGAAGCGATTTCGCAGGTCAAGGGCGGCGGCTTCCTGTCCGGTCTGATGGGCGGCGTGATGGGTCTGGGCTCGCAGCTCATGGGCGCTGGCCTCGGCATGGGCGAGATTTCCGGCGTCGCCAAGGAGACCATCCGCTTTGCCAAGGAAAAGGCCGGCGACGAACCCGTCGATGCCGTTATCGGCGCGATCCCGGGCCTCGGCCAGTTCGTCTGACCAACCTTGCATTTTTCGATAAAGGCCCCGGTTTCCGGGGCCTTTTTGCATCATTACTCCCGGCAGAACCATCCTTCGCCGCAGGTCCCACAATCTCCACACGCCAATACAAAACAATAGTAATTAAGTCATGTTTTTCACGATAACGTGAAGCCCATGTAATAATCCCACTAAATTCTGGATGATACTTGCCGCATTGGCGATTTAACCGGTGCGATGATTGCAATGTCCCGGATTGTATCGGATATTTGAACCAAGGGACGAAATCTGTTCAATTTTTAAACGCGGAGGATCGCATGCGTTTGTTTTTCCTGACTGTCAGTTCTGCTGCTGTATTGGTCGCCGGTGTAGCTCAGGCTGACGTCACAGCCGATCGTCAGGCAATCATGAAGGACCTTGGCCGTTCTGTCGGCTCGATTGCTCCCATGGTCAAGGGCGAGAAGCCTTTCGACGCCGCCGCCGCACTTGCCGCGCTGGAAAAGATCGACGCCGACGCCAAGAAAATGGACGTGGACACGCTTTTCCCTGCGGGTTCGGATCAGGGCGACACGGAAGCCTCACCAAAAATCTGGGAAAACAAGGACGATTTCGTCAAGCACGTTGAAAAATTCCGCACCGACGCCGCGGCTGCATTGGCTGCCAAGCCGCAGGATCTGGATGCGCTGAAGTCCGCCTTCCAGCAGGTTGCAGCCAATTGCGGTTCCTGCCATCAGGTCTATCGCGTCAAGAAGAACTGATCTTCACGGTTGACACCGCGCGCACCGGACGGAAACATTCGGTGCGCAAAAGCATTTCCAGCAGAGCGCGGTGCTGCTCCGGCGCCTTCGCGCATTGAGGCTGGCGTGCTGAATGACAGCCATAAGAGCGGTCCGCAATCGTCGGAACCGCCAGACGGGAACGGATGAAATGGTCCGAAAACTGGCATATGTCGCAGGCGCCGTGGTCGTCCTTGGAGCCGCAGCTTTCTGGATTCTGACCACGCCGCAGAAGGTGAGCCAAACCGTTCTGGATGCGATGGAACCGGGCGATCCGGTCAAGGGCGAACAGGTTTTCTGGGCGGGCGGCTGCGCCTCCTGCCACGCGGCCCCCGGTGCAACCGGCGATGCGCGCAAGGTTCTGGCGGGCGGGCACGAACTGGTTTCGGATTTCGGGACGTTCATCGCGCCCAATATCTCCCCGTCCGAGCAGGGGATCGGCACCTGGACGATCCATGATTTCGCCAATGCGATGCTGAAAGGCGTCGGCAAGCAGAACGAACATCTTTATCCGTCCTTCCCCTACACATCCTATACCAGAATGCAGCCGCAGGACGTGGCCGATCTCTTCGCCTTCATGAAAACGCTGCCGCCGTCCGACAATGCAACGGCGCCGCACAGGCTTTCTTTCCCGTTCAATATCCGGCGCGGGCTGGGCCTCTGGAAACAGCTTTACCTGTCAGACCAGCCCGTGGTGGAAATCGCAAATGCCTCCGATCAGGTGAAGCGCGGCCAGTATCTGACCGAGGCCCTTGGCCATTGTGGTGAATGCCACACGCCGCGCAATGTCATCGGAGGGCTGGACAAGGGCCAGTGGCTCGCAGGGGCATTATCGCCCGAGACCGGCAGCGACGGGAAAAGAGGCGTTGTGCCGAACATCACGCCGGGCGAAGCAGGCATTGGCGGCTGGAGCGAGAAAGACATCGCCTATGCGCTGCAGAGCGGCTTCACCCCGGATTTCGATTCGCTCGGCGGATCGATGACCGATGTGGTTGCGAACATGGCCCATCTCGCCGAGGCGGATCGCAATGCCATTGCCGCCTATCTGAAAGCCATTCCGGCGCATCCGAACGGCTATCCGGCCCGCTGAGGTCCAATTGCAAGCTGCGCCCGTCAGTTCGTTCAGGGCTTTTCCTTGTCGTGACGACAAGCGGTGTTTATATGCTTGAGCTCGTTTCGATCTGATTGAATCAGATCGAAACGAACTCTAAACTCTTTTATTGAAAGCATAATCTTATCGATCCTCGTTTCACTCCGATCGGATTATGCTCTAAAGTGAGTTGAACAGAGGGAGCAAGCCGCCTGATGACTGCCGAAGACGCTATTTTTCTTGGCGCGAGCCGCAAGCCAGACGACTCTTACCAGCAGCCGGAATATCTAGCGCTGAAATACGGCAACCGTCACGGTCTCGTCACCGGCGCTACCGGCACCGGCAAAACGGTCACGCTGCAGGTTCTGGCAGAAAGCTTTTCGGCGGCAGGCGTTCCCGTTTTCTGCGCTGACATCAAGGGCGACCTTTCCGGCATCGGCGCGGTCGGCGTTCAAAATGACGGGCTCCTCAAGCGTGCGGCGGAGATCAAGCTCGACCCGTATGAAATGCGCGCAGCCCCTGTAATCTTCTGGGATATTTTCGGCGAACAGGGTCATCCTGTCCGCGCAACCATTTCCGAAATGGGACCGCTGCTGCTGTCTCGCCTGATGAACCTGACCGACGCGCAGGAAGGCGTGCTGAACATCGCTTTCCGTCTGGCGGACGAAGAAGGCCTGTTGCTTCTGGACCTCAAGGACCTGCAGGCGATCCTTGCAGAGATGGCGGAGCGCTCGGCAGAGCTTTCCGGAAAGTACGGCAATGTGAACAAGACCTCGGTCGGCGCGATCCAGCGTTCGCTTCTGGTTCTCGACCAGCAGGGCGGTTCGAAATTCTTCGGGGAACCGGCGCTCAAGATTTCGGACCTGATGCGCACCACCACCGACGGGCGTGGCGTGGTGAGCGTGCTCGCCGCCGACAAGCTGATGATGAGCCCGCGGCTTTATTCCACCTTCCTGCTCTGGCTGATGTCGGAACTGTTCGAGGAGTTGCCCGAAATCGGCGATCCCGACAAGCCGAGGCTGGTCTTCTTCTTCGATGAAGCCCACCTTCTGTTCGACGAAGCGCCCAAGGCGCTGATCGATCGCGTGGAGCAGGTTGTGCGCCTGATCCGTTCCAAGGGCGTCGGCGTCTATTTCGTGACGCAGAACCCGCTCGACGTGCCGGAAACGGTCCTGGCGCAGCTTGGCAATCGCGTGCAGCACGCGCTTCGCGCCTATACGCCGCGCGAGACCAATGCCGTAAAGACCGCAGCCGACACGTTCCGCCCGAACCCGGATTTCAACACGTTTCAGGCGATCACCAATCTTGCCACGGGTGAAGCGCTGGTTTCCACCTTGCAGGAAAAAGGCGTGCCTTCCATCGTGCAGCGCACGCTCATCCGCCCGCCCTCTTCACGCATCGGGCCGCTGACGCCGGAAGAACGCGCGAAGATCATCGCGGCAAGCCCGGTCGCCGGACAGTACGATCAGGCCGTGGACCGCGATTCCGCTTTCGAAATGCTGGCCCGCAAGGCGCAGAATGCAGCGGCGGCCCAGCAAAAGACCAAGGAAGAGGAAGAAGGCGGCGGCGGCATCTTTGGTGAGCTCGCCGGTACGGTGCTCGGCACCGGTCGCCGCTCCAGCCGCCAGACGGTGGCGGAAGCAGCCATGAAATCCGTCGTCCGCTCGGTCGGCAATTCGCTCGGGCGTGCGCTCGTGCGCGGGATCCTCGGCAGCTTCAAGAGGTAATTTAAGGCAGTAAGGCAGTAAGGCAGTAAGGCAGTAAGGCAGTAAGGCAGTAAGGCAGTAAGTGAAATAGGGCAGAAGGTTTCAGTCAAGCAAACATATTGCCGTACTGCCTTACTGCCCTATTCCCCTAACCTTACATCACCAGAATGGGTGCCTTTGCCGGAACACGATCATAGAGATCGATGATGTCCTGGTTCAGGAAGCGGACGCAGCCCGAAGAGACTGCCTTGCCGATTGACCACCATTCCGGGTTGCCGTGCAGGCGGTACAGCGTGTCCTTGCCGTCCTGGAAAATATAGAGCGCGCGGGCGCCAAGCGGGTTCTTGAGACCCGGAGCCATGCCGCCATTCTTGGCGCTGTACTGCACCAGTTCCGGCTGGCGGGCGACCATTTCATCCGGCGGAGTCCAGCGCGGCCACTGGCGCTTGTACTGGATCACGGCGCGGCCCGACCATGCAAAGCCTTCGCGGCCAATCCCGACGCCGTAGCGCATTGCCTGACCGTTTTCGAGGACCAGATAGCAGAAGCGGTTGGCCGTATCGATGACGATCGTACCCGGCAGTTCGCCGGTCGGATCCTGCACCACCTGGCGCAGGAAGCGCTTGTCCATCTTCTGGATCGGGATTGCCGGAAGCATGAAGCCGCCATCTTCAACGGCGGCGTACATCTGTGCCCAGCCGCCATAGGATGAATCGACATTGGCCTGCGGGGTGCGGTTGATCGGGTTGCCCGACTGATCCACATCGATAATTGGAACATTCTGCCCCAACTGAGCGCAACCGGCCAGGCCGGCGGCCGCTGTTGCTGTCATTGCCGTCAGAAAGGAACGGCGGGTAAGGGTCGTTTGCATATGAAAACCAGTTTAGTGACGGGAGGAGTTACAGATACACATTCAGGGTTAACGAATTGCGACCCGACCAAATTGTGGCAGATACGCAGTGAGCGGTGAAAACGGCCTGAAACGGCTGTTTCCGGTGTTTGGTTGCACGGAAAACGCCCGAAAATTGTGGCGTACACCCGTTCTTAATGCGGCCTAATCGTGGCGAAGGCCCACCAGCATGGCTCGTGTTGCAGCCGCGACACAATTTTGGGTGCAGCGGCCAGCTTTCCGCAAATCCGGCAAGTTCAAATTTTAGTGAAAACTCAATCGAGCAGTTGGAGGCTTGGCAAAATGAGCGCCGGAGCGAACTCCTTATATTCGTCGGGCTGGTTGGAACGGTTGATCCACACCCCGCGCATGCCGAACCGCACCGCGCCCGCCACGTCCCAGCGGTTCGAAGACTGGAACGAGATCGCCGACGGATAAAGCCGCCAGTGGAGGGTGATGAGTTCATAGACTGCCGGCGCGGTCTTGTATTTCCTGACTTCATCGACCGAAATCACGTCGTCGAGCAGAACATCGAGCGCGGCCGAACGGACAGCGGATTCCAGCATTGCGGGCGATCCGTTGGAGAGAATGGCGAGCCTTGCGCCCTTCTCCTTTAGGCCTTTGAGGGCCGCGGGCACTTCCGGATAGCAATCAAGCTTCCAATAGGCGTCGAGCAGATCATTGCGCAGCCCGGGATCGACGGAAGGGTAGCGCGCAAATGCGAAATCAAGCGAATCCTCGGTAAGTTTCCAGAAATCGCTATAGGCGCCCATCAAGCTCAGCACCCAGGAATATTCGAGCTGCTTTGCGCGCCACAGCTCTGAAAATGCCCGTCCGTCCGGCCCGGCCTTGTCCGCATGCCGCCGCACCGCCGAATGGACATCGAACAATGTGCCATAAGCGTCGAAGACATAAGAACTGTGGGACACCATTTCCTCCTGTGAGGGTCCGCCCGCATCGCGAAGCGTTAGAGCGCGTTTCGATCTGATTGGATCAGACCGGCGCTCTAATCAATTGTTTTTGACCCGCATCTTATCCGAAAACGGTTTCACACTTTTCGGGATGCGCCCTAAATCGAGAATTACGCCATCCTACTGTGATTTCAATAATAATTCATTGTCTTGAAGCTGAATTGCTCAATCACGCCATTGCCGCCCGCACCGATGCGGCCTATGTAGATTCCGCACACAAGTTTTGAGGCAGCATCTGTTCGGCCCGCCGCTGGCTGCCCATGTAAGCCGAATGACAAGAGGAGAGTTTCCAATGGCTTTCGAACTGCCCGCCCTGCCGTATGACTACGACGCCCTTGCGCCTTTCATGTCGCGCGAGACGCTTGAACTTCACCACGACAAGCACCATCAGGCCTATGTCACCAACGGCAACAAGCTGCTCGAAGGCTCCGGCCTCGAAGGCAAGAGCCTGGAAGAGATCGTCAAGGAAAGCTACGGCAAGAACCAGGGCCTCTTCAACAATGCTGGCCAGCACTACAACCACATCCAGTTCTGGAAGTGGATGAAGAAGGGCGGCGGCGGCAAGAAGCTGCCGGGCAAGCTTGAAAAGGCAATCGAGTCCGATCTTGGCGGCTACGACAAGTTCCGTGAAGATTTCATCGCTGCCGGTGTCGGCCAGTTCGGTTCGGGCTGGGCCTGGCTGTCGGTCAAGAACGGCAAGCTCGAAATCTCCAAGACCCCGAACGGCGAAAACCCGCTCGTTCACGGCGCAACGCCGATCCTCGGCGTCGACGTGTGGGAACATTCCTACTATGTCGATTATCGCAACCTGCGTCCAAAATACCTCGAAGCCTTCGTCGACAATCTCATCAATTGGGAATTCGTCGAAGAGCTGTATGAAAAGGCCTGATGCCTTTCCTGTGAGAATAAGAAAAACCCCGGTTTCGCCGGGGTTTTTTATTGTCTTCAGTCCTTGATTACCTGCACGCCCACATGCCTTGCGCGTCCCGCACCCCATCCGGCGATGGCGGCGCCCAGTCCCAGCAGGGCGAAGAACGCCCCGCAAGCCGCAAAGCTGCCGGTCGCGCTGTGGATCATACCGACAATCAGCGGACCGATCGCGGCCAGCGTATAGCCGACGCATTGCGCCATGCCGGACAGATGTGCCGCCGTGTGCGAATCCGGGGCGCGCAGCACGATCACCATCATCGCGGCTGCGATGAGACCGCCCTGCCCGATGCCCTGAATGACCGCCAGCACCCAGTATGTCCATTGCGGCAGGTAGAGAAATCCGATCAGCGGCAAGGCTGCGCAAGCGCAGAGAGCGACATTGAGCCAGCTCTGGTTCTTCTGACGCGTGGCGATGGAAGGCACGGCGAGACAGGTCACCACCTGCACCATGATCGAGAAGGAAACGAGCCCCCCTGCCGCCTTGGGGCTCAGGCCCTGCTCGCGCAGGATCGGCGCCAGCCATCCGAAAACGATATAGGCGGTGGAGGATTGCAACCCCATGAACAGCGTCACCTGCCAGGCCAGCCTGTCCTTCCAGAGCCCGATCACGCGGAAGCCCGAATGGGCCACATTGTGCTTGGCGCGCATGGCCTGCGGCAGCCACAAAAGCAGCACAAGTGCGGCCGGAACGGCCCAGAATGCCAAAGCGAGGTTCCACGAGCCGCCGAGCAACCCCTTGATGGGAATGGTGAAACCGGCTGCGGATGCAGCGCCGCCGCACAATGCCATCGTATAAAGGCCGGTCATGATGGCGGCTGTCTTCGGAAAGTCGCGCTTGACGACGCCCGGCAGCAGAACATTGCCTGTGGCAATGGCGGCACCAGCGAGCGCGGCGCCGATATAGAGCCAATAGAAGGAACCGAAGCCGCGAATGGCGGTGCCGATTGTGAGCACGGCCAGCACGACAAGCAGGACACGCTCCGCACCGAAGCGCTGCGCCATCCGCGGCGCAAACGGCGCGAAGACACCGAGACAGACGACCGGCAGCGTGGTCAATATGCCGGCTGCGACCGACGACATGCCCGTCGCCTCAATGATTTCCGGCAAGAGCACGGAAACGCTGGAGAATACCGGCCGCAGATTGGCGGCGATGAGCACGAGGCTCAAGCCCAGCAAGATGCGCATCGCCTTGCTGGGCGGCTGCTGGACGGGCGGCGGCGGGACGCTGTCCGCCTCCGCATCGACCAGCGCATCCGGCTGCATTGCCTCGTTTTCTGCCGTGTCCGACAGGGCTGTATTTGTGTGGCTCATGATGCGAGCAACCTTTCAAGTTCTTCAATCAGGGGCGCCATGAAACGGCGAACGGTTGCTCCGGCCTTGTCGGGATCGCCCGAAGCGATGGCCTCGACGATCTGGCGGTGCGCTTCATCGCTCGGCTCGGGCAGTTCGCCATTGAGCGTGGCTTCTATGGATTCGCGAATGGAGGCGGAGAAAAAGGCATAGACCTCGATGAGGGCGTTATTGCCCGAGGCCGCGACGATGGCTTCATGGAAGGCAAAGTCTCGCGCCACGAAAGTTTCGCAGTCGAGTTCGTCGCGACTGCCCCGCTGCGCCAGCATTTTTTCAAGATGCGCAAGCCCCTTCCGCGTGATGCGCAAGGCGGCAAGACGGGCCGCTTCGGTTTCCAGAACTGCCCGGGTCTCAAAACGGTCGCGCAGGCTGGTGTGGCGAATGCGGTCCAGGCTGCGAGCCGTGTCCGCCGTCGAGCGGACATAAGTTCCTGAGCCCTGCCGGGTTTCCAGCATGCCCTGCGCGACCAGCGCCCGCACAGCCTCGCGCACAGTGCCGCGGCTGACGTCGAGCGTTGCGGAAAGTGCCGCTTCATTGGGCAGCTGGTCGCCGACGGACCAGCGTCCCGACATGATTTCCGCACGCAATGCCTGCGTGGCCGAATCCGTCAGGGTCTTGCGGGATATTGCCTTCATAGCTCCACCAAAGTCATCTGATGACCTGATGACCTGATGACCTGATGACCTGATGACCTGATGAATTAGACCTGCGGAAGGAAGCTGTCAACCGTCATGCGGAAAGCCGATTGTGGACTGGAAACCGCTGCCGCATTCCGTTAACAATTTTCGCGCACAGTGCCCATAATTCAGCTGCCCGAAATTCGGGCCAGACTCCAGGTGCCAGTATGATCACACTCTACAGCCTTTCCGTTGACCACCTCGAACAAGTGGAGGTCGAGCCGGGCACCCCATTGCCCGAGAATGTGATCTGGATCGACCTGTTCGCTCCCGGCGTCAACGAGGACAGCATTGTCGAGGCATGGACGGGCATTTCGATCCCGACGCGCGAAGACATGACGGAAATCGAGGAATCGAGCCGCTTCTACATGGAAACCGGCGCGCAATATCTGACCGTTCCGATCCTGCACGCGGTCGATCTCGATCATCGGGAGCTGGCGCCCGTCACCTTCATCCTGCACGGCTCGCGGCTGATAACAGTGCGCTATGCCAATCCAAAATCCTTCACCACCTATATTCTGCGCTCGACCAAACCGGGCAACGGCCTCATTTCAGCCAAATGCTCGGGCCTTTCGATCATGCTCGGCATCACCGAAGCCACGACCAACCGGCTGGCCGATATTCTGGAAGGCGTGGCAGGCAAGATCGATGCGGCTTCGCATTCCATCTACCGCCGCCAGCCCAAGGCGCGCCCGATGACGACGCAGGACTTCCGGCACATACTGACCCAGATCGGCGGACAGGGAACCTTTCTCTCGCGGATGCGGGAAAGCCTTGCAGGCATCAGCCGCATGCTGGTCTATCTGTCGGCCACCAGCAATCCGGCTTCGGGCAAGAAGGAAACACGCAGCTGGATCAAGTCGCTGGAGCGCGACACCCAATCGCTGACCGCATATGTGGATTTCCTTTCCAACAAGGTTACCTTCCTGCTCGATACGATCGTCGGCCTGATCTCGGTCGAGCAAAACGCCATCATTAAGATTTTCTCGGTGGCGGCGGTTGGCTTCATGCCGCCGACGCTGGTTGCTTCCATCTACGGCATGAACTTTTCCTTCATGCCGGAACTGCATTCGCCTTGGGGCTACCCGATGGCGCTTATCCTGATGGTCGCCTCTGCCCTGCTGCCGCTCTATTATTTCCGCCGCAAAGGCTGGCTGTAGCTTGTAGTGACAAGAAGCGCACGCCATGTTATATCAAGCGTTATAACAATAGGAGAACAGCCATGAATGTGACCCTGCGCAAGATCGGCAATTCCGATGGTGTGATCCTGCCTAAGGAAGTGCTGGAGCGGCTCAACCTCCAGACCGGAGACAAGCTCCAGGTGATCGAAACACCGAACGGCCTGACGCTGGAGCCTGTTGACGATACTTTCGAGCAGCAGATGGAAGCTGCCCGTAAAGTAATGGACAAGTACAAGGTCGCCTTGCAGAAGCTCGCCGAATGAACTGGCGTTTTCTTTCGCGACGCGTCGTTGAGGCAATCCACATCGAACAACTGCAACGCCACGGCGGCGCTCAAGGGCTTCGTGATGAGAATGCTCTTGAGTCTGCCCTGGCTCGCGCGCAGAACAAACAGGTTTATGGCCAACCGGATCATGCGGAAATCGCAGCAGCCTATGTTTTCGGAATAGGCCGCAACCATGCTTTCGTAGATGGCAACAAGCGCACCGCTATCGTGACCGCTGTTACGTTTCTGCTCGTCAACGGCTATGCACTGACCGCGGACGACGGATTGCTTTACAGTTTCACGATGGGTATTGCTTCCGGCGAGATTGATGAAGCTGGCGCGACCGCTTTTTTCCGTGACCATACAGTCGCGATAGAAGAAGACTAAACTGTCGTCAGCGACACGATTTCCCATTCGACATTGTTGATTTTCACGACATCACCGACCGGCTTGCCGAACAGCAGGATGGCGACAGGCGCGACATGGGAGATCTTGCCGTTTGACGGGTCGGCCTCGTCCTCGCCCACGATGGTCCAGCGACGGACCTTGCCATCATCCAGATTTTCCAGTTCCACGGTCATGCCGAAACGCACGACATCGCTATCGGCAGCGGGAACCGAAAGCTCGGCGTTTTCGCGCCGCGCCGTCCAGTAGCGCAGATCACGCGAAATGCGCGCAACCGCCGAACGCTCGCCCGCGACATTGGCATCCGCCAGCTCGCGTTGCAGCCGGGCGATTTCGTCCTCGATCATCTTCAGCCCCGCCGGCGTGACGAGATTGCGATGCGGGCTTACAGGGCGCTCGCCAAGGTCGGTCGGCGCATCATCCTGTTCTTTGGTGAAAGCTCTGCTCATCATTTCAATGTAAGCAAGCGCACCCCATCCGGCAAGCCTCCCTCCCATCCCCGCCCGCTTCTGCGACGCGTAAACGCATGATTTGCATGACGGGTTTTTATTGATTGATGAGTCAATCAAAGATAGACTGCACTGGAATTAGCCTGAGAACGGACCAGAATTATGCCCAAGATCGGGATGGAGCCCTTGCGGCGGCGCGAGCTGATCGATGCCGCCATCCGCACAATCGGCCAGCGCGGTTCGCTGGATGTGACCGTCGCGCAGATCGCGCATGAGGCGGGGGTTTCGCCCGCGCTTGCGCATCATTATTTCGGCGGCAAGGACAAGCTCATTCTGGCCACGATGCGGCATCTGCTGCGCGAACTGGGGCAGGATCTCAACGCGGCCATCGGACAGGCGGAGACGCCGCAGGCGCGTATCGCCGCCATCATCGCAGTCAATTTTTCCGCCTCGCAGTTCACGCAGGAAACGATTGCAGCCTGGCTGACCTTCTATGTGCATGCGCAGCAGTCGGAAGATACGCGGCGACTCTTGCGCATCTATGCGCGCCGCCTTCATTCGAATCTGGTTTTCGCGCTGGAGCAGCTCACGAGCCGCGAACAGGCGCACCGCATCGCCGAGGGCGCGGGAGCGATGATCGACGGCCTCTATATCCGCCATGCGCTCGGCGCCGATGCGCCGGATGCAGCCAGAGCCACGGCACTCGTGGAAGATTACATCGCGGTTCAGCTTTCAAGCCCACTTCTGGAAGGGCCTTCGGGGGGAAAATGAGTATGGAAGCGGATTTCGTCATCATCGGCTCCGGCTCCGCCGGATCGGCCATGGCCTATCGCCTGTCGGAAGACGGCCGCTATTCGGTGATCGTCATCGAATATGGCGTACCGGATGTCGGGCCGCTGATCCAGATGCCGGCGGCGCTGTCCTTCCCCATGAACATGGAGACCTATGACTGGGGCTTTTCCACCGAGCCGGAGCCGCATATTGGCGGGCGCAGCCTCGTGACGCCGCGCGGCAAGGTGCTGGGCGGTTCGTCCTCGATCAACGGCATGGTCTATGTGCGCGGCCACGCCCGCGACTACGACCACTGGTCGGAAAGCGGTGCGCGCGGCTGGGCCTATGCCGATGTGCTACCCTATTTCAAGCGCATGGAAAATTCGAGCGGCGGTCAGGAAGGCTGGCGCGGCACCAGCGGCCCGCTCTATATCCAGCGCGGCAAGCGCGACAATCCGCTGTTTCATGCCTTTGTCGAGGCCGGTCATCAGGCGGGTTTCGAAGTGACGGAAGATTATAATGGCGAGAAGCAGGAAGGTTTCGGCCCGATGGAGCAGACGATCCATAATGGTCGTCGCTGGTCCGCCGCCAATGCCTATCTGAAGCCCGCGCTCAAGCGCCCGAATGTCAGGCTGGTCAAGGGGTTGGCGCGCAAGATCGTGCTTGAGGGCAAGCGTGCGGTTGGCGTCGAGATCGAGGCAGGCCGCACCTTTTCGACCATCCGTGCGCGGCGCGAGGTCATCATTGCCGCCTCGTCTATCAATTCGCCAAAGCTTTTGATGCTTTCCGGCATCGGGCCTGCCGCGCATCTGAAAGACCATGGCATCGAAGTGGTTGCCGACCGTCCCGGCGTCGGCCAGAACCTGCAGGACCATCTGGAAGTCTATATCCAGCAGGAATGCACGCAGCCGATCACGCTCTATTCCAAGCTGAACCTGTTTTCGAAAGCCAGGATCGGCGCGGAATGGCTGTTCTTCAAGACGGGCGACGGCGCGACCAATCATTTCGAATCCGCAGCTTTCGTGCGCTCGAAGGCCGGCGTGGAATATCCCGATATCCAATATCATTTCCTGCCGGTCGCCATCCGCTATGACGGCAAGGCGGCAGCGCAGTCGCACGGTTTTCAGGCCCATGTCGGGCCGATGCGATCAAAATCACGCGGCAGCGTAACGCTTCGTTCGGCCAATCCGCGCGAAAAGCCGGTCATCAAGTTCAACTACATGTCGCATGAGGACGACTGGGCCGATTTCCGCCATTGCGTGCGGCTGACGCGGGAAATCTTCGGACAGGCGGCGTTCGACCCTTATCGCGGCGCGGAAATCCAGCCGGGCGCGCAGATCCAGAGCGACGATGAAATCGACAATTTCATCCGCGAGCATGTCGAAAGCGCCTTCCATCCGTGCGGCACCTGCAAAATGGGTGCGCTTGACGATCCGATGGCCGTGGTCGATGCTGAATGCAAGGTGATCGGTGTCGAAGGCTTGCGCGTTGCGGATTCGTCCATCTTCCCGCGCATCACCAATGGTAATCTCAACGGCCCGTCGATCATGGTCGGCGAAAAGGCATCCGATCATATTCTTGGCCGCACGCCGCTGGCGCGCTCCAATCAGGAACCATGGATCAATCCGAGGTGGCAGGTTGCGGACCGCTGACGCGGTCCAGCGAGTGGGCAGTAAGGCAGTAGGGGAATAT
Source organism: Brucella sp. IR068 (assembly GCF_049065885.1). NCBI lineage: Bacteria > Pseudomonadati > Pseudomonadota > Alphaproteobacteria > Hyphomicrobiales > Brucellaceae > Brucella > Brucella sp. IR068. Next base: position 48,055 of record NZ_JBAKHE010000002.1, on the reverse strand, counting down.
GTCAGCTCGTGTTCCCGGCGCTTAACAACATACTGCCTTACTGCCCTACCCCCTATTCCCTTAAACAAGGAACCAGAAATGAAAGTACAACCCAAAGCCTCGCACTTCATCGGCGGCGCATTCGTGGAAGACAAGGCAGGAAAGCCTTTGCCAGTCATCTATCCGGCGACGGGTGAAGAGATCGCCAAGCTTTATTCCGCCACGCCCGGCGTGATCGAGGCGGCTTATGCGGCTGCGCTGAAAGCGCAAGGCGAATGGGCCGCGCTGAAGCCCGTCGAGCGCGGACGCATACTGCGCCGCACGGCGGAAATCCTGCGTGAGAAGAACAAGAAACTGTCGAAGCTCGAAACGCTTGATACCGGCAAGGCGCTTCAGGAAACGCTGGTGGCGGATGCCGCTTCAGCCGCCGATGCGCTGGAGTTTTTCGGCGGTATCATTTCCGGTTTCAACGGCGAGTTCGTGGAACTGGGCGGCTCGTTTGCCTATACGCGCCGCGAAGCGCTCGGCATCTGCGTCGGCATCGGCGCGTGGAACTATCCCATCCAGATCGCCGCGTGGAAATCCGCGCCTGCGCTCGCAATGGGCAATGCCTTCATCTTCAAGCCGTCAGAAAATACGCCGCTTTCGGCTCTGGCGCTGGCCGAAGCCTACAAGGAAGCCGGGTTGCCCGACGGACTGTTCAATGTCGTGCAGGGCTTCGGCGATGTAGGAGCCGCACTCGTCAACCATCGCCTGACGGCCAAGGTTTCACTGACCGGCTCCGTGCCGACCGGCAAGCGCATCATGGCGCAAGCGGGCGAACATCTGAAACACGTCACGATGGAACTTGGCGGCAAGTCCCCGATCATCGTGTTTGACGATGCCGACCTTGAAAGCGCCATTGGCGGCGCGATGCTCGGCAATTTCTATTCGACGGGTCAGGTCTGCTCGAACGGCACCCGCGTCTTCGTCCACAAGAACGTGCGCGAACGCTTTATCGAACGGCTGGTCGAACGTACACGCAAAATCCGCATTGGCGACCCGCTGGACGAAGCGACCCAGATGGGGCCGCTCGTCAATGCAGCCCAGCGCGAGAAGGTTCTCTCCTATATCGAAAAGGGCAAGGCGGAAGGCGCAACCCTTGCGTATGGCGGCGGCATACCGAAGCTGCAAGGTTTCGATAAGGGCTATTTCATCGAGCCGACCATCTTCACGGATGTGACAGACGACATGACCATCGCCCGCGAGGAAATCTTCGGGCCGGTGATGAGCGTGCTGGAATTTGTCCATGAGGATGAGGTGATTGCCCGCGCCAATGATAGCGAATTCGGTCTGGCGGCGGGCGTGTTTACCGCAGACATTGCACGGGGCCATCGCGTCATCGGCCAGATCAAGGCCGGGACATGCTGGATCAACGCCTATAACCTGACGCCGGTGGAAGTGCCCTTCGGCGGCTACAAGCAGTCCGGCATCGGTCGCGAGAACGGCATCGCCGCTCTGGCGCATTACAGCCAGATCAAGACCGTCTATGTGGAGATGGGCAAGGTCGACAGCCCTTATTGATCGCTGAACCGGGTCCGTGGAACCGAAACCGGTCCCGCGGACTTGGGAGCGCAGTCATAACGGTAGAGCTGTGGCGATGGCACCGCGCGCGGATAGACGATGGCGCGCCGTGACGGCTGGCCCACCGGGTTTGCCAAGGGCATGGCCCAGCCGGGCCGTGCAGCTGCATCTGGAGCGCCCGTTCCCTGCATCGGCACGAGCCGGCATTCCAGCCCGAAATCGCTCTGCAGCCCTGTTGCGGAGGCAACGTGAGTGCAGCCGAACATGGCGAGCAAAAAAGTAAAAACCAGCCTCATATTGCGATAACTTTCAAACACAATAAATAGTTTCAAACCTTCTCATATTCAATGAATGCTCTATAGAAATAGCCTGCGGAAAGAGCCGCACATATTTGGCGAGATTACCTGTTAATAGCTATTGGTGAAACGATTCCTGACCTTGCAGGAGGGCACCATAACTGACCTTATAGAAATAACTACAATTATATTAGGTTGAAAAATTATATATTACAAAATAATGAAACTGTAATCATGGAAAGTGACATAGACAATCCTATTTACCGGAAATAAGAATACAACTCCTATTTATTGGATGGCAACAAATGAGCATATGCCAATGGATCAATATAGTATTTATTTCTAATGAATGATTATTCCCCACATCAATCTTCATGATCTTTGGCTTGACGATTTGCAATGAGCAACGAGACAACAATTTCAACAGACATGAGACCGGCTGCGCAATGAATTCTGGCGCGCCATCCTGTAGCCCATGTATGAAATCACGGGCGACAGCGACGATTACCAGTTTTCAGGATCAATCGTTGCGCGTTCCATAGGCTCCATTCAGATTGGAGCAACCTCCTTCAATTCACAGCGCTACACGCGTGCGCGAAAGCTCATCGCCAAGAGCGGGCTGAATCACTATGTCCTGCAACTCATCACCAGCGGCGATCTGCACGGCGATTTCAATGGTGTCGATGTCGAAGCGAAACAGGGCGATATCGTCGTTATCGATTTGAGCCAGACGGTGGAAAGCCACGCATCCAACGGTTCCCGCATCACTGTGCTGATTCCGCGTGAGGAGCTGGAGAGGATCGTCGGCTGGCACAATCTGCATGGCCTCGTCATGCCCGCAACTGCCCCCATGACACGGGTGCTCTTCAGCTAACTCCAGAATCTCCAGTCATTGAGCGGCACGCTCGACAGGGTGGAAGCACAATCTGCGCTGGATGCGATGTTCATACTTCTCGGCGCAAGCATCAACGGCACCGAAGGCGGCGTCATTGAAAGCCTTCCAGCCAACCTCCCAGTACGCAAGCGCATCCTCGCCTATATCGACGAGAACCTTTCCGATCCAGTGCTGGGGCCATGCCTTATCACCAAGAACCTGCGCATTTCACGCTCGAGCCTCTACCGGACATTCGAGATGGAAGGCGGAATTGCAAAGATCATCCGCGACAAGAGGCTGGACCGCGCCTATCGCATTCTTGTCGATGAACGCGGGCGGCACGTATCGCTGAAGGAAATTGCCTATCGTTGCGGCTTTCATGTTGGCACGCAATTCACCAAGGCATTCAAGGCCCGTTTCGGCATGACGCCGAGAGACGCTCGCGATTGCGAGGCGGATCTGCTGACGCCGGTATTGGACAAGTTCGACTACACGATTCACCTTTCGGAAGAAGTCGCCAAACTGGGCATCATCAAGCCATGAGCCGACATCAGCCCGATGCAAGGCGCTTCAGAAAGTCGTCGCACCAGCGGTTGACGTCGTGGGTGTTGAGAAAGCCCATCATGCTTTCAAACCGTTCCTTGCGCTCCTCCAGAGGCATGGCCAGCGCACGGGCCATGGCATAGGCCATCGCTTCCATGTCATAGGGATTGACCAGAAGCGCACCGTCCAGTTCCTGCGCGGCGCCGGCAAAGCGGGAGAGGACCAGCACGCCGGGGTTCTCGGGGTTCTGGGCGGCAACATATTCCTTGGCGACGAGGTTCATGCCGTCACGCAACGGCGTGACCAGACCGACAGCGGCGAGCCGATAGAGACCGGCCAGCACGTCGCGATTGAGGGACCGGTTGATGTAGCGTATCGGCGTCCAGTCCACCGTGGCGTTCGCTCCGTTCACCCGCCCGGCCAGTTCGGCCACCGCGCGCTGCATGTCCTTGTATTCCGGCACTTCGGAACGGGATTTCGGCGTGACCTGCAGAAAGGTAACCTTGCCGCGATTGCCGGGATCGACATTGAGAAAATGCTCGAAAGCCTCCATGCGATTGGTGATGCCCTTCGAGTAGTCGAGCCTGTCGACACCGATGATGAGACTACGATCCAGCATGCTTTCGCGCATGCGCCGCACTGTCGAATGGCCGTCCGCCTTGTTGGCTATCTCTGCAAATGCGGCCGTCTCGATACCGATGCCGAAGCGCTCGGCGCGGAACCGGTGGCCGAAGGCCTCAAACAGCCCGTCATCGCTGAGCGGCTTGCCGATTTTTTCACGCCGCAGGCAGCTGATGAAGTTGTCGACATCGTTTTCGGTCTGGAAGCCGACGACATCGTAGGAAGCAAGGCCGCGCATGATTGTTTCGTGCACGGGAAGCGTGAAAACTATATCAGCGGGCGGCCAGGGAATGTGCAGGAAGAAACCGATGCGGTTGGTGACGCCCAGATTGCGCAGTTCCGCAGCCAGCGGAATGAGATGGTAATCGTGAATCCAGATGAGGTCATCCGGCTGGATCATCGGCAGGAGATGCTTTGCAAACAGGCGATTGACCCGGAAATATCCCGCCATGTCCTTGCGCGTGTAATCGACGAGATCAAGGCGATAGTGGCAGAGGGGCCAGAGCATGCGGTTGGCGAAGCCTGCATAATATTCGTCGATATCCTTCTTGTGGAGATCAAGCAGCGCATAGCGGATCGGCCCCTCGTCCCGGATCGTCAGTTCCTGCGGCTGACGCGCGGGAAGCGTCTTGCCGGACCAACCGAGCCATATGCCGCCGCGTTCGTTGAGCGCCGCCTGCAGCGCGACCGCCAGACCGCCCGCTGGTGCCTTGCCCTGTTCATCAGGCAGGGGAACACGATTGGAGACCACGATCAGCCGACCCATACACCAAATCCTTTCATTGCTGTTGCTGTCCATTGTCCCGGATGCCGGAGAGCCAGAGGCGAAGCTCATCCGGGCTTGCAAAGCGTACAGCCCCCGGACGGTCGATCGCTCGTCCGATCACCACGGCCGTTCCGCCCAGTTGTTCCGCCGCCTCGAGCATCGGCAAATCAGTCAGATCGTCGCCGAATGCGATCGGCACCCTGCCCGCAAACGGCTTTTCCAGCATGAAACGGCGCAAGGCGGCGCCCTTGTCGCTGAGCGCGGGGCGCAGCTCGAAAACCATCTTGCCCCCCTGCACGGTCCAGTCCGGCCCGGCGAGCTTCCACGCCTTGTCCACGAGGTCATGGGCAAGTTCGGCTTTCTCGGGCGCGGCGCGATAATGGAGCGCAACCGCACTTCCCTTGTCCTCGGCACGAAGGCCGCTGACGCGAAGCGCTGCCTGCCGCAGAAAATCCTTGGCGGTCTGGAATTGTTCGCCCGGCTCGATCAGTTCGACAAGCCCGGATGCGTGTCGGAATTCAGCGCCATGCAGCGCGGCTATCGGCCCGTGGTAATCGGGAAAGCGTTCCTCGATGAAGCTTATGGCCCTGCCCGTGACGAGCGCCATCGCACCGGACAAATGCCGGGAAATAACCGAGAGGGATTTTTGCAAGCCGGTCGAAACGACCACGCCGTCGGGATCGGCGGCGATATCGAGCAAGGTGCCATCGACGTCGAAAAAAAGCGCGTGTTTCTGAAAATCGATGACCCGCATGCCGATCAGATCGGTAGCCGTATCCTGTTCATTACTGGGCATAGGAGGCAAACATTCGCGGCGGCGAATGGTTCCCGATTAAATGCCGCGCCCGGCGGTTTCCGAGTGATTGACAAGGCGCCAAGAGGCTGACGCCTCGCGCCTCGAAAAAGTTCAATCACCAGCCGGGCTTAATCAAAGTCCAACGAGTTCCGCTCAACGACCGTGATATCAGGTGCGCCCATAGACGTCGTCGAAACGCACGATGTCGTCTTCGCCCAGATATTCGCCGCTTTGCACCTCGATGAGCACGAGCGGCAGAATGCCCGGATTTTCCAGCCGGTGACGGAAGCCACAGGGGATATAGGTCGACTGGTTCGTCGTAAGCAGAATTTCGCGATCGCCATTGGTCACCTTCGCGGTGCCGGAAACGACGATCCAGTGCTCGGAACGGTGATGATGCGCCTGAAGGCTCAGCCGTCGTCCCGGTTTCACTTCGATCCGCTTGATCTTGAAGCCGTCGCCTTCCTCAAGCACCGTATAGGTGCCCCATGGGCGATGGGCCGTGCGGTGAAGCTTGGCAGCTTCATGGCCATCGGCGCGCAGCTTGTTGAAGACCTTGCGCACTTCCTGCGCCTTGTCGCGATGGGCGACCAACAGCGCATCGGGCGTGTCGACCACAAGAAGATCGTGAACGCCGACAAGGCTGACCAACCGTGTTTCAGACAGGACAAAACTGTTGGTCGTGTCTTCGATGACCGTTTCGCCGCGCAGGCGGTTGCCTTCATCGTCGGGCGTGATCAGGTCGGCCATCGCCGCCCAGGAACCAATATCGGACCAGCCGCAGGACACCGGGATGCAGGCAATATTGTCGGCCTTTTCCATGATCGCATAGTCGATGGAAATCGCTGGCGCCGCCGCAAAATCGTCCTTGGCGATTTCGACCGTCTTCGTCTCGCCGTTGACCCCGCGCCGGGCATGTTCGAGCGAAGCCTGAACGGCAGTGAAGATTTCCGGCGCGTGGCGCTGCAGCGCTTCGAGCATGGTTCCGGCGGTGAAACAGAACATGCCGGAGTTCCAGAAATAGCGGCCGCTTTCGACATAGGCCTGTGCCGTCTCGGCGTCAGGTTTTTCGACAAAGCGCAGCACGTCGATGCCTTCGGCCTCGATGTAGCCGAAGCCGGTTTCCGGATGATCGGGCACGATGCCGAAGGTGACGATGCGGCCCGTTTCAGCAAGCGGCCGCGCCTTGGAAACGGCCTCGGCGAACGCGGCCTCATCCTCGATCAGGTGATCGGCGGGCATGACGAGCAATGTGGCGTCCGGGCCGTAAGTGGCGGCGGCATGGAGTGCGGCGACGGCAACGGCAGGCGCCGTATCGCGTCCGAGCGGCTCCAGCAGAAATGCGTTATCGACCTTGGGCGCCTTCGCATCGGCATAGGCGTCAAGCGTCAGAAACAGGAAGTCGCGATTGGTGACGGTGAGGATATGGTCCACACCGCCCAGCCGCGCCGCGCGCTTGTAGGTCTTGCCTATCAGGGTGCTGCCGTCCGGCAGCTCGATGAATGGCTTCGGGTGCGCATCGCGCGAAAGCGGCCATAGCCTTGAACCGGAACCGCCGCTGATGATGACAGGAATAAAGCTCATTGCTCAGTTGTCCTTCGTTGCGTTGCGGGCGATGGCAAGTCCCGTTTCCAGAAGCGTTTTTGCCTGGCTCTCGCCTGAGGCTTCCACATAGCACCGCAATTCCGGCGCGTTGCCGGAAGCACGATAGTGGATGGCATTGCCTGAATGGAAGAAGAGTTTCACACCGTCAATGACCTCGGTCCGGACGATCGGCTCGTCCATCTGAAACAGTGCGCTTCGCGTCGCCTCGTTCTTGAGGAGGGACAGAAAGGCGAGGCTCTTTTCCTGCGGAACGTTCTGGAGCCTGTCGCTCAGCGCAGTGCGGAAATGGAAGCTTGCCGCAATGTCAGACAGCGGCTTGCCCGTTTCCTTGATGGAACCGAGACTTCCCAGGATTGGCAGCAGCGCATCACGGGTCGAAAGCGCGGCCAGCACATGACCGTCACGGTTTATATCCGTGCCGAGCAGCACGCCGCCATTGGCCTCAAACCCAACCACGGCCGGGGCGCCGCCGGCGACAGCCTGCGTCATGCCTTCGATGACATAGGGCGACCCCACGCGTGTTCTGATGACGCGCTCGAAATTTTCTTCCAGCGCGGAATTGGATGTCACGGGCGTCACTATCGTCTTGACGCCAAGCCAGCGTGCGGTGATTGCCCCGACCAGATCGCCCCGGACAAAGCGGCCCTTCCCGTCTGCGATCAACGGGCGGTCGGCATCCCCATCCGTGGACACGATGGCATCAAAACGGCTTTCCTTCGCCCATTGGTCGAGAAGCTCAATATCTTCGGAACGAAGGGCCTCGGTGTCGACCGGCACAAACACATCGGACCGTCCGAGCGGTACGGCTTCGGCCCCGAGTTCGGTAAGAATGCGGACGATGAGATCACGCGCTACGGACGAGTGCTGGTAGACCCCGACCCGCAAACCGCGGAGGCTTTCATGCCCCAGAAATCCGACATAGCGGTTCACATAGAGGTCGATCGCATCGCTGCCATAGGGTGCATCGTGCAGATGACGAAAGGCAAGATTTGCAGGCAAGGCCGCATAGGCGGCACTGATGGCGCTTTCATCATTCTTGTCGATTTCACCGTCGGCGCGATAGAATTTGAGCCCGTTGCGGTCATCTGGAATATGGCTGCCAGTGACCATAATGCTCGGCGCCTGCTGCGAGATTGCATAATTGCTCAGCGCCGGGGTCGGCAAGACGCCGCAATCAACCGGCTGAAATCCCGCATCCTCGATTGCCGCCATGCACAGCGCCGCGATGGCCGGACTGGACGGACGAAGGTCGCGACCGACGAATACACTGTCGCCCCTGTGCAGCTTTCCGGCCTCCGACAGCATTCCGACGAAAGCAAGGGAATAGGCATAGGCAGGCAGGCCATTCAGTTCGTCCGCCAGTCCCCTCAGACCGCTCGTGCCAAATTTAAGCGATGTACCGCTCATGCTTCCCGCCAGATTTTCCAGTATCGAAGAGGCGACGCCCGCAAGCGCCCGCCAAGCTTAAAAGTCTTGCCATCTTATAACGTGAATCCGAAAATCATCATCCCCACAATGGTGCAATCCCATGCACCTTATTGTGGGTCATAATCCGTATAGGCGGGCAATATCAAATCCTTAACGCAGACTGCGTTAATAATTGCTGTTTTGCGCTTATTTGGCTGAGGCTAGAGCGGTTCCAGTTGAAACGGAATCGGGGAACCGCTCCATCTCTTTGTTTTCACGCATTCTCCTACGCAAAACCGCTTCGCACTTTTGCTGGAAATGCTCTATACCAGCCGGGACACGACGTCCCGCAGCGACGACTGCCAATGCGGTGCCGACCAGTTGAACGCCTGTTGGAATCTGGCGGTCGACAGGCGGGAGTTGGCAGGGCGCATGGCCTTGTTGGGGTAATCGGCGGTCGCAATATCCGTAACGGTCGACGTCGGCCCGCCAAGCCTGGCGCTTTCACCGAATATGGCGCGTGCAAAGCCGCTCCAGTTCGTATCACCCGTTCCGGCCAGATGATAAACACCATAAGCCGAAAACTCCGGTGCCGCCGCCAGATGATCCGCCACCCGGATAATTGCATCAGCGATATCAAGCGCGCTGGTCGGATTGCCCCACTGGTCAGCAACAACCGAGAGAGCGTCGCGCGTCTCCGCGAGCTTCAGCATCGTCTTGACGAAATTCTTGCCGAAAGGACTATAGACCCACGCTGTCCGCAAAATGATGTGCTGCGGGTTGGCTTGCGCTACGAGACGCTCACCTTCAAGCTTGGAGCTTCCGTAGACACTGCGAGGGCCGGTGGCGTCCGTTTCAACATAGGGTTTGTCAGCGTCGCCCGCGAAAACATAATCCGTGGACAGATGAATGACAGGAACGCCGCAGTTCTTCGCTGCCTGCGCAACTGCCCCGGCGCCTGCTGCATTCACCGCAAAGGCAAGTTCCTGCTCATCCTCGGCCAGATCCACCGCCGTATAAGCGGCGGCAGAGACGACGACGTCGGGCTTGATCGCTTCAATGGCAGTGCGCACGGTGTCCGGCTCTGCCAGATCCAGCTCCGGGGGGCCCAGCGCGATGACCTCGAGGTCCTCACGCTGCGACGCCTTCTCAAGAAGGCTCTGCACAACCTGCCCTTCCCTCCCGGTGACGGCGATTTTCATGCATTGGCCTCTTTTACTGCCGTGCTGCCCAGACGCTCACCGGCATAGGTACCGCTGCGGATCGGCTCCCACCACCATGCATTATCGAGATACCATTGAATGGTTTTTTCCAGCCCGGTCTCGAAAGTTTCCTGCGGCTTCCAGCCCAGCTCGCGCTCGATCTTCGAAGCGTCGATCGCATAGCGGCGATCATGACCCGGGCGATCCGTCACGAAGGTGATCAGGTCGGCATAGCTCTTGCCGTTTGCGCGAGGCCGCTTCTTGTCCAGAATGGCGCAGATGGTTTCCACCACATTCAGATTGGTGCGTTCCGCGCGTCCACCGATATTGTAGCTTTCGCCCAGCTTGCCCGTCGTCGCGACCAGAGCGAGGGCCCGCGCATGGTCTTCAACATAGAGCCAGTCGCGCACATTCGCCCCCGCCCCGTAAACCGGCAGCGGCTTTTCATCGAGCGCATTGAGAATGACGAGCGGGATCAGCTTCTCGGGGAAATGGAACGGGCCGTAATTGTTCGAGCAATTCGATAGCACAACCGGCAGGCCATAGGTTTCATGCCAGGCGCGCACCAGATGGTCGGAGGCCGCTTTTGAAGCCGAATAGGGTGACGAGGGCTTATAGGGCGTTTCCTCGGTGAAAATACCGCTGTCGAAAGGCAGATCGCCAAACACTTCGTCCGTCGAAATATGGTGGAAACGGAAGCTCGACTTGCGCGGTTCCGGCAGTTCCCGCCAATAGGCAAGTGCCGCATTCAGCAGGCGAAACGTTCCGACAATGTTCGTCTCGATGAAAGCACCCGGACCATCGATTGAACGGTCGACATGGCTTTCTGCCGCCAGATGCATGACCACATCGATTTCGTTGGCGCGCAGAGCATCCAGAACGCTCGTGTCATCGCAGATATCAGCCTGGAGGAAGCTGTAATTCGGATGATTTTCAATCTGACGGAGAGACGCCAGATTGCCTGCATAGGTCAGCTTGTCGAGATTGACGACATTGATCCTGGGATCGGAAGCCAGATGCCGGCACACCGCAGAGCCAATGAAGCCTGCTCCACCCGTAACGAGAATATTCATATCATTCCTCAAGAAAAACGTCTGCGTCGGCAAGCATCGGCGCTTTCTGATCCTTGTCCGAAAGCTGGACGCCTGATGCGGATATCGGCCAGTCTATGCTTATTGCCGGGTCATCAAAGCGGATCGAGCGGTCGTGCTCGGGGGAATAACAATTGGTTACCTTGTAGATGACTTCGGTATGCTCAACGAGCGTCATGAAGCCATGTGCGAAGCCCTTCGGCACAAGAATCTGGTTCCATTTTTCAGCCGAGACTTCCAACGCCACCCACTTGCCGAATGTGGGCGAGCCTTTGCGGATATCGACCGCAACGTCCAGAATTGCACCGCGCGTGACGCGCACCAGCTTGTCCTGCGCAAATGGCGGCAACTGATAATGAAGGCCGCGCACAACGCCCCTGGCCGCCGAATAGGAATGGTTGTCCTGAACGAAAGTCAGATCAATACCGGCTTCGGCGAATGATTTCGCATTGTAGGTCTCGGAGAAAAAGCCACGGTCATCACCGAATTTACGCGGGCTGATTTCCAACAGACCATGGAGTTCCAACCGGCGAACTATCATCTTTCGTTACCGATTTCCTCGACGCGACGCCGCAGATAGGCGGCATATTCGGTCTGGCCCAGTTTATCCGCCCGTTCAAGAACGGCATCTCCGTCAATCCAGCCTTTTTCAAACCCGATTTCCTCGGGACAGGCAATCTTGATCCCTTGCCGCTTCTCGATCGTACGCACAAAGGACGACGCATCCTGAAGACTGTCGTGCGTTCCGGTATCGAGCCAGGCATAGCCCCGCCCCAACTGGTGGACTTTCAAATCTCCGCGCTGAAGATATATATTGTTGACGGCCGTGATTTCCAATTCGCCGCGCGCAGAAGGCTTGAGGGAAGCAGCAATATCGACGACATCATTGTCGTAGAAATACAGTCCGGTCACCGCCCAGGAGGATTTGGGCTTAATCGGCTTCTCCTCGATGGAGATCGCCTTGCCGGTTGTCTTATCGAACTCAACCACGCCATAGCGTTTGGGGTCTTCGACCCGATAGGCGAATACCGAGCCGCCCTTATCTAGACAAGCAGCGCTTTCACACAACTGCGACAGGCCGTCGCCGAAATAGATATTGTCGCCGAGGATCATTGCTACATGGTCGTTATCGATAAAATGGCGACCGATGATGAAAGCTTCCGCCAGACCGTTTGGCCGCGGTTGTTCTGCAAAGGAAAAGTCCATGCCGAACTCACTGCCATCTCCGAGCAACTTGCGGAAAAGAGGCAGATCGTGCGGCGTCGAGATAACCAGAACATCCCTGATTCCCGCCAGCATCAATACGCTCAGCGGGTAATAGATCATCGGCTTATCATAGATCGGAAGAAGTTGCTTCGAAATGGCTATCGTCAGGGGATAAAGACGCGTACCACTGCCACCGGCCAGGATAATGCCTTTCATCTACGCTCCATTACTAACTTCATCATCATGAAGGTACGAGGTATTGAAAACGGCGCCAGTAAAGCTTGTCCGAATAGCAGTGACAACCTTTTGTCACTGCACCAGTGAGGTATAATTTTTCACATATTCTAGCGCCATTTTATCAGCTGTGAAATGCTCGATATATCGCGCCCGCGCATTCCTTCCAAAAATTTTGGCGTGCTCCGGGTCGCGTGCGATGCTTCGCATTGCAGCTGACAGCGCTTCCGGGTTCTGCGGCGGCACCACAATTCCCGTTTGTCCGTTCAGATTGACATAACTTGTACCGGTGCCGATTTCACACGAGATCATCGGCTTTCCGAACATAGACGCCTCCACCAGCGACAGTCCAAACGCTTCAGAACGTAGATGCGAGGGAAAAATCAGCCCGGAACTCAACTCCAAAAGCGCAGTCTTGTCCGTATCCGGCAGCGCTCCGGCGAAATGAACGTGCGACAGATCATGCTCGTTCGCATATGCGGTGAGCTGGGGTTTCATAGGGCCATCACCGACAATGACAATATCAATATCGGAAGTTCGTGCTGCAGCCAGCAGCGTTCTTAAACCTTTGTAATAGCGCAACACACCGACGAAGAGAAAGAAGGGGCGAGGAAACCGCTCGTGCCAGCGCGCCTTGGTTGCGGCATCGGCAGGAGGATAATCGGCCTCGTCCAAGCCAAGTGGAATGACCGCCGTTTTATCGCTAAACCGCTGCAGAACATCGCTCGTCGCCAGATAATTCGGAGAGGTGGCAATGATCCTATCCACACTACCGAGAAAGCGGTTCATCAAAGGGCGATAGAGCTGAAGGAGTAGTTTCTGCTTAACGATGTCCGAATGATAGGTCACAATGGTTGGCTTTTCCGGACGAACGCCGACCTGTACGATATCGCTCATGGGCCAGGGGAAATGATAATGTACTATATCAGCTTGACTGCTCAACTCCCTGAACCGGGAAAACACATCACGCGACAATCCCGTTGATGCAAACTCAAAATCGAGCCTGGCCTTATATGCCATGTGACCATCAAAATTTCGGGTATTTTCTTCCGGCTTTGCGCTCAAGGACAAAACGTCCGATGCAATACCGTATTCAGCCGCGCCTTTTGCGATCGCATGAATGGTTCGCTCGATACCGCCGAATGTATCTGGCCAATAGGTCTTAAAAAAATGCAGAACTCGCATGTTTCTCCAATATACATCATCATCGGCACATCTGATCGTTCGTCATCAGCGACGACAACTAAAATGTCATGACAGCCTAAAGTGCGGATATTGTTTTCTCTGCTTCATAACAGGCGCAGAGAATATGGTAAAAGGTCGACGCGGGCGCGGGCTCATTGATGAGCGTACCACCTTCCGGCCACTTGTCGTACCATAACCCTTTGATCGGCGTTTCAAGAAATGGCCGTAGGGCGTCAAAGGCTCGCAATGCTGATTCCAGATAAAAACTTCGCTCTTTGCCCTCGCTCAATGAAGCAAATAACAGAGCCGATTTTATCCATTCAGTTTGTGGCCACAGACGCGCGAGACCATCGTGAACCGAAAAATCGTCATACAAGCTCATGATGGCCACTTTGCGCTGCTCGCATATACCACGATCTATTGCAATCTGGAATAGACGCTTGGCCGCCCGCATGCCATCGTAATTCTGTCGCCGATCCGCCCACTGGCCCATCAGCCAGGACCATTCGAACTGATGTCCCGGTTCGACCACCCTGCCCTTTTCACCTGGATATGGCTGCCAGTCACGATCGAAGAATTCACGCAACGCACCGGTCTTACCATCAATGAATTTCGTTAATGCAAGATTTGCGATCTCATCAGCATATATCGACCAGAACTCTGTTTGTGGGTCTACCGCCTCCCAAGCGAGCATTGCTTCGAACAAATGCATGTGCGGATTTGAACACAAAGGAAGCTTTGGCGGATTGGCTTCCTCAAATCCACCAAGAGGATGATGATAATCATCCACGAGCGAATTCATCAGACCAAGCGCTCGTTGACGCATTTCATCAAATCGACCCGGTATGGAAACCGCGATCTGAGCGGCCGAAAAAACGGAAAAAGCCTGGTTGTAGAGATCGAAAGTGTGATCGATCATCTCGCCATTTTGACTGGCAAGACTGCCATAAAAGCCGTCTTCTCGCCGATAGACGCGATCATAATATTCTATTCCGGCTTCAACGGTCTGCTTCCATTCGCCATGCCAGCCCATGGCACCAGCCTTAGCGAAACAATAAATCTGTCTCGGATGCACGCGAGAACGACGATTATCTGCATCCGTTGCGACGCCGTCCTGGCCAATACGTTCAAAGAAGCCGTTATTCGGTGCATCCACACCGGCCGACAACCAAAGAGGCAACGCGTGGTTATGGAGCCACGACGATAAGCGTTCGACTTCCGCCCGAAGTTTACGTGTCACATCATTCATTGCACGGCTTTCATGCTGAAATAATCAAACGATCAAACACGTCCGAAATCATCCTCGAAGCGCACAATATCGTCTTCGCCCAAATAAGCTCCAGTTTGAACCTCAATCAGTTCAAGCAGAATTTTACCCGGATTTGAGACACGGTGTACCGCACCTTGAGAAATATATGTCGATTCGTTTTCTGACAGGAAAAGGCTCTCGTCATCAATCACGATTTCGGCCACGCCCCGAACAACCACCCAATGCTCAGAACGATGGTGATGCTTTTGGAGCGAGAGTTGTTTACCGGGCTTGATGAACAGACGTTTTACCTGGAACCGATCGCCCGAAAGCAAATGGGTGTAGCCGCCCCAAGGGCGATAGATGGTCCGGTGCTCCTCGGCAAGCTTCGCCGTAGCTGGTTGTTTCATCAGCGCCTTTACGATCGCGCCTACACCTTGCGCTTCTGAGAGCTTGCCGACATAGAACGCATCTTCCGAGGCCACAATCGTCAGATCATCGACACCATTGACCGCTACATGAACGCCTTCAGACAAGACCAGAGAATTATTGGTGTTGTGCAAGCTGACAGGTCCGCGTGCAACGTTTCCAGCCAGATCCTGTTTGCTTTCCTTCCAGACAGCATCCCACGAGCCGAGATCCGACCAGTGGATTGGTGACGGAACAACAGAAGCGAGCTTTGTCTTCTCGAAAATCGCATAGTCGACGGAAATATCCGGCGCTTTCTCAAATTCGGCGCTGTTCAGACGCACAAAATCGAGATCCCGCTGTGCAGTCGCAACGGATGCCTGAGCAGCTTCATATACCGCTGGCGCGTGACGTTTGCATTCATCGAGGAAGACGTCCGAACGGAACAAAAACATCCCTGAGTTCCAGTAGAAGCCGCCGGCAGCAAGCATTTCCCGCGCAACTTCCTCCTTCGGCTTTTCAACAAAGCGCTTAATTGTACAGGCTCCGCTTTCTTCCAACTGACCTGCTTCGATGTAACCAAAACCGGTTGCCGGTTCCGTCGGCGTAATGCCAAAAGTGGCAAGACGCCCCATACGAGCTGCATTACTCGCCGTGTCGACAGCCTGAAAATATGCATCATCCATTTCAATGTTGTGGTCAGATGCCACGACATGGATAAGGGTCGGCTCCTCTATGGAAGCGATTAAAGCCGCAGCGGCAATTGCCGGCGCTGTGTTGCGAGCGACTGGTTCCAAAATAACATCCGAAAGTTCGACGCCACATTCCAATGCCTGTTCCGCCACCAAAAACCGATAGTCAGCGTTCGTTATGATAATCGGCTTGGAATAACGCTTCGGATCCGACAATCGTTTCAAAGTCATCTGAAAGAGGCTGAGTTCGCCAGTCAGAGCCAGAAACTGTTTTGGGCGTTGCGAGCGTGACATCGGCCACAATCTCGTACCTTTTCCGCCTGCCAACACCACTGGCCTGATCAACATTTCACGCACTTTAACTTCCTTTCGATGAGCAGAATTCAGATCGTCTCGGAGAGTTTTGCAACGAACTCACTCAGCATCTGATCTGTTTTCTCCACTGAACCTGTTTCAATATAAATCCGCATTTCCGGCGCATTGCCGGATTGACGGAAATGAACAGTGTCGCCATTGGCAAACGCCATTCGCACGCCATCGACTGTCGAAATTGATTCCGGCTCAGCAATCAAGGGGGAGAAACTAGAACGAAATGATTGTGACGTTTCTATAGCGCGCAGAAATGAAGAGGCGCGATCTGCGGGAACTTCCTTGACCCTATCGGCCTTCATGCATCGAGCAGGCAGTGTTCCAACCAACTGACTCAACCTCACCCCCTGTTCTTTAGCCTGCACTAGAACAGCCACCGCTGGCAAAACGGAATCGCGCGTTGGAAGGCGACCCAACAAGCCTGACTTCAACGTCACATCATCGCCAAGCAGAAAGCCGCCATTGGCCTCAAAACCAACAACTGGATGCGCCCCGGCGCGCGCCATTTCGGCTACGACATAGGGCGACCCAATCCGTGTCCTGTGGATGCTCTCGAACCAGCCGCTTTCCTCAAGGGCACTCGTCGTACTGAGCGGCGTTACAACTGTTTTCGCTCCTAAATATCGGGCTGTCAAAATGCCCAATATATCGCCATTGACCTGCCGTCCCTGATCATCAATGACTAGCGGCCTGTCACCGTCTCCATCTGTCGAAACCACGGCATCTAATCCGTGCTCAATAATGAAAGCGCGTGATCGCTCTAAATCCACTGACTCCAGCGCCTCGGTATCAACGGCGACAAACTTATTCATTCTGCGGAATGGATAAACCTCGGCTCCGAGACCCTCAAATATACGTACGAGAAGGTTGCGGCCCACCGCAGAATGAAGATCAATACCGATTTTCATTCCGGTCAGCGCGTCCGAACCGAAAGAACTGATAGAGCGGCCCACATATTCCTCGGCCACATCGGCCAGAGGAGCAGTTATGTCGGCGGGCTGTCTTTCAGTATCCTTTTTCAACAATTCTTCCGCGAGAATGCGAACGGGAGCTTCGTCTTCTTTCAGAAACTCGCCGTCAGGACGGTAGAATTTGATGCCATTGTAAGCCTCCGGAATATGGCTCCCTGTTATCATAATGGCAGGCGCATTGCGAGCCATCGCGTAAGCTGCGAGTGCCGGTGTCGGAACATTTCCCGCCCATATCGCATTCTTCCCTCCCAATTTGATCGCAGACAGACATGAACTTGCGATGCGAGGACTGGATTCCCGCAGATCAGCGGCGACATAGACCTCACGAAATTCGAAACCACGCACCATGTGCTGCAGAAAAGCAATGACATAGGCGACGCAAGCTTGGTCTGTAAAATCAGTTGCCGGCCCCCGCAGTCCCGACGTTCCAAATGTAACTGCCATTTTTCAGATTACCTCGCATCTTCTTCGATCCCTATTGCCACGGAAATATGAAACAATACAAATAAATAAACACCTCAAGCACAGTTACAACGAGCTTTCCTCACCTGTCTTAAACGGGCTTCATAGTCCCCATTGACCGTGGGAAACGCAACACGCTCCGACCAGCGGGCAGACGGTCGAACATAGACCGAGAGGGCGACGAGCTGCTCAAGATTGCACAGAAAAGGCTTCAGGCACGTCAAATAAATGTAAGGTAAGAAGCCAATTGCCCAACTTACGTACTGTCCACACATCAAGAGGCGCCTGAAAAGAAATTCGACATTGGGTAACGTATAAATTATGACATTCTGGAAATTTTTCGGAGACGATATGACAAGCTCTGCTTCAAAAGGCCTTTATATTCTTGGTTTTGGGGGTCACGCGCGCAGCGTTGCGGATGTAGCCATGTTGGCAGGCTGGAACGATTTTGTTTTCGTAGACAACAATGCCCAGCCAAACGAGCAGTTTCACTCTTTTAAGGTCCTGAGCGCCTTGCCCGCGGTCGTCGATCTCGACTGGAAAGTATTCCCTGCGGCTGGAGATAATCATCGTCGACGCGAACAGGTGGCCGCAGCCCAAATGGAGCTGGCCACAGTGATATCTCCCCAAGCCACCATCGGCGTTGGAGCCGTGATTAGCGACGCCACACTCGTGTGCCACGGCGTGCATATTGGGCCTGATGCCCGGATCGGATGCGGTGTCATACTCAATACTCATTCTGTCATAGAGCATGAAGTCGAAATTGGGAATTTTACTCATATCTCCGTCAACGCCACAATTGCTGGTCGAACGAGGGTGGGATCAGATGTTATGGTGGGTGCTGGCGCAGTTCTCATCGACTCGGTCACCGTTTGCGATGATGTTATCATAGGTGCTGGCGCGGTGGTGACATCCGACATCACTGAACCTGGAACATACGTTGGAATACCCGCGCGGCGCATTGTTAAAAAACCGCTATAGTGCATGCATCACATGGGAGCGTTTTCCGTTGAAAACGGAGCGCGGGACCGTTCTATTTTGTTTATCGCACATCTTATCCAAGAGCCGTTCCGGCTGTTCGGATGTGCTCCAGCGAGAGCAAACCATGAGAATTGGAGTCGATGCCCGAAATCTGGTACCTAAATTATCCGGTATTGGACGCTATGTACTTGAAACCACTCGGCATCTTAGTCAGAGCGGTCATGAGGTATTTCTCTATCTTCCGGAGCCTCCTAATGACCGGGATTCGCTCCCTCCAGTCGAAAGCGTTGATATATCCGGCTTCAAAGGAGCCTTGCCGCGTATTATTTGGGGAAATAGCTACCTTCCGCTAAAAGCAAAGAAGGACAAGGTCGATGTTTTGTGGGGGCCAGCCCACCGGCTTCCGATCATGTCCGCGAGTGATCTCCCGCAAGTACTAACGATACACGATCTGGTCTGGCACCATGCCTCCTCTACTATGCGGTTTCAGGGGTGGATGGCGGAACGAGCATTTATGAAGACCTCCATCAGACGCGCGGAACGCGTTGTCGCCGTTTCACACGCAACGAAACAATCGCTATTCGAATTATACCCTTGGACGCGAAACAAAATCGATGTTGTCCATCCCGGCTGCACCCCTTTCACGCCGGATTTGTGTTCGGCAGACCTGGAACGATTTAACCTGGATCGACCGTACGCACTTTTTGTTGGAACACTGGAACCAAGAAAGAATCTTCTACGCCTGCTGGAGTCATTTGCCGCTCTATCTGCCGACACCCGATCGAAACTTCTTTTGGTAATTGCGGGAGGTCAGGGTTGGGGATTGAACGACCTCAAAACTGAAATCTCCCGTCTTAATATCACATCATCAGTGCGCCTGACTGGGTTTGTATCCGACGAAGAACTGGGCAAGCTTTACCGAGATGCACGGTTTCTCGCGATGCCGTCGCTGTACGAAGGTTTCGGGTTCCCGATAATCGAGGCTAACCAGCTTGGTGTGCCCGTGTTAACATCGAATACGTCTTCAATGCCAGAAGTAGGAGGAGATGCCGCCCTCCTCATCGATCCAACGTCTGTATCTTCCATTACGGACGGCCTTCGAAGGCTAGCAACGGATGATGCCCTGCATAAGCGCCTAACCGACGCTACGCACAAAAACGCGACCAGATTCGACTGGTCCCGGAGCGCCTACGAACTGACAGAGGTTTTTCGGCGAGTCCTAGACGAATGCAGCGAGAGATAGAGTATTCGTCAATTCGCTTTATAGCCGCCCACATACGCCTTTTTGTGAAATTTCATCCACGACCAAGCTCTGGTAGGTTGTCATTGCGCAGGAGTTTTCGGTGGCCGCAGCGATGTTTTTGTTTCAGCGATCATACGCATGTCGGCCAACGCAATGCGGGAAGCAGAAGCTCGCCAATTCCCTAAGACAATGAAGGAGACTAAACAATGCCAATCTCCAGATTCCCTGTTCTTCGGCCCGGCGCCGCAAGAGACGCTCAGCATTGTTCATCGGCAACAGGTCAACAAAGAACTCAATTCGACATGCCATCGTTGAGCAGCGCACAGAACCATCAGAAAGCCGCTCCAAGTAGGCAGGAGTTGTACCTCTATCCGGAACACGACCCCTTGGAATAATATTCCATAGATAGTAGCAGCTCCAGTTGAATGATTGGACTGCCACTATCTATCCGCTTTGCGCGCACCTAAAAATTCTCCACAGTCGAGATGGATGGAAAATTATCAGAGGTTATTTGCCTCTTTGTAACGATCAATTGCCATATCCATCTCCCCATCGAATATCACTTCACCATGATGAAAAACCAGCCCGCGTGTACAAATTGAGCGTAGCGTTGAAAAATCATGTGAAGCTAGGACAAGTATCTCTGCCCTCTCGATCAAATCAGTGATACGTCGTCGCGCTTTACCCATAAAGTTCGCATCACCCGCCCCGATAACCTCGTCAAGCAACAAAATGTCTCCACCAACCGAGGTCGAAATTGCAAATGCAAGACGCACCTGCATGCCGGCGGAATAGGTTTTGATAGGATAATCTATAAATTCACCGATATCGGCAAATTCAATAATCTCGGACTGAATCGACTTCATATATTTGGGCGTCAAACCAAGAAGCAGACCACGGTAGAGAATATTTTCACGACCGCTCGCATCTGGTTCGAATCCGAGACTGATATCGAACAGGGAACGTACCGTCCCTTCAACTGTTCGCGAGCCTGACGAAATAGGGTACAGACCTGCGAGCATCTTCAAAAACGTACTTTTCCCAGCACCATTATGCCCGAGCAGGCCAACGCGCTCTCCGGGTTGAATGGTGAGATTGATATCCTTTAGGGCATGGATATCAGCAATTTTAACCCCGCTCCCAGGCGTCAACATAGATGACAGCATAGTCTTGATAGATCGCTCTTTGAAAGCAACTGACGCATAGTGGAGATTGACGTTCGATAATTCGATACGATTTGTCATAGATAGAATATCACCCGTTTTTCTGCTTTTCGCCCCACAGCAACTGCGATCAGCGAAAATAACAATGCCGTACCGAAACACCACATGTAGTTCGTTAGCGTTGGCCAATCACCGTGTAACAGTGGCGCGCGCACGATCTGCAGAAGATGATAAATGGGATTGTAGTCCAACAACGCGTGAAGGTTGCCCCGTCTAAAAATGGAATCTTCAAAGTAAACAGGCGATACAAACCATATTGCTTGCAACATTAATCCCAGAGCATGAGGCAAGTCTCTAAACCGAGTAGAAAAATATGCCATGATTGTTGCCCATGGCCATACAAACATGGCCAAGATTGGAAAAATAGTCAAAGCAGCAAGCCAGCACCAACCAAAATTCTGGGGCATAACGACCAGAACCCATCCAATCAAACTCACCGAAGCTACTGCCAATACAATGAGACCGGACAGTACGTTTCTGAGCGTATAGATCGCCAATGGGTGTTTCGTCTGTTTGATATAGGCGTCAGCCTGCACAAAGGCCATGGAGCCGCCGGTTACATTAAAGGCGATGTATTCCCATATAATGACGCCAGAAAGAATATAGGGTGCATATTCAGCAATCGTTGAATTGAATATCTGGCTGAATACTATTGATATCAGTATCGTCAACCCCAACGGCTGAAGCATAGACCATAATATTCCAAAAAATGATCTCCGCCAACGAGCACGGAGATCAGATAAAACCAAATGGAACCAAAAATAACGGGCGGCCCATATACCTCTGGCGTAATCCATTCAAAAGCTCACTTTCAACTCAACTTTTCTTTTGATCGAAATATTTACAAATGGTGTCGCAAATGTGATTCAGCTGCAGCTCGGTAAGATCGGGATAGCTCGGCAGGTTGATCCCTTTTAGACTTAGATTTTCTCCGACCGGAAACGACTGGTCCGTTGCACAGTGAGGCATCAGATGTGCCATAGGGAAAAATGGCCTGGTTTCTACTTCCTGTTCGGCAAGTTGTTTTCTCAACGGGTCTCTATCCGCCGCATCATTCAAGATTATGGAACACATCCAGTATGAGTGCTTACCCTCGCCCGCGAAATCGTGCGTTCGCAGCGGCAATCCCGACAGACGACGTGTATAAAACTCCGCGACACTCTTCTTCTTCTCAAGAAGCATGTCGGCCATTTCTAGCTGGGCCAGACCGATCGCCGCTTCAATGTTGGTCATACGATAATTGAACGCCAACATATCGTGCCAATATTCGCGCGTTACAGATACGCCTTGACTTTTTAGGCGCCTCGCCCGCTCCATTACCGACGGATCACGAGCTAGTACCATCCCACCTTCACCGGTAGTAATCGTTTTGTTGCCGAAGAAGCTGAAGCTTGAGGCGTCACCAAACGTGCCTACGTGCTGATCCTTCCAAAACGTACCGAAAGCTTCGGCACAGTCTTCAACAAGCAAAAGATCGTGCTTGTTACAAATTTGTAGAATGGCATCCATATCACACGGGTGACCATATAGATGCACGGCCATCACCGCTTTAGTCCGGGGTGTTATTGCAGCACGAATGGAGACCGGATCAACCTGAAGCGTACTGCTCAATGAATCCACAAACACCGGCTTGGCCCCGGTTTGCATAATCGTATTGACCGACGCGATATACGTGAAACTGGGGACGATTACCTCATCGCCCCGACCTATTCCGAGCGCCTCCAAAGCCAAATGAATAGCCACCGTTCCGTTAGCTACCGAAGTAGCTGAGCTTGCGCCGACATAGTCGGCGAAGGCAGATTCGAACTTGGAAATGAACTGGCCGCGAGAAGATATCCAGCCAGTCGTCAAGCACTCGTTGACATATTGAGAAACATTGCCTCCAAGATGAGGCTCATAAACTGGTATTCTTGACATGATCAATCTCTACGCACAGAGGACTGGTAGCCGTTTTCATTCAGGAATTTTTCCCGCTCGGCAGATTTGAGATCTTCAGCTGCCATTTCTTTCACCAGTTCTTTGAAACTCGTTGCTGGAGACCAGCCAAGCTTCGCCTTTGCTTTCGATGCATCTCCCAGTAGCGTTTCCACTTCAGCAGGACGGAAATACCTAGGATCAACGGCAACAATGCACTCCCCACTCGCCGTATCATATCCCTTTTCATTAACCCCTTCGCCCTCCCATCGGATGGAAATGCCCAGTTCGGCAGCGGCGAGTTCAACGAATTCTCGAACAGAATGTTGCTCTCCCGTGGCGATCACGAAATCTTCGGGGTGCTCCTGCTGCAGCATTAGCCACTGCATTTCCACATAATCTCGCGCATGCCCCCAATCGCGAAGAGCATCAAGATTGCCGAGAAACAGAGTTTTTTGAGTGCCGAGCTTAATTCGCGCCAGAGCACGCGTTATTTTGCGTGTTACGAACGTTTCGCCACGGTTTGGCGACTCGTGGTTAAACAATATTCCGTTGCACGCATAAATCCCGTAAGCTTCGCGGTAGTTTACCGTAATCCAATAGGCGTACATTTTGGCAACAGCATAAGGTGACCGTGGATAGAACGGCGTCGTTTCCTTCTGAGGCACTTCCTGAACTAAGCCGTACAACTCGGAAGTGGAAGCTTGGTAGAAACGGGTCTTTTTGGTTAAGCCCAGAATGCGAATGGCTTCCAGAATTCTGAGGGCACCAAGCGCGTCGGAATTCGCAGTATACTCTGGCTCTTCGAATGAAACCGCCACATGGCTTTGTGCAGCGAGGTTGTAGATCTCGTCAGGCTGCACAAGCTGAATGATGCGCATCAGGCTGGAAGAGTCTGTCAAGTCGCCGTGATGTAACGTTAGATCATTTCCCGTATCGTGTGGATCCGTATAGAGATGGTCAATTCTGTCGGTGTTAAATAGCGATGTGCGACGGCGAACCCCATGGACGGAATACCCCTTACCCAGCAGGAACTCAGCCAAGTAGGCGCCATCCTGGCCGGTTATTCCTGTTATGAGGGCGACTTTCTTCGTCATTACTTTCTCCATTAGAGCCTTCATCAACTTTCCTGCATCACCGATGCTGCCCCAGCCTGCAAATGTGTTGCTCTATAGACGCGCCGGGCGACAAAGTCGACCCATTCCATGCATTCAGCAAGAGTGTTTGTGAACGAGCTTAACCTTTTGCACCCTTCCATAGCCATTGCGATGTTGGAATGAACTCTACATAGCTATTTTCAAGTCCTGGGAGGGCGTCGTCAGCCAACCGGCCATCCATTGTTGCATTTTATCCCTGCGTTCCTTCGAACTCTGTGCGTGCCGTTTTTTTTCAACAACATAACGGTCCAGTCATTCATGCGAAGTGTTGCTCCCGCCCAATTCGAAATGCAAATTAAATTAATACCCCATTCCCCCTTTATTTTGTCGCGCCATTCTAAATATATTCACGTATATTCAAATAATTATTATATGCTTTTCTATGCCGCGATTTCATTATACGATTTCCAAAAATTATCTGTCTTGTTGGTGCTATTTTACTAACATTCTTGCAGTTTCTATCTACTGGACCGCCGCAATATATACCTGCCAAGTTTGACAAACCCTCCAGTCACATCAAGGGAGGGTCTTATCGGGTCTTCCCGTGTTAGCTCCGCTCTATCCGGACTAAAAATCTTGATTTGTATTCCTTCATCGCTCATACCGTCCAAAACGAGAATTTTACCTAAATCGTGATGGAGACGGCATGTCCAATCCTAAGCGCGCTATGTGGCTTATGAACCATAGCACACTGCGCAAATTTGAAGTTCCTCTGCTCGAATCTCTCGGATACGAGGTCTATCTCCCAAAAATTTTCCCCTACGATGAAGGTAACTTAAGCGCTTCTATCGACTACAGCCGTGATGGCAATCTTTCAATTCCGAAAGAAAATCTGGAAGCTCTAAACAACCACGATTTTTACAGTGGAATGACGCCAGAAATAGGCGAGGTTGCGAGCAAATATTTCGATATAGCGTTCTTCGGCTTTTTCCCGGACCAGTTGGCAGGGCTGGTAAGGCATTTCCGTAATACAATTATTATGCGTCCATTTGGGCTATCAGCAGGTGATTGCTATACAAATATTACCGCAGCCACTCTCGGACCGTCGTTCATGCACGAACTGGAAGAACGTCGCAAAGATTTCTGGTTCGGTCAGGCTTATGACCATTTGGCTAATGTCGAAAGCGGAATATTCAGAGACAGGGCCATAACGCTGCCGCTAGGTATTGATGACGCGGTCATTCGAAATGAATGGACCGGCACCGATTCCAAGGTTCTGTTCGTCTGCCCACGTATCGGCAGTTCCCCTTATTTCAACAGGATATATAAGAACTTTCTGAAGGATTTCGGCGAGTTTCCCTACATTATCGGCGGGGCGCAGCCTATTGCTGTTGAAGACCCGAACGTAAAAGGGTTCCTTTCAAGAGAAGAATACGACTCCATGATGCGAGAAACGCGCGTCATGTATTATCACAGCCGCGAAGAGCGCCACCTCCACTATCATCCAATAGAAGCCGTTCGTTGGGGCATGCCGCTCGTGTTTATGGCTGGAGGTCTGCTTGACAAACTCGGCGGGAAAAATCTACCAGGTCGCTGCAAGACAGAATCCGAGGCCAAGGACAAGATCAGACGTATTCTCAATGGTGACAATAACTTGGTCGCGCGAATTAAGGAGACCCAGGGCGCTCTCCTCAAGGAAATGTCCCGCGATTTCTGTGAACCCGTCTGGCGCCAGAATTTCCAAATCATAGAGCCTACGATTCAGCGGACCACTAAGCAGCCTGTACGCACGTCTGACGGAGCGACCAAAAAAATAGCTGTCTTCCTGCCGGAGCCATACAAGGGTGGCACGCTAAACATGGTCAAGCTTCTTGCAAAAATGCTTAAAAAAGGCAGTGAGCTTGCGGGCAAGAATTATAGCGTCGTGTTTGCTCACCCCGATGATGACATTTATAGTGACGGTGATTTCGTAGACCTGAAGCCGCACGGTATCGAAGTCAGGTCTTTTAAGTGGAAGACAATTTCCGATTACCAGCTTCAGGAGGTGTTTTCCTGCACGGGTTACGAAATCCCGGTCCCAGGCGGATTATTCTGTCTACCAAAGGATAATACCACCGACTTTCTCGATTGCGATTTCTGGCTGGTCGGCTCAGACCGATTTTACCATCCTATCGCACCGTTACGGCCTTATTGCCTGTTTACACACGACTATCTTCAGCGCTATTTCCCAGAAAGCGTATCGCCAGACTATGAGATGAGCTATCTCATTGCGGCACGAAATGCCATCGCCGTTCTGGCCAACACTCCCCACACGATCAATGACGTTATAAATTATGTTGGCGTTCCATCAAAGAAAGCCATTCTGGTGCCTCATGTCTCGGAGCTGGATCAGTTCCGGAAGAATGATGATCCAGTAGAAAAGCAGGACTACTTTATCTGGACCACAAACGCCGCCCCTCACAAAAATCATAAGATGACCTTTGAAGCGCTCAACCGTTATTTCGGGCAGTTAAAAGGCTCATTCAACTGCCACATAACTGGTGTGGGTTCGGACAAGTTTGATCCTGAGCGTGAATTTGATGACCTTCCAAAGTACATCAAGGAATGCCGGGATTACCTCAAAAAGAACCCAAGCCTCTACGAGCATTTGAAATTCCTAGGCAATGTTTCATCCGAGGAGTATGTTCACCAGATGAAGGGCGCAAAGTTCCTGTTGCACAACGTTATCATGGATAACGGCACTCTATGCGCTATCGAAGCCGCCTTTGCTCTAACGCCCACCCTCTCCAGCGATTATCCTCCAATGCGGTACCTTTCAGATAGATACGGTATCAATGCCCAGTTTTTTGACCCCTTCAACAATCGGGAACTAGGTGATGCGTTAAAGAGCATGGAGTTGAACTGGCAAGATCATCAAAAGCAGCTTCCTGACAAACAGGCCCTTCTTGATTTCGGATGGCAGAAGATGTCCCCGATCTTCTTCGAAAAACTCCACACTTATATTGGTTAAACCACTATGAAGATTGGTATTTTTATAGCTTACCATCCAAATTCTGAGCTTTCCAACCAAGGCTTGGGAAGGCTTTTGCGTGAATTGACCAAAGGACTTTTGAAGAATGATGGGACTGAGGTAGCGCTTCTTTGTCCGTCTTGGCTTCGAAAGGACGTTGAGGAACTATTCTCGGACGTACGCACGCCACATCTGACGATACTTGCCCCCCAACACGTCCCAGCATTGGTCACACTTCGAAACAAGTTATCGAAGAAGAGCAGGAAAAAAGAGGAACGTATCGGTCTCAAGACCAAGATTTTTCGCTTCGTTAAGCGTACTGCCGCGCAAGCTATCCACTCGGTAGAAGTAGCATTGGCAATTGCGCTTTCGGTACGCAATCCATTTCTATTTCTTCTGACGCTCCTTGCGCTTACCGTCGCGGGCGTGTTGATCGCTCCACTTTACATTGCTGCCATTGCGATCGCGTCTCTGACTTTGATCCCCATCCTATTTGCTCGCGTGCCTGCCCTGAAACGAGCACGTTCAAAATTCAGTCGACTTTATGGGATGGTACGGTCACGTATGCCTCTAAGGCATCGTCCGCCCTTGAGGTTCACGGTCTATGATCGAATTTTCAAGAATGAAACCCAACATATGATTTCCATTGCGAATTCTCGCAAGGATATCGATATATGGTTCTCTCCAACTGTATTCTGGCCAGAGTTCAGCAGCATCAATGCACCTACTGTTCAGGCATTCCCGGATATGCTGATTAGCGAGTTTCCAACTGCATTTGCGTTGGAGCTGGCCGGTTCGGTTGCTGTGTTCAAGCGGGCCAGCAAGGCCATTAAAGCTGGAAAGCATTTTACGTCTTACAGTGAAGCTGTAGGGCATGGCGCGCTGAGCAAACGATTTGACGTAGATCAGAACAGCATCCATGTCATTCCACACGCTCCGATCAACCTTTCAAAGTTTGTCACCGTTATCGGCACTCTTGATGACGAGATGGCGAAAAACAAATTTACTACTAATCTCATCCACGGCCACAGAAACGCTAAGTGGTCTGACGATCCCTATTTGAGTACATTTGATTTTTCGGACACCCAGTTCATTTTCTACGCAAGCCAGTTCCGCCCAAACAAGAATATTATGAACTTGGTAAAAGCATTCGAAATCGTTCTTCGAAAGCGGCACAAATACATCAAGCTGATTATGACTGGTAGCTGGGAACATGCGCCGGAAGTTCTAGAATACATTAAAAAGAAACGTCTGACACGCGATATCATCACTGCATACGATGCCAGCGATGAAGTTCTTGCGGCTCTCTATGCAAAGGCCCGTCTCTCAGTCAACCCTTCGCTTTATGAAGGTGGCTTTCCCTTTACTTTCGCTGAAGGTATGTCTGTGGGAACCCCAAGTTTGATGAGCCGCATCCCCCAAGTGACAGATGTCATCAAGGGCGACTTGGCAGACACGATGCTGTTCAACCCCTATTCTATCGACGACATAGCTTCCAAGATTGAATTTGGGCTGGATCATCGGAAGGAACTGATTGAACTCCAACGTCCCCTGTATGATGATATGCGGAGGAGGACATGGTTAGACGTGGCCGAAGACCATATTGAAGCATTTCAAAGGGTTATCGCAATGGAGCGCCGATAGGCGGGACCCTGATTAACACGACAGGTGGTGTCAGCAATGCAGATACCCGGCCGACCCAGTCGGCCATTACGGATCGGGAGATGTCTGTCCCCAACCGGGCGTACGTCACTGACGGGCGGCGGAGGGGAATGTGACCGTCGAATTTGGCGATCATGATATGGGCGAGCAGTGCCGGCCCAGGTTTGCCGCGCTCGATCGGAAAGATCGGCATCTCGCCAGCCACTGTCGTATCGCATTCCCTGCAGATCATGCGCTTCTCGACATGCCGGACAATCTTGACCGACGCCGTCACGTGCTCCAGCACCTGGATCACTTAGTCGGCCGCCTTCAGGAACGAGAGACACCGCAGGCGGGGCAATTGCAGGGAGCCGCATAGACCAGTTCGTCGGTGGCGAGATCATCGGGTAGAGGCTTGCGCTTCGGCTTCTCGGATACGTCGTCCAACTCCGGCAGAGGAATTTTCCCGGAGCGCAGTTCAGCGTCGGCCCGGGAGGCCGGTCTCCTCCAGCATCAGCTCGAATTGCTCGACTTCCGGTCGATCTTTTCCGATGACGCGCCACACTGCCGATGTCGGAGAAGCTCCAGTTGCGCGCGAAGAAGCCCGATTATGGAATCTCGCTTGATGACCTCGGCTTCCTTGCTCTCAAGTTTAGCCGCCTGTTCCGCGACGAGTGCGCGCAAAGCAGTGAGCTCGTCCTGACTATCCAGCGGCGCTGTTTCCAAACCCGCAAATCTAGCCGATTTGCCTCTGACGCGCCAGCTTTAAGCCTCGGATGCTCCCGCAAATATAGCTTTTATCCCGTTCGGCCGGGAGCGGACGTCCACGCCGGGCGTCGCCAATCGATCCCCTCACCGAGCATGGAAAGCTGCGCCTGCGTCAGGTGCGCTACACCCTCTTTCGCTGTCGGCCAGCGGCTATTTTGCCTGGAAGGGACGGCCGGCCAGCCGCCTCCAGCCCGATGATATGGTCATGCTGGCGCATATGCGCGCAGCCTAGGCTCTCTCGAATGAACCCTATGGCAGCTCCTGTATGGCAAGGGAGTTGCAGGATCTAGGTTTTGCTGTCGGCCGTCGGCGGATTGCCCTGCTGATGCGTGAGAATGGAATGCACGCGCGTCAGAAGCGCCGGTTCAGGAAAACCACGGACAGCCATCATGCTTTTCGGGTTGCACCCAACATCATCGGCAGGATTTTGCCGCAACAGGTCCTAATCAAAAACGGGATGCTGGCATCTCGTATATTCGGACGCGATAGGGATGGCTGTATCTTGCGGTCGTCATTGACCTCCTCGCACGCCGTGTCGTCGGATGGTCCGTCAATGATCGCTTGCATCGTAGCCTGGCTCTTCGAGCTCTCGAAAAGGCTAGAACAATGCGGCGACCGTCAATGGGCCTGATCCATCATTCAGACCGCGTAGTCAATATTGTTCCCTTGACTACGAGGCGCAGTTGAAGGTGAACGACATCACGAATGCCTGGAAAGGGAAATTGCTACGACTATGCCATGGTCGAAAAGTTGTTCAAGACCTTGAAATCAGAGCTCATATGGAGGACGTTATTTCAAACAACGCGCGATGCAGAAATGGCTATTGCCCGATATATTGAGGGTTCTACAATCCCATGCGCCGTCATTCTTCACTCGACTATCTGAGCCAAGCCCAGCCGAAAGAATAACCGCCTAGCGGAAAAATGCCTCTCTACTTTTTTAAAGCAAGTCCAGCACGACTATCTGTCCCAGTTCATGATCGCGCGCAAATTCGTGGGAAAAAGCGCGGCTTCGCACGTGATGGAACATAAAGAAGAATCAACAATATCCAAGTTGATCTATTCACGTCTGGCTGGGGCGCCTGGATTCGAACCAGGGAATGGCGGTACCAAAAACCGCTGCCTTACCGCTTGGCTACGCCCCAACAAATCAAACCGAAGCAATCGGTTGCGCGGCCTTATAGCCGCTTCGAAACCGGAGCGCAATCGCCTAATCACGAAATCCCGAGCAAGCCTACAGCCCCCGTGAAGAAAATTTTCAACACCAGAGCATACCGCGCTTTATCCTATTCAAGTTGCATGCTTCAAACTCCAGTTTTCAAGCATGTCGTTATCCCGAAACCGGTTTCCACTTTCGGGAGACGTGCTCCAGGACCACTGGCCGTCACATAAAGCGAAACCGTCGATTTGCGTCCCGCTTCAAAGCTGCTACTTCCTATGAAAACTGTGTTCTCGGTGTTCACTATGCTGTTTCTGTTGATCTCATTTCTCGTGAGCGCTGCCTTGTGCGGCATCGGTCTCTATCTGCTGAACCGGCTCTTGCCCGAGCGCTTTCTTGCGGCCCGCATGAGTTCGCGTTCCAACCATACCACAGTGGCCCGACAGATCGGCGGGCTGGCGCTCATTCCTGCAATCATTGCGACGTTGCTGATCTTCGCCCCGGATCTGGAAGTCAGCGCTCAACTGTCGCTCTGTCTTTCGGGAGCCTCGCTATTGCTCTGGATCGTCGGAGGGCTGGATGACCGCTACGAGCTCTCGGAAATTGTCCGGCTGGGGTCGCAGTTCATCGCTGCCGGGCTCGTTGTTTACGGTCTGGGACCGGATTTCCGGCTGTTGCCGGAGCTTTTGCCGCATTGGCTGGAGACTGCGCTCATCGTCATTGCGCTCATGGTAGCGATCAATGTGACCAACTTCATGGATGGTCTCGACCTGATGACCGCCGCGGGCATAGGGATTCCGCTGGCTGGAATCGGCATTTTGGCCGCCCTTGGTCTCGCCGGGCTGGAGAGCGGCGGCATCGCAATTATCGCGGCGGGCGGAATTCTGGGGTTCGCGCTGTTCAACCGCCCGCCAGCCACGATTTTTCTGGGTGATTCAGGAAGCCTGCCGCTTGGGTTGATTACAGGCACGGCGCTGATCCTGCTTGCGCGCGAAACGCATATCGTCGTCGCGCTGATCCTGCCGCTTTATTATATTCTCGACGCAGGCACGACCATCGTGATGCGGTTGAGCCATGGCGAGAATATCCTGAAGGCGCATTCCAAGCATGCTTACCAGACAGCGAAGCGCTCGGGCTGGAGCGTGCTGAAGGTCGTCGGTCATGTGGCGCTGCTTAATCTGGTTCTCATCGCCTGCGCCATTGCGTTGCTCGCTCTCGACAACACAATCACGCAGGTCGCCTTCCCGCTCGTGGCAGTCGTCGCGACGCTGGTACTGCTGCTGGATTTCCGAGGTCGCTTCAGGAAGTTATAACGTCGAACAGAACCTTGCGGACCGCATCGACATCGCCGCTTTCCATCGCAATGCGCAATGCGGCAAGGCTGGCTGGAACATCCACGGCTGCCTTGTTGCCTTTCGGCGCGCGCATGATCTTTGGATGGCGCGTCGGCTGTGCCAGTGACGGATCGTAGAAGAGTTCCTCGTACATCTTCTCGCCTTCGCGAATTCCCGTCACCTCGATGGCAATATCGCCATGCGGGTTCTCTTCATTACGAACGGTCAACCCTGCCAGCAGGATCATGTTCTCTGCCAGATCGCGAATCCTGACCGGTTCGCCCATCTCCAGCAGAACCGTGTCGCCGGATGCGGCGATGCCACCGGACTGCACGATAAGCTCGGCGGCTTCCTTGATCGACATGAAATAGCGAGTCATGTCGTCATGGGTCAGTGTAATCGGACCGCCACTGGCAATCTGCTCGCGGAAAAGCGGAACGACCGAACCGTTCGATCCGAGCACATTGCCGAAACGCACCGAATAGAACGCCTTCCTCTTTCCCGACTGCTCGGCGAGCATACCGCAATAATATACGACCAGTTCGGCCCAGCGCTTGGTTGCACCCATCACATTGGTTGGCCGCACTGCCTTGTCGGACGAGATGAGGACCATGCGTTCGACGTCGGTCTCAAGAGCCGCCTGGGCCACTTCCAGCGTGCCGAAAACATTGTTGAAGATGCCGACCAACGGGTTCTTTTCGACAAGCGGCACGTGCTTGTAGGCTGCGCAGTGATAGACCGTATCGACATTGTGGTCGCGAATGGCCTTCTCGACGCATTCGCGGCTGCTCACCGTACCGAGAATCGGCACGATCTCGCAACCGGCTATCTGTCTCAGTTGCCTGTCGATGTTGTAAAGCGCGAACTCGCTTGATTCGAAAAGGACGATGGAGGCGGGGTTCCATTGCGCAATGGTGCGGCAAAGCTGGCTGCCGATCGATCCGCCGGCCCCCGTCACCATGATGCGCCTCCCCTCGACCACTTCACGCAACAGGGCCGCGTCCGGCGGCACCGGCGAGCGTCCGAGCAGGTCGTCGATTTCAACATTGCGCAGCGAGCTGACCAGATATTTGCCTGCCGTCAGATCGGCAATCGGCGGAAGAATGCGCGTATTGACTGGGAGGCGCCCAAGAAGCCGCGCAAAATCCTGACGCTGCTTCTGTTCCAGCCCCGGTTCCGATACGACCACCTGTTTGATGCCGTAGTTTTCGATCAGGGCGGGAATGTCTTCCACACCGTAGACACGCAGTCCCACGATATCCATGCCGTTGAGCTGGCCATCAGGATCGACAAAGCCAACAACCAATGTGTCGCTATGGCTGCGAAGCGCGGTTGCGAGCTGGCGCGCGGGTTCGCCCACGCCAATGATCAATGCGGAACTCGTATAACGTTTGTCGGATTCAGCGCTTCGCAAAAGCCATTTCGCACCGAACCGGCTGGCCGAGATGAAAACGGTGCTCAAAAGCCAATAGAGCAGCGGAACCGAGCGCGGCAGGCCCGTGCTGCCGTAGAGTTCCATCAGGAACACCAGCGCAACCCAGAACAGCGAGGCAATGGCCGTGGCCTGAAAAATCGGCCAGATCGCACGTTCCGCCAGATAGCGGATAATGGCGCGGTAGAGGCCGAAGCGAATAAAGACCGGAATTGCCAGAACGGGCGCGATGAAAATCAGGAACGTTTGTCCCTCGTTCGGCACGAAAACGAAGCCGAGCCGGATGACGAACGCGATATAGGCACTCAGCAACAGCAGAGCGCAGTCGCTCAGCATCAGGATAATCTGTTTGCTGGCGCGGGGCAAAAGCGCCAGTCTCTGCCATGGATATTTCAAACTCATACGCGTGTAATCCCGCTCTCCCACGGAGAGAAATACCGGAACGATTCCAGCGCCATAAGGCTATTCATACTACGATTGGGGACTAAAATTTAGTCAATCCCTTCGCGGCTTGCCGCACGTCGTAGCTGCGAAGCATTCAAATTTCTCGCCACCGTTATCATGAGTCCTCGGGCAGGACTATATCAATTGCCGTTTCAGGCGCTTAACAAACATCTTTTGGCCAAATTGGGGCCGCGTTCCGCCTCGTGGTTCCCGCATGTCCCTGCGCCAAACCGGTTGCCGCTTTCGGGAGACCGCCAGAGCGGACGCGCTCGCACAGGTTCGCCCTTCCGCTCCATCGCTTTGATTTACCGCATTTGTACGACGCCAGATAATTCCGGCAGACTGCAAAATGCCCTAGGCAATTATCGTACCGCTACGAATGCTTCTCCAGTTCGTGCCATCCGAATAGGCCATTTCCGCGCCGGACGGGGGGGGGCGTTACAAAGACCAGCGCACCGGCGCCATTGTTTCCGGCAGGAGGCAGCGCCGCGGCAGTATAGGAGCGGGACGGATGGGACCATCAACATGAAGTTTTGTCTGCGGCCAGACCGAGCCTATGGCGACATTGCCTGTGGCATGATCGATCTTGATTGCCTCCTGCCATTGCCCGCCGTCGCTGCTGACCTTTACGCTGAAATCGTTGCTGCCGTTCAGCCCCATTTCTGCAAAACCGGTCCAGTTCGTCTGGTAGAGAAGGCTCGCCGTATCCGTCATCGCCTGCTTGTTCACCTTTACCTCATGCCCCGCACCTGCATTGTTGAACAGGCTGGCATCGGACGAAACCGCGAGCCGGTTGACCGCATCGGCCGTCGCTTGAACACCGAGCATGGAGAGCGACAGGTTGTCAGGGACCGATGAAACGCCCTTCCAGAGCGCACCGTCGAAGACGAGCAGTTGCGCTTCGTCCTCGACATAGACCTGCCAGCCGACAGCGGGCGCAACAAACAGCCATCCGCCATCGATGAAGGAGGCAATCATCCCCTCTTTGCCGGCCCAGTTTCCCAAAGCGGGCGCGGCGACCAGATAACGGTCTCCGCCGGCAGGGGTTTCCGGCGCGTCGGTCCGGCTACGCGACCTGACGCTCAGATGCACCACGGCATCGAGCAACCGCAATGCCTCGTTGTGGGTGACATGCTTCTGCGCCTGGCTGGGCAGGATATAGGGCAATTTCAGATTGGGGGTTTGGTCCATGAAAAACTCCTCGCGATGAATGATGCGAGGAGTCTATTTCTGTCATGGGCGGAGGGGATAAGTCCGATCAGCTTCCCCGATAGGTGGAGTAGGACCAGGGGCTGACAAGCAACGGCACATGGTAATGGCCGTCGACATCCGCAATTGCGAAGCGGATCGGAATAAGATCGAGAAACGGCGGATTGGCCAGCTCCGCACCGCGCCCCTCGAAATATTCGGCCACATGGAACTGCAATTCATAAGTGCCGGTCCGCATTTCGTCGCCCGAGAGCAGCGGCGCATCCGTGCGGCCGTCGAGATTGGTCACCGTGCGCTTGATGAGTTCGGACGCGCCGTTGGCGGCTATCCGATAAAGCTCGATGCGCATGGCGGCTGCGGGGCTGCCATGGGCGGTGTCGAGAACATGCGTGGAAAGTTTACCCATAAGTCTACCTCAATATGCTCAGGCAGGTTTGATCGTTTCGATGCAATAGATGGCATCGGAGAAGAAAAACTCTTGCAGATTGTCCTCCTTGCCTGCCCTGTCGACAACCAGAAAATCGGATTTCTGCTCCAGCGCCAGCAGCGGGTGGTGCCACGCATTGCGCAGATAATTGACGCCCTGGTCACCACGCGCCAGAAACACACGCGGACGGGCGGGCTTGCCGCTAGCATCTTCGGCGACTACTACGAGGAACGGTCTGCCGTTCAACGGAATGAATGCCTGCGAACCGAACGGATGGCGTTCCATCATGACGATATCGATGGGCGCTTCGAACGATTGTCCCCTGAAAATATTGACGAGCACCCGGGCCTCGCTGCCAGCGGCTTCGACACGGGCGAGATCATGGTAGCGCTCCGTTGTGCCATTGTTGATCAGGCGAAGCTCCGCTCCCTCCGTCTCGATCACATCGCCAAATGGCGCAAAAGCCTCTTTCGTCAGCGGTTCGACCACCAGAGTTTCGACGCGCAAGTCATCCTCCACATAAAACAGATTCCTATAACGACAAAGCTTGTTGAAGAGGTCTCTGTCAATCGCGAAGCAGTTTCAACCGAAACAAGAAAAAGCCGGGCGAATCGCCCGGCTTTCATCATGCGAAGAACTGTAAATTTCAGCGCTTCAGAAGCGACATCATCGCAGGCACGCCGCACGCAGCGAGCGCCAGCTTCACAAGGTCGCCAACGATAAATGCGCCGAAGCCGAAGGCAATGGCCTTTTCCAGACCGAAGAGATAGGCCATCCAGCCAGCGCCCATCAGCAGGATGACGGCTTCCGCGAGCAGCATAGCACCGCCGAGGGCGAAGGGATTGCGCGCCAGCCCCTTGTCGGCGGCGCGTCCGACGATCCAGGCCGCAGCAAGATAAGACAGGAGGTAGCCGCCCGTCGGGCCGACCATATAGGCAAGGCCGATGCCCTTTTCCGGCGTGCCGGTGAAGACAGGCATGCCAAGGACGCCTTCAAGCAGATAAAGCGCAACCGTCGCCATGGCGAGCCGCGATCCGTAAAGAGCCGAAATCGCAAAAAGAGCGAAGGTCTGCATCGTCACATTGACGTAGACCAGATCGACCTTGATCTTGGCGGAGATCGTGAGAACGGCCGTTCCGATCAGTGCAAGGCCGACAAACCAGAAAGCGCGGGCCAGTTGACTGGTGGGCAGGTATTCTGCAGCGAGAGAGGCGGTGGCGACGCGAGGCTTTACTCTATGAGGCATATCCAACTCCACTTTTGACGCGGCGGCAGATACCGGAATGAAAACTCCCCGGAACCGACCCCTGACGCGATTTCGGCGCACGTGACTGTTCACGTTTGCAACCCGACTATATAAGGCCTATGCCGTTTCATCAATCAAACCAAAGAAGAATGGAAAGCCGCTTCCATGGCGCTTGTTTTCGACAGCAGTTTCACGCCCCAATATGGGGAACCGGTTGAACTGGGTAAAGGCATTTTGCGCCTCACCGTCAATAATCCGAGCGCTTTCACCTTTCACGGCACCAACAGCTATATCATTGGCACCGATACGCTGGCTGTCATCGACCCCGGCCCGGATAATGACGCGCATTATAACGCCCTGATCGCCGCCATTGCCGGTCGCCCGGTCAGCCACATCTTCGTCAGCCATACCCACCGCGACCACTCGCCTCTCGCGCAGCGGCTGAAGGAAAGCCTTGGCGCGCGCACCGTGGCCGAGGGAGCGCATCGCCCCGCCCGCCCCTATTATGCGGGCGAAGTGAACATGCTCGAAGCAAGCGCCGATACGGACTTCATTCCAGATATCGCACTGGCAGACGGAGGCACGATCGAAGGCGACGGCTGGGCTCTCGAAGGCATTCATACCCCCGGACATGCCGCAAATCACATGGCGTTCGGCCTGAAGAATACCGGCGTTCTCTTTTCCGCCGATCATGTCATGGCCTGGGCGACGTCCATTGTTGCACCACCGGACGGCTCCATGAGCGATTACATGGTCTCGCTGGAAAAACTGCTGGCACGCGATGACAAGGTCTATCTGCCGGGCCATGGCGGGGCCGTCACCAAGCCTGCTGCTTTCGTTCGCGGCCTGCGTGCGCATCGCAAGATGCGCGAACGGGCCATCTTCGAGCGCGTCCTGCAAGGCGACAGGACGATCGGCGACATGGTGAAGGCCATCTATCGCGATACCGATCCGCGACTGCATGGTGCCGCAGCACTGTCCGTGCTGGCGCATCTGGAAGATCTGGTCGGACGCGGAGAGGTGAAGACCGACGACCACCCATCGCTCGACAGTATCTATATTCGCGGCTGATCATTCCACGTCGGCTGGAGCCTTGTTGACTTCACCTTCCAGCGCGCCCAGAAAATCGGTGATGAAGGCCGCATTCTGCCCCATGTCGCGTTTGCCATAACGCGACAGCGAACGCACATCCACATAGGTGGTTTCGCCTTCATCGAGCAGCCGGATCACGATATCGCTCTTGAGGCCCAGAATGAAACTGTGCGCCGTTGCGACAAACCGCGTTGCACTCTGCTCCGGCGAGGGAGCATCATGCGCGATCACCTGCCATCCGAATGTCTTGAAAACCGTTCTGACACCTTGCGCGATACGATCCGGGGCGGCTTCATAGCGGCGTCCGACCACATCGGGATAGGCCGTCAACTGGGTCAGCGCATCGCCGCTCACCGCCACCGTCAGCGGGTTCATCCATTGCAGGCGTGACGGCATGTCGGGCGGAAATTGCGGTGGCGTCTCAAAGTCGGTCGAGAGGTCGTAGAGCGGTGGGGACGTGTACCACAGTGCTGCCACCAGCCCGACCGGCAGCAACACGGCAAAAGCGAACAGGCCGCCCCCGAAAGATCGCGCACCGCCCTTGTCGCCATTGACCCAGAGATTGCGAAAGCCTTTTGCGGCGCAGAGCAGAGCCAGTGCCGCGAGCGCGGTACTCAATCCGGCAAGCAGCACCAGATCGGGCGTCTCGAGCTTCCAGAAGCGGTGCAGAAGAAATGCCATCGCAAGCAAAACAACTGCAAAAATGCCAAGCCGAAGCGACCATACCGCAGAGCGCGACTGACGCCGCTGGTAGCGAAGTTTTCTCATATGGTCTCCCAGACAGCAGTCCCAGGAAAACTGTCTCAACCGGAAAAGGCCCAGACCGCTTCCCGTTGAATGGAATCATGGGAGCGCCCTGTCTCTGTGTTTTCAGGCAATATGAATAGCAGAGAGATTTTCGCTCGGCAAAACCTCAACGCGGAAATTCAGATGCCCCGCCTGCTGCATTGCATGGCGGGGGATTTTTCCTCGGTGACGCCGTTTAGAGCGAGTCCGGTCAAAACTAGAGTTGCCGGAACCGCCCTAACTATTTGTTTCGCCGCATTATCCTGCGCATCGAAGCGGGTTAAGAAATCAGTCCAGTGAACTGATTTCCCCGCGTAGACGCTTCGCACTTTTGCTGGAAATGCTCTAATAGCGCGCGTCTTTCGGCTTTTTCGTATTCGGCCAGTCCTTCACCTTTCCGGCGAAATCAGGACGCGGCATGTGGGTGAAATATTCCGACACGTTGATAGCTTCCTGATCGGTCAGCACACCGCCCTGCCCGATGGGCAGATTGTAATTCTGGGCAGGCGGCATCGCATATTTGACGAATTGCGCCGCCTTGTAAGTGCGGGCCAGTCCGGCCCCGATATTGAAGCTTTCGTCGCCCCATAGCGGCGGAAAGATATAATCGCCAGACTGGTCCTTCATGCCTTCTCCGTCAGCACCATGGCAGGTGGAGCATTGTGCAGCGTAGATTCTCGCACCATTGACCGGATCGGGAACAAGGCTTTCATCGATGGGCCCGGCATTGCGTATCGCCACCTTCGTGCCCTTCTTCACGTCTTGCCGCAGCCAGTCCATATAGGCGACCATCGCCCTCATATCGGCACCATCCGGCGGCAGCGGCTTGCCGTTCATCGAACGCTGGAAGCAGCCGTTGATGCGCATCACCAGATCGACTTCCTTGCCCGCGCGGGGCATGACGGCGGGATAGAAATTGCTGGTGTTGATATAGGATGCAACATTGTCCATCTTGCCCTGCCCCATGTGGCAGGAGTTGCAGTTCAGGCCATTGCCGACATTGTCGGGCAGAAGCCGCGCCGTTTCGTTGAGCAACCGCTTGCCATGCATGATTTCGGGCGCGTTCGGCTGCTTTAGAATGTCCCGGTCCGGGGGAATGACATAGGTTCCGACCTGGTTCTTGTCCTTGTCGAGTACCGCATAGGCCTTGGGAGCCGGAGCGTCCAGCGAAGGCCGCAGATGATTGAAAAGGAAAGCACTGCCCGTTACTGCCGCGGCAAACCCCACACCAAGAACGATAATCGTACTGGTTTTCATTGCTTGTTCTCCGGAACATAGTGGACGGGCTTGTGAGCGATTTCACGCCGCATGCGCGCGATGTCCTGTTCTGTTATGGCGGCCCCGTGGTTGCCCCAGCCATTGCGAATGAAGTTCAGGATTTCGGCGACCTGCCAGTTGGGAAGATCGGCAAAGCCCGGCATGGTGAAGGCCATCCTGTCCGCTGGCGTGTCCGGCGTCCTGCCTCCGGTCAGCGTGACCTGAATGAGCGAGCTTGGATCGTCGGCAAAGACGATCGAGTTGCCGGCAAGTGCGGGATAGATGCGCGGCGCGCCCTTACCGTCCATGCGATGACAGACCGAACATTGCTCGACATAGGACAGGGCACCCGGCGCAGTGAAGTCTCCCGCCTTGAGAGCAGCCGTCGTCACGTCTTCCTTCGGCTGCCATTCGCGTGCACGACCTTCGCTTGGCGCCAGCGATTTCAGGTAGCGGGCAATCGCCCGCAAATCGTCTTCCGCAAGATGCTGGGTCGAGTGCTGCACGACATCGGCCATCGAGCCGAATGCCGCGGTGCGATCGGTACGTCCGGTCTTGAGGAAGGTGACAATCTCGTCTTCGGCCCATGTCGAGAGACCGGTATCCTGATCGCGCAGGTTTTTCGCATACCAGCCTTCCAGAACCGAACCGGAGAGGAACTTGCCTTTCGGATCGTTTTTCACCGCTTTTTCTTCATAGGCGAGACCCCGTGGCGTATGACACGCTCCGCAATGGCCAAGCCCTTCGACCAGATAGGCGCCGCGGGCGATCACGGGATCGGTATCGGCCGCAATTTCGAACGGACGCGAGTTTCCAAAGATAAGCTGCCAGTAGGCGAGCGGCCAGCGCATGTTGGTCGGCCATGGCAAGGTGCTGGGCTGGTTATCCTGCTGGACCGACTGCACCTTCGACATGAAGAAAGCATAAAGCGCTTTCATGTCCTCATCATTCACCACCGTATAGGAGACGAACGGCATTGCGGGATAAAGATGGACATTATCCCGCCGCACCCCTTGCCGCACCGCACGCTCGAAATCGAAATAGCTATAGCTGCCGATACCGGTTTTGCTGTCCGGCGTGATGTTGGTGGAGTAAATCGTGCCAAGCGGCGTCTGCATGCCGAGCCCGCCCGCAAAAGCCTTGCCCCCCGGTGCCGTATGGCAGGCAGCGCAATCGCCCGCATGAGCAACATACTCGCCCTTTTGGATCAAAGCCTTGTCGGTGACATCGACGGCGCTTTCCTGTCGGGCCGTCAGCCAATGGGGCGTTGAAAGCGCAAAGAGCCAGGCTGCGGCTAGCGCACCCGCGCCGCCGACCGCCGCTTTCCAGATCAGTTTCATGTGCCCTCCGACACCAATTCCCTTGTGATGAGGAGAACGTCGAAGATTCGGGATGAAAGAGCATTGACCGCGATCAAAACCTACCGGGCCCAATGTTTAGCGATCTATGAAATCAACAGCTAATACACGTTTAGCGTGCTTGATAGACAAGGCAAATCGCATTAGGGGCAGCACCCTCCCCGGGCGCAGTTCAATCAGATTACGGCTCATCAGGACTGCAATTGTTTGTTCAACGCGCATCATATCCGAAAACAGTTTTGCACTTTTCGGGATGCGTTCTTAGCCTGCAAAGATCACCAGCTTTAAGAATAAGTGAAAAAAAGCTAGGTAAATCAAATAAAAAGGCATTGCAGCAACCGCTAACAGAAGGCATGATTGCGCACATGGGGGCAGATATTGCAATCGTCGGAGAGGACGGAATGGATCGCGCCCTTCAAAATGGCAGCCCGTTATCGGACGGGACAACCCCAGACGATATGATGACGCTTGAAGCCGTCGAACTGGAGTTCGCGCTTGGGGCCATCGACGTCCTGATCGAAGGTTTCGACTCCGCGCTTGCCAAAGCCGCCGAACGTGTGGGCGGTGAAGTTCTGTTCAACATGCCGGCGCTGGACACCAGCGAAGCGCAACGTATCGGGGCAATTGCCATCGCCGGGCGACCGGAGGACCAGGTCATATTCGTCACGTTGCGCAATGACGGCACAACATTGTCAGTCGAGCCGCCGACCGGCGAGAATGCCGTTTTCGAAAGCCTCGGCCGCAACTATGCAGCCGTCATGAAAAGTCTTTCCCCGAAGGAAAAAGTCAACGGCGCCTGAGCCAGTCATGCAGCCTATTTCGGTGCCGCCTGCTTTGGAACGTCCGCGTGAAGGTTGTGCGGTGCGACCGGGTTGAGCGTCATGGTCGTCTCGACCTCCTTGAGACGCACGAATTTCATCCCCTTCGCTTTCAGGGCCAGCACGCCTTTGACCACGCCCTCGCCCGCCGAACGCGACGGCTGGTTGATATGCGAAATGATGACGTCACCGTCCAGGGCGGCGGCGATGCGGCGCTCGACCGCAGGCGCCATCAGGGAGGCACCCTGATCGCCATTCAATGAATAACCGCCGATCTTGTAGCCCATGCTTGCCGCCAGCTTGACGGCATCGGTCGAATAACGGGCCGTCGCATCGCGATACCAGACGGGCTTCGACATTCCTGCATCCGTGATTGCCGTCGCACCGGCGTCGATCTCCAGTTGGACCGCCTCAAGCGAGCCCGCCGTCTTGATCCCGTACATCCTGGGCTCATTGGTGATGGCCGGAATATGCATCGCACCATGATTTTCGATATCGAAAAGATCGGCATTGGCTTTGAGAACCGCCACGGCGGCTGGGTTCTGTTTTATCCATCGGCCCGTCACGAAGATCGTTGCCGGAATCCGGTTCTGAACCAGCATGTCGAGTATACGGTGGTCGGTCTTGCCCATGCAGGCATCAAGCGTCAACGCCACCTGTGGTGACGCGGCACCGCCGCGCGCAATATGCAATTGCGGTTCGACAACCCTGATCGTGTCGTGGCGGGCCTTGTTCTGCGCGCGCTCCTGCGGCGAGATATCATAGGCGCTGGCCATGCTGGTCGCGATGAGGATGGCGGCTCCAGCCGCGGCGATACAACGAAACATGATTACGTTTTCTGAAAATTGCTTGGCCACCGGGGCATTACTCCGGCAGCTAAGCCAAATTGTGGCGTATTGTCAAACCTTGCGCACAGCCGACTGCGCAGCCGCAAGACGGGCAATCGGCACCCGGAACGGCGAACAGGACACATAGTCGAGACCTGTCTTTTCGCAGAAGGCAATCGACGCCGGATCGCCGCCATGCTCGCCGCAGATACCGAGCTTGATATTGTTGCGGGTTTTTCGTCCGCGCTCGGCAGCAATTTCGACCAGTTCACCGACGCCTTCCAGATCGAGCGACACGAACGGATCCTGTTCGATCACGCCACGTTGCTGATAGGACGTCAGGAAGGATGAAGCATCGTCGCGCGAAATGCCGAATGTGGTCTGCGTCAAATCGTTGGTGCCGAACGAAAAGAACTCGGCGGTTTCGGCGATTTCGGCTGCGCGCAGGGCGGCACGCGGCAGTTCGATCATCGTGCCGACCATATAGTCGATCTTGATGCCCGCCTCGCTCATGACATCCTGGGCAACAGCATCGATGCGCGCCTTGACGAAATCAAGCTCGGCTTTCAATCCGACCAGCGGCACCATCACTTCCGGCACGACAGGCTCGCCCGTTTTCTTGCCAGCCTCAACGGCTGCTTCAAAAATCGCCCGCGCCTGCATTTCCGCGATTTCAGGGTAGGATACAGCCAGACGGCAGCCGCGATGACCCAGCATCGGGTTAAACTCATGCAGACTGTCGGCGCGTTCGCGAAGCTTTGCGCTATCCACGCCCATCGACCGCGCAACTTCTGCCACTTCCTCATCCGTATGCGGCAGGAACTCGTGCAATGGCGGGTCGAGCAGGCGGATCGTGACAGGCAGGCCCTTCATGATCTCGAAAAGCTCGACAAAGTCCGAACGCTGCATCGGCAGAAGCTTGGCCAGCGCTACGCGCCGCCCTTCTTCATTGTCAGCCAAAATCATCTCACGCATGGCGACGATGCGGCTTCCCTCGAAGAACATGTGCTCGGTGCGGCACAGCCCGATACCCTCCGCGCCGAAGGAACGCGCCGTGCGGGCATCTGCCGGTGTCTCGGCATTGGCGCGAATTTTCATCCGGCGGGTGCGGTCAGCCCATTCCATCAGCTTGCCGAAATCTCCGGAAAGCTCCGGCTGCAACATGGCGACC
Source organism: Brucella sp. IR068 (assembly GCF_049065885.1). Classification (NCBI taxonomy): domain Bacteria; kingdom Pseudomonadati; phylum Pseudomonadota; class Alphaproteobacteria; order Hyphomicrobiales; family Brucellaceae; genus Brucella; species Brucella sp. IR068. The sequence continues at coordinate 4,100 of NZ_JBAKHE010000002.1, read as the reverse complement.
GCACCTTTGAGAACCTGCCCGGTGCCGCCATCGACGGTAACCACATCGCCCTTCTTGAAGCTCTGGCCCGCCGCAAGCATGACGCCGTTGCGATAATCCACGCGAAGCGACCCGGCACCCGAAACACATGGCTTGCCCATGCCGCGAGCAACAACCGCCGCGTGGCTGGTCATGCCGCCGCGCGTCGTCAGAATGCCTTCCGCCGCATGCATGCCGTGAATGTCTTCCGGGCTGGTTTCGATGCGAACGAGAATGACCTTGCGGCCTTCCGATTTTGCCTGTTCGGCGTCTTCCGACGAGAAGACGATTTCACCCGTCGCGGCCCCCGGCGATGCCGGCAGTCCCTGACCGATCACCTGACGCTCGGCGCGCGGGTCGATGGTCGGGTGCAGAAGCTGGTCGAGCGCTGCCGGATCGACACGCAGAACCGCTTCTTCCTGCGTGATAAGGCCTTCGCCTGCCATTTCCACGGCCATTTTCAACGCAGCCTTTGCGGTGCGCTTGCCCGAGCGGGTCTGGAGCATCCACAATTTGCCGCGCTCGATGGTGAATTCGAGATCCTGCATGTCGCGATAATGCTGTTCCAGCCGATCGGCGACCTTGAGGAATTCGGCAAAGGCTTCTGGCATCACCTTTTCAAGCGATGGCTTGTCGGAACCGGCAGCAATTCGCGCTTCTTCGGTGATATTCTGTGGCGTGCGGATACCGGCCACCACATCTTCACCCTGCGCATTGACGAGGAACTCGCCGTAAAGCTTCTTTTCGCCCGTCGAAGGATTGCGTGTGAACGCAACGCCGGTGGCAGAGGTTTCGCCCATATTGCCGAACACCATGGCCTGCACATTGACCGCCGTGCCCCAAGCCGCCGGAATGTTATGCAGGCGCCGGTAGGTGATGGCGCGCGCATTCATCCAGCTCGAGAAGACGGCGCCGATGGCGCCCCAAAGTTGTTCTCGCGGGTCCTGCGGGAAAGGCTGTCCGAGTTCCTCCTCGACCTTCGCCTTGTAGGAACCGATGACATCCTTCCAGTCTTCTGCCGTCAGGGCCGTATCGACATCGACACCGAGATCGGCCTTCTTGTCTTCGAGAATTTCTTCAAAAAAGCCGTGGTCGACACCCAGCACGACATCGGAATACATCTGGATGAAACGGCGGTAGCTGTCATAGGCAAAGCGCTCATCGCGCGCCTCGCGGGCAATGGCCTGCACGGTCTCGTCGTTAAGACCAAGGTTGAGCACTGTATCCATCATGCCCGGCATGGAAGCCCGGGCGCCGGAGCGCACTGAAACCAGAAGCGGCTTTTCGGCATCGCCGAAATTGCGCCCCGTCACCTTCGCGATATGGGCAAGCGCCGCCTGAACCTGGTCGTTCAATTCGGATGGATAGGACCGGTCGTGATCGTAATAATAGGTGCAGACTTCGGTCGTAATGGTAAAGCCAGGAGGCACTGGCAGACCAAGGCTGCTCATTTCTGCCAGGTTCGCTCCCTTGCCGCCGAGAAGATTACGGTCGCTTGCCGCGCCTTCTGCCTTGCCGTCGCCGAACGTGTACACCCACTTCGCCATCATGGCCTCCTTGATGCAGGATCGGCTCATAAACGGCTTGCAACAATTGCAAGCACTCCCAGAACCTGCTTCCCGTTGCTTATGCGATCCGTAAGGCTACTGCCAACCAAAAAAGATGAGCCGCGACAATAGAATCGATTTGAGGCGGACTTAGCCAGTAGAAGAACACAACGGATTGGCATTACTGATCACGTGCACTGGGACCAAGGCAATGCAAATCAAAGCTAAAACGCTCAATGTAACGAAGATTGAAAGGAGCAATCCCGTTCACCGAGTGATCCGAAAATGCTTGCAGGCAGCAAAAAACGGCACCTACGAGAGCCATCCATCAAGAAGCCAACTCTTTTCCCACCGGCAAAGATTCTCATCTCACTAGTGCTGGAAAAAAGTAATTGTTAACGGAGTTCAAAATTAGCGCCTATTCATATCAGTAGCTGGAAACAGACGAGCGTTGACCAGATAGTTTATGAAGGGATCTTTGTCAAAACTTTGCAATCGTTTAGTTGATCCCCCTCATTGAATTTTGCATCTTGTACCGACACGCAAATCGTTCGTCCGAATTTCAAACTGACAGGTGCACCCCGTGCTAATGAAAGACCGTATCGATCACCTGCCCCACGTCAAGCAGCACGAGTTGCAGCGTGTTTTAGAGATTCTTTTTGAGGAGTTCGACGACGCACTCAAAGAAGGTTCAGCTGAGTTTAAAAAACGCGGTCGGATTCTGAAAATTATTCTGTTCGGATCATATGCACGCGGCACACAGGTTGACGAACCGCACACTGGCAAAGGCTACCGTTCAGATTTCGATCTGTTGATTATCGTCAACAACCGAAAATTGGCCGAATTCGAAACATATTGGCATAAAGCGGAGGACCGGTTGATGCGGCTTCGCGATGTACAAACACCTGTGAACTTTATCGTGCACTCGCTCCGGGAGGTAAACACACGAATTAAGGAAGGGCGATATTTCTTTACGGACATCCGACGGGAAGGCATCGTGCTTTACGAACTCGAGCCCGAGCCGCTCGCGCAACCGGGAACTCCCAATCCCGATGATGCCTATCGGGTTGCAAAGGAGTACTTCGATGATCGACTACCGCATGCACAGAGTTTTACGGAAGGTGCAGAGTTCTATCTTGGGAAAGGCAGGTTCAAAGAAGGGGCGTTTTTGCTACACCAAGCGATCGAGCAAGCCTATTCAACTTTTCTGCTGGTCACCACGAATTACTCACCTGCCTCGCACAATCTGAAATTTCTACGTCGACTGTCCGAAGGGCAGCAGAACGAACTTGCCAAAGCCTGGCCCCAGGACCAACAGCGTTACAAAGCCTGGTTCAATATCGTCAACGAAGCTTATGTGAAGGCGCGCTATTCGCCGCATTTTGACATCACTGAGGAAGCGCTGCTCTGGCTCCTGAAGCAGACAAACCTGCTCATCGCCCAAATAGAGCAACTGTGTTCTCAACATCTGGATAAAATGAGAGCAACTTAGGTTTTATATCAAATGGAGAACGACTGACAAAGCTGGTCTCTCGCTTTCTGGAATTTATAATGCCTTGTCCAGAGATCTTGCAACTGTCGACAAACTTAGAAGACTTCCCAACCGTTTTAACAGAAAATCTCGAATGTCGGGGCTCGCTTTCGACTTAACGCGAGAAAATCTGCTCCGGGTTGATGTTGCGTTGCCTGCGTTCTGTCATGACGCATTGGCTTTCTTGGAAGCGAACTAGTTGCTGCAAAATCTTCAACTTGTCCTGAAGCCCCTCAAAGACGGAATGTTGTGCCGGAGGCACGCGACTGATGGTTTCACTGTCGCCGCGCAGGATTGCGTTGCGCCCGAATCTAAGATCAAGGGCGCGGCTGACGCTTGTAAACTCCTGACGAATATGCGGCTCGAGCGAACCGACGAGGACGTCAAGCCGCGCGGTCTTCTTTTGCATCGCAGTTGTGATGCGACGGAGTTCTTCGCCGGCTTCTTCTGACAACCCGGGAATTGCGGTTGCCATCTGCTGACGCTCTGCGGCGATTGCTGTTGTTGCAGCCTTCAGGGCTGAGGCCCAGCCCGATCCCAGCGAGCGGACACTCGCCTGCACATCCGGCACGGCTTCCAATGCTGTCTTTCGCTCGCGGCCAACGGCCAGAAGCCTGTCCCTCAGCCGACCAGAGCCGCGCAGGGCACCATAGGCCGCAGGATCATTGGCAATGGCTGCCGCAATCCGATCACCGGCAATGCCTTTCCGGATCAGTGCCTCGATCGTATCGACGGCACTGGCGGGTTCACGCCAGAGATGAGAGGCCGTTTTGGCAAGTGCTGTTCGGTTATGGCGGTAGTGGGCTGCCGCGGATTCCCTCGCGCGCGCCTCAACGTCAACCGGGGTCGTAAACTCTGTCACAGCAGCAAGCAGCGGCGGTATGGAGCGGGCTTCCCGGCCCTGCCCGATATTGTCAGTCGGCCGGATCCGGGGCGAACCCGGAGAATTTCGATCCACGGACATCCGGGCTGTCGGATTCTGCATGGGGAATCTTTCGGATTGC